>NZ_CP170198.1:532500-1177500 GCF_042434915.1 Aquimarina rhodophyticola
AAATCTTTGATATTATGAATATCGATTGGAGGATGATCAGGTTGGTTGTATTTAATAATATTAAGAGCGTCTTTTATTTTTGCCAAACCTCGTTGTCCTAAGATATCAAATTTATACAATCCTAAATCTTCTGCAATGAGCATATCGTACTGTACGGTAGGGAATCCTTTGGGGGGTAAGTTTGTAGCAGAATAATAGTGTAATGGAGCATCACTAATTAAAATTCCGCTAGAGTGTATACTTACATAGTTAGGCATACCTTCTATAAGCTTGCCGTACAATAGAACTAGTTTGCTAATATGATCTAAATCATTAGGTTGATATGCGCCTGTACTCAATTTATCAATTTCGAATTTGGGTAAACCAAACACCTTACCTAATTCTCTAACAACACCTTTGTATTGAAAAGTGATATAGGTTCCCATAAGTGCTACATTATCAAAGGTGTCAAAGATAAATTGGGTGATGTCCTGTCGGTCTTTCCAAGAGAAATCAATATCAAAGTCTGGTGGACTGGTACGATGGGTGTTTATAAAGCGCTCAAAGTATAGATCTAACTCTATAGGATCTACATCTGTAATTCTCAATATATAGGCTACAATGCTATTAGCACCACTACCGCGACCTACATAATAATAGCCTTTTTGCCTAGCATAGGTAATGATTCTCCAATTAATTAAGAAATAGGACACAAATTGCATTTGAGTGATCATTTTGAGTTCTTTTTCTATTCTATCGAGTACTTGCTTATCAGGCTTCTTATAGCGATATGCGAGTCCTTCTTGGCAAAGCTTTTGTAACAATATTTGATCTTTTTGTAGATCACCAGTATAAGTACGTTGATTCAAGGATGGTTTATTTTTTGAGAAGTTGAAATCAATACTACAAGATTTAATAAGTGTTTGGGTATTTTTAAGTATATGTTTAAAGTCACTGTATTTTTCTACCAAAGTATCAAGGGGTATCATTTTTTCTGAAAAACAGGCTTGTTGTTTAATAGGAAGTTTGCTAAGCAGTACATTATTATCGATTGCACGTAAGAGGCGATGCGCGTTAAAGTCTTTTTTAGATCTAAAAGTTACTGGCTGTAGTACGACGAGTTTATGGGTATGTATTCTTATTTTAGAAAACTTTAGTTTGTTTATATCTTTGATCGCGATACCTATATATTCATGTGGATCAAAGTTTTGTTTGTTAAGTTTATGTGCTTGCTCAAAAGGATAAATAATATATGCATTGTTAAATGTAGGGGCTTGTGAAGGGAAATCAAGTTTGTAGTGTAGGTGATGAGATAAGTAGTCATTAAGTTCTTTATAACCTTCATTATTTTTAGCAATACCTATATACAGTGGTTGGTGGTGGTTTCTAAAATCAATTCCTACTACAGGTTGAATTCCATTTTCTTTGGCTTTACGTACAAAATTAAGGCAACCTGAGGTGTTGTTAATATCGGTTAAAGCTATATGATTTACTTTATTTTCTTTGGCTAATTCTAATAAAGCAGTTTCAGAAAAAGTTCCGAATCGCAAACTGAAGTAGGAGTGACAATTGAGGTACATAATTTGGTGTTCTTAATGAGCGTGAGGGATAGTAGCAAGCTACCATGTAGCGCGTATAGCCTGACCCAAAGGGACACGCCCAATTAATTATTGTTTTCTATGAGCCAAGACAATAGGGGGTTGACCATTAAATGGATTTTGCATACGACCAATAGTTTTTGATCCCATTGCTACTGCTCGAATCACACTACGATCTCCGTATTGACTCCTGATGTGATCTAGGGCCTTATAGAGATTAAGTTGTTTTTCATCATCTTCGAATAAGTTAATTTGATAGTTACCATTGACTAAATGACTAAATCTAATCCCGATTAGACGAACGAGTAACCGTTTTTGATATAGTTTTTCAAAAAGTTCAATAATTTTAGGGATAAGTAAATGATCTGCGCTGGTATAGGGGATTTTGAGTTGTTTTGAATAGGTATTAAAATCGGAGTAGCGAATTTTAACGGTTATGCAGGCGGTCAACTTGTTACCGCGACGTAATTGATAGGCTAAATTTTCTGTCATGGCTATCAGCAAATTTTTTAATTTGTATACATCGATAGTATCTTTATCAAAAGTACGCTCTGTCGATATAGATTTACGCTCTGAAAACGCTATAACGGGTGTATCATCTATGCCATTGGCGCGTTTCCAGATAGTATAACCATTAGCTCCCAGAACACGCTTCATAACATCTACAGGCATGTCTTGAATTGTTTTTACATATTTGACTCCTAGGCCTCTAAGGGTTTGATATGTTTTATCACCAACCATAGGTATTTTTTTTATGGACAAGGGAGCCAAAAAAGGCTTTTCTGTGCCAAAATTTATCATTAATTGACTGTTAGGTTTTGCTTCATTGGTTGCTACTTTTGATACTACTTTATTAGTAGAGAGACCAAAAGAAATGGGGAGTCCTGTTTCTGCTATTACTTTTTGTCGAAGTTCTTTGGCGTAATCGAAACAACCAAAAAATCGATCCATCCCTGACAAGTCTGCATAGAATTCATCAATGCTAGATTTTTCAAGTACAGGTACTTGTTCTTTAATTATTTCGGTAACGATGTTAGAATAGTTACTGTAGGTTCCTGCATTCCCTTTAATAACTACAGCCTCGGGACATAGTTCTTTTGCAGTTTTCATAGGCATACCAGAATGTACACCAAAAGTACGAGTCTCGTAGCTACAGGCTGCTACAACGCCTCGATCACTTATTCCTCCTACTAATAGAGGTTTGTGCTGTAGCGAACTGTTTATAAGTCGCTCAACAGATACATAAAATGTGTCTAAATCAAGATGTAGAATTGTTCTCAAATTTTACTTATTGGAATTATTCCAAAATTATGGAATTATTCCAATAAGTAGCTACATTTATTTAAAAAGTTATGCACAAAAAAACGGTATCTTGTACAAGATACCGTTTTAAAAAAATTCTATTTTGGGGCTACAAAATAAAATTAAGTCATATTAATTTTCGGCATTACCAGCAAATTGTTTCATTGCGGTGCGCGTAAGTTCTTTTGCTTGGTCTACGTAGAAATTTTTGGTATCATCAAGTGTTTCATTTTCGAGATCACTTTGACTACGTAAATAATCTTTTTGTGCTTGAAAAGTAGCATCTTCATTAAGTACAATACTTAATTCTTGTAGTGCAGCTTCTAATTTTTTAAGAGCTAGCTCGGCTTTAGCTTTTATTACAGTCTGTTGTTTTAGCTCTGCGGCACGTTTAGCTTCAAACGCTGCTTTTAATTTATTTTGTTCGGCAATTTGTTGTTCTAATTTTTGTTGTTCTAAATTAAGTTGCCGTCTTTTTTCTTCTAATTCTTGTTGTTTTTGCTCAACTTCTTGACTGGCTTCGGCAATAGCAGCCTCTTTTGCTTCAACTGGATTCTGGGCAACAGCATTTTTACTGTCGACACTACATTTTGTCAATTGTTCTAATAATGTAGATCCAAGCTCTTTTGCACGTTTAACATAAAAACGACTACGCTCATATGTATCCTGTTCTAATGCACTTTCTAAATCAACAGTTGCTTGATAGGCAGTTTCATTAGCTTCACTACATTCACATTGTGCGGCTAGATCTTCTGCTTTTCTAAAAGATTCTATAGCTTTGTCTGCGTATTCTTGTGTATGAAATACATTATTAGCACCATGTGCTTTTTTTGCATGTGCAAATGCATAACTGGCCGCAGTTAATGCGTCTTCATGTAAATTTTGTGCATTGACTTGTAAGATGAAACAAGATAGTAATAAGATCGAAACGATTCCTTTCATTTGTAAAAAAGCTTTTTTATGAATTACAAATATATAATATTTTTACATTAAAGGCTAAATTTTTTACCTTTTATCGATTAATATTGTATTTTATCCATGATTTTGTGGTTTAACCTTAGTTCAAAGTGATCTATTCCTTACTTGAATTTTCAGAAGATATTTAATGAATTTTGTGTGATTTTAACTTTATAGTTACTAGATAATATCAATTTTATGAGTTTAATATGTATCTTAGGCATAGTTTTATATGAAAAAAGCACTAATACATTCTATTAATTCTACATTAGAGCAAGCAATTTTTTTGCTCGATATTATTGATGTAGACGTTTATAACCAAACTTCTGTAGGACCTTATTATTCTAGTATTGGAAGTCACATTCGTCATATATTGGACTTTTTTGATTGTATTAAAAGTGGATTAGATGATAGTATTATAGATCTAACTGCTCGAAAGCGTGATGTAAGGATAGCTGTTGATCCAGAAGCCGCACATCAAGGTATACGTTCGATTCAACATACGCTAACATCTTATATTGGTACTAATACAGATTATCTACTTCATGTAACTGATGATATGGGACATGGCAAGGTTACGGTTAATTATACATTAGAAAGTATTTTGGCTCATGCTAATAGCCATGCGTTACATCATTATGCAATTATAGGTTATATAATGAATTCTATGGGTATTACGTATGAAATTCCTGGTTTTGGGTATAACCCAAGCACGCCTATATCAAAACGCAGTGGTATTTGAATTCATTTTTTCTTACCAAAGAAAGCATCCATCATGGTTTTTATACCAATGAATCCCATGGTAATTGCAAATATAGCACCGATTATACCTAGGCATATTATAGGAATATACATAGGATGTTCCTGATTTTTAAAAGCAGAGTGAATAACAACTGGACTAATAAACATGAATATAAATGCAATAGCGATGCGCTGTACTCCTTTAGCTAAAAGATCTTTATTTGTTTTTTGAGGTTTCATAAGAAGTTATAGCGGTGCGTACATTTCCATATTTATTGAGTAGTATAGTAGCTTCATTTCTTTCAATAGCTAATTCTTCCATCACCATTCGAATACCACGATCCACAAGTTTGTCGTTGCTAAGCTGCATATCTACCATTTTATTTCCTTTAATATGACCCAATTGAATCATGACTGCCGTAGAAATCATATTGAGCACTAGTTTTTGAGCAGTTCCAGCTTTCATGCGAGAACTTCCTGTAACAAACTCTGGCCCAACCGTTACAACAATAGGATACTGTGCTGTAGTAGCTAAAGGACTTTTTTCATTACACGTAATGCACGCGGTAGTAATTTGATGGGTATTACATGCTTGCAAGGCAGCAATAACATAGGGTGTAGTACCAGAAGCTGCAATACCTATAACTACATCTTTTGAAGTAATTTTATGTTTCTTTAGATCTTTCCATCCTTGTTCTTTATCATCCTCGGCAAACTCAACAGCTTCTCTAATAGCTGTATCACCCCCAGCAATGAGTCCGATTACTAAATCTTGGGTCACACCAAAAGTGGGCGGACATTCACTCGCGTCTACAACGCCGAGGCGACCACTCGTTCCTGCACCTAAATAAAAAAGGCGACCTCCATTTTTGAGTTTACTCACTATAATATTTACCGTCTGCTCAATATATGGTATTGCTTTTTCTACTGCGTTAGGAACTGTTTTATCCTCTTTATTGATCGAAGATAACAGTTGATTTACGCTCATTTTTTCTAGAGCATTATAGTTTGATTCTTGTTCTGTAGTTTTTGTAAACGTCATAATCTTAAAAATACAAATTTATCAACTAGGGAGTAACGACTGTATAGGATAATCTATAAGCTTGAGCAATATGAAAGTATCCTAAGGCTCTTAGATCAGTTTTATTAGCATTTTTAATGTTCCCTCTCAAATTTACAGGTGGTGTTGGAAATGGACCTCCTCCTGGATCACTTTGATCAATTAGGATTTCGGCATAGTTAAAATACTGCTCATCTATTCCAAGTATTGAAATATTTAGTTCTTGATTGGGTTTTAGGTCATCATAATAAAAAGGATACTCAAAGGTTTGACCATCATAAAAACGATCTTCATTTACAGTATATTCATTAAATCCAAAATCAAAAAAGTAATAATCCTCTCTATCCTTTACATCTGTGAAAACTGCAAAAATTTCAGTTTCTTCTCCATCTATAAAATTACCATCTCCCTGCTTTATCTCATCAATAGGTACCGTCGGAATTAAATTAGCAGTAGCAATATAGGTCTCATCATTATAAATTACGGTTAATTCATAGGATCTATTAAACTGTGGAATAAATTGGTCTTGTTGATTAGGAATAAACGTACCGGGTACTTGAGATTCTGTATAAAGAATACGTGTTTGATCTGTTTGGTCAGTTATATAAACTGTAGCATTAGACACCGCAGGAACATCTTGAGCAAAAAATGGAGCGGATAATGATAATTTTATTGCATTATCTACTTGTACTGGCTCTTCATCTGTATAGACTCTAAAAGAAGCGTCCACAACTAATGTTGGAGTTCCTACAGGAGTGTCAATATCCACAACATCTTCACAACCAGTGATGCATACTATTCCTATTAATAGGATTGAAACTTTTAGTGCGATTTGAGGCATAGATCGCTTTTTTATAAATGCCATGATAGTTTTTATTGAAATAATCATAGGATTAAAATTTAAAATTATAAGTAATAGCAGGTACTATACCAAAAATAGATGTTTGTATGGCTTCATTTCTTTGAGTATCGGTATTTTGACTAAAACTAATGGAAGCAGCATTTTTCCTATTATAGGCGTTATAAATACTGAAAACCCATTCACCTTGCCAACGTCTATCTTTATTCTTTTTTGGTGTTAAAGTAGCAGATAGATCTAAACGATGATATGCTGGTAGTCGTTCACTATTACGAAGTCCATCGTAAATAGGAACTGCTAAATCCTGATAGGTAAATTGCCCACTCGGATAGTTTGTGGGTTGACCAGTTTGAAAAATAAAATTAGCAGCAAATTTCCATTTTTGGTTATGTTCGTAACTTGTATTGATAGAAAAATCATGGGTTTTATCATAGGGTGTATTGTACCAGTCACCATTATTTATACCTGTCTCTATAGATGTTCTACCCGGCGTACGCTGCTCTGATTTTGAAAGCGTATAGGCAAACCATCCTTTAAATCTGCCCAAGTTTTTACGTAAAAGAAATTCAAGTCCGTATGCTCTAGCCTCGCCATTTAATATTTCTTGTTCAATAGCATTGTTGGCAATAAGATTTGCACCGTCTATGTAATCAATGCGATTTTCTATATCCTTATAAAATATTTCGGTTTCCAGAGAATATGCGTTGTCCTTAAAGCTTTTGAAAAAACCCAAAGCATATTGATTTAATTTTTGAGGTTTTACATATTTACCACTTGGTGTCCATACATCTAGTGGAGTAGGAGCATTGGTATTTGATAGTAAATGCAAGTATTGCGTCATACGATTATAACTAGCTTTTACTGAAGTATTATCGTTAAAGGCAAAAGATAAAGCTACTCTTGGTTCTAGATTTGTAAAAGTTTCTATTTGATCACTTCTCTTATAAGTAGTTATGCCTATTGGGTCTGCACCATTGTAATTTTGTGTAACAGGATCATAGGTTACTGGATTGTCATCACTATATTCATTTAACTCATCTTGACCAAGTCGAACAAAATTACTTAATCGCAATCCATATTGCATTGTAAGTTTATTTGATATTTTGTGCTCTGCATCAATATAGACAGCAAACTCGTTAGCATATTTATCAATAAGTTTTTCTTCGGTAATACCAGAGTCTTCTCGATTAGGCTTTATCTCCCCAGGATTAAAACGGTAATAAATATTATTTATACCATAGTTGAGTTGAAAATTATTACCAATATAATGTTTTAAGTCGTATTTAAGATTAAAATTACGAATCCCAGAGTTCCATTTAAATCCTACAAAATCTAATTCTAAACCATAAAAGTAATCTGAGTAAATTAAGGATAAGTTAGAAAATAATTTTTCAGAAAAAAGATGGTTCCATCTTAGATTAAGAACAGAGTTCCCGTATACATTTTTAAAGCTATCATTTAGATTAAAAACATCGCGTCCAAAATATCCAGATAGATACAGGCTATTATTGTCGTCAATTTTATAATTAAGCTTAGTATTTAAATCATAGAAGTATGCTGTATTATCTATATCAAATAACGGAAGAAATAAGTGTGCATAGGATGATCTACCACCAACAAGAAAAGCTCCTTTATCTTTTACAATAGGACCTTCGGCGAGGATTCTACTAGCAACAAGGCCGACTCCTCCATTCATTTGAAATTTTTTACTATTTCCTTCTTTTTGATAAATATCTAAAACAGAAGATACCCGACCTCCATATTTTGCAGGTATCCCTCCTTTGTATAATTTTAAATCTTTAATAGCATCAGGATTAAAAACTGAGAAGAACCCAAAAAGATGTGAAGAATTAAAGATTGTAGCTTCATCGAGCAGAATTAAATTTTGATCAGCTGCGCCACCACGAACATTAAATCCAGAAGCTCCTTCGCCACCACTAGTTACTCCGGGTAAAAGTAATATAGATTTTATAACATCTGCTTCACCCAGCACTACAGGGATTTGTTTGATTGTACCTGCAGATAACTTATTGACGCTCATCTGAGGGTTTTTAATATTGATTCGTTCTACATCTTCTGTTATAATAACTTCGTCTAGCATCTCTGAAGCTTCTTCTAATTGGAAATCAATTTTTTGATTCTCAGAAAGTATAAGTGTTTGAATAATATCCTGAAAACCTAAATAGCTAACCTGTAATTGATAGGTTCCAGCTGGTAGCGTTATAGAGTAAAACCCATATTCGTTGGTAACCACACCCTTTGAAATTTCGGGAAATAAGACATTAACACCAATAAGTGTTTCATTACTTGACTGCTCAGAAATTACTCCGCTCAACGTGAATTTTTCTTGACTGTATAGTGTATTTTGAAAGAGTATGAGTAGGACACTGGCTATGAATATTTTTTTCAAAAGAAATAGGTTAGAAGGGTTATACAATTGATAGACGCTCGATATGAAGAGATGTTACAAGTAAGAATTCAATATAAATGTCTTAGTATACTAAAGCTAGTATACCTACTGTAATTTTATCATTGAAATTATAAAGCCTGCAGATTGTGCAGGCTTTATAGTGTAATACAAGTTAATTGTTTATAATACTATTAAGCGTTTTACTAGGACGCATCGCATTAGATACTTTTTTGGGATTAGGCCAATAATACCCACCCATATCCACTGGGTTTCCTTGAGCCTTGTTAAGTTCATCGATAATAGTCTCTTCATTATCTTCTAGTTGCTTAGCTAATGCGCTAAACTCGGATTTAAGTTCAGCGTTTTTTGACTGCTCGGCCAGAGCTTGTGCCCAGTATAGAGCTAAATAAAAATGACTTCCTCGGTTGTCAAGTTCGTTAACTTTTCTAGATGGTGATTTTTTATTATCGAGAAATTTAATAGTTGCTTGATCCAAAGTATCTGCCAAAATAATGGCCTTAGAATTCTTATTCTTTTCACCCAAGTGTTCTAATGAAACTGCTAAGGCTAAAAATTCTCCTAGCGAATCCCAACGTAAGTGACCTTCTTTATTAAATTGTTGTACATGTTTTGGTGCAGAACCACCTGCACCTGTCTCAAATAGACCCCCACCATTCATTAACGGAACAATGGAAAGCATTTTTGCACTTGTACCTAATTCCAAAATAGGAAATAAGTCGGTATTATAATCTCTTAAAACGTTTCCAGTTACAGAAATCGTATCCTTCCCATCTTTCATGCGTGCTAGTGTATAACGCGTAGCTTTTACAGGAGACATAATTTGAATGTCTAACCCTGTAGTATCATGATCTTTTAAATATGTGTGAACCTTTTTGATCAATTGCGCATCATGAGCTCTGTTTTCATCTAACCAGAAAATTGCTGGTGTGTTGGAAGCCTTCGCTCTAGTAACGGCTAGTTTTACCCAATCAAGAATAGGCGCATCTTTTGTTTGACACATTCTCCAAATATCACCTTCTTCTACTTCATGTTCTATAAGAATGTCTCCCGCTGCATTTACCACGCGAACAATACCATCTCCTTGGATTTCAAAGGTTTTGTCATGTGAGCCATATTCTTCTGCTTTTTGTGCCATTAGTCCAACATTAGGAACTGTTCCCATCGTGGTAGGATCAAAAGCTCCATGCTCCTTACAAAAATCAATAGTTTCTTGATAGATCCCCGCGTAACTACTATCTGGAATCACTGCTTTTGTATCTTGAGTTTTACCATTAGCATCCCACATTTGTCCCGAAGTACGAATCATGGCAGGCATCGAGGCATCAATAATAATGTCACTAGGAACATGTAAATTTGTGATACCTTCGTCAGAATTTACCATGGCAATACCTGGACGTTCCTTATAAACAGCAGCGATATCAGCTTCAATTTCTTTTCTTTTTGCTTCTGGTAGTTTTTTAATTTTAGCAAGAAGATCACCAAAACCATTATTAACTTCAACATTTAGCTCATCAATAATAGCAGCATGTTTTTCGAATACATCTTTAAAAAATACCGTAACAGCGTGACCAAAAATAATAGGGTCTGAGACTTTCATCATGGTAGCTTTCATGTGTAAAGAAAACAGCACATTTTTATCCTTAGCATCATTTATTTCATGTTCCAAAAATTTAATTAATGCTACCTTATTAAGCACAGTTGCGTCAATTACTTCGTCTGCTAATAGGGGCGTACTTTTTTTAAGCACAGTTGCATTGCCATTGTCATCTATAAACTCAATTTTAACATCATCGGCTTTGGATACAACTACTGATTTTTCATTGTGAAAAAAATCTCCACTAGTCATTGTAGCGACATGAGATTTTGAGTTCTTATCCCATGCACCCATGCTATGTGGGTTCTTACGGGCATATTGCTTGACAGGCTTAGGTGCTCTACGATCTGAGTTTCCTTCTCTTAATACAGGGTTTACGGCACTACCTTTAATCTTGTCGTAGATTTGCTTAATTTCTTTTTCTGTATCGTTTTTAGGTTCTTCGGGATAATTAGGTACCGCGTAGCCTTGTAATTGTAGTTCTAAAATTGCAGCTTTAAGTTGGGGAATGGACGCGCTAATATTAGGAAGTTTTATAATATTTGCTTGCGGTTTTTTTACAAGCTCACCTAGTTCTGAGAGTGCATCTAACTGTTTTTG
Source organism: Aquimarina rhodophyticola (assembly GCF_042434915.1). Classification (GTDB taxonomy): domain Bacteria; phylum Bacteroidota; class Bacteroidia; order Flavobacteriales; family Flavobacteriaceae; genus Aquimarina. The sequence continues at coordinate 543,622 of NZ_CP170198.1, forward strand.
ATTGTCTTTAAGCGATCCTGAGAAATTTGCTAATATTCTTGCTGCCAAGGATATGTCTTTTGTCTCAACATTAATACCAGCGGTTTTAGTGAACTTTTGAACAAGTGGTAAAAATGAATAAGTTGCCAGCGCAGGAGCTTCATCTGTTAGGGTATATACAATTTTGGAATTTTCAATTGCCATTTTTTGAACGTGTTTAAATGTTTATACGTATTTAGAAATGAATTCATTTCTAAGGTTTACTTGTGCACATTAAAGTGCTGTGGTTTCTGAGAACTATTTCATAAGTGTTTTAACCACTTAGTTTTAAAAGAATAAACAATCAAAATAAATATTGATATGAAATGATTTTCCGAGCGCGAATATACAAATCTAAGCAGGCAATTGCAACCCCTCAGTTTGATTTGTGAATTGAACTAGAATATTGAGAAGTAGTGGTAAAAGTGATTTTAAATTAAAAAGCCATATCAAAATATTTAATTTTGACATGGCTTTCATCCGTAAATCTTTAGTGTTAGCCTTTTAAGAGCTATTAAATAAGAGCGTAAGCTGCTTATAACAAAAAAAGAGTTTACGGTTTTGAATGTTTTGTAATTAATTCTAGATCAATTAAGAAACCATTCAAAAAACAACTATCAAAAGTTTTTACCATACTTATAAAGAATATGTATGAGTAAAGTGACGATGATAGTCAAAGTGTTTCTTTAAAATAAGATTATTGACAAAACTTTATTTTTTCCTTTGAGTTTCATTTTGAAATGATTTTAAGCTATGGTCCTAAAATTATTTCAAGGATGTACGCAAAAAAATAACTTTAGTTTTTATAGAATAATCTTAGTAATAAAGTTACTTAAAATGTTCTAAGAACATTATAAAGAGAAAATCAGGAAATCCTAGTGTCATTCCATGGCTCTTCATTTATATAAAAATAGGAAATTTTATTAGAATTACACTATATGTAGTTAATTAGTTTTCAACATGTTATAAACTTATGGTATTAACAATTGTTCATAAAAAAAGCGGTCAATAGACCGCTTTTTATCATATATAGAGGGTTGATTATCTTCTTCTCTCTGTAATTCTTGCTTTTTTACCAGTAAGTTCTCTAAAATAGAAAATACGAGCTCTACGAACTTTACCTCGTTTGTTTACTTCAATTTTTTGAAGCGCTGGTAAATTTAATGGGAAGATACGCTCAACTCCAATAGTTCCAGACATTTTACGAATTGTAAATGTTTCTGTAGCGCCAGAACCTCTTCGTTGAATTACTACGCCTCTAAAAAACTGAGTACGTGATTTTTCTCCTTCTTTAATTTCGTAATACACAGTAATTGTGTCACCAGCTGCAAAATCTGGCATTTCTTTTTTGGTTACAAATTCGTCCTGTACGAACTTTACTAAATCTTCCATTTTGATATAGTTTTCTTTATTAATGTTAAAACAACATTCGCGATTTTCGCCAGAGGTTATTTAAAACAGGGTGCAAAAATAAGTAATATTTGATAATATGCAAGTTATTGAGTAAAATAACTTTAGTGATGTTTAGTTAGTCATTAAGTAGATCAGGTCTTCGTTCTTTAGTTCTTTGGTAGGCTTGTTCTTCTCTCCAAGTTTCGATTTTTGGAAAATTTCCAGATGTTAATATTTCAGGAACTTTCCAACCTTTATATTCTGCAGGTCTTGTGTAGATAGGAGGAGCAAGCAAGTTATCTTGAAAAGAATCGGTTAGGGCAGAGGTTTCATTACCGAGTACTCCTGGGATTAAACGAATTATAGCATCACATAAAATTAAGGCACCTAATTCACCTCCCGATAATACATAGTCTCCTATAGAGATCTCTCGTGTTATAAAATGGTCTCTTACACGTTGGTCAACACCTTTGTAATGGCCACAAAGTATAATGATATTTTTGACTAGTGACAATTGATTGGCGCTACCTTGATTTAATGTTTCACCATCGGGTGTCATGTAAATTACTTCGTCGTATTCACGATCGGCTTTTAACGCAGTAATACACTTGTCAATTGGTTCTATCATCATTACCATACCAGCACCACCTCCAAATTGATAGTCATCAATTTGTTTATAATTATCGGTAACGTAATCTCTGAGATTATGAAAGTTCACCTCTACAAGTCCTTTTTCAATCGATCGCTTCATAATTGAAGCTTCAAAAGGGCTTTTAAGCAACTCTGGTACAACTGTGATAATATCAATACGCATCCTTATATTATTTTGATAAATGACAGCAAAGATGCGAAGAATATTGAGAAAAAAGGGTTAATTAGCTCCTGTTTTGCGTTGTTTATTTAGCTCATCTTGTAATTTGCGCATAACTTTTTGTTCTCGTTCTAAAGCTCTACGACGATGATCTTCAAATTCGGCTTCTGTCTCTGCCAAATTTTTCTTAGCTTCCAAAGTTACTGCATTACTGTTCTTAAATTTGAATATAAAAAATCCGAGAAGCGCTAAGATGACTGCTACAATAGCCCACATCATTGTTTTGTAGCTTGCTTTTGTCATGTTTACACCCAAAAAATTCATAGTATCTTTCTCTTCGGTAATCGAAACTAGATTTTGATTAGTAGCACTAAGATTTTGCTGTAGCTCGTTAATTTTACTTTCTTGATCTGATATGCGTTGATTCGAGGTGGTTAGACGATTTTCCAGACTTTTAAGAGTATCTAGAGTGTTAGTTTTGAGTTGATCAATCCATACACGTTTAACGACTTTATATTCCTGGTATCTGCCTGATTTTTTTATTACTGTGCTAAATTGTTTTTCAATATTTGCTTGTTTTAGTGCTTGATCAGCAGACATATCTTCTTGTTCTTCTTGAGCAAAAGAATCTTGAAAAAATGATATGGATAGAATTAAAACTAGTAAATACTTAGGTAAAGTCATTGTTGTCTTTTAGTTGAATTATTAATTACGTTCACTAACGATAATAAATATACAATATTGTAAGCTATTACAAACATTTTTAAACAAAAACTAGTATTCAGTTTTTGCCTAGTTTACTCTATTGATTTTTATTTATTTACGAGTTTTTACTTAACTTTTGCTTTTAGATTTTTTCTTTATTTTTTATCTTTAGGACGCTCTGCGTCTTCAAAATCAATGTTCTGGTCAACATCGCCTTTATAGGCTTTTATCCATCCGTTCTTAATAATATTAAAAATTGTTGGCCATACACCAGCTTCCACTTTGTTAAGATCTCCTTCGATAGGAATTCGTGTTGCTATTGTGTTTTGTTTTTGATTTTTCAAAATAAATTTAAAAAACCCTACAAAACCTTCCCATAAGGTACCTAAGAAACTATCTTCTTTTCCTATTAACTTGCTGTTTTTTAACAGTGGTTTTAGGTAGCCTTTGAGGTAACCATCTGCGATGGCTACTTCGCTATATAGTTCAAATTGTCCTTCATTAAAGTCAATGCCAGCATAGTGTTTTGTCATATCATTAAGGGCGGTAGCCTGTGCGTTTTTTAAACGCATATTAATGTCCAAATCAGGAATTTGTTTAAAAATATCCATTTGGCCATCTAGTGAAAAATCACCTTGACCTATGGATACACCATTTGCAGTTATCGTAGAAGGTAGTTTTTTATCTGTTCTTATTACATTTTTTAAATTCTCTGCTATGATCTTAAGTTGGTTGATATGTAAATCAATCTTGGGATTGGTGGATACTTGTACGAACGCTATTTTGCCATCGGTAACTTCAAAATGGTTAATATCAATGGGGACTAGATCGGTGAGTGCTTTGGTCCAGTCTTCAACGTTAGCATCCTCTGCAGAATTTTTTTGTTGGTCTTCAAAAACGTATATAACCTCTGGCTGTAGCATAAAAATTTCACTCACAATTTTACCTTTAAACAGGGATTTCCACTCTATAGAAATATCTGTTTTCGGAAAATTTAAGAAAGGAACTTGACTTTCTGCATTTACTTTATTTAAAAACAGGTTTTCTATGACATAGCCACCTCTCCAGAGTGCAAGATCCACGTCTTCTACTTTACCATAATAACCTGGTATCGCTGCAAGTGTATTATTAATTCTTTGCTCAATATAATACGGTAAAAATAGTCTGATAACAATTAGGAGTATGATAATTACAACAGGTATATAGTTACGTTTTTTCTTAAATTGACTACGCTTTATTGAATCTGTTTTGGTCATTTATATGGATTTTAGCACTGCAAAATACTACAACGCCGAGTTTGAACCAGTTAACAAAGTCATAAAACAAAAAAGGTGCTACAAAAATGTAGCACCTTACATTTGTGATTTTACAAGGATTAGTAATAGGTATAACGTCTTACTTTTGCAATGTACTTTGATAAGCGAATTACTTGATGGCTGTAACCATATTCATTATCATACCAGACATATAAAACAGCATTTTCTCCTGAGTTATCTACAATTGTAGCATTACTGTCGTATATTGATGGAGCTGAGGATCCTACAATATCGCTTGATACTAATTCATTATCAAGAGAGTATTTGATTTGCTCAACTAAATTTCCTTCTAAAGCATATTTTTTTATTGCTTCATTCATAGTTTCAACAGAAGCTTTTTTGGATAAATGGAGATTAAGAATTGCCAAAGATCCATTAGGAACTGGTACACGAATAGCGTTTGATGTAAGTTTGCCTTCAAAACTAGGAAGCGCTTTGGATACAGCTTTTCCTGCTCCTGTTTCTGTTATTACCATATTGAGAGCAGCTGCACGGCCTCTTCTGTATTTTTTATGCATATTATCGACCAAGTTTTGATCGTTTGTATAGGCGTGGATTGTTTCCAAATGTCCATTGGTTACTCCAAATGTATCTTCGATAACTTGTAGGATAGGAGTGATGGCATTGGTTGTGCATGATGCTGCCGAGAATATGTCAACAGTATCAGGATTATGTTCTTTGTGATTTACACCATGCACGATATTAGGAATTCCTTTCCCCGGTGCAGTTAATAATACTTTATCTGCTCCTTTTGATTTTAGGTGTCTGCTTAATTCTTCTTTATCTCTAAAAGCACCCGTATTGTCGATAATTAGAGCATCATCAATACCGTAAGTTGTATAATCGATCTCCTCTGGTGCATTGGCGCTAATGATACGTACAGTAGTACCGTTGATTAATAAGGACTCATTTTCTAAATCAATTTCTACCGTTCCTGCAAAATCTCCATGTACAGAATCACTGCGTAGCAAGGAAGCACGTTTTTCTAGTACATCTTGAGTTATCGCGCCACGAGTTACAATTGCGCGTAATCGTAATTGACTTCCTCTTCCTGTAATGGTCATTAACTCACGAGCAACCAAACGCCCAATACGACCAAAGCCGTAGAGTACTACATCTTTTGGCGTAATCGTTTTGAATTCTTTTGCATCCTTTAATTTCTCCATGATAAAAGCAGATGCGGACTCAAATTGACTTCCGGCCAAGTGAAATTCATATGTAAGTTTACCAATATCTAATTTTGCTGGAGGAAGATCCATTTGTTTGATAGCTTGGGCAATCTCGACAGAGTCAAAAATTGAAATTGGCTTTTGAACAAATTTGCCAGCGTATTCGTGAAGATTCAGAATTTCGCTAACATTTTTATCTATTAATTGATTACGAAACAAAACCAATTCAATAGAATTGTCATACCATAAATCACTTACTGTTTTAATAAATGCTACCGTGGCACGACGTCTGTCTGCTTGGAAAGCTAATTCCTTTTCATAAACTTCGTTAGAGCTCATATTGTGTTGTGTTTTTACTAGGATGAAATTTCGTGCAAAAGTATATATTTCAATCGTTTTCGAGAAAGAAATTTGAATAAAAAATCCCAATATGCTTAGATATCGGGATTTCATTTAATACGTCGTTTACTTTAATTAAATATAAATTCGCGCTTTGTTCCATTGCGATCTACCAAACTTATTATAATATCTTCATTTTCAGATTTACTTTCAATGATGTTTTTTACATCTAAAACAGAATTTATTTTTTTGTTATCGACCTCTGTAATAACAATGCCTTTTAAATCATAGCGTTGCATTCTAGAACTTAGTGACTTGTTTATAACAACACCATGCGTTAAATTGAATTTTTCTAAATATCCTTTTGGAGGATTTATAACTTCTACACCAACATCTTTTATATGATATACCTGGATCTCATATTTTGAAAGTGTCACGGGAAACGTTAATTCTTTACTTTTTCTAAGAATTTTGACCTGTATAACATCATCAGGACGTTTACTGTTTACATATCCAGTTAAATCTGCAAATTTACGGATAGGTAGTCCGTCAATTTCTTTTATTAAGTCTCCTTCTTTTAAGCCTGCCTTTTTTGCGCCACTATCTTCATCTACATAAGCAACGAATACACCTTGGGCATCTTTTAAGTCGTATGCTTCTATAGCTTTTGGTGTTATGTTTCCACCGCGTATTCCTAGAATACCCCGTTGTACCTCTCCAAATTCAATAATGTCGTCAATAATTTTCTTAGCATTGTTCGAAGGAACCGCAAAAGCATATCCTACATAACTTCCTGTTTGAGATGTGATTGCAGTGTTTATGCCAATGAGTTCTCCTTTGCTATTAACCAAAGCACCCCCGCTATTTCCTGGATTGATCGCTGCGTCTGTTTGAATAAATGATTGAACGTTATCATCATATTCATTCAAATCTCTTGATTTAGCACTTATAATGCCTGCTGTCACAGTCGAAGTCAAATTAAAAGGATTACCTACTGCAAGAACCCATTCACCAATTTTGGCAGCATTACTGTCTCCAAAAGGTATATACGTTAATTTTTCTTCAGATTCTATTTTAAGTAACGCAATGTCGGATTGCGGCGATGTACCAACAACTTCTGCCTTATACGATTTATTATTATTTAGTGTTACTTCTAATTCTGATGCTCCAGCAATTACATGATTATTTGTAATAATGTAACCATCCTCGGTAATAATAACTCCAGAACCCGCTCCTTGTATACGACGCTCTTGAGAGGAGCCACCACCATTACGTAAAAATTCCATTAAATTACGGGGTGTCCTAGTGGTACCATATTGTTTAACATGCACAACTGCATTCACTGTCTTTTGTGCAGCTACAGTAAAATCAATATTCGTAGAAGCATAGGAAGATGTAGTGGGTGTGTATGCGGTAGGAATATAGGGCGATTGTGATGTAGTGGGTGTTGATACTATAGAGGTTTCTTTCTCAATAAAAAATTTGTACGCAGCTAAGGTTATCCCACCTGCGAGTACAGCTACAACTAGTAAACTCAAAAATTTTCTCATCTTCTTTCTCTTTTTTTAAATTTAACACGTACTCTAATTGACTAAAAATAACTTTAAAAATTACAATTAAAGTATAAAATAATTACATTTTAACGCGATCTTAACAATGAAAATATGTCAACAATCTTTGTACCTTTGCGGTTTAAGTATATTTCATGACCATTACATTTTATAAATATCAAGGAACAGGAAATGATTTTATAATCATTGATAATCGACAACGTATAATCTCCAAAAATGATACCAAAAAAGTAGCAAGACTTTGTGACAGAAAATTTGGTATTGGAGCAGATGGATTGATGCTACTAGAAAAGTCAGAGGATCCAAAAGATGATTTTAAAATGGTATACTTTAATGCAGATGGTAATGAAAGTTCTATGTGCGGAAATGGAGGGAGATGTTTAGTTGCATTCGCACATAAACTAGGGATTATAACAGATACAGCTACATTTACAGCAGTTGATGGTAAACATTATGCTACTATTAAAGATTTTATTGTTAATCTTCAAATGCAAGATGTGACCACCGTTGACATATTTGAATCACATGTCTTTCTCGATACAGGATCGCCTCATCATATCTCATTAGTAGATGATGTTGCTATGCTTGATGTTGTAGCTATAGGGAAAGGAATCAGAAATGGAGCTCCATATTTCGAAACAGGCACAAATGTCAACTTTGTAGAGCAAAAAGCTTCTAATCATTATAAAGTTCGCACCTATGAAAGAGGAGTAGAGGATGAGACCTTATCTTGTGGAACAGGAGTAACGGCTGCTGCTTTGGCAATGCATGCTACAAATAGAACATCTGACAATAGGATTAGAATCGATACGTTAGGAGGAGAATTACAGGTATCATTTACTACAACTAACAACGGGCAGTATACAGATGTAATTTTAAGTGGCCCTGCGGTTTTTGTCTTTAAAGGAGTGATCGAATGGTAACATTAAAGGGAGAATTAATTTATTTAAGAGCTTTAGAGCCAACAGATCTAGAATTTATTTATGCTATAGAAAATGATGAGAAAGTATGGGAGGTTAGCTCCACCCAAACTCCTTATTCACGATTTTTGATAAAACAATATCTAGAAAATTCTCATCAAGATATATATGAGGCAAAACAATTGCGTTTGGTAATTTGTACTTATGACGATGCGATTTTAGGATTAATCGATTTGTATAATTTTAATCCTACCCATGCTCGTGTAGGTGTTGGTATATTAATAGCCGAAACAGCTAATAGGGGTAAAGGTTACGGATCAGAAGCATTACAATTAGTGATACAATATGTGTTTACCTATCTTCATGTGCACCAATTGTATGCAAATATAGCTGAAAAGAATAGTAGGAGTTTAAAGCTTTTTGAGGCTAATGGGTTTAAAAAAGTAGGAATTAAAAAAGATTGGAATCGCGATAAAGATGGATTTCAAAATGAATTGTTATATCAATTAATAAAGGTATGTATATAAAAAGAATTTTATTGATTATTGGGTTAATAGGAATGATTGCAGGTGGTGTTTTTGCTTACTATGTATATACTGCAGTATTTACTCCTAATACTAAATTTGAAGGGAAGACAGCAGCGGTATACATTCCTTCAAACACCACATATACCGAATTTATAGAATTAATAAGTCCTTATATTAAAGATATTTACAGCTTTGATCGAATAGCTAGGAGAAAGGGGTATATTCAAAATATCAAAGCAGGACATTTTATCCTTACCCAGGATCAAAACAACAATCAAATTGTCAATACGCTAAGAAGTGCAAATATTCCTATTAAAGTTACATTTAACAACCAAGAACGCTTAGAGAATTTAGCTGGTAGAGTGGCAGAACAAATAGAGGCAGATAGCTTATCATTATTAAGAGCTTTTAAGGATTCTGTTTTTTTACAGAAAAACGGGTTTACAAAAGCAAACGCATTAGGGATGTATATTCCTAACAAATATGAGTTTTTTTGGAATACTTCAGCTGAAAAATTTAGGGAGCGTATGTTAAAAGAATATCATTCTTTTTGGAACGATGTACGACAAGCCAAAGCAAAGAAAAGTGGACTTACGAGACATCAAGTAGCAGTTATCGCGTCAATTGTTCAAAAAGAAACTGCGCGTATAGATGAGCGCCCTCGCGTAGCTGGTGTATACATGAATCGCTATAAGAATGGCTGGAAACTGGATGCTGATCCAACCGTTATCTACGCGATTAAAGACAAAAATAACGATTGGGATATGGTTATTAAACGCGTGTTGTATAAAGATTTAGAAATCGATAGTCCATATAATACTTATAAGAATAGCACCTTGCCTCCTGGTCCGATTGCAATGCCCGATATTTCATCTATTGATGCGGTTTTAAATTATGAATCACATGATTATTATTTTTTTGTAGCGAATGTGGCTAAACCTGGGTATCATATGTTCGCAAAAAATATGGCTCAGCATAATCGCAACAAAGCGCAATATGTAAAATGGATAAATAATCAAAAAATTAGAAGGTAATATCTCTTAAATTTACATAACATAATCATAAATTTTATCTATAGATTTAACAAATCCTCTAGGGTTATGAGTAGATATTATGGAATTGTATAAGTGGTGTTTTAGTGTGTGATCTCCCATTTTTATTGACCTTGCCTATGCGATAGTACAGCTTGTTTGTTGGTGTAATCTATTGTTTTTCAATATTATAAATACTTTAACACAGGTTAAAGAACTATCAAAAAAAAGATCGTATATTTGCACGGCAAAAATTTAAGTAGATGGGGACATCTTTTGATGGCTACTTAGAAATTTTTTATATGATAAAAAAGGTATTAGTATTATCAATAGTGTTACTTATAGGTGGAGGTTTATTACCTAGTTTCACAAACAAGAAAAAGGTAGATTTTAGTGAGTATAGCACTTCGGGTTTAGATCTATTTTATATAGCACCAAATTTTAATGAAATTGAAGACGAATCTTTAGATTCTTTTATTTCACCAAATCTAGGTAAGTCTTACATCGGTTTTAAGGAAGCTGTTGCTTTTAAAGAATCTAGAGGGGATTATACGGTTATTAATCAATTTGGATATTTAGGTAAGTACCAGTTTGGCAAAGGTACGCTTGCTTTAATCGGTATTTATGATACAAAAGCATTTTTAAACTCACCAGAACTTCAAGAAAAAGCTTTTTATGCAAATGCTTCTAGAAATAAATGGGTATTACGTCGTGATATAAATTGGTTTGTTGGGCGCACTATGAATGGTGTAGAAATAACAGAATCTGGTATTTTGGCTGCAGCGCACTTGGCAGGTCCTGGTGCTGTCAAAGAGTACTTACGAAGCGGAGGAGTTTCTGGTTTTGAAGATGCTTTTGGTACAACCATACGATACTACATGAAAAGATTTATGGGCTATGATACATCTACTATTATTGCTGACAGAAAGGCTAAAGTTTCTCTCTAATATTAACTAGGTTTTTATGGATTTATTGTAATCTGCTAAAGATTTTTAATTTTAAGAATTTAGCTATATTAATCCAAACTAATCTTTTTGAATTATAAACATAGTAGGTCGTTTATGTAAATCGATAGTTATCTTGTTCCACTCTGCAATAGTTTTGGTAACTATATATTCTGTAGTTAAGGTAATGTCACAAGCAATGCATAGTCTTGTGTTAGATTGTAAAATAGACTTTAAATCTTCTAACATTTTATCATTACGATAGGGCGTTTCGATAAATAATTGAGCTTGATTTTTTTCTGATGAAATTCGTTCTAGGTGCTTGATAGTTCCTTTACGCTCTTGTTTGTCTATTGGTAGGTAACCATTGAACGCAAAATTTTGACCATTCATTCCACTGCTCATCATGGCGAGTAATATGGAGGATGGCCCTACCAGCGGAGTTACTTGAATGTCCTTCTCATGTGCCATTCTTATAATTTCTGCACCAGGATCTGCTATTCCTGGGCATCCTGCATCAGATAAAAGCCCAACAGACTCACCATTAAAGCAAGGATCAAGAAAACCAGGGATCTCTTCCTCATTTGTGTATTTATTAACCGTATTAATAATTAAAGAACGTTGAGATTTACTAGGGCTTATTTTTTTTATAAAACGTCTTGCTGGTTTTTCATTTTCGACAATGTAATGATTGACTTGTTCTAAAACCTTTTTTATGGATATAGGAAGTACCTCTAAAGGTACATCGTCACCAAGACGAGTTGGTATTAAATACAAACGTCCTTTAGGATTTAATGATTTAGATTCCATAGGTGTATTTTTGGTATTCTTTGGTTAAATTCAACTGTCGTAAGTAGCAAAAGAAATTATACGATATTTTTGGGGAAGCATCGAATAATTTATGCTTAAATTGAAAAAAAATATATTACAATAGTACTAATTTTTTCGGAATTCAATACCTATTTCTTTTGACTCGATCACTTGTAAAAATTGAGAGCGTTTTTTTATTAAGCACTTACTTAATTGGATTCAAAGATTTTTAAAGGACCGTTTTTTAATTCTGTAGCAATTTTGTTTGAAGCTTCTTCTAACATTTTAAAAACATTTTCAAAACCTGTTTTACCTCCATAATAAGGATCAGGAATATCGACACGTTCATTTAAAAAAATCATATCCATGATTAAACGTATCTTTTGTTTGTCCTGGTTACTTCGGGCTAATTTGTATAAGTTTTCTTTGTTTGATTGATCCATGGCAAAAATATAGTCGTAGGTGTCAAAGTCTGTTATAGTAAACTGTGCAGCACGCTGATTGGTTAAATCAATGCCGTACTTTCTTGCAATTTCTATAGATCGCTCATCCGGCAGATTTCCTACATGATAATTACTGGTTCCGCAAGAGTGCACGTTGTACAAATTTTTATCCAGTTTTGAAGCTAAAATACCTTCGGCTAAAGGTGATCTGCATATATTGCCTAGACAAACCATAAGAATTTTGGTTTTCATTAGTTAAGCTATTTTTAATAAAATATTTAATACAAATTATTTGTAGGAGAGTCTAAGTTACAAGGTTAGTTTTTTACCTAGATCTTCGACGTATTTTCTAAATTGCTTATCTGTTGAGGATAAATTATCTACAGTTTTGCAGGCATGTAAAACGGTAGCATGGTCTCTCTTGCCAATTTGTGTGCCAATACTAGCCAAGGATGCTTTGGTGAGCTTTTTTGCAAAGAACATGGCTAATTGTCGAGCCTGTACAATATGACGCTTTCTTGTTTTGGATTGTAATGTTTCAACATCCATTTGGAAATAATCACTAACTACCTTTTGTATATAATCTATTGATACTTCTCGTTTGGTGTTTTTGACATAGTTATCTACAATAGCTTTTGCAAGATCAATAGTAATGTCTTTTTTGTTGAATGAAGAATGAGCAATTAATGAGATGATTGCACCTTCTAGCTCTCGAATATTTGTTTTTATATTATTTGCTAAGAACTCAACAATATCTTCTGGCATTTCTACGCCATCACGATAGAGCTTATTTTTGATAATTGATACCCTTGTTTCAAAATCAGGTTGATGTAGTTCTGCGGATAGACCCCACTTAAAACGAGATAATAACCGTTGTTCAATATCTTGCATATCTACAGGAGCTTTGTCACTAGTCAAAATAACCTGTTTACCATTTTGATGCAAGTGATTAAAAATATGGAAAAAGACATCTTGAGTCCCTGCTTTGCCTGATAATAATTGTATATCATCAACGATAAGAACGTCTATGATTTGATAAAAATGAATAAAGTCGTTACGATTATTCTTTTTTACAGATTCAATATATTGCTGAGTAAATTTTTCAGCAGATATGTACAGAACTGTTTTTTCTGGATAGTTGTCCTTAATATTAACACCAATAGCATGTGCCAAATGAGTTTTTCCTAAACCTACTCCACCAAAAATCAATAATGGATTGAATGAAGTTCCGCCAGGTTTATTGGCTACTGCCATCCCAGCAGAGCGTGCCAGTCGATTTGAATCTCCTTCTAGAAAATTCTCAAAATTATAACTAGGATTGAGTTGAGATTCTATCTTTACATTGCGAATACCCGGAATTATAAAAGGGTTCTTCAACTCAGGGTTTCTGCTTTTGACAGGAACATCAACTTCTTGAGAACGAACGGACATTCTATTGGCACTAGGGATTTTTTCGGTAAATGGCTTTTTGTTACCGTAGGTATTCTCCATTTTAATCACATACACCAGTTTTGCATGCTCACCCAACTCGCGGGTTAGAGAAACTTTGAGTAAATTTACATAATGTTCTTCTAGCCATTCGTAAAAAAATTTACTAGGGACTTGAATACTTAGAGCGCTATCCGTAAGCTTTACAGCTTTGATGGGTTCAAACCAAGTTTTGTAAGCTTGTGGAGTAATATTGTCTTCTATAAAAGACAAGCAATTCTCCCAAACTGATTGCGCAGTTACATTCATTATAGTATTCTGGTTTCTGTCTTTATTGGTTGTATTCTGGAAATCTATGTAATTTTCCGTACTTTTTTGCATGACAAATATGTGAACAAATATTGTAATAAAAAAATCTATTGGGTGTTGAATTTTAATTATTTTTTTCGCATACTTATAAAATTCTAATGTTATTGTTTAATATCAATTTTTAACAATATTTATGTCTATTATAACCAATTCTACACTTAAAGTGCGCTATTGTGAAACAGATCAAATGGGTGTTGTACATCACTCAAACTACGCCAAATATCTAGAGGTTGCTAGGATTGAATGGATATCTCAATTAGGCTTTTCTTATAAATCAATGGAAGATGATGGTGTAATGCTTCCTGTACTTACTCTAGAATTTAAATTTAAGAAATCTGCCTTCTTTAACGACGTTTTAACTGTTAAAACTAAGATTAAGAAAATTCCTACATTTAGAATACAGTTTGAGTACGAAATATACAATCAAAGTCAAGAATTATTAACAATAGCTTCAACAGATCTTGTTTTTGTTGATGCGGTTACTAGAAAGCCTATGCTTTGTCCAAAACCTATTCTACAAAAAATTGAAACACTATTCGAATCTAATTAAAGCATTTTTACTTGTACTTCGTATAATCCTTCAAAAATTTGAATAATTTCTTGTAATTTATTTTTACGAATGCTCAATGTTAGTCGACAATCTAATCCCAAATTTTGTTCAATAATGTCTAATTGTCTAGCTTTAATAACTCGCATTACTTTGTTCATGTTTTTGTAGTCAAAAATTAGCATACAGTAATGATTTATTGTTTTACGAACAATACTGGATGCTTCGAGACTCATTTGTGCGGTGGATTTGTAAGCAGATATAAGGCCTCCAACCCCAAGTTTAATTCCGCCAAAATAGCGTACAACAACAATAAGTATATTGGTAACCTCAAAAGATAAAATTTGACCATAAATAGGTTGTCCTGCAGAGTTTGAAGGTTCTCCATCATCATTAACTCTGTAAGAAGGGTTTTCAATACCTATTTGCCAGGCATAGCACCAATGTCTAGCTGCATGATGATCTTTTTTTAATTGATCGATGATTTTTTTTACTTCATCATCAGACGTAACTGGAAAGGCATATCCAAAAAACTTACTGTTTTTATCTTTATATAAAATTTCTTTGCTTGGTTGTTCTATCGTTTTATATGTGTCGTCAATCATAGGAGTGTTATATTGAAAATGCGACCAAAAGTATACTGACAATTGCTAGTATGATACCAATCCAATTTTTAACTAGTAATTTTTCTTTAAATAATATGATTCCTGTAAGTGTTGTAACTAGTAGAATAGCTACATTATTAATGGTAAATACCGTTGAGCTATCCAAATTTTGACTACGTAGTGCTTGTATCAAAAAGTATATCGAACCATAGTTTGGAATTCCTAGAGCAATGCCTCCCACGATGTTTTTAAACTCAATTCGAAGTTTTTTTCTAATCGCTTGATATATTAACGATATAATTCCCAGTACCGCTGCACTTCCAAAAATTGTAGCAGAAAAGACGGGTACATCGTTTTTAGAAACATAATGAAGTTCCATATACTTTAACGTTGTATCTATAAATCCGCTTCCTATAAAAACAAGTATGGGGAATATGATATTTTCTTTTTGTATCCTAATACCAGTTGATTTTTTAATTGATGTAAAATAAACAGCAAATAACGCGACAATAATTCCTGTTATTTTATAAACTCCCGTAGTTTCATGATATACGATGATGCCAAAAACTATAGGAATCGCTACACTCATTTTACTAGCTACCGCAGCTACCGATAATCCATTTATTTGTGTAGTTATCGCCATACAATTAAAGATGAGAATAAAGACCAAGCCCAAAAGTAGCGCGCCTATAAACCATTCCTGATTTGGAAGAGCGGGTAATTCAATAGCTTTATCGTATGCAAGTACGCCCGATGTGCAAGCGAAAATGTAATTAAATACAATTGCCTGCGTAGTGTTGATATTGTATATTGTAAATAATTTAAAAACAATAAAAATAAGCGTTGAGGCAAATATGCTAAGTAATAAGTAGATCAAAACAGTTCAGATTTAGTAGTAAATAGATCAACAATGTCTTGAGAAGTTGGGTCAATATGCCACGTGTGTATGCCGAGATCTTTTGCCGCCTCGATATTGGCTTTTGTATCATCAATAAAGAGAACCTCATTTGCGTCAAGTTTATGATTTTGTAAAACAAAATTATAAATTTCGTAATCAGGTTTGCGTACTCCTATCTCATGTGAAAGATAAAAGTAGTCGAAGCATTGTTTGAAATCCTCATAAAACGAAATATTTTGTTCTATCCATTCGATATGTAAAGAGTTTGTATTGCTTAAAAGTATAAGCTGATATTTTCTTTTATTGTACAATTCTTTAATGAAATTAAATCGATATGTGGGGAAATCCAAAAGTATAGAATTCCATCCTTCTATAATTAAATTGGTAGTTTTTTGGTTTAAAAATTCTTGATATGTTGATAAAAAGGTATGTGTGCTAATTTGTCCTATTTCAAAAAGTGTATCATTTTTAGATAACAAATGAGTAGCGGCTTGTAATGATTTTAAATTTTTAAAATACTTATTAGTAGCGTTTTTATCAAGGTTGATAAAAACATCGCCAAAATCAAATATAATAGTTTTAATCATTGTGGTATACGGTTAATAAATCTGCTCCGATATAGGTGCTAATTGGTTTGTATCCTTTAATCGAAGGGCCTAAAGTTCCTTCTTTAAAAAATGTTTTACCTGTAAATACTCTCGCTTCATCCCATAAATCAAGATCAATAAAGCTTTGTAGTGTTGTTGCTCCGCCTTCTACAATCAGGGATTGTATTGATCGTTCGTACAAAGCTTGGCAAATTGATTGAATAAGGTTTTTATCAAAATCGACTTTAATGTATTCAGTTGTACTGTCTGGAGTAGTTTCGATAGGTGTTTCAACAAAACAAATTGTTCTGGCAGTTGTGTCAAAAATTAAAGAGTTTTTGGGAACCTTATTATTCTTATCAAGTAAAATTCTCACTGGTTGATTACCTTGCCATTCTCTTAACGTTAATCTTGGGTTATCTAGTGCAGCAGTGCGAGTGCCTACGAGAATTGCTTGTTCTTCGGCTCTCCATTGATGAACTAATTGTTTTGCAGGTGCTTGTGTGATCCATACAGGAGCTCTTTCTGTTCTCAAATTAGTTGGAGCTATAAAATGTTCTTGCGTTTCAGCCCATTTAAGAATGATATAAGGTCTCTTCTTATTATGAAAAGTAAAGAACCTACGATTGAGATCGTTACATTCATTTTCTAATATACCAACAGTAACATCACAACCGGCTTGTATTAATTTTTGAATCCCACGTCCACTAACTTCAGCAAAAGAATCAATAGTGCCAATGACGATTTTTTTTATTCCTTTTGCAATAATTAAATCACTGCAAGGGGGCGTTTTTCCAAAATGGCTACACGGTTCTAAGCTTACATACAGCGTCGCTTTTGTTAGTAATTCAGGTTTTTTAACCGAGTTAATAGCATTTACCTCTGCATGCGCTTGCCCAGCTTGATAATGCCATCCCTCACCAATAATTCTATCCTCGTATACAATAACGCATCCCACCAAAGGATTTGGATAAGTGCTTCCTAAACCGTTTTGAGCGAGTTGTATACATCGCCGCATATATTGAGAATGTTTTTTCAACTTTTTAATATTGTGGTTTTACGGTAACTAAATCTCAATTGAAATTCACGATTTGCTATTCTTTACTTCGAGATATAGCATTATATTTGTTTTTTAATTGTAGTTTTTGGTAAAATGAAATTTTCTGTAATTCACAGAGTCAGTATAACCTTGTACATACAATTATAATTTAAATTCTATCGGGTTTAATTGAACCTGTAATATCCAAGAATTTAGACTAAACAAAAATACTATTAATAATACAAATGAGCACATTAATACTACGTTCGCTTCAACCAGAGGACAATCCAATAATAGCCAAAGTAATACGTGATGTTTTGATAGAAATGAACGTTCCAAAAGTTGGTACTGCTTATGAAGATGAAGCGCTAAACTATATGTATGAGACATATGATAAGCGCAATAGCGCTTATTTTGTTGTTGTAGAAAACGGTAAAATTTTAGGTGGAGCAGGCATCGCACCCTTGGCAGGAGAAAAATCAACTATTTGTGAGTTGCAAAAGATGTATTTTCTTTCAGAAGTACGCGGTCGTGGTATAGGGTATACAATGATGCAAAAATGTTTGAAATTTGCCAAAGAACACGGTTACGAACAATGCTACCTCGAGACCATGCCTTATATGGAGTCTGCTCGTAAATTATATCGTAAAGTGAATTTTGAATCTCTTTCTGCACCAATAGGAGCTACCGGTCATTATAGCTGTCAAGAATGGATGATCAAAACATTGTAAAGAATACGTCTTTGGTATGATACACAGGCCAGTAACGATTAAAACATATAGAGAACATTTTTTAAATACTCTTAGTCCTCTGTATGGCATAGACGAAGCAACATCTTTTTTTTACATACTAACCCATAGTTATTTAGGGCTAAGTCGCGCCCAAGTCGCACTCTCTCTAGCTCAGGAATTAGCACCCAGTGATGCTGTGATTTTTGAGAAGGCAGTAGCGCAATTAAAAAACCAACGACCTATTCAATACATTCTTGGTGAAACAGAGTTTTTTAGTTTGCCTATTCAAGTGGATCAAAGCGTATTAATACCGCGTCCTGAAACTGAAGAATTAGTAGCTTGGATTATAAGTGATCTAGAAAGTAGACAAAGTTCGTCGATCAAAATTTTGGATATTGGTACAGGAAGCGGGTGTATTGCAGTCTCTCTAGCAAAAAAAATCCCAAAAGCAGAAGTTTTTGCATTAGATCTTTCAGAAAAAGCAATTCAAATAGCATCAAAAAACGCTAGGTTAAACCAGGTCACTGTAAATTTTATCACGGCCGATGTTACCGATGATGCTCTGGTGTTGCCTCATAAGTTTGATATTATCGTTTCGAACCCTCCTTATATACGAACTGTCGAAAAGCAAGAAATTTTGCCAAATGTCTTAAATAATGAACCTCATATGGCGCTTTTTGTCGAAGATGATGATCCATTGCTTTTCTATAGGAAAATAACCAAATTAGCAAATACATACCTTACGAATAAAGGCGTATTATATTTTGAAATCAATCAATATCTAGGAGCGGAAACATTGAAATTAATCAGTGATTTGGGGTTTGATACTGTAGAATTACGTAAAGATATATTTACCAATGACCGTATGATTAGAGCTAAAAAAAAATCGAAATGACACTATTAAATTCGGTAGCAGTTTTTTGCGGAAGCAGTGAAGGTAATGATCCTCAAATAATAAATGAAGCCAAGTTATTGGGTGGGCTTTTAGCAGAAGAAAAGATTCGTATAGTGTACGGCGGTGCAAAAATAGGAATAATGGGAGAGGTAGCACAAAGCGCGCTTAACTCTGGTGGAAACGTAATAGGAGTTCTGCCAAGATTTTTAAAACGCAAAGAAGTAGCTCATCTAGGTTTAACCGAATTAATAACAGTGGATACGATGCATCAGCGCAAACTTAAAATGCATGAATTAAGCGATGGTTTTATCGCTTTGCCAGGAGGTTTTGGTACCTTGGAGGAATTATTCGAAATTTTAACTTGGGGGCAGTTAGGGCTACATAAAAAACCTATTGGCTTACTTAACGTAAACGGTTTTTATGACGATCTTCTAGCTTTGTTAAAAAAAATGGTGCACAAAGGATTTCTTAAACCCGATAATCACGAATTGATTCTAGTTGATAAAAGTGTGTCAAATTTGTTGCAAAAAATGAAAAGTCACACTAGTAAACAAACACCAGCTTGGTTAACACCCGACAAAATGTAATAGTAACTAATTGTTTTAGTAAGAAGTATGAAAGTAGAAGAGCAAATAAAAGCGCTACGTGAGGAATTAAGGCGTCATAACTACAATTATTATGTGCTAGACAAACAAGAAATTTCTGATTTTGACTTTGATACAAAGTTGAAAATGTTACAGGACCTCGAGGCTCAATATCCAGAGTTTTACGATACAAATTCACCTACATTACGAGTGGGAGGGACAGTAACTAAAAATTTTAATACTGTTACACATACGCATAGAATGTATTCTTTGGATAATTCGTACTCTAAAGAAGATCTTTTGGATTGGGAAAATAGAATCAAAAAGCTCGTTGATGGTCCAATTCAATACACTTGTGAGCTCAAGTATGATGGGGCTTCTATTAGTCTAACCTATAAACAAGGTAAATTAGTACAAGCGGTAACGAGAGGTGATGGCTTTCAAGGGGATGAGGTGACAAATAATATCAAAACAATTAAGTCTGTGCCACTATTGTTAAAGGGTAAGTATCCAGATATATTTGATATTAGAGGGGAGATTGTTTTACCCTATAAAGGATTTACTATGATGAATGAAGAACGAATAGCTGCTGGAGAGGAACCTTACGCCAACCCTCGTAATACAGCTTCGGGTAGTTTAAAGCTTCAAGATAGTAGTGAAGTAGCAAAACGTCCTTTAGATTGTTTGCTATATACTATAGTAGGGGATCATTTAGAATTTGATTCACATTATGAAAGCCTAGAAAAGGCTAGGTCATGGGGCTTTAAAGTACCTAAAGAATCAAAATTAGTAAATTCAATTGATGAGGTGTTAACGTATATTACCTATTGGGATCAACATCGTAGTGATTTACCATATGAGACAGATGGTGTGGTTATTAAGGTTAATGATCTATACCAACAAGAAGAACTTGGGTTTACAGCTAAAGCTCCACGCTGGGCTATGGCTTATAAATTTAAAGCTGATCAAGTGCGCACAAAGTTAAAGGCCATAACCTATCAAGTAGGTCGTACGGGGGCAATTACGCCGGTAGCTAATCTTGATCCTGTAACCCTTGCAGGAACTATTGTTAAACGTGCTTCTCTTCATAACGCAGATCAAATAGCAAAACTTGATATTCGGGTCGATGATACTGTATTTGTTGAAAAGGGAGGTGAAATTATACCCAAGATTGTTGGAGTAGATTTAACGCAAAGAGTTGTGCAATCAAAACCAACTTCTTACATACAAAATTGTCCAGAGTGTGGAACCAAACTTTTACGAGCCGAAGGAGAGGCTCAGCATTATTGCCCAAATACTTTTGGTTGTTTCCCTCAAATTGTAGGTCGCATACAACATTTTATTTCGCGTAAAGCAATGGATATAGAGGGATTAGGTGGGGAGACCGTAGCACTGTTAGTAAAATCTAATTTGATAAAAGATTATGCTGATCTATATGCATTGAAAAAACAAGATATTTTGCCTCTAGAGCGTATGGCAGAAAAAAGTGCAGATAACCTGATTGAGGGAATTCAAAAATCGCTTGCCATACCTTTTGAACGAGTTTTATTTGCTTTGGGAATTAGGTACGTCGGAGAAACCGTGGCAAAAAAATTAGCCAAACATTACAAATCTATTGACGCAATTATGGCTGCTACAAAAGAAGAAATGATTTTGGTTGATGAGATAGGTGTTAAAATAGCCGAAAGTGTTGTGGACTTTTTTAAACAACCTTACGCCTTGTTGTTAGTTGACAGGCTGAAAGCCAGTGGAGTACAATTAGAACTTTCTGCAGATACTTTGGCGAGTCAAACTACTATTTTGTCCAATAGTACTTTTGTAGTTTCTGGTGTTTTTAATAAAGTAACCAGAAGTGAATTAAAAAAGCTAATCGAAGATAATGGTGGTAAAGTTTCGAGTGCAATATCCGCAAAAACTTCGTTCCTGATAGCAGGGGATAAAATGGGGCCTAGTAAACTGCAAAAGGCAAATACCTTAGGGGTTTCAATTATTTCGGAAGATGATTTTTTGGCTATGTTAGGGTGATTTGGTACACCTGTTTTGGGTAATTTGAAAGTACATTTTGATTATTTGATCTTACTAAGGAATGGTGTCATTTTTTGAGATTAAACAATAAAGGCTTTAAAATAAAATCTTTAGTTGCTTAATAATTAGTGAATTAAATTTGGTTAAATTTGAAAAGATTGTCATAAATTCGCGCAATTCTTAAAATTTTAACGGAATTATAGGTGTAAAAAATGACGAGTTACCAATTTTATATAATCCTACTTTATAGGCTAGTATGCTATAGATTATTCGTGATTTTTAAAGTACGGAATTTAAATATATCTAGTGTATGAAAAGGACAATACGCTCATTTATCTATCCATTATTCTTAGCTTTATCATTATTAACCATGTTGCTTAGCATTTTTTCACACGATTATGTGAATTATTCTAAGCCTTTTGTTTTGTTAGTTTTACTAGTATATTATATAGTTCATGTAATTAAAATAAATTGGTTGGTTCTGTTAAGTATCTTCTTGATTCTGGTAGCCGAGATATATGCGCATCTGGATTTTTATAGGTATTTTGAACAAATAAGTCTTATGATGGCTGCTTATTATTTGATTTTGAGTGTTTTATTTGTAAAAAGTTTGAGAAAATTAAATTTCAAGAATTTATTGTCTCTACAACTCTTAGTTACAATGTCATTGATTCTTTATCTTTTTTATGCAATAACAAATCTTATTTTACCTAAACTATTACTCTATCAGTGGCATTTGTTGTGTGTGACCATAGCATTTGTATTATTTTTAACCATTTCTTACTATATCTATTTGAATAGTAAGGTTGAGGTCGGTAATTCTATTATGATTGCAGCTTCCTGTTTCTTGATTGTGAATATATTGACAACCTTAAACGAGTTGTACGTATACGTGCAATTGTTTTATTTGATTATTATTTTTTTGCAATTAGTAGGTCAATTTTTCCTTATTCGTTTTTTTGTCACTCAAGATCAATTAAAATCTAACCTTGATACTATAGCGTAATGATTATTAAAATTAGAGTTCACCATATCGAAAAATGAGTAGAAAGAATTATCTTTTTTTTATTACAATGTTGATTATTTTGGTTGCGATAATTTTATCATTTGATAGAGATAAAATATTGTTTTTAAAGCCGGTTATACCTCTTTTTTTGATAACTGTATTTTTTAAAAATAAACGATGGAGCCATGGATGGTTTTATGTAAGTATGCTTTTAATTATAGTAAATGATACTTTGGTATATTTGGATTTTTCTGGGTACTTCCGTGCTATAGCCATTTTTATTTCGATATTCTATATAATCTGTACTATAACTCTTAGAAAATTTATAAAGCTTGAAAGAATAAAAGCTTCCGAACTCGTTACCTTTCCTGTTATAACCAGTCTTTTTTTAGTGGTGTATCTCATGATTTCGGTTATTGATATGATAGCACCTTATGTCAAAAATGCATTGGGATATTTTATAGCTATTTTTATTACACAGCTTACATTTGTCGGAGCTTGTGTGTATGTATATTTTGTAAATAAGTATAAAGGAAGTTTTTTGCTTTTTATAGCAGCCTCTTGTTGCCTATTTGTAAACGCTTTTCTACCTGTTAATGAGTTTTATTTCTATCATGTTGCCTTTACTGTAGTTATAAATATAGCCGAATCCTTAGGCCTATTTTTCTATACTAAATTTTTGATCGAAGCATCTGAAAAAAAATGTATTCATGAAGAAAATAATTATTTATAAATAAGTTAGATTACATTCATTTTTCCTAGATTGGGATATTATAAGTTTATTCAATGCTTTTTTTAAATCATAAAATGGCTACATTTGTCATCTAATTTTTATTTAATGATTTTAAAGGGGCTAAAGCGAAATGCGCTGAAACGGATTATTGAAGCTCAATTAACAAATAGGAACGTTCAGCAAGTATCCCAAATTAAAAGTATTGCTATCTTGGTAGAGAGCGAATTTTTAGACGAAATTCCTAACTTTAAAAAATTCAGTAAAGAGATAGGGGTTGGGGTTGAAGACTTTCATATTATCGAATATCAATCAAATAATAAAGAATCGGGATCTTTACATAGTAAAGTGTGGTATACAGATAAAGCTTTTACCTATAAAGGACTTCTAATCGAGGAAGACTTAAAAAAACGAGTAGATCATTCTTATGATCTTCTAATCAATTTTTATAATACAGATATTTTAGAACTTAATTACATTGCTTCTCTGTCAAAGGCTAAGTTTAAAATTGGGTTTTCAGAAGTTGACTCTCGAATCAACGATTTATCAATAGGTACCTCAATAAACGAGGTTACAATATTTATCGAAGAATTAAAAAAGTATCTTAAAATTTTACAATTAATATAATATGAGTAATGTTCTTAAAGGGACTGGTGTTGCCTTGGTAACACCTTTTAATAAAAATGGAACTATCGATTTTTCAGGATTGTCAAATCTAATAGAATTTTGTATAGCCGATGGTGTAAATTATTTAGTAGTGTTGGGCACAACAGCAGAATCGGTTACGCTTTCGACAGACGAGAAACAAGCGATCATTGATTGTGTGGTTACCACCAATAAAAACAGATTGCCACTAGTGCTAGGAATTGGGGGTAATAATACAGCAGCGGTTATTGAAGAAATTAATGCTCGAGATTTGTCATCTTTTGAGGCAGTTTTATCAGTAGTTCCTATGTATAGTAAACCTACACAAGACGGGATCTATCAACATTATAAAACTATAAGTCAAGCATCACCAAAACCAATAGTGCTATATAACGTTCCTTCTCGAACAGGTTGTAATATGACAGCAGACACAACCCTAAGACTGGCTCAATTAGATAACATTATAGGTATAAAAGAGGCTACATCAGATATGTCTCAGGTTCTTAAAATATTAAAAGATCGACCCAAAGATTTTCTAGTTATTTCTGGTGACGATGCGCTTGCACTATCATTGATAATGGCGGGTGGAGATGGTGTTATTAGTGTTATTGGTCAAGGTTTTCCGAAGGAGTTCTCAAAAATGATTCGATTAGGACTCTCAGACGGCAAAAAAGAAGCATTTGACATTTTATATGAGCTACTTCCAATTATTGATTATGCTTTTGAAGAAGGGAATCCAGCTGGAATAAAACAAATTTTGAAAGAGAAGTCTATATGTGAAAATTTTGTTCGTTTACCTTTGGTAGCAGCTTCTTCCAATTTGTCTCATAAAATAGCCACTTTTGTAAACTCAATATAAGGTCAATAATTTGAGCTATATGGGAGCTGTTAATTTTCTTATGATTAATTATGCTTTTACTAAATTGGAAACTGCAACATTACAGTTAATCGCGCGTCATTTATAAGAGAAATTAAAATTTTTTAATACGGTAGAAATAGCTATTTTTGCCAGATATTTTTTAAAATGAAGAAAGTAGTAGTAGTACTTATCAGTATAGTTACCCTAGCCTCTTGCAGTGAGTATCAAAAAATTCTCAAGAGTGAAGATGCTAGCGTTAAATATGCGATGGCTGAAAAACTATATAAAGAGGAGAAGTATAAAAAGGCATTGCGTCTTTTTGAACAAATTGTTCCGCAATATAGAGGTAAGCCACAAGCAGAACGTGTAATGTACTACTATGCTGATACTTATTATCAATTAGAAGATCACTATTTATCAGGGTATCAGTTTGAACGTTTCGTTAAATCGTATCCTAAAAGTGATAAAAGTGAAGAAGCTGCATTTAAAAGTGCTAAGAGTTATTATTTTTTATCGCCACGTTTCACATTAGATCAGGCAGATACAGATAAGGCTATAGAGAAGCTACAGTTATATATAAATGATTATGATGAAGGAACCTATTTGGAAGAGGCAAATGCGATGGTAACTGAATTACGCGTAAAAAAGGAGAAAAAAGCATACGAGATAGCTAAAAATTATCATCACAGAGAAGATTATAAAGTAGCGATCGCTTCTTTTAATAACTTTTTGGTAGACTACCCAGGATCACCTTTTAGAGAAAGTGTACTTTATTATAAGTTAGAATCGCAATATCTATTAGCCATTGGAAGTTATCAAAGTTTAGTCGCCGAGCGTCTCAAGGAAGCTAAAGGATACTATACTACGTATAAAAAATATTATAAGACTGGAGAATACAATCAGCAAGCAGAAGATATAGCACAAGATATTACATCAAGATTAGAAGAGTTTAAATAGAAAATTTAGGAGAAGATGGATTTAAAAAAAAGTAATGCGCCTGTAAATACCACTACAATTGATAAAAATTTAATAGATAAGCCTACAGATAATATCTATGAAGCTATTTCTATTATTTCAAAAAGAGCTAATCAGATTAATACTGATATTAAAAAAGAGCTTTTAGAGAAGTTAGACGAGTTCGCAACGTACAACGATAGTTTAGAAGAAGTTTTTGAAAATAAAGAGCAGATCGAAGTATCGAAATTTTATGAGCGTTTGCCTAAGCCACATTCATTAGCTGCTCAAGAATGGTTAGATGACAAAATCTACTACAGAAATACAAAAACGGACTCAGATACTTTATAAAAATGTCTATTATAAGCGGCAAAAAAATTCTTTTGGGCATTACTGCCGGTATTGCCGCTTATAAAACTGCTTCCTTAGTTAGGGGGTTTATTAAGGCGGGAGCTCAGGTAAAAGTAATAATGACACCTGCAGCTAAGGATTTTATAACACCTCTTACCTTATCTACCTTATCAAAGAATCCAGTATATTCTTCTTTTTATAATGAACAAGAGGAAAATGCTGTTTGGAATAATCATGTAGATTTGGGGTTATGGGCAGATTTAATGCTAATTGCACCAGCAACTGCCAATACGTTATCAAAAATGGTATCTGGTACCAGCGACAATCTCTTAATTGCTACTTATTTATCTGCAAAATGCCCAGTATATTTTGCACCAGCCATGGATTTAGATATGTATCACCATCCATCCACTCATAAAACATTTGCTACGCTTCAAAAGTATGGTAATATTATGATTCCGGCAGAGTCGGGAGAGTTAGCTAGTGGTTTAATTGGAGAAGGGAGAATGGCCGAACCAGAGCACATTATAACATTTATAGAGGAGCATATCCTCGAAAAATTACCTCTTAAAAATAAAAAAATACTGATAACAGCGGGTCCTACCTACGAAGCTATAGATCCTGTGCGCTTTATAGGTAATCATTCGAGTGGGCGAATGGGTGTCGAGCTTGCAAAAATGGCAGCAAGTTTGGGGGCTCAAGTAGTGTGTGTGTTGGGTCCATCATCAATTAAGCTCGTACATAAGCATATCACTGTTTTAAACGTCGTTAGCGCATCTCAAATGTTTGATGCTGTAAAATCTCATTTTCCATCATGTGATATAGCTATTGCAGCGGCAGCGGTTGCAGATTATCGTCCCAAAATAAGTTATGACCAAAAGCTTAAAAAGAAAGAAGGGGACTTGCATATAGCGTTAGAAAGAACTGTAGATATTCTCAAATGGATGGGTGCTCATAAAAAACAACAATGTTTAGTCGGATTTGCACTAGAGACAGAAAATGAAATTGCTAATGCAAAACAAAAGCTTATAAATAAAAATCTTGATTTAATAGTACTTAATTCTTTGAATGACACAGGAGCAGGCTTTAAAAATGAAACAAATAAAATAACGTTGATTGATCATAAACAAAGAATTAAAACGTTTGATTTAAAAAGTAAGACAATGGTTGCTCATGATATTTTTGAAAAGATTATTTCTTTGTTGAGTGTTTAATTGTCTACATTTGATTGTTTAGATTAAAATGATATTGACTTAGATACTATGTATAAATATTATATTTTATTATTGTTGTTAGTTGTTGGTACATCTGTTAACGCGCAAGAATTTAACGCGCGGGTCGTTGTTAATGCCGAACAAACTGGGCAACCTAATTTACAGGTTTTTAAAACCCTCGAACGTGCACTAGTAGAATTTATAAATACTACAAAATGGACAGATATTGATTATCGTAATGAGGAGCGCATCAATTGTAGTTTTGTGATCAATATCAATGCATATAATAATGATACTTTTTCTGCCACTTTACAAGTTCAGGCATCACGCCCAATATTTGGTTCAAATTATAATAGTACTACATTTAATACTATAGATAAGCAATTTACATTTAGTTATGTCGAATTTCAGCCATTAAATTATAACGCCAATAGCTTTCAATCCAACCTTATTTCGGTAACCGCCTTTTATTTATACACTATTTTAGGAATCGATGCAGATACTTTTGAGTTAAATGGCGGAACTAAATATTATCAAGAAGCAAAGAATATTGTAGGGAATGCCCAAACCAGTAATTCCTTAGGGTGGAACTTGCAGGATGGGACACAAACACGTTTTAAACTTAATGATGATCTACTATCGGGAACCTTTGATGGATATAGAGAAACGCTTTATACATATCATAGACAGGGTTTAGATTTAATGCATAAAGAGCTTAAAACTGGTAAGTTGACTATAGTTGAGTCTCTTACTACGTTGAAAGAAATGAATGACAGACGTCCAAACTCTTATTTGATGCGTATTTTCTTTGACTCCAAAGCCGATGAAATCTCAAGTATATTATCAGGAGGTCCTTCAGTTAATATAGCAGAAGCAGTTGGTGTTTTGAATAGAATAGCGCCAACATATTCTAAGAATTGGTCTGCAATAAAATTTTAGAAAATGTTCTAATATTTTTTTTTTAAAAGTGTGGTATCTTTACTCATACTATTAACCTTAATATCTGTCGCATTTGCTACAAAGTTTATCAATACAGAATTATGCCCTAATCGATCAACTACAAGTTTCTTTTGACGCTGGGTACATTATAATAACGGGAGAAACAGGGGCTGGGAAATCTCTTTTATTAGGAGCGTTAGGTCTTCTTTTGGGAAAAAGAGCTGATCTTACTAGCATAAAAGACAATACTTCGAAGTGTATTATAGAAGGTGTTTTTTCTATAGCAGAGTATGATTTAGAAAATGTTTTTAAAGAGGAAGATTTAGATTATGAAAATGAAACTATAATTCGCCGAGAAATTCTTCCGTCAGGAAAATCAAGAGCTTTTATCAATGATACTCCTGTCACTTTAAGTGCATTACATGCGGTAGGCGTGCATCTAATCGATATACACAGTCAACATCAAACATTAGAGGTTACTTCTAATGATTTTCAATTTGAAGTATTAGATGCGTTAGCTGGAACTAGTAGAGAAATTGATTCTTTTAAAAGAGGATTACAACTTCTAAAAGCAAAAGAAAAAGAGGTAAACGCACTTATTGCTAATCAAGATGAATTAACCAAGGCTTATGAATATAATTCTTTCTTATTTAAAGAATTAGATGATGCAAAACTAAAAATCGATGAACTTCCCGAATTAGAAGCAGATTATGAAACCCTTAATAATATTGAGGATATTCAAGACAGGCTTTCGTCATCCATAAATATTATTGGTGCCGAGGAACTAGGCGTGTCAGATCAAATACGATCTGTCAAATTAAATTTGCAAAAGATAGAGAGCTATACGAGCACTTATAAAGATTTATCTGGACGAGTAGAAAGCATAGCTATAGAAATCGAAGATATTTTAGCCTCTCTAGAAAATGAATTGGACAGGTTAGAAGCAGATCCGTCTCGTCTATTAGCAGTAAGTCAGCGACTTCAGTTAATACATGATCTTCAAACCAAACACTCGGTAACTAGTGTTCAAGAGTTGGTAGAGGTGCGTGACACCTTAGACGAACAAGTTGCAAAAACTGACTCTTTAAATGATGATATTAAAAAATTACAATCTGAGATAGTAGATATACAAAAACAACTGGATCAGGTCGCTGCAAAGATTCATTCAAAGCGAACTGAAGCATTACCTAAATTAGTAAAAGAATTAGAGTTGATTCTTAAATCTTTAGGGATGGATAATGCTACTTTTAAGGCAGAGGTAATTCTTGGGGATACCTATTATAATAATGGTAAAGATGAATTAAATTTCTTATTCTCGGCTAATAAAGGCGGTACCTATGGACTACTTAAAAAAGTAGCTTCGGGTGGAGAGCTATCAAGAATTATGTTGAGTATAAAAGTGATTTTATCACGATATAGCAAGCTTCCTACTATAATTTTTGACGAGATTGATACAGGGGTGTCTGGAGAAGTGGCTCATAAAATGGCCGACTTAATGAAGACTATGAGTAAAAATCTTCAAGTTATAAGTATCACTCATCTACCACAAATCGCAGCTAAAGGTGAGCAGCATTATAAAGTTTTTAAAGAGGATTTGGATGCTAGTACTGTTACCCGTCTAAAGTTACTGAGTCCAAATGAGCGAGTGAATGAAATTGCAGAGATGATTGGTGGTAAGGATATATCAGAATCAGCCTTAACGCATGCACGTTCACTTTTGAATATAGTATAATTTCAAAATTTTGAAATAACACATATGGAAAAATACAAAATTGCAGTAAAATAATACCATAACGATAACGGTTAACTGGGTTTTGTTATCTTTACCACTCAAAGAACATATTTTAATTTATTATTAAATGTCACACAACTTATTAAAAGGTAAACGAGGAATAATTTTTGGTGCATTAGATGAAAATTCTATTGCTTGGAAAACAGCAGAGAGAGCTCACGAAGAAGGGGCTACTTTTGTGCTAACGAATGCGCCTGTAGCTATGCGTATGGGTGCTATTAATCAACTTGCAGAGAAAACTAATTCTCAAATTATTCCAGCAGATGCCACATCTCTAGAAGATTTGGAAAATCTAATCGAAAAATCTGTTGAAATTCTCGGAGGAAAACTAGATTTTGTTTTACACTCTATAGGTATGTCAGTTAATGTAAGAAAAGGCCGTCACTATACAGATCTTAATTACGATTGGAGTCAGAAAGGATGGGATGTATCAGCACTTTCTTTTCACAAGACTATGCAAACCTTGTATAAAAAAGATGCTATGACCGAATGGGGTAGTATAGTAGCTTTAACCTACATGGCAGCTCAACGTGTGTTCCCAGATTACAATGATATGGCAGATAATAAAGCATATTTAGAATCCATAGCAAGAAGTTTTGGTTATTTCTTTGGTAGAGATAAAAAAGTTCGTGTAAATACAATATCTCAATCTCCTACAGCAACTACTGCAGGTAAGGGGGTTAAAGGTTTTGATGGATTTATCGAATACGCAGATAAGATGTCTCCACTAGGAAATGCTACAGCATTAGAATGTGCAGACTATACCATTACATTATTTTCTGATCTTACAAAAAAAGTGACTCTTCAAAACCTGTTTCATGATGGAGGTTTTTCAAATGTGGGAGTTAGTGAACTTGTGATGCAGAAATTTACAGAAGAAAATTAGAATAAGATTCAATATTTTTATAAATCCCATGCAAGCTATCTTGATGGGATTTTTTATTTATAATGTAACAAATGATAAAGTACTCTTTTATTATTCCTGTCTACAATCGTCCTCAGGAAATTTTGGAATTACTGGAGAGTATGGTTACTCTGGCTTATGACAAACCATTTGAGATTGTAATTATAGAGGATGGATCAACAGAAGATTCAAAAAAATGTGTTGCATATTTTCGAGAGCAATTAAACATTAGTTATTATCAAAAACAGAATACTGGACCTGGGGATTCAAGAAACTATGGTATGAAGCGAGCCAAAGGTGAATACTTTATAATTCTTGATAGTGATGTTATTCTGCCTAATAACTATTTAAATGCTGTAGATCAATATCTCTCACGTACTTTTGTGCATTGTTTTGGCGGGCCAGATGATGCACATACCAAGTTTT
Source organism: Aquimarina rhodophyticola (assembly GCF_042434915.1). Lineage (GTDB taxonomy): Bacteria > Bacteroidota > Bacteroidia > Flavobacteriales > Flavobacteriaceae > Aquimarina. Next base: position 575,146 of record NZ_CP170198.1, read on the forward strand.
CAAATTTACAAAAGGCTATTAGTTTTAGTATGACTTCCTACTTAACTACTGGAGGTATTCGCGGTAAACGTGGTGCTATTGATAAGTTTCAGCCACGTAGTTTTAATATGGGATTATCAAAAGAGGCTTTTAACGCAACAGGAGGTTTTGGAGACATACATCCTGGTGAAGATCCTGATCTAACTATTAGATTATGGAATTTAGGGTTTGAAACAGCGTTGATTGAAGAAGCAAAGGTTTTTCATAAGCGTCGCATTTCATGGCGCAAATTTTATATTCAGGTAAACAAGTTTGGTTTGGTGAGACCTATACTTAATTCATGGCATCCTAAAACAGCCAAGCTTACGTATTGGTTTCCTTCAGTCTTTATAATAGGTATGATAGCTTCAATAGTATTAGCCTTTTTTGCGATTTGGTTACCGTTGATTGTATTAAGCATGTATTTCTTGGTTCTATTTATAAGTGCGGTATTTGCATACTCAAGTATTGCAATAGCAAGTATGTCAATGCTAGCGGTCTTTATCCAATTTTATGGCTACGGTAGTGGATTCTTAAAATCTTATTATTATATTCATCTGTTGAAGAGAAATCCAAAAAAACAATTTAAGAAGCTGTTCTTTAGATAAAAATTAAAGTATGAATAGATTTTCATTTAAAAGAAATAATGTAAAAGTTTTTTTGTTCTTTTTGGTTTCCACGTCAATCCTCTGGTTGTTTATACAGTTTTCAAAAAATTATACGCGAACTTTGGAGACTAACATTGTTTTTATCAATATCCCAGAAGGGAAAGTCTTAGACCCTTCTAATGACACTAAGTTAATAGTTACTTTGGGGGGAAATGGTTTTCGATTGATCGCCCACAGTTGGAGAACTCCTGAGCTCACATTTGATTTTGAAAAAAGTGTGAAAAAAGATTCTAATAAGTATGTTTTTGCCTTAGACAAAAAAGGTGATTTTATTAAACGTAAGTTAGACTTTAAAGGCAATGTGATTGCTTTTGAGAAGGATACACTCGTTTTAAAATTGAATACGATATTAGAAAAAAAAGTACCAGTAAAAACAAATATCACATTTCAATATGCCGCAGGATATGGTAGTAGTGAAGGTTTAAAAATAGAGCCAGATTCAAGTACGATACGGGGGGTAAAAAAAGTCTTAGACTCGATTAAGTATGTTGAAACTTCTGCCATTGAGGTGGATGGACTTAAGTCTAACTGGGAAGAAAAAGTATCAATAAAAATGGATAGCTTACAAGGTGTGCTTACTATTGATCCACCATATGTAAGTGCTATGGTATCGGTTAGTAAATTTACAGAAGGTAGTCAAATTGTACCTGTAGTTCTAGAAAATGTGCCAGACAAAGAAGAAATCAAAATTTTTCCGAAGGAGGTTAAAATAGTCTATAGGGTGGGATTGGATAAGTATGACGAAATCTCAGAACGTGATTTTAAAGTAGTAGCTAATTATGAGGAAGCAACCGAAGACAATGCCTTTCTTTTATTAAAATTGGAGAAATACCCAGAAAAGATACACGATGTTCGCTTACAGGAAAAGCAAATTCAATTTGTAATAGTAAATAAGAAATGAAGATTGTTGGGTTAACAGGAGGTATAGGGAGTGGTAAGTCTACGGTAGCTAAGATGTTTGAAAATCTTGGTGTACCTGTTTATATTGCAGATATTGAAGCAAAAAAAATAATGCACAAAGATGCTTCAGTCAAACATCAGGTAATAAGTCTATTAGGTGTAAATGCTTATCTGGATGATTCTTTAAATACAGGGTATATAGCAAGTAAAGTTTTTGAGAATAAAGAATTATTGACAAAATTAAACGCTATAGTTCATCCTGCGGTAGCTCTAGATTTTGAAAACTGGAAAAAGAAACAAAAAACAAATTATATTATTAAAGAAGTAGCGATTTTGTTTGAAAAAGGTGCACAAAAAGATTGTGACTATACAATTTTAGTAACAGCTCCCAAAAAGCTTCGTATTCAGCGTATTTTAGATCGAGATAGAACTACTGTTGAGGAAATAGAGCAACGTATGAATAATCAATGGGAAGATAGTAAGAAAATCCCGCTTGCCGATTTTATCATTACTAATGTAGCCCTTAAAGAAGTCGAAAAACAGGTACTAGAACTCCATCAAAAGTTCATGTTGTGAGCCTATTACATTGGGTTACATCCATTTTGTTAACATTTGGTTAAACCGTAAAGTAGGTAAATGTTAAAGTCTTACTTTTGGTCTATGAATAAAAGGATATTCGTATTGCTAATAATCCTAATGAGCCTATCATTAATAGGGATTATCTTTGTTCAGGGGTATTGGATAAACAATACGGTAGTTAATAATGAAGAACAGTTTTCGTTTAATGCAAAGCAGGTACTTATTACGGTGTCTAACAAAATTCAGTATAACGAATTTGAAGAAATATACTACCCTTTAAAAGAAATTCTAGATAGTATTGAAGAACCAGATGATAAAACCATACGGCAACTTCTGAATATAAGTATTGATAAGCGTACTAATAGAACGTTTTCATATAACAATGGCGCCTTGGAGGATGATTATAAACTTTTCTCATCTTTTATTAATTTTGATATTGATACCATTAAGTTAAAGGATATTTTAAACCGAACAGCAGATATTGTTTCTGAAGAAGGAAAAGAAGAGAGGTCTATAAAGAAATCTAAATTAAAAATGCAACGCATTAAAAGTCTTACCGACTTGCAACGCATGGATTATGAAATTGTAGTAAATGATATAGCTAGTTACATACCGATACATCGTAGAGTTAAAAATGAAGAAATACACTCGATGATAAGACGAGAACTAGAAGAGCGAGATATTAAAGTAGATTTTGAGTACGCTATTTATAGTAATTCATTGGCAACAAAGGTGAGGTCAGATGATTTTAGCTTAGATTACGCAAATACTTACGCAGTTCCTTTGTTTGTAAATCAAGATGGAGAAAGTAAATACCAGTTGTATGTGAAATTTACCGATAAAAAACAATATGTACTTTCGTCGATACGAAGTATGGCGTTGCTTTCTATTGTCTTTACATTGATCATAGTGATAGCATATTCTAGTGCCTTATCACAATTGATGCAACAACGTCAGATATCTCAAATTAAGACGGATTTTATTAACAATATGACGCATGAACTCAAAACGCCAATTGCAACTATAAACTTAGCTTTGGATTCTATAAAAAATCCAAAGATTGGTAATGATCCTGATAAGGTGAAGCGTTATATGAATATGATTCGTGAAGAAAATAAACGTATGCATGCGCAGGTAGAAAATGTTCTTCGCATTTCTCAATTGGAAAAAAATGAATTAAACATACCCAAGGAGCGGGTAAAGCTGCATGACTTAATCGAGGATGCAATTACACATGTATCTCTTTTAGTAGAAGATAGTGGTGGTTATATCAAAACTCATCTAGGTGCATTAAAATCATCTGTTTTGGCCAATGACAATCATTTTACCAATGTTCTGGTCAATATTCTAGATAATGCAGTTAAGTATTCTGAGAGCGCTCCAAAAATTGATGTCTATACAGAAAATGCTAAGAACAGTATTATTGTAAAAATAAGAGATCAAGGAATTGGTATGAGCAAAATAGCTCAAAAAAAAATATTTGAAAAGTTTTTTAGAGAACACACGGGAGATCTTCATAATGTCAAAGGACATGGATTAGGTCTTACGTATGTAAAAAGAGTTGTTGATGACCATCATGGTCAAATATGGGTGGAGAGTGAAAAAGGAAAAGGCTCCACTTTTATAATTAAATTACCGTTAATATCTTAAAAATATGGAAACAGAAAACAAAAAAATTTTATTAGTAGAAGATGATCCAAATTTTGGAACAGTACTAAAGGATTATCTTATTATGAATGATTACGATGTGGTTCATGCTAAAAATGGTATGGAAGGCTTTGAAAAGTTCAAAAAGGATGATTATGACATGTGTATTCTTGATGTAATGATGCCTTATAAAGATGGATTTACTTTAGCAAAAGAAATAAGAGATAAAAATGAAGAAATTCCGATTATCTTTTTGACTGCCAAAGCTATGAAAGAAGATGTCTTAAAAGGATATAAAGTAGGGGCAGACGACTATCTTAACAAACCCTTTGATAGCGAAGTGTTGTTAATGAAAATTCAAGCTATCATGCAACGCAAAAGCACCGAATCAATTGCTGATAGTAAGCAATTTGAGTTCAATGTAGGAGGTTTTCATTTAAACTCTAAATTAAGATTCTTGACCTATAAGGATGAAGAAGCAATCAAATTATCACCCAAAGAGAATGAACTTTTGCGTTTACTGGCACTACACCTTAATGATTTAATGCCACGAGAATTAGCACTGACCAAGATTTGGAGAGATGATAACTATTTTACGTCTAGAAGTATGGATGTTTATATAGCAAAATTGAGAAAATACCTTAAAAAAGATGACAATGTGGAAATTTTGAATATCCACGGTGAAGGGTTTAGACTTGTTGTAAGAAACGAAGAAGCCTAGTAAAGTTTTAACGGTAATCTTTCCAGAAAAAAACTCGCTGTTTTATTAATTATTTTTGCAGCGAGTTTTTTTCAATGAAAGATAGAATTTCTTTGCGATCAGTCTCAATTGAAAACCATGTGATTTCTTTATCCTTGGTAAACCAAGTCAACTGACGTTTTGCAAACCTTCTCGTATTTTTTTTTATCTCGCTGATAGCTGTTTCTAAGTTATACTGTTTATCTAGGTAGGCAAATATTTCTTTATAGCCTACTGTATTTAATCCATTAAGATGTTTAAAAGGATATAATATTGAAGCCTCGGTTCTAAGCCCATCTTTCATCATTTGATCAACTCTACGATTTATTCTATCATAAATTATAGATCTATCTGCAGATAGACCTATTTTAATAATGTTAAAAGGGCGTTGTTTTTTCTTTTTATTTAAGAAAGAGGAATATGGTTGTCCACTACTTAAACTAACCTCTATTGCACGCATTACGCGATGCGTATTAGATAGATCAACTTTGTGGTAATACTCGGGATCTAGAGATTGTAATGATTTTTGTAACCCTTCAATTCCCTTATTTTGATATAGTTGTTGTACGGTGCGCTTGGTATTTTGATCAACCTCGGGAAACTCATCTAATCCATTGATAATAGCATTTACATATAGACCAGAACCTCCTACAAGAACGACTGTATTATTAAACTCAAAAAGCTTATCAATGACTTGCATAGCATCTTTTTCAAAATCTCCAACAGTATATGTAGTTTGTATGCTACGATGTTGAATAAAATGATGTGGAGCGGCTTTCAGTTCGTCAGGAGTTGGGACTGCAGTTCCTATTTTCATTTCTTTAAAAAACTGTCTACTATCGGCAGATATAATTTCACACTTAAAATGTTGTGCTACGGCTACCGCTAAACTGGTTTTCCCTATGGCAGTAGCTCCAACGATTACAATTAAATTTTTATTCATTAAATAAGGTGTATCCGCAATTATGACAATATTTTGCATCGTTTTGATGCTTTCCTTCATTACAATTAGAACAAACTTGCGTATTTACCCGAATTGGAGCTGTATTTTTGTTTGCTGCATATTCTGCGCTAACAATTCCGGTAGGAACCGCAATGATCCCATATCCCAAAATCATGATTATAGCAGCTAGTAGTTGTCCCAAAGGGGTTACTGGAGCAATATCACCAAAACCAACAGTTGTAAGAGTTACAATACACCAGTATACACTAACAGGTATGCTCTTAAAACCACTAGCCTCTCCCTCAACGATGTACATAAGGGTTCCCATGATAATACATAAAACTAACACAGCGAATAAGAACACCAAAATTTTTGGACGGCTGTCTTTTAATGCTTTGGTCAACTTATTAGCTTCTCCGATATATCTAGTGATTTTTAAAATTCTAAAAACTCTAAGTAAGCGCAAGGCTCGAACCGTTAGTAGAGCATTCGATCCAACAATAAAAAAGGATAAATATAGCGGTAATGTTGATAATAAATCAATAATTCCATAAAAGCTAAAAATGTAAGAGGATGCCTTTTTTATAGAAATTACGCGAGCAATATATTCAATAGTAAAAAAAATAGTAATAACCCATTCAGCATAGTACAAAAATTCGTAAACGTTGGCAGTAAGTCCTTTTACACTCTCCATCATTACAAAAATTATGCTCAATATAATTAAGACTAAAAGAACAACATCAAATAATTTACCCGCAGGAGTATCCGCTTCATAAATCACTTCATGAATTTTTTCTCTCCAGTTTTTTTTTATGACATTTTCGTTCACGGCTTAGTTTTAAATAAAAGTAAATAAAATTAACTTTCTTTACTAACAGTAATGAAAGTGTTATTTTCTATATTCACAACTAATTCAAAAAACTTCTTAAGTATAGGATAGTATTCTGTAGGATAATATGAAGAATTAAAATTAATTCTATAGGAGATTATAAGTTGTTTGCCTTGCTTTTTGTAACTGACACCAACTTTTCCTAAGTCATTTGGGATAGAGTAATATGAGTTTTTTGGAGTGTCAATGTATTGATAATTTTCTGGGATTTTAAGGGAAACCGAATAAGTATATGTATCTTTAAATCCGAAATCCACAGGAAAGTTTCTTTCGGTTAGCTTAAAAGGATTTTCCTGAAAAAAAGGTTTTGTAAAGGGTTTTATATAAATTAAACCATCTATTTCTTCTGCCAATCTTTCGAATGAAAACTCTTCTTCAAAGGGTTTTTCTGAGTTTCTTTCATTTTTTAGTTTAAAATCATATATAGTTAAATCATTATTCTGCATTCTTATTTGTTCTGCAAACGCGTCTTTACCAATTTGATGTATTTTTTTTCTTTTATAAAAACCTGGATATCCTAGATAAGTATATTTAGCAACACCCGTCAAGCTCAATTCATTGTCTAGTTTGATTTCTTCTCTATAAAAATGTAAAGAGCGTTGAGTAGGTTTTAAATCCACCCAAGAACTACCATTTTTAAAGTCCAAAAGCCTGCCATATTGATTCAAACATCTATATGGAATTTCTCCAAATGCTAAAGCCTTCTCTGTTCCATCTAATAAAAAGGTTTGGTCATCAACAGATAGTTGTACGATGATATAGTTAAAATCGGTTAATATTGGATAATTTTTTGTCGCATAACCATTCTCTCTTGTAGATAATAAAATAGAATTGACTTTGAAGCCTTGTTGTTTAAGAGCATTATGGAGCAGAATATTAATACCTGCTACGTTTCCAGTTTTAGTCTCCATAACTTCCTTTATATTACCGTCTCTAAAAATTTCAAATTTATTGTTCCATATATAGTTTTCTGTAAAATACTCATATAGTTTTTTAGCTTTTGAAAGATTATTAGGAAGGATCTGTAGCGAATCTGGAAAAATATCTTTGGTTGTATTAATCTTCTTTAATTGAAGCCCTATTGTTCGTTCTTTTTGTAATTGCCTATCAACATTTTTCCATGTTTCACTAAACTTCTTGACGGTACCATCAAAACCTTTGAACACCTTTAGTTCATATTTGATACGAGAGAAATAATTTTTTTTTGCAGTCATATACTTCTCTGTTTTAAAAGCAGGTATATTTCTCATGACATAGGTGTTATGTAGACAATCGGAAGCTCCTCCCATACCAACCTCAAGACAATTTTTTATTATGGAAGATTCATTAGTTTCTAACTTTAAGGTACCTATTAATCCTATATTATAGTGGTAATTACCAGGAAGGTCGGATACATACTCACTATACATTTTTGGAATAGAATCCTGAAAATCCCAACCGTTAAAATTAAATATAAATGGAGATTCAATTTGATATTTATAAGTTACTACAGATCCTGACTTCACCTGTGGGAAAGTGAATTTAATAATAGTATAATTTTCACTATAAATTTCTTCAAAAATTTGATCTTCTTGGACACTGATTTTGATCAATTTACCGTTCTCAACATTATGTGTGTAGGCTACTAAATTTCTGTAAAGTTCTTTTTTTCCTTTATTTCTGTACAGAACAATTTCTATGGTTGAATGCTCAAACCCTTGCTCATTCAAAATTTTAATTTTAGCCTCATAGTCTGTTAATAGGTTGTAATTGTTGCCATTTTCTATTCGGCTATATCCTTTTTCATAAATATAAAAAGCATTTGCTGTACTGTCTTTGCTATAAGTAGTATTGTGTAAATCTGAATTACTAACAAGAATATTTCTATAATTGTATGTTTCTTGAGAAAGAAGAGAAGAACTTACAATAAGTAATAGTAAGAAAGGAATAGTTTTAGACATTATAGGTTGGTTTTATAATCTTTAATCGTTTATGTTTTCGCATATAACTTTGAATGATATGCTGCATATTCTGATCATGTGGTATAGGTGTGATTAAGGTTTTTAGAATATCAATATTATGGACTTGATGATTCAAATTAAAAAAGCCTACACCCTTAAGTTTTCCGTTTTCTATCAAAATGGCGCTTTGTTCGTCAATCGTGCGTCCACGATCAATAATTATCATATTGCTGGACGCAAAAGAATGTTGCGCGATAAGCTTTTTAGCTCTTTGATTGTAGACTTCTGGATTCTCTTTGGCTATACATGCTCCTAAACACTTGTCATTATCAAAATATGAACAGGATTCTTTTCCTTTTTCTAAACCCATATATCGTGCACATAACTCAAATTCTTCTGTCCATCGACGCATATAAGACGTTGCTTGTTGTCTGTTTGTAAAAGTTGTAATGGCTTCCTTTTCCTTTATTAACGGGTTCATTGTTAAACTAATGTAACCATTTTGATCTGCCAATTGATATAAGCCATGGTCAAATTTTGGTTTGCGTGTAAATCTGTTGTAAATAGGTTTGAGAGTTTTTATTTCCTGTGCCTCTTTAAGCAATGCTATCAATTCACTACCAGTTATTTCAAACGTAACATGCTCAACTTCATCTTGTATTTTTTTGGATTTTTTATTTTCTCCAGTAAAATGCTGATTAAGTCTATTTTTTAGATTTTTACTTTTTCCAATATAAATAATACTTCCAGCTTTATTATGTATGTAATAAACACCGGTAGTAGCGGGAATACCATTTAAAATTTCTAGAAGTTTTCCACCTACTTGTTTTTTTGTTTCTGTTCGTATAGCTTCTGTAATGATCGTTTTTTCTATATCTTTTGCCAGTAATAGTTTGAAAAGTTTAATAGTAGCCAGCGCATCACCATTAGCTCGATGACGATCGGACAAAGGGATCCCTAAGCTACGCACTAATTTACCTAAACTGTAAGAGGGTTGATCGGGTATTAGTTCTTGACTTAGCTCAACTGTGCATAGGGACTTACGCTCATATTCAAAACCTAATCTTCCAAATTCTGTACGTAAGATACGATAGTCAAAACTCGCATTATGTGCTACCAAAATACAATCTTGAGTAATTTCCACTATTCGTTTAGCAATTTCATAAAATTTTGGAGCATTACGTAACATTTCATTATTAATCCCAGTGAGATTTACTACAAACGGTTGTATTTCCTTTTCAGGGTTAATTAATGATATAAATTGATCAACTACTTCTTGTCCATCAAATTTATAGATAGCAATTTCTGTAATTCCTTCTTCATTATATTTTCCTCCAGTAGTTTCTATATCTAAGATTGCGTACATATAAAGCTTAAAAAGGAGTTTTGATAGGTATGTTAGCTCCCGATAAAATGATTTTTGTTAATTATAATTTCGTTCTCCAAATATATTACTTCCTATACGAATCATTGTGCTACCATACTCGATTGCTAATGGATAATCACCACTCATTCCTATTGATAAGGTAGAAAAGTCTTTGTGGATGTGTGCTAATTGATTGTATAATTTTTGAATATATTCAAACTCTGCTGCTACTTTAGTTTGATTATCCGTATTACTAGCCATACCCATAAGACCAATTATTTTAATATTTGTCAAGGTTTTAAAAATATCAGATTCTAGCAGGGCGATCGCTTGATTTTTATCGAGACCAAATTTTGAATCTTCTTCGGCGATTTTGATTTGTAATAAACAATCAATTGTTCGATTGTTTTTTATAGCTTGTTTGTTAATTTCTTTTAAAAGCTTAAGACTATCAACAGCATGAATTAAGGTTACATAAGGAGCCATGTATTTGACCTTATTGGTTTGAACATGTCCTATCATATGCCAAGCAATATCTTTTGGCATTGCTTGCCATTTATCTGTCATTTCTTGAATTTTGTTTTCTCCAAAAATACGTTGGCCAACTTCATATGCTTCCATTAAATCAGCAATGGGCTTGGTTTTAGAAACCGCAACCAACACGACCGATGCTGGTAGGGTAGACTTGATGTTTTTTAATTGACTTTGTATGTTGCTCATATACTGTAAAGATACTTTTTTTCAAAATATCGAATAAGAAGGCTCAAAAAGGAAGTTAAGCATTTTTATATTTTTATTCTTTATATTCATAAATAGTAACACCACTTCTCAATTTTGGTTCTATATACGTACTTTTTGGAGGCATTTTTAATCCTTGATCTGCAATTTTTTTCATCTGTTCAACAGTGGCTGGAAATAATCCAAAGCCAACCGTAAATTCTCCACAATCGACTTTACTTTTAACGTATATAAATCCTTTTTTACCGTGAGAATACTCGATACGATTATCTGTTCGTAAATCTTTTATATCGAGAATAGGGTTTAATACAGTCTTGAATAAAATTTGTGCGTCAAGCTCGGATAAAGCATCTGTGAATTCGTACTTCGTTTTACGTAAATATAAAGAATAAAATTCTCCATCAAGATACATACTGAAATGATGTTCTTTGGAGGGTTTGTAACTGTCAATCCCTCTATTTTCGATACGATACCACTCATCAAGTTTTATGAGAAACTCTTCTTTACTTAACCCATTTAACCCCTTGACCAACCGATTAAATTCAAATATTTTAAGATGAGATTCTGGAATCAAATAACTCATAAAGAAATTATAATCTTCTGACCCTTTATGATCTGGGTTTTCTTTTTTTAAGTCTTGAGTCAATAGATAAGACGAAGATGAGCGGTGGTGACCATCGGCTATGTATACAGCATCTATCGAAGAGAAAGCATCTTTTAAGCGTCTAATCAAAGTCTTATTGTCGATTACCCACAAAAAATGAGTGTCTCTGTATGTTGTGGTAAACTCGTATTCTGCGCGTTCTTGAATTATTTCGAAAATGATATTACTAATTTCATCATTATCAGGATAGGTAAGGAGTACTGGTTCTGCATTAAATCCTACTGTTTTTAAATACTGTTTAAAAGTATATTCTCTATCCTGCAGGGTGTCCTCGTGCTTTTTGATAATATTTTGTTCATAATCATCTGCACTTGTAGCAGCGATAATACCGCAAAAAGAGCGTTGTTCGCGATTTACAATTTTATATACATAATAACAGGGCGTACTTTCTTTCTGAAAAATCTGTTCTTCCTTAAATTCTAAGTATCGATTGCGTACTAATTTGTAGCGTTCTTCTCCTGAAATTTCTTTGTGGTACTTGTATCCTGGATTAATAATATGCAAGAATGAAAAAGGATTGTAATCCATTCGTGAATCACGCTCATCTGGAGTGTAACTTTGATAAGATCTCGAAGCAATTAAGCTAACTTTATCACGTGTTGGACGAACTGCCTTAAATGGATGAACTTTTGCCATTTTAATGTCCTGTATTAAGAACTAAATTGTGTAGCTACTTTTTCTGCTTTGCGATTTTCGCTGTAGTCATAAAAACCTTCACCGCTTTTCACACCTAATTTTCCTGCACGTACCATATTTACTAGTAAAGGGCATGGAGCATACTTGGGATTTTTAAATCCGTTATACATAACTTCTAATATAGATAAACATACATCTAATCCAATAAAATCAGCTAATTGTAGTGGTCCCATAGGATGTGCCATACCTAATTTCATAACGGTATCAATCTCTTGAACTCCAGCAACTCCATTGTATAAGGTTTCAACAGATTCATTAATCATTGGCATCAAAATACGATTTGCAACAAACCCTGGATAATCATTTACCTCTACAGGGATTTTGCCTAATTTTTTAGACATTTCCATAATTAAGTTGGTGACCTCGTCTGTAGTATTGTAGCCTCGTATGATCTCAACTAATTTCATTATTGGTACTGGGTTCATGAAATGCATACCGATAACACGTTCTGGGCGCTTGGTAACCGCAGCAATTTGGGTGATAGAGATCGAAGAAGTGTTGGTTGCTAAGATAGTTTTTGAAGGACACTCAGTATCCAAATCTTTAAAAATTCGTAATTTTAATTCTACATTTTCTGTGGCAGCTTCTACAACTAAATCTGCATCCTTAACCCCGTCTTTTATAGAGGTAATTGTCGTTATATTGGCTAGTGTAGCATCTTTGTCAGCAGTGGTGATTTTTTCTTTAGCCACCATACGATCAAGATTTTTGGTGATTGTCGACATTCCGCGTTCCAACGCTTCATCTGATACATCAATTAAATTTACCTTAAATCCTGTTTGAGCAAAAGTATGTGCAATACCGTTACCCATCGTTCCTGCTCCTATTATGGCTATATTCTTCATTTTGTGTGTATTTGTATTATTTAGATTATTATTTAAAACAAGCAATGATTTGCAAGGCTACTTGTAAAGCTTTTGTTCCATCGGCTAACGATACAACGGGAGTAGTATCGTTATTTATAGCTTCTGCAAAGTGGTCCAACTCATCCAAAATAGCATTGTTGGACGAAACTTCTGGATTATCAAAATAGATTTGTTTTTTAACGCCTTCAGCGTTTTGTAAAATCATTGCAAAATCGTCGGGTTGTGCAGGCGCATCTTTCATTTTTACCACCTCACACTTTTTTTCAAAAAAATCAACCGAGATATAAGCATCTTTCTGAAAAAATCTAGATTTTCTCATATTTTTTAATGAGATTCTGCTCGCTGTTAGATTTGCAACACAGCCATTTTCAAATTCAATTCTTGCATTGGCGATATCAGGGGTTTCACTTATGACCGAAACTCCGCTGGCACTAATATGTTTGACAGGTGATGTTACAACACTAAGAATAGCATCAATATCGTGGATCATTAAATCTAAAACTACAGGTACATCTGTGCCACGTGGGTTAAACTCTGCCAACCGATGCGTTTCAATAAACATTGGATTTTCAATTTTTGAAACAACCGATGTAAATGCTGGATTAAAACGTTCTACATGACCTACTTGACCTTTAACTCTATGTTTATGCGCCAGTGCAATTAGAATTTCTGCCTCTTCTACAGTATTCGTAATAGGTTTTTCAACAAAAATATGTTTTCCAGCTTCGATTGCTTTTTTTGATACATCAAAATGAGCAAAAGTAGGGGTCACAATATCAACCATGTCTACTGCTTCAATTAAAGCTTCTGCTGATTCGAACAGGTGGTAACCAAATTCATCGACTATGGCTTGGGCTTGTTTGTGATTTGTATCATAAAACCCTATAAGTTGATAATTTTTTGATTGTTCTAAAAGTCTTAAATGGATTTTTCCTAGGTGTCCAGCACCTAATACTCCGGCTTTGAGCATAATTCAAAGTTTTACACAAAAATAGTATTATTTATAAATTTTGATTCGTATTTACGAGTAAAATATAAAATATTCGTTTTAGGTAAAAAATGTTATGAAATCCTTAAAATCTTTATGTAATTTTAGCTCGCTAAACGACCATGATGAAAGCCAAAGATACGCTAAGACAAGCAGGAAAACGTAAACAGCTTGTAGACTTGTTAGTTAAGAAGGGAATTAAGGACAAAGCTGTACTTGCGGCTATTAATGCTATCCCAAGACATCTTTTTATGGATTCAAGTTTTGAAGACCATGCCTATCAAGACAAAGCATTTCCTATTGCAGCAGATCAAACAATATCACAACCGTATACAGTTGCTTTTCAATCGGCTCTACTTCAAACACAGCGCGGTGACAAAGTACTTGAGATTGGTACTGGTTCTGGATACCAAACTGCTGTATTATGTGAGCTGGGTGTAAAGGTCTATAGTATAGAACGCCAACATGAACTCTTTAGGAAAACTAAAACTTTTTTAGGTAAATTAGGATATCGACCTAAATACTTGTCATTTGGGGATGGATATAAAGGTTTAGATGAATATGCACCGTATCATGGTATTATAGTAACGGCAGGAGCACCTTATGTACCAAAGCCTTTACTTAGTCAATTGGCAATAGGAGGACGTCTAGTGATTCCTGTTGGGGATGATCCTCAAATTATGACACTCTTTGTTCGTACCAGTGAAAAAGAATATCAAAAAAGAGAATATGGAGAGTTTCGTTTTGTTCCCTTATTAGAAGATAAGAATTAAAGCTACGAATACTTTTTTCTCATTGAGACGCCACTATAATAGGCTTAATAATTTTGGAATTTCTTTATTTTTAAAAGAATAATTCCTTAGTTAAAATAGTGAGTCAACTATTAGTTGGCAATTATAAATTTTCATAATTGATCATATATAGCGATAGCCGTAGTGAATAAAGCTAGCCATAATCATGTAGATTTTATATTGAGCATTGCTTATTAAAGCTCAATTATCTAAATAAAGTGAGAAATGTAGAGGTCTATCTAAAATTCTTTTTGATACGATCCAAAGAACGTTTATTATCTCGATCCTTGATTGTATCTCTTTTATCATATAATTTTTTACCCCGGGCTAGAGCTATATCGAGTTTTGCTAACCCTTTGTCATTAACAAAAAGACGGGTAGGTATAATTGTTAATCCAGAATTCTTAACTTCTTTTTCTAGTTTTTTTAATTCTTTTTTATTTAATAAAAGTTTTCGCTCACTTTTGGGAGCGTGATTAAAATAGGTAGCATGCGAATATTCTTCAATATTCATATTGATAACAAAAAGTTCACTGCCATTATGAAACTCACAAAAGCTTTCGGCTATCCCTGCCTTACCTTCACGAATAGCTTTTATCTCTGTTCCAGCAAGTTTTATGCCTGCCGTATACTTATCGATAAATTCGTATTCAAATTTAGCTTTACGGTTAAGTATGTTGATTTTATTTTGTTTCATAAGTACAATTGCATCTCTATTGCAAAGATCACAAAAATACAAAGCTTTCAGAATATGAAAGCTTTGAAAGGTATAAATATTTACTAACTTCTTATAGTTCTTGAAATTGAAGTGATAAAATTTTTCCAGAATCGGATAACAATAATTCCATTAATAGCGTGGCTTTATCAAATATGGCGGTGTAGCTATGTATTTGATTTTCAGTTTTTTTTAATGTGATAGATTTAAGGTCTCCAAATTGTTTATAGCATCCTTGAACAAAGCGTATGACACCTTCCTTGGTCATACTTTCTTGCATTTCTGGGGTATACATATTGTAAATAGTGTCTACATGCTGTGCGTTAAAGTTTTTTTGAAAAGAGACTACAGCTTTTTCATAGTCAGAAGTATGCTGTCCAAATGTAGGAATACTAAGCATGCTTACAATTAAAAGTAGTATAAGTTTCATAATGTCAAGGTTTTAGTATATACAAAATAAGAAACTTTTTTAAAATTTAAAAATTAAATGTTTTCCGTAATTATTGTAAGGTTTTTCCATTAACTTGGGCTGCTTTAAAAATCAAGAATGCTATTATTTAGGATCACTTACATGAGATTACTATTATTTTGTACTTATTTTATAATTTTGGTTGGAATGTTGTCTCCAGTTCATAGTCAAACTGCAGCAACTATAGTTGATCAAGTTATTGAGAAAGCAGGCGGTTCAAGCTATGATCAAGCTGTTATACACTTTACCTTTAGAGGTCAAAAATTTCGTAGTCAACGTAATTTTGGTATGTATACTTTAGAAAGAACTATTGTTAAAGAGAGCGATCAAATTAATGATATTGTATCAAATTATGGATTAGAACGCTTAATAAATGGTTGTGTCATACCTGTAGAAGATTCTTTAGTAACAAAAATTAGTGATAATGTTAATGCTGTTCACTATTTCGCTTTATTACCTTTTGGGTTGAATGCTCCTGCGGTTAATAAAAAGTTTATAGGTGAGACAATAATTGATAACAAAGTTTATTATAAAATAGAGGTGACATTTAATAAAGATGGGGGTGGTACCGACTATGAGGACGAGTTTATGTATTGGATTGATAAAGACACCTATAATGTTGATTATTTTGCGTACAGGTATGCAGTCAATGGGGGAGGGATTAGATTTAGAAAAGCAATTAATCCTCGTGTTATCAATGGTTTACGATTTGTCGATTATATCAATTATAAAACCGATGTGTTAGAAACCTCTTTGGAGAAACTAACGGAACTTTACACTTTGAATAAATTAACTAAAGTCTCAGAAATTATTTTGGAAGATATAAATGTCCATATTGCTGCATATCAATAATTCAAACTAAATTGGTTGCAGTCATAGCATATACTATATTTTGAAAGAAAACATTTTAATTAAAAGAATACACTTTTTCTTTAATATCATCTTTGCTAATAATAATTTCAAAGAGTTTACCATACTCATCATCTGCAATATCTTTATACTTTTCTGCACCTATTATTTTATTGATAAAAATTGGAGTGGTGTTACTGTGTCCTACAACAACCACGGTTTTTCCCTTTGATTTATCACGAAAGCTTTTGCTGTATAGTTTATTAGGTTTGTAATGTTGAATTTTCAAATTAAACTTTTCTGCTATAGGCTTAGCTGTAGCGAGTGTTCTATCGTAATCGGTACTATAAATTAAACTAACATTGCTATTGGTAAGACTGTCAATTATCTTAGACCATTGTATAGCTCGTTCTTTACCTTTATTAGTTAATGCTGGATTGCTATTGCTAGGGTTGCTCAAATCTTTTTCGGCATGGCGAATAAAAATATAAGTGGTAGTGGCAGTATTTGATTTTTCTTGAGCGCAGCTTAATACTGTATAGGAGACTAAAAGTAAAATAAGAATTCTTTTCATATTATTGTTTGTTAACTAGTATTTCTAGAGCGATAATTTGATTTTTTTGCTTTGATCTGGAATTAAAATTATTATCGGATACCAAGAACAGGGTTTGGTTCCCATTCTTTAATTTGGGTCCAAAAGTAATTCCTTCAATATTATCGATACTTTGATTACTTAATTGTGATAATACAGATTCAAAATCAAATAGTAAAGTTTTTTGTGCTAAATTATAAGTAGCATTTTTTAAAGATACAAAATCAAGTGTATTTGTAACATTTTTTGTTGTGGTCAAATATAAACGAACCGTGTTTCCATGTATACCGTAACCTACACTGTAGGAACGCTCCAGTACTAGAAAAGAATCAGAGGTCAATTGCAAAATGTCGGTAACTCCATTAACACCAAATTTACCCTTCGGATCTTTTTCTAGTTTATCCAATGGGTAAACAAACTGTTTTGTGGCGCGTTTGGTAAGAGTATCAAAATAGGTAAAACGAACAGGAGCTCCTGCGTTATAAAAATTAGGTTGATCTCCGTCTTCTTGCAGTGGTAATTCCATAGCGATCCAGAACCCTTTTTTATTTATCGTGGGTGCGATAGCTTCCAAGGTTCCATTATGTCTGGGAGTATTGTTAATATTACTCGTAGGTTTAAAGTATGGAGGAAGCATATAGCTTTCTTTTAAATTACCCAAGTTACTATAAATAGAAATAAAGGGGTCTTTTTTGTGTTTAATGGCACCTTCACTAGATATTATTATGTTTTTAGCATCAAAAAACCTTATACCTTCTAAATCAAAATGTAAACTATCATACTTCTTTCCCTTATTTGTCTGAAAATAAATGATGCTGTCAAAATGTATGTTTTTTATTTTTTTGTCTACCAGATCGATACTCGCAATGTAATAACGGGGAGCAGAGGAGTCATCACTCACAAAAATATATTTATTGGTTACAGGATTATAATCAATTCCAGATAATCCACCAATTTTGGTAGTAGGAAAAAGAGTGTCATTTTCGATCACAAATTCATCCAAGAATTTAAGGGTAAACTTCTTTTTAATCAAGGATTTTCCTGTAGTACAATTCAATAAAATTGAAGTGCTACATAATAAAACAAAAAAGCGTATTAAAACTAGAGCATTTTGATGCATATGGTAACAGATTATTAAGACAAGTATAAGGAATTTTTGGCTTTAAGTTGACGCAGTATAGTTTAATTTAGTGATAGTATTAATCTTTTAAAATTAATAGTATGAACAAGACAGAATTAGAAGGTAAATGGAACCAAGTAAAGGGAAAATTTAAGCAGAAGTACGGTAAAGTGACAGATGATGATGTGAAATACTCTGAAGGGAAATTTGACGAAATGTTAGGTAGATTACAGGAAAAAACTGGCAAAACCAAAGATACTCTTAAAAAGGAGATTGAAACCATGTAGTTTCTTAGTAAACAAAAAAAAGTAGGTAAAAAAGCTCGATATCTTTATATAGATGTCGAGCTTTATTATGTTATTATTATTTAATTAAATTGTTAAAACTCTATTAGTAAAAGCCAAACCAATACAATGCATACAATAGCTAGACTCAAAAAACCTGCAAATATATAGTGACTACTTATTTTACTAATCTTTTTCTGATGTATGGATTTGCTCATAATTATTAGTTAAGAAATCGTACTAAAAAAAGACCTCAAAAAAATAGAGATGTTACAAAACAAGGTATCCAAAATTTTGAATAATAACAATTTTGGATACTTTGTTTTATTAAGAAACCAGATCATTCTCGTTTCTAAACACTAATTCATCATCAAAAGCATCGATAAGAATAACGCTATCAGTGGCAACGTTGGCTGCTAATATCTCCTTGGACAGTTTGTTTAAAACTTCTTTTTGAATTGTTCGCTTGACGGGTCGGGCTCCAAATTCTGGTTGAAATCCTTTTTTGGCTAAATAATTTACGGCTTCATCAGTAGCATCAAGTGTAATATTTTGCTGTAACAACATGCGTGATACATTTTTAAGCTGTAAACGTACGATTTCTGTTATATTAGCCATAGTCAATGGGGAAAACATCACAATATCATCGATCCTATTCAAAAATTCTGGACGAATTGTTTGTTTTAGTAATCCAAGAACTTCAACTTTAGCACCTTCCATCGCGGTATCAACATCTTTTATTGCTTCAAATTTTTCTTGTATAATATGGCTTCCCATATTACTTGTCATGATTATAATGGTATTTCTAAAATCAGCAACTCTACCTTTGTTATCTGTAAGACGTCCTTCGTCTAATACTTGCAATAAAATATTGAAAGTGTCAGGATGAGCTTTTTCAATCTCATCAAGTAGTATTACAGAATATGGTTTTCTTCTAACAGCCTCTGTAAGTTGTCCTCCTTCATCATAACCAACATATCCTGGGGGTGCACCGATTAACCTACTAACCGCATGACGTTCTTGATATTCGCTCATATCAATTCTAGTCATGGCTCCTTCATCATCAAATAAATACTCTGCCAATGCTTTAGCGAGTTCAGTTTTACCGACTCCAGTAGTTCCTAAAAATAAGAAGGATCCAATGGGGCGCTTTTGATCTTGTAATCCAGCTCTGCTTCTTCTTACAGCATCACTCACTGCTATTATAGCTTCGTGTTGACCTACAACACGTTTTTTAAGTTCTTTTTCTAGATGCAAAAGTTTTTCACGTTCGCTCTGTAACATTTTGGTAACAGGGATTCCTGTCCATTTAGCCACTACTTCAGCAATGTCATCATTGATTACTTCTTCTTTAATTAAAGAGGTAGCGCTTTGCTGTTGATCAAGTTGTTTTTGTAAAGTGTCCAACTGCTCTTGTGCTTCTTTAATCTTACCATAACGTAGCTCTGCAACCTTACCATAATCGCCATTTCTTTCGGCACGTTCTGCTTCTATTTTGAATTCTTCAATAGAAGTTTTGGCATTTTGAATTGCATCAACTACTTCTTTTTCACCTTGCCATTTTGAATAAATTTCGTTACGTTCCTCTTTTATATTAGCTAGGTCAGCATTTAAGGATTTTAATTTAACCTCGTCATTTTCACGTTTTATCGCTTCGATCTCAATTTCGAGTTGCATTATTTTACGATCTAATACGTCTAACTCCTCGGGTTTAGAGTTAATTTCCATACGCAGCTTTGAGGCGGCTTCGTCCATAAGATCAATAGCTTTGTCTGGCAAGAAACGATTTGTAATATAGCGCTGGGATAATTCTACCGCTGCGATAATAGCTTCATCCTTAATTCTAACTTTATGATGTGTTTCATATTTTTCTTTGATCCCTCTTAAAATTGAAATGGCACTTTCAGTA
Organism: Aquimarina rhodophyticola; assembly: GCF_042434915.1. Taxonomy (GTDB): domain Bacteria; phylum Bacteroidota; class Bacteroidia; order Flavobacteriales; family Flavobacteriaceae; genus Aquimarina. The sequence goes on from NZ_CP170198.1 coordinate 595,516, forward strand.
TCCGGTTCATCCACCATTACTTTCTGAAAACGTCGCTCTAATGCTTTATCTTTTTCGAAGTACTTTTGATATTCATCTAGGGTAGTTGCACCTATTGCTCTTAGTTCGCCTCTAGCTAAGGCAGGTTTTAATATATTAGCAGCATCCATAGCCCCTTGTCCACCTCCAGCTCCTACCAGCGTATGAATTTCATCAATGAAAAGTACAATATTTCCATCACTAGAGGTTACTTCTTTTACAACAGCTTTTAAGCGCTCCTCAAACTCTCCTTTAAACTTAGCTCCGGCAATTAATGCGCCCATATCTAAGGAATAAATTTGCTTGTCCTTTAAATTTTCAGGAATATCACCAGCAATGATACGATGTGCCAAACCCTCGGCAATAGCAGTTTTACCAACACCTGGTTCACCTACGAGCATTGGATTATTCTTTGTTCGGCGCGATAAAATTTGTAGAACACGTCGAATCTCTTCATCTCTACCAATAACCGGATCCAACTTTCCACTTTCGGCAAGTTGATTTAGATTTTTAGCGTATTTTGATAAAGATTGGTAGGTTTCCTCGGCACTCTGTGAAGTAACACGCTCTCCTTTTCTGATTTCGTTGATGGCCTCTTTAAGATGTTTTTCGTTAACGCCCTGATCCTTTAAAATCTGAGAGATCTTACTTTTTGATTTGAAGATGGCGATAACTAAATGCTCTATAGACACATATTCATCATCCATACTTTTTGCAATTATACTAGCCTCGTTCAAAGTTTTTCCAGCTTCGCGAGATAATTGGATGTCGCCACCACTAACTTTAGGAAAGCTTTGTAAAGTACTATCCAATAATTGTTGTAATAAAGAAAGGTTGACGTTAAGCTTTTTCAATAAAAAGGGAAGAACATTTTCGTCTACAGAAAAAATGGCTTTGAAAATGTGTTCATTTTCTATTTGTTGATGCCCAAGACTTTGTGTTAATTGTTGTGCTTGTTGTATTGCTTCTTGGGATTTTATAGTGAAATTATTAAAGTTCATAAGTCGTAATTTATCGTTCACATTTACTAGATCAAAATATATTCCTTATTCAAGTGTAAGTCAAAAAGACAGTTTTTCATTGCGTTTAACTGACTTTTTGACGCGTTTTGTTTTAAGATAATCTTAATTAGAATATAGCTAAAGTTAAGTAAGATTTGAGTAATTTTGATTTGAATTAATAAAAGGATAACGATATCTATGGGATTTTTTAACAAATTTTTAAAATCAGAAACTACCGGAAAAGGAGATAAAAATCTGGGAACCAACAATGTGCCTTGGATATTGTTACACGATTTAGAAACTATAGATAAGATTAATTCATTATCCAATAGTCGATTACAAGTTATATTTAAACACTCTACAAGATGCGGAATTAGCAGAATGGTACTCAAAAATTTTGAAACTAATTATACCTCCCAATTTGGAGGAGTAGATTTCTATTTGTTAGATTTACTAAATTATAGAGACCTATCTGCAAAAATTGCCTCACAATTTGATGTTGTACATGAGTCTCCTCAGTTTATAGCGGTTAAAAATGAAACAGTTGTACATCACGCTTCACATAGTGATATTGCTATTGATTCATTAGCAAAATACTTGTAACGATCGGTTCACTGTAATAACAGTTCTAGAGACGATACCTGAATTTTTTTTGTTGAATTATATAGTGCTAAGGTAGTGTCATACAAACTTGAGAAATATAATGTTACTTAAGTTAATCCCTTCATTTTAAAAAGGATATTGAGATAAAATAGATTTCAATTCGTTTTTAACATCCTGTCCGGCATCAAAAACCATTTGTTCATTTGAGGGGAAGGGTAGAGGCTTATTTCTCATAAATACGCGTTCTTTTTTGGCTAATGCTCTAGGATCTCCTAATATACGTGCATACCTATGTTCAAAAATGAATTCACTACGTAGAGGTATCTTATCGGTTGTTTGCTTATTTTTTAAATTTCTAAAGGATACAATTCCAGATACATTTACGGCTTTTTGCTGCGTAAATTCATTATAGAGACATTTAACTTTTATTACTTTATCTCTTTTAAGATACTCACCTTCATCATCAAAGACGTGTTCTCCATTTTTATCCATCACATATTCCCATCCGTCAACAACATCTTTCTCTCGTTTGGCTTCAAATTCTTTTAATCGTTCTGGCAATAATAAAATTTCATTGAAGGCTACCACAACTACAAAGTCGTATTTTATTTCTGGCTGTCGAGTATTGTGAAAAATGGTCCAAAAATCATCTAATCCATAAGTGCTAAAATCAAGTAGGTCTACTTCTAATTTCTTCGGAATAATTGTATTGGATGCATTTTTTAATGAAACAATTATAAAATTAGTCCCTTTAAAATGCGCCTCATCCATCAATTTAATTACTTCTTTATAATTAGGAGATATTTTATTTAAGTATTCCAAGTCGTTATAAATACTTCGGTACTCATTTTTGGATAATCCTTGTGATAACAATCTGCTATTAACATTTTGGTAGAGGTGCTCGGCTAACTTTTGTTGGTATTCAATTATCTTTGAATCATAGGAATTAAACTCAAATTGTGCGTTGCGGTTTTCTTCTGCGTGATAAAGTGGTAAAATTGGCGCTATTCGTTGTTGTCGATTATTCAACTTCTTATACGTATTATAAATGCCCTCGTAATTAGCGGGATTATTTTGCATTACCATAAATTTAATATGATCAAGATCACGTTTGGCAGCATTCTCAAAAGCTTGTTCAAGGAGTAGAATTAGTGGCTGTTTACGTTTACTATTTTTATTAGCTTGCAGCTTTTTAAGACTATTATTAATAACGGTGTCATAATTACCTTGATTTAATGCTTTTTGATTTTGCTTTACACTACTGCATCCTTGAATTAAAAAAATGGCAAAGGAAATGAGTAAAAATTTTTTCATAATACTTGATTTAGGGAGAGGTAAAACAATAGTAATGCCAAATTTAACATTTATTTACAACAAAAAGCTTCAAAACGATAATGTCTTGAAGCTCGATTATTTAGAATCAACGTTTATATTATTTTTTAAATATAGGTAATAGTTTTGTAGAAACTTCGCCAAAACCAATACGCATCCCATTTTTTTCACAATAACCTCTCATAATTACGGTGTCATTGTCTTCAATAAATTTTCGACTTCCTCCTTCTTTAAGTTGAACAGGTTTTTCTCCTCTCCAACTCAATTCTAACATAGAACCATAAGAGTCTTCGGTAGGTCCCGAAATTGTTCCACTACCCATCATATCTCCAGAGTTTATTGGGCAACCATTAATTGTATGATGTGCTAGCTGTTGTGACATATTCCAGTACATATATTTAAAGTTTGTTTTACCAACTACGGTTTCAACTGCATTCTCTGGTTGTATAGAAACTTCAAGATTGATATCAAAACTTTTTTTACCGTTGTACTGTAAATACGGAAACTGTTCCTTTATAGGCTTAGGACTCGCCACGCGGTATGGCTCGAGGGCGTCAAGTGTTACTATCCATGGAGACATTGAAGAGGCAAAACTTTTGCCCAAAAATGGTCCAAGAGGAACATATTCCCATTTTTGAATATCACGTGCGCTCCAGTCATTAAATAAGACTAGTCCAAAAATATAATCTTCGGCTTCGTCAATCGGGATTGGTTCTCCCAAATGATTAGCATCTGTAGTAATAAAAGCCATCTCTAATTCAAAATCTACCAAACGGGAAGGACCAAAAATTGGGTTTTCTTCACCATTTATTAGCTTTTGTCCTTGAGGGCGATGTACTGGAATCCCCGAAGGGATTATTGAGCTACTTCGCCCATGATAACCCACCGGCATATGCAACCAGTTAGGCAGTAGTGCATTGTCTGGATCTCTAAACATTTTACCAACGTTAGTGGCATGTTCTATACTGCTATAAAAATCAGTGTAGTCACCAACATTTACGGGTAATTGCATTTCAATTTCATTAAGAGCAAAAAGTACAATTTTTCTATGTTCAAGGTTGTTTTTGAGTGTCTCGTTTGTTTGATCAAAGATTTCAGCAATACGATTTCGTACTAATCTCCATGTTTTTTTTCCATCTGATATAAAATCATTCAGAGAATCTTGTAAAAAAATATCATCTGTTAGCGGTATGCCATCAAAATAGCCTAATTGATGTAATGCACCAAGATCGATTGCAGTGTCTCCTATTCTTGTTCCTATTGTTATTATATCATCACGAGTAAGAAATACACCAAAAGGTATATTCTGTATAGGAAAATCAGTATTAGGAGTGGTTTCAATCCACGTTTTTCTTTTGGGATTATTTGCTGTTATGGGCATCGTGTATCTTTTATAGGTTACTGGTGTTTCTTATCATCAAATATATAATTTTCATCTAATTTAACGAATGTATTTGCTATTTTTGAACTTTAATTAACAAACCTATACTACATGCGTCGGGACGAACAGATTTTTGACTTAATACAGGACGAGAAAGAGCGTCAAATAAATGGGCTAGAACTTATAGCTTCAGAAAATTTTGTTAGTGATCAAGTTATGGAAGCAGCTGGATCCGTTTTAACAAATAAATATGCCGAAGGATATCCTGGCAAACGTTATTATGGAGGATGCGAGATTGTAGATATTGTTGAGCAAATTGCTATTGATCGAGCAAAAGAGTTATTTGGTGCAGAATATGCCAATGTACAGCCACATTCTGGTTCACAGGCAAATACAGCAGTATATCATGCGTGTTTAAAACCAGGTGATAAAATTTTAGGTTTTGATCTGTCGCATGGGGGGCATTTGACTCACGGCTCTCCGGTTAATTTTTCTGGTAAATTATACAATCCTGTTTTTTATGGAGTTGATAAGGAGACAGGGATGTTAGATTATGACAAAATACAGGAAATAGCAGAAAGCGAGCGACCACAAATGATAATTGCAGGAGCCTCTGCATATTCTCGTGAGATTGACTATAAACGTTTTAGAACTATTGCAGATAGTGTGGGAGCTTTATTATTAGCAGATATAGCCCATCCAGCAGGTTTAATTGCCAAAGGAGTTATTTCAGATCCAATTCCACATTGTCATGTTGTAACGACTACAACACATAAAACGCTAAGAGGTCCTAGAGGAGGTTTGATTTTGATGGGTAAAGATTTTGAAAATCCGTTTGGAATCACGCTCAAAAATGGTAAGACCAGAATGATGTCTTCGTTATTGGATAGTGGAGTTTTTCCTGGTAATCAAGGAGGACCCTTAGAACATATTATCGCTGCAAAGGCTATTGCATTTGGTGAAGCGTTGACCGATGAGTTTTTACATTATATTGTTCAGGTGAAGAAAAATGCTTCCAAAATGGCAGAAGCATTTGTAGCACTTGGCTATGATGTAATTTCAAAGGGTACCGATAATCACATGATGCTTATTGATTTACGCAATAAGAATGTGACAGGAAAACAAGCTGAAGAAGCCTTAGGAAAAGCCGAAATAACAGTGAACAAGAATATGGTACCATTTGACGATAAGTCACCCTTTGTAACTTCAGGAATTCGTATTGGGACAGCTGCTGTAACTACACGAGGACTTAAAGAAGAAGATATGGCCTCCATTGTAGAGTTGATCGATCGCGTGATACAAAATGTTGAGAATGACGATATGTTACACGAGATTGCGAATGATGTCAATGATTTAATGGCAGATAAACCACTTTTTGTAGCTTAAGTAATTTCATTAGTTTAATATACTAAAACCTGTCAATAACCATTGGCGGGTTTTTTTATTTATGGCGTCCGGGCGGGCTATCCATTACAATTCCTTGTTTAACGATGTTAAACTGTGGGATTTTCACTACTATCCCTGACGCTATCTCAAATATTTGCAAACAAAGAAAATAAGCGTAACGTCGATTTATTTAAAAGAGCGACTTTCATACGCTCCTATATCGGGTTTATTTTTATCACGAGCATTTCCGATAATATCTGTGGTAACCGGTGTGGTAATACCTTTATTATTCGCAGGAGAGCGCTCATCAATAAAGAATTTATTGTTAACAGGCGCTTCGAATAACGGATCCTCATTAAGAATTATAGCATTAAACCTATTCGTATTAGTAAAATCATACAGCGATGAGTTTCCAGTATCAGGGATAGTAGATTCAAAACGAAGCAACGAATGATCAAAAAAGTAACTAAATGAGGCGCCATCAATGCGATCAAGAAATAATTCTATAGGTTCAGAACCATAAATAATAGAATTTCTAAACGTAGCTTTGGTAAGGTCAGAAATTAATAGTTCACCAGTAGCTATAGGTTCATAATTGCGAAGCACAACAGTAGGAAACTCTCTAAATCCAGTTTGCCAATAATTTGCAAAGGTACAATGATTAAATGCATAATTTCCTCCCAGACTGCAAACCAGAGCTGATTGTCCAGCATTGTTGATTACCATATTATCAGCTTCTATAAAACCATTTTTTGCCAGTAAACCTACTGTTGCCACATTATATATTTGTGTATTTTTAATTGAAAGTGTAGGAGCGGTACTACCGTCATTAAAATCCATGAGAATTCCAACTGTTGCATTCTTTATAGTGGTATAATTTATTGTATGAGCAGTACTTCCTGCTGTCAACCAGATAGTTCCCCATTGGCCCGGAATCTCTCTAAATCCTGTTTCTAACCGATCTCCTTGAAAAATAACTTCATTTTCAAGAGCTTCAGGATCAGTGCTCAAAGCTCCATTCACTTGCAAAGAAGCCTTATTCGCAACTATTATTCCAGAGTTCTTATGAAAATGAATACGAGTCCCAGGATCGATAACTAAGCTTTTCTCTGAGGGGACTGCGGCATATCCATAAATTACATAGGGCTTCTCATTGGTAAAGTGTAATTGATCTTCTTTTAGATAAAATCCTTCGATTCGCAATTCGTTGGTAGTAGCATCACCAAGTACTAAGGTCTCTTTTTTACCCGTCATCGCATCTTTTTCAGGAAATAAAAAAACTGCATCTTTAACTAAGGTAACTAAGTCAACATCTTGTTGTTTATTTGGGCTATCAAAAATAATACGATCTGTGTATAAAAATTCATTAGCAGTTGTTTGAGTGGTTATATCTGTAGTAGTTTCAACAAATATAAAAATACTATCCTTAGGTAATATTTGAATATTTTGAAAAGCTTTACCAGAGATTCCATCTACATTAAGTCTATAATTAGATGTAGCACCACGTTCTAATGTGATCGAAGGAATTGCTATAGGGTTATCTTCAATATTAAAAACTTTAAGCGCATAAGTACTCGACGATATATTGGTGAATAATGTATCCAAGAATAAAGTATCTGTCGAAAACTTTAAATTTCCATTGCTAGGACTTGCATCAAAATCAGTACGACATGAACTCCAAATAACAAGTAAAAAAAGTAAAAAAGCAAAAAGTAAGATACGCATAAATAGATAAAAACAGGTTAATAGAGCTGTGATAAGTTACCATCATTATTCCCAGTGTTTAAAGTTATCATTTTTTTACGACTCTTTCGTCTAGTTTGCGACCGTAAATTGCATAAAGCTTTACTTCGGTAACCAACAAAACATTTGTACATTTGTTCTGTAAAATTTAAAACTTTGCTTTATAATTGAGTAGTTATAAAAATACGGTCTTTAGCTATGCATATAATTATTTAGTACAGGTTTTAATTTTTGAAATAAAATATTTTAACAACTACTTATCAAGATAATACAGCATATGAGTACATACGATGTAGCTATAATTGGCTCGGGACCTGGAGGATATGTGGCAGCAATTCGATGCGCACAACTAGGTATGAAAACTGCGATAATTGAAAAATATTCAACCTTAGGAGGTACCTGTTTAAACGTTGGGTGTATTCCAAGTAAGGCATTATTAGATTCTTCACATCACTACGAGCATGCTGTGAAGCATTTTGAAGATCACGGTATCGAAATTCCAGGAGAGATTAAAATCAATCTTGAAAAAATGATCTCTCGTAAACAAGCCGTTGTTGACCAAACTTGTGATGGGGTGAGTTTTTTGATGAAGAAAAATGATATTGATGTTTTTGAAGGGGTTGGTTCTTTTAAAGATGCCACTCATATTACTATCGATAAGACCAAAGGCGGTCAGGAAACTATCGAGGCAAAACACACCATTATTGCAACGGGGTCAAAACCATCCTCATTACCGTTTATAACAATCGACAAAGAGCGTATCATCACATCGACAGAAGCTCTGAAGTTAAAGGAGGTTCCTAAGCATATGGTCATCATCGGTGGGGGTGTTATAGGTCTAGAGCTCGGACAAGTTTACCGTAGACTTGGAGCAGAGGTATCTGTAGTAGAGTTTATGGATCGTATCATCCCGGGTATGGATAAAGCGTTATCCAAAGAGTTAACCAAGGTGATGAAAAAACAAGGGGTGAAATTTTACACTTCTCATAAGGTGACGGCCGTGAACCGAAAAGGAAAGGAAGTAACGATCACCGCAGATGATAAAAAAGGAAATCCTGTAGAATTTAAAGGAGATTACTGTTTGGTTTCTGTGGGTCGCAGACCTTATACTGATGGACTGAATGCAGCGGCAGCTGGCGTAAAACTTACGGATAGAGGTCAAGTTGAAACCAACGAACATTTGCAAACATCAGTAAAAAATATCTATGCTATTGGTGATGTAGTTAAAGGAGCGATGCTAGCTCATAAGGCCGAAGAGGAAGGCGTATTTGTAGCAGAAACAATTGCAGGGCAAAAACCGCATATTGATTATAATTTAATACCTGGCGTAGTATATACTTGGCCAGAGGTTGCTGCAGTTGGTAAAACTGAAGAAGAACTAAAAGAAGCAGGTATAAAATACAAATCCGGTCAGTTTCCGTTTAGAGCTTTAGGAAGATCCAGAGCAAGTGCAGATCTTGATGGATTTGTTAAAATTCTTGCAGACGAGAAGACAGATGAGGTTTTAGGAGTTCATATGATTGGTGCACGTTGTGCCGATTTGATCGCTGAAGCGGTCACTGCAATGGAGTTTAGAGCTTCTGCCGAAGACATTTCGCGTATGTCTCATGCGCATCCCACTTTTGCTGAAGCTGTAAAAGAAGCTGCACTTGCAGCTACTGATAGCAGAGCATTGCATGTATAAGTAAAATAATATAGTGTAAAATATCAAAAACTCTCAAGGTACGCACCTTGAGAGTTTTTTTATATTCTCGCCTGATACGTGTAAAGATCAAAATAGCGCCCTTCTTTACCGATAAGTTCGTCATGCGTCCCACGTTCTGCAATGCGACCACGTTCGATAACCAATATCTGATCGGCTTTCCGAATTGTACTTAATCTATGTGCTATGACAAAGGTGGTTCGACCTTTCATAAGTTCTGATAAACTTTTTTGAATTAACGCTTCACTTTCGGTATCCAGATTTGAAGTAGCTTCGTCTAAGATAATAATTTTGGGATTTGCAAGAATGGCACGGGCAATAGCTATGCGTTGACGTTGTCCACCTGATAATTTAACGCCACGTTCTCCAATTAGTGTATTCAACCCATTTTCAAACCGATCGGTAAATTCATTGACATACGCAGCTTTTACTGCATCTTGAAGTTGTTCTTCGGAAGCATCTGGTCGCGGAAAAAGAATATTTTCTCTAATTGTTCCTTCAAATAAAAATTCATCTTGTAAAACTACGCCTAGATTGCGGCGATAACTACTTAGTTTTACTTTGGTAATATCATTAGTATCAACTGTAATTAGACCTGATTCTGGGTTCAAAAAGGTAGCAACCAATCCTGCAATGGTAGATTTACCAGATCCAGAAGTTCCTACAAGAGCTGTTACCGAGCCTGAAGGAGCTGTAAACGAAATGTTATGTAAAACTTCTTTATTTTCTTCATAGGCAAAAGAAACATTGTCAAAAACGATAGTTCCCTCGATCTCTTTCAGGATTTTGGTTCGTTGCACAGCATCCTCTTCGGCAGTTTGGTTCATGAGTTCCTCAGTTCTATCCAGCCCTGCCAAGGCCTCGGTAAGTTGACTCCCTATATTGCTCATCTGCACAATTGGTGCGATCATAAATCCCAGTAATAACGTAAATGATAAAAAATCACCCACGGTAATCTGATCTATCATGATTTTATAGCCTCCAATTCCCATAATTCCAGTGGACGCTATACCCAATAGCAACGTAGATGAACTCGCCATTAAAGCAGTAGCGGTTAGACTTTTTTTGACATTGAGGAACAATTTATTTACCCCTTCTTCAAAAATTGAGTTTTCTTGTGCTTCGGCATTGAAACCTTTAATAACTCGAATACCTGCTAAAGTTTCTGTAAGACGGCCAGTTACTTCAGCATTAATAGCACCGCGTTTTCTAAAAATTGGACGGATAAATTTAAATGCTTTTAATGCAACTAATCCAAAAAGACCCACTGGAACCAGTACAAATAAGGTCATCGACGGACTAATATTGATTAACAGCACTAAGGATATTATCGCAGTGATCACCCCACCTACGAGCTGTACTAATCCCGTCCCTATAAGATTACGTACACCCTCAACATCACTCATGATTCTAGAGACCAAGGCTCCTGATTTTGTGTTGTCAAAAAATCGAATTGGTAAGGAAAGTACTTTTTTTTGAACCTGAGCTCTCAATTCTGAAATTAAAAATTGAGCTTGAACGCTTAAAATACGAGTGAGTAAATATGAGGTAACAGCTTGTACTACAATGGCGATAAAAACAACTGCTAATAAAATTTTAAGCATTTGATAATCTTTCTTCGCAATCACGTCATCCATCAGGTACTTACTCGCAATTGGTAAAACGAGTCCGGCCAAACGACTGAAAACAATTAAGATCAATCCAACAAATACTAAATTTCGACGAGGCCAAATTATGGTTTTGAACGCCTGCGCAATGGTAACTCTTGATTTATCTTTGGGATCTTTGCGTGATGATGTATGCGCTGCTGCTCTCATAGAAATTTTTATTATTTCTTTTTCCTTTTCTTATGCTTCAAATTAAAGGTTTTGTCACCTTTAGTCTTTGGTTTTTTGTACTTTTTCTTAATTTCTCGTTGGTAGCTACCTCCGAGATTTACCTTTTTATTCTTAGCCTTTTTTTCATGAAAAGCAGGGCCTACTTCCTCATCGTTAGGTCGCTTATGTGGATTGTTAATTTCAAAAACTACAGGCTCTTCTTCAGGTGTTAGTTCAATAGATTCTTCTACAGTATTGGGAGTTGATAATTGCTCAACCTCCATCTCCATTAGAGTCTCAATATTTGTCAAAGCTTCTTCTTCTGCAGGTGTTGTTAATACAAGCGCAATTCCTTCTTTTTGAGCACGACCTGTACGCCCGATACGGTGCATATAATTCTCGGGATAATTAGGAGTATCTACATTAATTACGTGTGAAATGTCATCTATATCAAGTCCGCGAGCCATCACATCGGTAGCGATTAAAATACGATGGGTACCGTTACCAAAATCTTCGATGCTTTGCAGTCGGTAATTCTGGGTTTTATTAGAATGGATAACACTACACTCATTAGAAAATTCTTGTTCTAAACGATCAAAAAGTCGATCTGCCATTTTTTTATTGTCCACAAAAAGTAGCACTTTATGATACGTTTCTTTATCTTTTAATAGATGGTAAAGTAAATTTACTTTGGTGTAAAAGTTTGGAAGCTTATATCCGTATTGTTGTATGTTTTCTAAGGGTGTTCCACTTTTTGCAACTGAAACTTTTAGAGGGTTTTTGAAAATTTCGGTGATAATGGATTCCACATCTTCAGTCATTGTGGCCGAGAACATGATGTTCTGGCGTTGCCTCGGTAAAATATCAAAGATATTCATAAGTTGATGTCTAAAACCAAGATCCATCATTACATCTACTTCATCAATAACTAATTTTTGTATTGATTTAAGCTGTAAAACTCTGCTGACAGCAAGGTCATATAAGCGGCCCGGTGTGGCAACCACGATATCCAAACCTTGTGCAACGACTTGTTTTTGAGTGTTAATATTTGTTCCTCCGTAAACCCCAGTCACTCTTATATTGATATAGGTAGAGAGCTTATTAATTTCTTCGACCACCTGTACCACAAGTTCACGTGTAGGGACCAATACCAATACCCGTGGATTGTCTTGAACAGAATATTTTAACATCCTTAAAATTGGGAGCATATATGCATAGGTTTTACCGGTACCTGTTTGAGCAATACCAACGACATCCTTTCCAGACATGACTACAGAAAAAGCTTCTGATTGTATGGGAGTAGGAGTTTGAAAACCAAGATCTTCTAATGCGTTTAATAGAGGAGTACTTAAATTTAAATCTGTAAAAGTCACACGTAATGTTTTAATAGATTACAAAGGTAGTTCATTTGTTTTCTTTTTGGTTACATTTGAAATAAACTCTTTTAAAATGGCAAGAATATTGGCTTTTGCGGGTTCTAATAGTACAAAATCCATCAATCATCAATTAATTACTTATGTTGTAAAAGAATTTATAGAGCATCAAGTACGAGTACTTACATTAAATACGTACTCGCTTGCAATCTATAGCGAAGATCTTGAACGTAACGAAGGATTTCCTGGCATGGCACTAGCACTGCATCAAGATATAGCAGACGCAGATGCATTGGTTATAGCTGTAGGAGAACATAATGGTGGATGGAGTGCATTTTTCAAAAATATAATAGACTGGTTATCGCGTATAGATCGTAATTTTTTAGCTGGAAAGAAAATTCTTTTGATGAGTACATCTCCTGGACAACGAGGGGCGATAGGAGCATTGGAACAGGCAAAAAATGTGTTACCGCGTTTTGGAGCAGAAATTTTAGAGAGTTTTAGCGTTCCTTCATTTTATGAAAATTTTTCTGTCGAAGAACAAGAGATTACCAATGAAACATTGTTGTTGGGTTTAAAGGAAGTTCTCAGTACTTTTGCACATCAAATAAAATAGCTTGTGCGTACCGTTAAAGAGTATTTAGTATCCGATATTTTGACGTTTAAGAGGAAACTTTTACACTGGTCACAACAGTTTGACGAAGTGACTTGGTTGGATTCTAATGACTATCCTCAACTACATGGTAGTTATGATGCAATTTTGGCGGCAGACGCGCTTACTGTTTTAAAATCAGACGAAACTGAAGCTTTTGATAAACTTTCTGAATATCGGAAAACGACAGCAGATTGGTTGTTTGGTTTTTTATCCTATGATTTAAAGAATAATGTTGAAAAACTTGTCTCAAAAAATGAGGATGGTTTGGGGTTTCCAGAACTTTATTTTTTTCAACCAAAACGATTATTTTTATTAAAGGGGGAAAGCGTATCTCTATATTATTTGTCTATGGTAGATGATGAGATGGAGATAGATATGAATGAAGTTTTCAATTTTGAGAGCTTTGATACACCATCTATCAAAACACATCAAATCGCGATAAAAGCAAGATTGAGTAAAGATGAGTACCTTGAAAAGGTACAAATGTTTTTGAAGCACATACAACGGGGAGATATTTATGAAGCCAATTTTTGTCAAGAATTTTATGACGATATGGCTATAGTAGCGCCACTATCAATTTTTGAGCACCTTAATGTAATCTCCAAAGCTCCTTTTACAGCATTTTTGAAGTTTGAGAATTGCTATGCCTTATCTGCATCACCAGAACGTTATTTAAAAAAAGAGGGTGGTAAAGTAATTACACAACCTATAAAAGGCACTGCCAGAAGATCTCCAGACAAAAATATAGATCAAGCTATAATAAGTGCTTTAGAAAACGATCCCAAAGAGCGATCAGAAAATATCATGATTGTAGATTTAGTTAGAAATGATCTTTCAAAAACAGCTTTAAAGAGTAGTGTAGAGGTAGAAGAACTTTGTCGTGTCTATACTTTTGAGCAGGTACATCAAATGATTTCTACTATCATATCACGGGTTGCAAAGACCATAGATCCAGTAACATTAATAAAAACCACATTTCCTATGGGTAGTATGACAGGTGCCCCAAAAATTTCGGCAATGCAGCTAATTGAAGAATTGGAGGTTTCAAAACGTGGATTGTATAGCGGGACAATTGGTTATTTTACACCAGAAGGAGATTTCGATTTTAATGTGGTGATTCGTAGCATACTTTACAATCAAAAAAACAACTATATATCCTATACGGTAGGAAGTGCCATTACTTCAAAATCTATTCCTGAAAAAGAATATGAAGAATGTTTGCTTAAAGCAAAGGCAATGAAAAAAGTATTAGAAAAATAAAACGGTTCTATAATTTTTTTAAATCAGATTGCGTCTAAATCTTTTTCTTACATCAATAATAATTTCTTTTACCTCTCGACTACTCATATTTTTGACAGTAGCAATTTCTTCAAAATTAAGTTTACCAAATACAAATAGATCAATGATATTTGATGTTTTTAAAGGAAGCCAACTATAAAACTTTCCAAGTAATTTCTTTTTTTTAACCTCAGAGGAGTTGACATTAGTTATAACTTTCAAAATTTCAGAGTTAGCGTCATCATAAATAAACGATTTCTTGTTTTTCTGGTTATGATGATAACTTATATCATTTAGTCCGTCACTCATAATAAGATCATCATCTGCTTCAGCATAAAAATCTTCCTCTAAGCTATCCAATTCTTCTTTCAAAATCTCACTGGTACTTATATTGTGAAGGTGCCATCCTTCTTTGATGTAAAGCATGTCAATAAGCTCATCGGCTATTTTAAATAATTTTAATTCCAAAGCTAAGCATTGGATTTCGTGATCAATAGGTGCGTTGTGTAAGGAGACTATAGCATCATCGATAATACCATTAGAGCAGTACATATTACTAGGTAAAATGCCAGTACTTTCTGCAATATAAATGCGGTGTTTTACATAAGGATGTAAATGTGGTATGATTGATAATAATTTTTTTTCGAATTCTTTCTTCGAATGTTTAATGGTTTTTTTTGAAGTTTCTACTATCCTACCCATAATCCATAAATTTTGTGTTCTTTAAAAATAGTCAAAACAAAATAATTTTTTAGTTAAAAACCTGAAAATCAAATACAAGTAAAATCTGTAATTCTTTAATCAGTACCATAAGCAAAGTCGTATCTTTGAAGTAATGTAAACCAAAGAAATTTTTATAGAAGTGTTAGCAGATTTTAAAAAGCATTTAGAAACAAACTTTTCCTTCCTATACAAAGAAAGATTTTTGATTGCATGTAGTGGAGGATTAGATAGCATGGTGCTCGTACATTTATGCCGTGGTTTAAACCTCGATTTTGGCGTTTTGCATTGTAATTTTAAATTAAGAGCAGTTGATAGTGATACTGATGAACATTTTGTGGTAGAGCAAGCAGGTATTCTTGAAGTACCGGTTTACACCATCGAATTTGATACAGAACGATATGCCCAAAATCATAAACTGTCAATACAGTTAGCAGCTAGAACGCTACGGTATAAATGGTTTAAAAAAATGGCAATACAACATGCATATCCATATGTGCTTACTGCGCATCATGTAGATGATGTTTTAGAAACTTTTTTGATAAACTTATCAAGAGGCACTGGACTCGAGGGTCTTACAGGTATACCAGAGAAAAACGATATTTTTATACGACCATTGTTACCTTTTTCTCGAATAGAAATAGAAAGTTATGCCAAAAATAAATTAATAGCCTGGAGAGAGGATGCAAGCAACCAAAACACCAAATATTTGAGAAATCAATTTCGGCAATTAGTTATTCCAGAGTTAAAAGGTACGAATGAACGGTTTTTAAAGAATTTTGAAACGACCCGAATACAACTTAATAAAAGTCAGTTGTTTATTGAAGCAGAAGCGCAACGAATCAAAGAACTATTATTTGAGACACAAGACAATGGAGAAATTCATATATCTATCTCAAAGCTTCTCAACTATGGAGATCCAAAAATTTATTTATACTTTATTCTTAAAGACTTTGGTTTCACGGCGTGGAGTGATATTGCTAAACTTATCAACTCACAATCTGGAAAACAAGTATTTTCGCCTACCCACCGAATATTAAAGGACAGAAATCTATTAATTATTTCTTCACTGACTTTAAAAAAAGTGCCGGTAAAAACGTATCGAATAGAAAAGGAAGAAACTACCGTAATGGTTCCTATTGGCACCCTACATTTTAAAAATGCAAATGCTATTGAATCTACTGAGAAAAATACAATCTATATTGATCAAGAAAAATTAAAATATCCTTTAACCGTAAGAAAATGGGAAAAAGGCGACTATTTTTATCCCATAGGAATGAAAGGAAAAAAGAAATTAAGTAAATACTTTAAAGATGAAAAATTATCTTTGCTCGATAAAGAGCGCGCCTGGATACTTTGCTCGGGTTCTGATATTGTTTGGATAATTAACTATCGAGCAGATGATCGTTTTAAAATTCTATCGAATACAAATCAATTATTAAAAATTACATTGGCTACATGAGATTACTTTTAGTACTTACATTATTTAGTCTATCCTTTACAGGAGTCAATTCTCAAACTTTTGATCCAATAAAGTGGACATCAGGAGTAATAAAAGAATCTGATACAATCTATACATTATATTTTGAGGCTACTTTAGACAAAGGTTGGCATTTGTATTCTCAACGCGTTGCAGATACTGATGAAATTGCTCCTACACCAACAGAGTTTTCATTTACAGCATCTCCAGAAAAGTACCAACTACTTGGAGAGACGATAGAACCAGAAGGGATTGAAAAATTTGATAAGATATTTGAGATGGATATCAAATATTTTGAAGAAAAGGCTCGATTCACACAAAAAATTAAAATTCTTGATTCCGATTTGAATAGAATCTCTGCAGAGGTGTTTTTTGCAATTTGCGATGATGTTCGTTGTTTGGCTCCAGATACGGTTGTATTTGAGTTTATCTTAAATCCAAATACTACTATATCAGATTCACAAAGTAATACAGTTACGCTTACCGATACAGATATCAATAAAACCAAAGCGCTTAAGTTACCAATAAAACAAACAGAAACATTTTTACAAGATACGACAGAGGAAAAAAGCTACGTGAGCATTTTTATCTTAGGTTTTTTAGGAGGTTTAATAGCATTGTTAACACCCTGCGTTTTTCCTATGATACCCTTAACAGTTTCGTTTTTTACTAAAGGATCACAAAACCGTAACAAAGGAGTGTTTAATGCAATTTTATACGGAGTTTTTATTTTTGTAATCTATGTGCTCTTAAGTTTACCTTTTCATTTATTAGATTCGGTAGATCCCGAGATCCTAAATACGATTTCTACGAATGTGATATTGAATTGTATATTCTTTATCATATTCATTGTTTTTGCTATTTCATTTTTCGGCTATTTTGAAATAACCTTACCTGCTTCTTGGAGCACTAGTTTAGATCAAAAAGCAAGTAGCATAGGTGGTACTGTAGGGATCTTTTTTATGGCACTAACACTTGCTTTAGTATCTTTTTCGTGTACTGGTCCGATTTTGGGTTCACTATTAGGGGGATCTTTAAGTAGTGATGGTGGAGCGCTTCAACTTAGTTTTGGTATGGGAGGCTTTGGTTTGGCTTTGGCTTTGCCCTTTGCCTTATTCGCCTTATTTCCTAATTGGCTAAACTCCTTACCAAAAAGTGGCGGTTGGCTTAATACAGTAAAGGTAGTGCTAGGCTTTATTGAACTCGCATTGGCTTTTAAATTTTTGTCAAATGCAGACCTAGTAGAACATTGGGGAATATTAAAGAGAGAGATTTTTATAGGAATATGGATTTTAATTGGAATTGCTTTGGCTTTATATCTTTTTGGTAAAATAAGGTTTCCACATGATGGACCCAAGCAAAAATTGAGCAGGATGCGAAAAACTCTTGGTATGGGGGTTTTAATTTTTGTAGTTTATCTGCTCCCAGGGTTAACTAATACGACTTATGCTAATTTAAAACTACTGAGTGGTTTCCCTCCACCATTGTTTTATAGTGTTTACGATAAAGAATCACATGGCCCCTTGGGACTTAACGCATATACAGATTTTTATAAAGGTTTAGCTGCAGCCAAAGCAGAGAATAAACCTATGATTATTGATTTTACTGGTTGGGCCTGTGTTAACTGTCGTAAAATGGAAGAACAAGTTTGGAGTCATCCAGACGTTATGGAAATTTTGAAAAATGAATATATTCTTATTTCACTTTATGTAGATGACAGAGAAACATTGTCTGCTTCCGAACAATTCAATTACATAAAATCTAATGGGAGCTTAAAGCGTATAAAAACTGTTGGTGATAAATGGGCTACGTTTCAAACCATAAACTTTAAAAATAATTCACAACCTTTTTATGTACTTCTTGATAGTGATTTAAACATGCTTGCAGCTACAGTGGGATACACTCCTGATATTCAGGAGTATTTAAAATGGTTGAAAAAAGGATTGACAAATGTCATACAGTAGGATTGTAAGAATGTGTTAAAATCTCCTTAAAATAACTGTAGGCATACAGTCATTTTTTTATCTTCAACATCGAACTAAACATATTTAGATGCAACTATTAAAACATTCCATAATAGTAGGGTTATCCCTGCTATTATCATTTACATCCATTGCTCAACAAGCAGATAATTATGATGTAAAAGCCCAGTACACTAAGACAGAAGTTGATATCGCTATGCGAGATGGTATCAAACTTCATACGACAATTTACAGTCCTAAGGACACTTCAAAAAAATACCCTATTTTAATGCATCGTACGCCATATAGCTCAAAGCCCTATGGTGCAGATCAATTTAGATCTAAAATAGGACCTAATGAATTTTTGATGAAGGAGGGAAATATTATCGTGTATCAAGATGTTCGAGGACGTTGGATGAGTGAGGGTAAGTATGACAACATGCGAGCATACATTCCTAATAAAAAGGGAAAGCAAGTAGATGAAGCTAGTGATACCTATGATACTATAGAATGGTTGATAAATAATGTAGAGAACACCAATAAAAAAGTTGGAGTTTGGGGGATATCATATCCTGGATTTTATGCTACATATTCTCTACTTGATGCCCACCCTGCATTAAAAGCAGTTTCACCACAGGCATGTATTGGCGATTTCTTCTTTGATGATTTTCATCATAATGGAGCTTATTTGTTAAGTTATTGGAGAGCCACTGCGGTATTTGGTTACCAAAAAGAAGAACCTGTTAAGGAGAGTTGGTATGAATTTCCAAAACTAGAGAGTCAAGATCAATATCAATTTTTTCTGGATGCAGGACCTTTAAGTACTTTAGATCAATATTATAAAGAAGACAACGAATTTTGGACACAACTTAAGGAACATCCCAATTATGATGAATTCTGGCAGAAAAGAGGTATTATACAGCACTTAAAAGATATCAAACCGGCAGTGATGGTTGTAGGCGGACTTTTTGATGCAGAAGATCTATATGGTCCTTTTGAAACCTATAAAAATATTGAAAAGAAAAGCGATAATTACAATATAATGGTTTTTGGACCTTGGAGTCATGGTGATTGGGCACGAACAAAAAAACGTCAAGCCGTTGGTAATGTATATTTTGGAGATGACATCTCTTTAAATTATCAGAAGAATATAGAAACAAAATTTTTTAATAACTTTCTTAAAGGCGAGGGTACTGCTAATACAGGACTTTCTGAAATCCAAATATTTGACACGGGTAAGAAAGAATGGAACTCTTTTGAAGTTTGGCCTCCAAAATCATCAGTAAAGAAAACGTTATATTTAAGTAACGATCAGAAATTAAAAGAAAAAGCTGGAGAGGGAGCGGTAGATTTCATTAGTGATCCAGCAAAGCCAGTACCGTACTCTGAGGATATAAAGATGGTTTTTACACCGCGTAAATATATGACAGATGATCAGCGATTTGCGGCAAGACGTCCTGATGTTTTAGTTTTTGAAACTTCAGTACTAAAAGAAGATATGACACTCTCGGGAGAAATTTTAGCAAAATTGCAAGTAGCTACTACAGGTACAGATGCTGATTGGGTGGTTAAAATAATTGATGTTTATCCAAACGATGTCAAGGATACTGAAGAAACTCAGGATCATTTAAAAATGAGTAACTATCATATGATGGTTAGAAGCGAGGTAATGAGAGGAAGATTTAGAAATGGTTTTGAAAAGCCAGAACCTTTTGAGCCTAATAAAAAGACTGCGGTCACTATCAAACTTCAGGATGTTCATCATACCTTTAAAAAAGGTCATAAAATGCAAGTACAAGTACAAAGCACTTGGTTTCCACTAATAGATAGGAATCCACAAACTTTTGTGCCGAATATTTTTAAAGCAAGTGCTTCAGACTTTACTAAACAAACACATACAATTTATCATGACTCATCTATCGAGTTTACGATGCATAACTAACCTAATTTTAGATCATGAATAAAATAATAGCAGGTAGCTTACTCTTATTAATAGTCACAATAATAAGTTGTAAAGACAAAGTAGCAACCGAAAATACAGAGGTTCTCAACGAAAAAGAAATAGCTCAATACTCTCAAAAATTAAATGCTTGGTTTGAGGAGCAATTTCAAATCGAATTGGCAGATTCACCTATGATGCAAACATATCTTGGTGTAAAAACTGATGATTATGGTAAATGGGATGATATTTCAAATCAGAAAGAGGTAAAAGAATTAGAAAGAACAAAACAACGTCTTGCCTACCTTAAAGATTCTGTCGCTATAAATAAATTAGATAAAGCAACCTTATTGAGTTATACCTTATTTAAGCAAAATCTAGAAAATGATATCGAAGATTTTGAGTATCGCTTTTATACGTATCCCGTAAATCAAATGCACGGTATGCAAGCAGAAATTCCTGCATTTTTGATTAATATGCATAGTATTGCAGATACAACAGATGCCAATGCCTACATTTCAAGACTAACCAAATTAGATGCACTATTTGGTCAATTAGTTGAAAATCTAAAAATTAGAGAGAAAAATGGAATTTTACCTCCTAAGTTTGTTTTTACGAAAGTATTAGGCGATAGTAAAAATATCATTACAGGTAAACCATTTGATAATTCTAAAGAAGAAAGTACTTTACTTAGCGATTTTAAAAATAAACTGAAGACCTTAGAATTAGAGAAAGAAAAAGAAAGTGCTTACATTAAAAGAGCCGAAAAAGCTTTAATGACTAGCGTAAAACCAGCTTATGAAAAGCTAATTGTCATGCTAGAGGATCAACAACAACGAGCTACGACAGATGATGGTGCGTGGAAATTTCCTAAAGGAGAAGCTTTCTATAATAAAGCTTTGAAACGCACTACTACAACAGATATGACAGCTAATGAAATCCATGAATTAGGACTTAAAGAGGTATCTCGCATCCATAAAGAGATGAAAGATATCATGAAGCAAGTGGGTTTCAAAGGTACGTTACAAGATTTCTTTAAATTCATGAAAGAAGATAGTCAATTTTACTACGCAAATACAGAAGAAGGTAAGAAAGCATATCTCGATGAAGCTAAAGAACTTATAAATACAATGAAAGGTAGATTGGATGAGTTATTTATAACAAAGCCAAAAGCCGATATCGTTGTAAAAGCTGTAGAGCCGTTTAGAGAAAAAAGTGCTGGTAAAGCTTTTTATCAAAGAGGAACCCCAGATGGTTCGCGTCCAGGAACGTACTATGCCAACTTATATGATATGGAGGCTATGCCAAAATATCAAATGGAAGCCCTAGCATATCATGAAGGAATCCCTGGGCATCATATGCAAATTTCAATAGCACAAGAGTTAGAGAATATTCCGAAATTCAGAAAATTTGGTGGTTATACAGCTTATATCGAGGGTTGGGGATTATACAATGAATTTTTACCCAAAGAGATCGGAATGTACAGTGATCCTTATTCAGATTTTGGACGTTTGGCGATGGAGCTTTGGAGAGCGTGTCGTTTGGTTGTAGATACTGGTATTCATGCAAAGAAGTGGACTCGTGAAGCTGGTATTAAATATTATGTAGAGAATACTCCAAATGCAGAAAGTGATGCGATCAAAATGGTAGAACGCCATATTGTAATGCCAAGTCAGGCAACTGCGTACAAAATCGGAATGATCAAAATACTTGCATTACGTAAAATGTCTAAAGAAAAGCTGGGAGATAAATTTGATATTCGTGAATTTCATGATGTAGTTTTGACAAATGGAGCATTACCATTGAATGTATTAGAACAACTGGTAAATGATTGGATTGACAAAACATTAGCATCAAAGGACATAAAAGAAAACGTATAATGTTGTTTTTTATAGTATCTACAGAAAAGAGGTCTTAAGTGACCTCTTTTTTATTTATTTAATAAATTTCTGAATTGATAAAAGAAGCGTTCAATAAGCCGTAGATCCTCTGTTATGATTTCGACAACACCACGCATTTCTTGTTTAAATACTATTTCTTTACCATAGGATGTAACCAAAGTATCAGGTAACTCTACATCGATAAGATATAAGCCTTCTGTATTAGGTAAGAGAGAGATACTTTTGACGGTGCCTGTAAGCATACCAAATTCATTATCTGGATAATTTTCTAATTTAATATTGGCTACCTGTCCTACTTTAATTTTACCAGAATTTTGGGTTGGTGCTTTTATTTTTGCTATATAAGAAGAGTCCTCGGCAGGTATTATAATAAAGACTAAATCTCCCGCAGTTACATTTTGATTTACAGTCCAGTAATTTAAAAAAGAAACATGTCCATGAATGTTGGATTGAAGCACGTATTGTTGTTCCCAATCTTTTATGCTTTTTTTAAGTTGATCAAAAGCTTGTAGCACACGTTTGTAAAGTGCAATTTCTTCTTTTCGCTGATTAATCTTTGTTCCTTTAGAAGTTTTGGTTGCATTACTTATACTTTCAGTAATTTGAGATAATTGAACATTATTACTCTCATAATTTCTTTTAGTTTGTAAAAAATCAAGCTCCTTATTCTCGTACTCCTGAGCAGAAATAACTCCTTTGGTGAAAAGGTTTTTTTGACGTTCTAATTCCTTTTTCTTAAAATCTAACTCAGCTTTATTAATATTTTTTTGAGCTTTTAAGCTCTCTAATCTACGATACAATTCAGATAATGAGATTTTGTTAGCTAAAGCTTCATTAGAGTAGGGTTGCAATTCTTGATTGAGTATGTACTCAGAATAACTATTCTCAAAAAGCGCAAAACTTGTTTCAATATCGCCTAAAAATAAAACTGGCAGTTCCTCAATCGGAAAATAAAACCCTTCTTTTTTTATACTAATCGTATCGATAATGGATTGTAATAAAAATACATCTTTATAATTGGCATTGTTTTGTAGTATGGCTAAGGGGGTGAGTTCTGGTACAAGTTGTCCGTCTTTTACCAAAATTGCTTCTAGTTTACCCGTTACTTTTGCGTATTCTTTTTGTGGTGGTATTTGAGTGGTGATTATAGCCTCTGCTGGGATTACATCTGGATATTTAATTAACCAAGATAAAAAGAGCAGTAAGAGTACAAGTACTAGAATAAGACCATTGCCCCAACGTATCATCCAGTGCGGTACTCTGGTCAGTATTTCTTGAACCTCTTCACTTCGTAATTGTATAGTATCTAACTGTTCAGACATTTTTCTTGGGCTTTAGCAATTAATTTCCTAATTCGAGTTGATTTTTAACTAAATTGAAGTAGTTTCCTTTTTTTGCTATTAATTCTTGATGATTTCCCACCTCTACAATATGCCCATGCTCGAGAACTACAATTTTATGTGCATTTTTTACAGTACTTAGTCGATGTGCAATTACCATTACTGTTTTATTTTCAAAAAAACGGTCGAGCTTCTCCATAATTACTTTTTCATTATTTGCATCCAAAGCTGAGGTTGCTTCATCAAAAAACAGAAATTTAGGGTCTTTATATACAGCTCTAGCTATAAATAATCTTTGTTTTTGTCCAGTACTTAAACCCACACCCTCCATTCCGATTTTTGTATTGTAGGATAGCGGAAGCGATTCGATAAACTCTTGTATATTGGCAACATCTACCGCATGAGCTAATTTCTTTTTGTCTATATAATCGTCTCCTACCGCTATATTATTAGCAATTGTATCGTTAAAAATATAGCCCTCTTGCATCACTACTCCAAATTGATCACGCCAAGATTTTTGAGAGATGTTTTGTAAATCAAAGGATCCTAAGAATATTTTACCATTATTAGGTTCATAAAATTTTAATAGCAACTTCATCAACGTGGTTTTACCACTTCCACTTACCCCAACAATTGCAGTAATTTTATTTGCAGGAATAGTTAAACTCAGATTTTCTAGTACGGGCTGATCACTGCCTACATATCTAAAGTCTAAGTTTTTAATAGTGAATCCAACATCGTTGGGTATATCTTTAATTTTTTCATTTTTTGAAACTTCTTCATCTTCTTTATTATGTATTTCGCCTAGACGTTCAAGTGATATTTGAGCATCTTGTAATTCTCTTAAAAAATTAATGAATTGAGTGATTGGCGCATTTAATTGACCCACAATTGAAGTAATTGCGAGCATCATACCCAGCGTTATCTCACCATCAATAACAAGTTTGGCAGAGAATACAGTGATTAATATATTTTTAAGCTCATTGATAAAAGCAGAACCTACACTTTGGTATTGCTCCAACGCTAAGTTTTCTACAGAAATTCTAAATAATTTTGCTTGTACAAATTCCCAGTTCCATCGCTTTCGTTTTTCGGCATTATGCAATTTAATTTCTTGCATACCATTAACTAATTCTATCACTTTACTTTGTTCTTCGCTTATTTGTGAAAAACGTTTGTAATCAAGCTTTTTACGTTTTTTGAAAAACAGTAAAACCCACGAAAAATACAAAATACTTCCGATAGCAAAAATCCCAAAAATAGCCAGACTGTAGTAGATTAATACAATGCTAAACACTAAGAGGTTCACAAGCGAAAAAAGTACATTTAAGGATGACATGGTCAAAATACGCTCAATTCGTTTATGATCATTGATACGTTGTAACAAATCACCTGTCATTTTTACATCAAAATAAGAAATTGGTAAATTCATTAATTTGATAAAAAAGTCCGAGATTAACGAGATGTTGATTCGTGTACTTAAGTGAAGCAAAATCCAGCTTCGTAAAACATCAATAAGTGTGCGACCAATAAATAAGGAAAGCATTGCAATTAAAACCAAGTATACAAAATTGATATCTTGATTTTTTATACCTACATCAACAATACTCTGCGTAAGAAATGGAGTAATTAACTGTAGTAAACTACCTGCTGTTAAACCGAGTATAAGCTGATAAATAAATTTACGATACTGTATAACATATTTGGATATGAACTTGAAACCAAATTTTTCCTTTTCATCCTCTATAGCATCCGAATAAAAGTTGGGCGTAGGTTCTATTAGCAGGGCTACACCTTCTTCGGTACTTTCATTAGCATTGTTGCCTATCCAGGCAGCTATAAATTCTTCTTTGGTATAGGTTATTAAACCATGAGCAGGATCAGATACATAAATAGTGACCGATCCATTTCTAAAAGTTTTAATTTTATAAACTACAACATAATGGACTTTTTTCCAATGCACTATGCAGGGTAGCGGAGCTTCTTTTAATTGGTTTAAAGAAAGCTTCACTCCTAAAGACCTAAATCCAATTTTTTCTACAGCTTCACTTAAGCCTAATAACGAACTTCCTTCTCTGGTGGTTTCACTTAACATTCGCAGATTAGCGGTATTGAGGACACGACCGTAGTGTTTTGCAATAATTTTTATACAAGTGGGACCGCAATCTTTAGATTCAGCTTGTTTGTAAAATGGAAATTTTGCCATTAAGCGAAATGAGTTAAGTTGGTTTTAATTAAAATTTAAGTGTACAAAGTAAGAAATTTCAATTGAATCTACTACAAGTCATGTATAGGAAACATGTCTAAAAACCAAAAGAAGCACATAAAGCGCTTCTTTTGGTTATAATAAGATAAGACTAATTATTTATTTTGCGATTGACCAGATACTAAAACTTTTTGGAGGTGCACTTAGTATAGTGGTTCCGCTTAAATTAGTGATGGGATTGTCTTTTGTATTATCTGTATAATCAATAAGCGTTTTATTTGTCCAAGAAGTGTTAACTTCATGAGTGGCAATTTCTGTACCTATATTAAGGTAAAGAATTAAACCAGGATTATTATCTGTACCTTCTCTTTGCATAATATATTCGTTCTTAACCGCTTTCATAATTTTTACATTTCCGCTAGCCAAACTATTACGAATACGTATTAAATTTTTAAGTTGTTCTTTGAACAATGGATTTTCAAAGTCGCTATAAAATAAAGTGGGATATCCATCATGCATTAAAATATAGGCGTGTGCCATCATTTTGTTAGCATAACTAATACGATTATTCAAATTTTCTTCCTTCTCTGTATCATGATTAGCAATGAATGTAACTGCTTTATCGGGATAAATTTTACGAAGCATATTTTTAGACTCTGCTAGAATACTGAGATCCTTTTCTCTATCCAGTGCCTCTTCTAATCGATAGAAACAAGCAAAATCAAATGCTGCAGATTGTGAAGCATCTACCCAATCCTTCAATGTATTGGCATTACCATCAAAATTCTCTCCGACAGAAAATCCACCCACTTTTTTATTCCATTCAGCAACTACAGAAGGAGCAAAGCTTTTTACATAGTCAAAGCGCCATCCATCAAAACCTAGAACGTCTTTGTAAAAATTAGCGACCGAGTCGTCTCGTAACCATAGCCAGTCTTGTACATATTGCTGATCATGACAAAGATCAGTTTTTTCAAAAAACAAAGCTTCAGCATCATTTGTATGAATGGAGTTTGGGTGAAAATGCTCATAATTCCGATTAAATTTGCCAGAAGCATTTCCGTTAGCTTCATTAAAAAGACTATACACTTTTGTATCTCCCGGTCTATATGGATTGTCTTGTTGACCCCCTCCAGAATTATGTCCCAAAACAATATCTGCTATAACTTCAATATTATTTTGATGGGCGGTATTTATCAATCCTTCCAACTCAGCGCGTGAGCCGAAACGAGTTTTGATGGTTCCATGCTGATCAAATTCACCTACATCAAAATAATCAGAAGGATCATACCCCATCGAAAAACTTCCGGATTGACCTTTACCAGGAGCGGGAAGCCAAATACGATTAATTCCAGAATTAGACCAATCGGTTAGTTTAGTTTCGACTGTGGTGTACCATTCACCAATTGGTTCAACATCCCAGTAAAAGGCTTGCATCATAACACCTTGTGTATCTCCCGTATATTGAGATAAATCAAGTTTTTCTATACCCGAATTTTCTTTGTTATTTGAAGCGTCATCATCGCTTGAACATGCGCTAAATATAAAAACTATTCCTCCTAAGAGAGAAATAGTTTTTGTAGTATATTTTTTTAAGAAATCTATCATGATATAGCTTAACTTCTAGGTATGAGGATGTAGCGACCGTCCAAGTCATTAAACCAAATATCATAGGTTCCTGCGATAACTGGGATTGCAGGAGGATCACCTGCGGTAGTTGTTGTTCCACTAAGTGCAGTTGTACCACCCCAATTACCTGGCCAGTCATTACTATGTCTAAACTTCATAACTCCATCAAAAAGTTCGACATCATTAGCATACCATATATGTGGGTTAAATGTTGATTGAAATAAATCTGTATCTTCATTCCATCCTGTTTCATCCCCTGTTCGAGCCGTACCAATATAACCAATAGTTGTATACGTTGGTGCTGCAGATGCGTCTATAGGATCCAAAGTATAAGTTAGGTCCTCTGTATTTACCTGAAGACTATAATAACCTGCTGCACTTGTTACGAAAGGACCAGGATCATCCCCCAAAATATCACTTGATGTAAAACTTCCTCCATCAAGCCCCCATTGAGGTTGCCAATTTCCTTTAGATTCTAATAATTTAAATTCATTAGCATCAAAATACCCTGAAAAATAGTAAGTATTGGTGTTTTCGGCATCTCTAAATAAATAGGTGTTGGTTGCATTGTTATTCCAATCTTTATCATTTGCGATTCCATCTTTATTTGTATCCACCGCATTACCTACTAGAAACAAGTCTCTAAGAAGTATCACTTCTCCGTATGTAGTTACTGTAAAAATTACCGTATTAGAAACTAGCTTCTCTACTTGTGTTGTACCTATTGAAGAACTGACTCGAATTTCCAGATCACTTTGAGCATTGGGTTCTAAACCTAATTTTAGAATTTCGCTGTTTAATTCTTTTACCGTCCAAGAAAAAGAGGTCTCATTGGTTTGACCAACTACTCTCGAGGTTTCGAATCCTGTTGCTGCAACGCCCATTTCAATTACATAATCGATCTGAGTATTGATTCCATAATCACTGGGTTCCCATTCTAAAGTTATCGCAGTGGTATCAACATCTGATTTTTGTAATACCAATTCGGTATTAGGTGTTTTTATCTGTAAAGCCGCATTTGGCTCAGCAATGATTTTATCGTTATCATCTTCACAGGATTGCAGTCCTGTACATAAGATTGCTGTTACCAAAAGAAATATTATTTTTTTCATTTGTTTGATTTTTTAATTTCAGAAAATGTCATCTAATTCAATTAGTAACCATCGTTTTGTTTCAAACTTGTATTCGCATTAATATCAGAGGAGGGGATAGGTAAAAGATCGAGATGTGAAGAAGTCGAAATACCTGCAGGAACTCCACCTTTCCATGGCCATAAATAAGTACTAGTTGAAAATCTGCCATACCGGATTAAGTCTGTTCTGCGATGCCCTTCCCAATATAATTCTCTTGAACGCTCGTCAAGAATAAAATCTAAAGTCAAATCACCGTCTGTAATATTTCCAGAAGTGTCGCCATAAGCACGCTCGCGGATACGATTAACGTATGTGACGGCATCTGTTATAGAACCTGTATTACTGCGTAAAGCTGCTTCAGCATACATTAAATACACATCGGCTAATCTAAACATAGGAAAATCAACATCAACAAAATCTCCTGCAACATCAACTCCAGGATTACCTTGTCGATCTACATTTCTCCATTTTGTAATAGCATACCCATTTTCAAAAGTTCCTATGGATTCAATTTCTAGAGTTTGTCCATCTGTAAAAAATAGTGCACGACTGTCAATATCTCCAGTGGTATCTGGAAATTTATTTACTAAGGCAGAAGTTGTTCTTAGTCCAGCCCATCCACCATTAATTCCAAAATCGGCTGGGTCCATTTTACCACCTACCGGTGCATGTGTCAAGAATGTAGTTCCTCCAAAATTTTGAGTACTTAAACCATCAAAATTTGCGGAGAAAATAATTCCCTTTGACAAAAAGTTGTCGGCTAAAAACAAGTGTTGATAGTTACTCTCGAGCGTATGTTTTGTATTAATGACTTTTGCTGCATAGGTAACTGCATCTGCATAACGCTCCTGACCCGTGTATACTTCTGCATTAAGATATAATTTTGTAAGTAATGTCCATACTGCACTTTGATCGGCACGGCCATATTCATTTTGTAACGTTGCTTTAACTGTACTCTCAATCGCTAACAGTTCTGATTCTATATAAGTGAATAAATCGTTACGCTCTATTTGCTCTGGAAAGAAAAAGCTAACTTGATCCTCTTCGGTTACAAAGGGTACATTACCAAAAAGATCAATAGCATGCCAGTAGCTTAAGGCTCTTAAAAATCGTGCTTCGGCAATGAGTTCATTAATATTTTCTGGAGTATTATCTCTGGAAGATGCCTGACGAATAAATTCATTACAAGCACTAATCTGAAAAAAAATACGATCGTAAATATTTTGTATAAATGGATCTGCAACGGTCCAGCTTTGCGCATGAAAATCGGCAATGGATCGATCTGCCCATCCAATAACGGCTTCATCGGTTGTTAATTGTTGTGGTAACCAATACGCACGGATGTACTGCGATTCATTTACATCTGTATCAAAAAGATCTGTACTTTCGGTACCGCTTTGACCCGAAACAGATAATCCGGCGTATAAACGTATTAGAACGTTATAGTAAGCATCCTTAGAACTATATAAATCATCTGCAGCTGTTATGTCTGGATCCTCTAAGGCAATATTGAGATCATCTGCGCAAGACGCTAATAAAAATATTCCTGTACAGAACAAAATTAAATATATTTTAAAATTTTTCATTGTATTCAATGTTTTCAATTAAAAGTCTACGTTTATTCCAAATAAGTAAGTTGTAGGTCTTGGATAGATGTTATCATCAATTCCACCTTGAATTTCTGGATCTAACCCATCATAATCGGTAATTGTGAGCACATTTTGTACAGTCGCATACAGTCGTACATTTCTAATTTGGTCGAGAAGATTATCGAAATCATAACTCAAAGTAACACGATCCAGTTTAACAAAAGATGCGTCTTGGATGTAGTAATCTGAGAGAAAGTTTTCTGCTGTAAAGTTACTTTCTAACACGTTTTCGACAGAGTTGGATAACGTGTTGTCATAACGCAACACATTATTGTAATAACCTGTATTTGATTGTACATTATTATAAGCATAATTTCCAAAACTTCCTCTCCATGCCATATTTAATCCCCAGTTCTTATAACTCAAATCAGTATTAAGACCAGTAAAGATATCGGCTGTTGGGTTTTCATATCTATAAAGATCATTTGGATTTATTTGCCCATCATTATTACGATCTACAAAAACGCCTTCAATTGGATTACCATTTGGGTCATAGACTTGTTGGTATACATAGTAAGTAAATGGAGCATATCCTACAGAGTGAATTTGAATGTTATTTCCAGTCCCGCCAGCAATACCTCCTTGTGGTATACCTACGAAATTGGGATCTTGTGTAGCATAAAGTTCACTTATTTCTGTGTCAAAGTAGGTAATATTAAAGTTAATATTAAGTTGTAAGTCATCTGTCTGAACAGGAATCGCATTTAAAGAAAACTCGATCCCTTTATTTTCAATTTCACCCACGTTAGCAGCACCCTTATTAGATAATCCTGATCCAGCTGGAAACGATAGGTTAGTTATTAAAAGATCTTTAGTTTCTCTATAATAGGCATCAACACTACCACTTAGGCGATCTTTAAACAAACCATAATCCAAGCCGATATTATAAGTGGTAGTTTCTTCCCATTTTAGGTTATCATTATATGGATCGGCTCGGTATGTTGTCACAAAGCCATTACCAATAGGGTATTGAGAGTTCTGATTGCTGCCAGTGTAAGTAGGGATATAAGGTAAATAGAAACCTGTTCCTAAATCTTGCTGTCCCGTGACACCCCATCCTGCTCTTAATTTTAAATTTGAAACTGTCAAAGACTTTTTCAAAAAGCTTTCATTAGAAATGTTCCAGGCAACCGCTGCTGCAGGAAAATTACCCCACCTATTGTCCTTATTAAATCGCGAAGTGCCATCACGTCGATAGGTGAACGTAAATAAATATTTACTATCATACCCTAAATTAATTCGGGTAAAATAAGACTGCAAATTAAGATTAAGAAAAGTATCTTTTAAAGTTTCAATGTCTGGATCTTGAATGTTAGTGAAATCTTCTTGTTCTGTATGAAAATCTTGATATTCGTATCCAGCTAATATTCCCAGATCAAACGCATTCAATTCTTTAGTATAATTTAACGTAGCATTGAGTAGTTGATTCTCCTTCTGCTGATTATAGGTATCCTGCGCAGATAATCCAGTATTAAAGGCATAGGAGGAGAAGTAATCTGTAGCTTTAACTTTACTACCGTTACTCGAAGTTTTATCGAGTCCTAAATTTAAATTAGCACGTAATTCGGGTAGAAAATGAAATTTATAGTCAAATGCTATATTACTGATTGATTTAAAAGCATTAGAAGCATCGGTTTCCTGTAATAAAAGCGCTACAGGATTTTTTGCAGCTAGTGTAATAGGGCTACCATTAGCTTCGGTCCACTGATAAAAATTATCAAATTGAGGAAAATCACCGTATACTGATTGTGTTGGATCAAAAACAATCGCAGCACCAATTGCATCAGTAGTTGCAAAACGATTTTTAATCAGTGCGGTTTTTGAATTCAAATTAATTTTAAGGTGATTGTCAAAAAACTTATGTGATAAGGCTGCAGAGAGTGTAGTTCGTTCCAAACCAGAAGTCAATAACACCCCTTCTTGATTATTATAACCTATAGAAGCTCTATAAGTGAAATTTTCTATACCACCTGATAGACTAATATTATGGGTATGACTAACAGATTGTTGAAAAATTTCATCTTGCCAATCTGTATTAGCAGTGCCCATCAAACCAATTTGAGTAGGGTTTCCACGATCGTTTACAACTTGTCGAAATTGATCGGCCGATAACACCTCGATACTTCCTGTAACATCTTGAATGGACAGGTTACTCTCATAATTAACTTTTAACGAACTACCGCTAGTTCCTTTTTTGGTCGTAATCAAAATTACACCATTTGATGCTCTAGATCCATAAATTGCAGTTGCTGATGCATCCTTAAGAATCGTAAAACTTTCAATATCATTTGGATTTACAATGTTAAGCGGATCTCGTAACCCGGCAATGTCGTCATTATCAAGAGGTACACCGTCGATAATAAAGAGTGGTTTATTGGATGCATTGAGTGATGCACCTCCACGAATACGAATTGTCTGAGCGCTACCTGGAGCACCTCCAGCTGAAGTTATTTGTATTCCTGGAGCTTTACCAGTAAGTAAATCTGCAGGTGAAGTGGTTACTCCTTTGTTAAGTTCTTTTGAGGTGACTGTGGATATTGAACCTGTAAGATCTTTTTTCTTGGTAGTACCATAACCAACAAGTACTACTTCTTCCAGTTCGGCTGCATTAACTTCTAGAAAAGCATTGATTGTATTTACGCCCGCAAAAGCTATTTCTTGAGATTTAAAACCGAGATAAGAAAATGTAAGAATGTCTCCTTCATTTATATTAGTAATTGTATAGTTTCCATTAAAATCTGAAGTCGTTCCATTAGAAGTACCCTTTACAATGATATTTACACCCGGTATAGGTTGTCTATTGTTAGCGTCAGAGACGACTCCACTTACAGTAGACTGTGCAAAAAAGCTCAAGGGGATCATCAAAAAAAAGAACCAAGAACTTATAGTAACTGTTTTCATAAATAAAATGATTTGTTAATGTGTGCTTAACTTATATTTCTACTTTCTGCACACAATGTAGATAATTTCCATGGTAAAAATCGTACTGAAAGTTTTAGAGAAGCTACGCAAACGTTTGCGTGTGGAAAACTTTTAGATTTATGTAAAATTTTAAGTAATAATTTAATCATATACCATATTTTCGCCCGTAAATTCTGAATTTATTAATTTGATATTTTACATATGAAACAAAAAGTAACCCTAAAGCAAATAGCCAAAGAACTTGATGTTTCTATATCTACAGTTTCAAAAGCGCTAAAAGATAGTGTCGAAATAAGCAAGGATACTAGAGAAAAAGTAAAAGCCTTTGCCAAATTTTATAACTATAAACCCAACAATATAGCGCTAAGCCTTAAAAACCGAAAAACGAAAACTATTGGTGTTATTATTCCAGAAATCGTACATCATTTTTTTACTACCGTAATTGGCGGTGTAGAGAAAGTAGCCAATGCCAAAGGATACAATGTTATTATTTGTTCTTCTAACAATTCATTTGACAAAGAAGTTATAAATATGGAAATGCTTGCGAGCGGAAGTGCCGATGGGTTTATAGTTTCTGTGGCAAAAGAAACTCAACAACGTAAAGATTATCATCATATTGAAGAAACTATAAGTCAAGGAATGCCAGTAGTTTTATTTGATAGAATCATTGATGAACTGGTATGTGATAAAGTGATTATTGACGATGCAAAAGGCGCACAGAAAGCAGTGAATCACTTAATATCCAAAGGATGTGCAAAAATCGCAATTTTGACGACCGTTGATTATATTAGTGTGGGTAAGTTAAGAACTACTGGTTATTTAAGAGCCCTTAGAACACATGATATTCCTGAAAGAGAAGAATATATATTAAAAATTGAAGATATAGAACATTGCGAAGAGGAAATAGCAAAATTTTTAAAAACCAATGATTTTGATGCTATCTTCGCTGTGAATGAACTATTTGCAGTGACCGCTGCAAAAATTTTATATGCCAATGGCAAAACTATACCCAATGATGTTTCTCTTATAGGATTTACCGATGGTATATTATCTAAACATTTTATTCCAAGCTTAACAACCATTAGTCAGCATGGTGAGGAAATGGGAGAACGTGCTGCAAAATTGTTAATTGATAAATTAGAAGGAGATCCATTAGCCGTCGAAGAATATAAAACAGTGATTATTGACACAAGTTTAGTCGAACGTGAGTCAACAAAAAAATAATAGGCATGTATTTAATCAAAAAAATATAATATCTTTGGCTCCTATCAAAACTTATATTTCTACTTTCTACTAAATAAGTTTTGATAAGTCTTACCGCTTATCAAGTTAAATTTTAAACAGTTACTTGATGAACAAGCGTAAATTAAGTTTCTGGGAAATTTGGAACATGAGTTTCGGTTTTCTAGGGATACAATTCGGTTTTGCCTTACAGGGAGGCTTTATGTCTAGGATTTTCCAGACACTAGGAGCAGATAAAGATGCAATACCGTATCTATGGATTGCAGCTCCTTTAACAGGTCTATTAGTTCAACCTATAATCGGATACTTGAGTGATCGCACTTGGAGTGTTCGTTGGGGTAGAAGAAGACCTTATTTTCTAATTGGGGCTATTTTAAGTTCGATAGCATTATTTCTAGTACCACATTCTCCTACATTATGGATGGCAGCAGGTTTTTTGTGGATTTTGGATGCATCAATTAATATTTCGATGGAACCATTTAGAGCTTTGGTAGCAGATAAGTTACCAGACTCTCAGCGTTCTTATGGCTTTGTAACACAAACTTTAATTATTGGTATAGGTACTTGGGTAGCAAGTAATTTACCTTGGATGGTTTCAAAACTCGGTGTTAGTGATGCTGCACCAGCGGGAGTCATTCCTATGTCTGTTAAGGTAGCTTTTGCGATTGGAGCCTTAGTTTTTTTACTTAGCATCCTATATACAGTACTTACTACAAGTGAATATCCTCCCGAGGATATGGCTGAATTTGATAGAGAGAGAAAAAAGAAAAATCAATTTATCAAAGATATTCTCAATAATATTGGAGATATGCCAACTACAATGAAAAAATTGGGGCTTGTACAGTTTTTTAGTTGGTTCGCATTTTTTACAATGTGGAGCTTGGCTAATCCAGCACTTACAGAGCATGTGTTTAAAACTCCTGCTCCAGTAGAAACCAATTTCAATATGGAACAACCTGAGTCTGCTGCTGCGTTTGGTATCGCAAATACTGCTTTTCAAAAGTCTTCAAATGAGGTAGGTCGTTATATGGGATATTATGGATTATCATCTATGGCATTTGCTTTATTATTGACATTTTACACTTCCAAAAAAAGAATAAATCGCAAATTCATACATCTTGCGTCTCTTCTGTTAGGCGGGATAGGTTTTATCTCTATGTATTTTATAACTACTCCAATTTGGTTAATGGGATCTTTTATCCTTATTGGATTTTCATGGGGTAGTATTTTATCAATGCCTTATGCGATGCTATCAAGCTCTGTAGACCCAAAAAAAATGGGAGTAATAATGGGAATATTCAATATGTTTATTGTTATACCTCAAATTATTGCTGCTTTGGGTGGTGTTAATTGGGCGTATAAACTACTTGGAGAACAAACTATAAATGCAATGATTGTAGCAGGAATAAGTTTGATAATTGCAGCACTTTGTAACCTATTGATAACAAATAAAGATGCAATCACATACATTCCAAAAGTAAAAGAATAATGAATAAGAAAGGTTTTATATTTGATTTGGATGGTGTAATTGTTGACACTGCCAAATACCATTATCTCGCATGGAAAAATTTAGCAAAAGAATTAGGAATATCTTTTTCTCATATTCAGAACGAGCAATTAAAAGGCGTGAGCCGCATTAGATCGCTAGAAAAAATTCTAGAATGGGGTAATTTAGAAATTTCTAAGGAGAAGTTTAATACACTACTTGCAGAAAAAAATGAGGAGTACCTGTCCTACATAGACAAAATGGATGAGAATGAAATTTTACCTGATGTCTCTAGGGTATTAGAATATTTACAAACTCAATATTGCGGAATTTCACTGGGCTCTGCAAGTAAAAATGCTCGTATAATTTTGGATAAAGTAAACTTGAGACATCATTTTGAAGCTGTTGTCGATGGGACAGATGTTACCAAAGCCAAACCCAATCCAGAGGTGTTCTTAAAAGGAGCTCAAATGCTTCAAATACCACCAGAACAATGTATAGTTTTTGAAGATTCGGTTGCTGGTATTCAAGCAGCAAATTCAGCAAAAATGATTAGTATAGGAATAGGTGATAGAACGATATTACATGAAGCAGATTATGTATTTGCTAATTTCACAGAAATGAATAATCAATTTATAGACCTGTTATTAACCACAACAAAAGCTTAAATAAAAATATGAATCAGGATTATATACAACCAAATGTTTGGTCACTGATAGAAGAGGGGTTTGATGTTGCTCGCGTCAAATCATCAGAAAGTCTTTTTAGTATCGGAAATGGTGCTATGGGGCAACGTGCAAATTTTGAAGAGCAGTACACGGGACCTACGTTTCAAGGAAGTTATATTGCTGGAGTTTACTACCCAGATAAGACCAGAGTAGGATGGTGGAAAAATGGGTACCCAGAATATTTTGCAAAAGTTTTAAACGCTCCCAATTGGATAGGTATTAATGTTGAAGTTAACGGAGTTGTACTAGACCTTTACACCTGTAAAAGGGTTTCAAAGTTTAAAAGGGAGCTAAATATGAAAGCAGGCTGGTATGAACGCTCATTCGAAGCAATACTTTCAAATGATGTTAGAGTTAACGTGAAGGCCAAGCGCTTTTTAAGTTTATCACAAGATGAAGTAGGAGCCATCGATTACCAAATAACAGCATGTGATCAGGATGTTACTGTTAGATTTATACCTTATCTCAATGCTGCAATTACCAATGAGGATACAAATTGGGATGATCAGTTTTGGGAGTCTTATGAGGTAGATACTGATGATCGGATAGGGCAAATTTGTTCTAAAACATTAAAAACAGATTTCCATGTTTGTACTGGGATGCTTACTAATGTATTGCTAGATGGAGTTGCTCAAAACATTCAGCCAAAGATTACTAAGAATACTACCAAAGTTGAATTTTTATACGAAATACAAGTTAAACAAGATCAAACTGTATCGTTGCAAAAATTTGGAGGGTATACGGTATCATCCAATCACAAACAAAGCGAATTAAAAAAAGAGAGTAAAAAAACACTTACAAAAGCTTTTAATAAAGGTTTTGAAACTTTGCTGAAGGAACAGGAAGATGCTTGGTCTCAAATATGGGAAATGGCAGATATCGTTATCCAAGGAGATGTAAAAGCACAACAAGGTATTCGATTTAATATTTTTCATCTTAACCAAACCTATTTGGGTAAGGATCCTCGTTTAAATATTGGTCCAAAAGGATTTACAGGCGAAAAATATGGTGGGAGTACTTACTGGGATACCGAGGCATATTGTATACCTTTTTACATGGCGACCAAAAGTCATGAAGTGGCTCGTAATCTTTTATTATATCGTTATAACCATTTGGATAAGGCCATTGAGAATGCAGAAAAGTTAGGATTTACCAATGGAGCTGCATTATATCCAATGGTTACCATGAATGGTGAAGAATCTCATAATGAATGGGAAATTACGTTTGAAGAAATCCACCGTAATGGAGCTATGGTATTTGCAATATATAATTATGTGCGCTATACGGGAGACTATTCTTATATACCCGAAAAAGGATTAGAAGTTATGATTGCGATTGCAAGATTTTGGCAGCAGCGAGCGACTTTTTCTGCCGAAAAGAATAAATTTGTTATTTTAGGAGTAACCGGACCCAACGAGTATGAGAATAACGTTAATAATAATTGGTATACTAATTATTTAGCACAATGGTGTATTCGATATTGTATTGAAAATCTAACAAAAGTTGAAGCAGATTTTAATGCATCGTATCATAAAATCATTAAAAAAACCGGACTTACAAAAGAAGAAGTTTCTAAAATGATTGAGGTAGCAGAAGGAATGTATTTTCCTTATTCAACCAAACATGAGGTTTACCTGCAACAAGATGGATTTCTAGATAAAGAATTAACTACAGTAGCAGAACTAGATCCTTTAGAGCGACCTATAAATCAAAAATGGAGTTGGGATCGTATATTACGTTCTCCATATATTAAACAAGCAGATGTATTGCAAGGCTTTTATATGTTTGAGGATCATTTCTCAAAAGAACAACTTAAACAGCATTTCGATTTTTACGAACCGTTTACCGTTCACGAATCTTCGCTTTCTCCTTGTGTGCATAGTATTCAAGCTGCAAGTTTGGGAAGGGTAGATCAAGCGTATACATTTTATTTGAGGACATCTAGATTAGACTTGGACGATTATAATAAGGAGGTAGAAGAAGGATTACATATTACCAGTATGGCAGGGACGTGGATGAGTATAGTCGAAGGTTTCGGGGGATTGCGAATTAAAGATGATCAGCTATCATTCACTCCGCATATTCCAAAAGAGTGGACAGCTTTTTCGTTTAAGGTAAGCTTTAGAAACCACATCCTGCAAGTTTCTGTATCTCACAAAGAAGTATCTTTTGTATTGGAAGGTTCTAAAGAGTTAACGATTCTGGTAGATAATAAAAAGGTAACAGTTCAACCCAACGATTTAGTTATAGTTTAAGAAATAGAATATTTTTATGAAAAACTCCGACTAATTTTCAAATAGTGACTCACACAAAATATAAAGATAAGTAATGATGAAGATTAAACTTTTAACACTAAGTATTTATTGTCTTTTTGCAATTGGTAATGCACAAATTAAAAAAGTTGAACCACCTTTTTGGTGGAGTGATATGGAGACCTCTCAGTTACAAGTTTTATTTTATGGGGATAGCTTATCAAATTATAGCATACAGGCAGATGGAATTGACATCTTGAAAGTTGATAGCGTAAAAAATCCAAAGTACCTATTTGTGACTATTGATACAAAAGATGTAGCCCCGTCTACAGTCATTTTCAATTTTATGAAAGATGAAAAAGTAGTTTTCTCTCACAATTACGAATTTAAAGAGAGAAAATCAACGTCTCGTAATAGAAAAGGTTTTGACAGTAGCGACGTGGTATATTTAATCATGCCTGATCGTTTTGCAAATGGCACTACTAATAACGACTCACACCCAGAAATGATAGAGAAAGATTCACGTTCTGTTGGTGGGGGCAGACATGGTGGCGATATTAAAGGGATTTTACAAAATCTTGATTATATCGAAGAATTAGGAGCTACAGCAATTTGGAGTACGCCCTTATTAGAAGATAACGAACCTAAGTATTCTTATCATACATACGCACAAAGTAACTTATACCGAATCGATCCAAGGTATGGTACCAATGAGGAATATATCCAACTAGCTGATGCATTACACGCTCGCGATATGAAATTAATTATGGACTATGTAACAAACCATTGGGGCTCCAAACATTGGATCATTCAGGATTTACCATTTGCAGATTGGATACATCAATGGCCAGAAGGATTTACACGAAGTAATTATAGAATGGCAACACAATTTGATAAGTATGCCTCGCAAGTAGATAAAAGAGGATGTATGAATGGTTGGTTTGATACAACCATGCCAGATTTAAATCAAAGTAATCCTTTTGTATTGAAATATATCACACAAAATGCTATATGGTGGATAGAGTATGCTGGACTGGATGGATTACGAGTAGATACCTACTCATATAATGACAAAAATAGTATCGCCAAATGGACTCAGGCAATTATGAATGAGTATCCTAACTTTAATATCGTTGGTGAAGTTTGGATGCACGACCAAGCTCAAATTGCATATTGGCAAAAGGATAGTAAGATTGGAGCATTAGACAATTATAACTCTCATCTGCCTTCGGTGATGGATTTTACTTTGCATGATGCTATTGTTTCAATGTTTTCTGAAGATGAAACGGGATGGGATAAGGGTATGATACGAGCGTATGATAATTTTGTAAATGATTTTCTGTATCCAAACACAAATAATATTATGGTATTTGCAGGTAATCATGATACCAATAGAATTAACGGAATATTTCAAAGTGATATCAAAAAATATAAACTTGCATTATCTTTGATACTAACAACACGAGGGATTCCGCAGTTATACTATGGAGACGAGATCGGTATGGTGGGTAATCGCGATACAAAAGGAGATAGCGATATACGACGAGATTTCCCAGGAGGATGGTTTGTCGATGGTCAAAGTGCATTTAAACCAGCGTCTACAAATCATGGGCGTACCAATGATCAAGAGGCATATTATGCATTTACAAAAAAACTTTTAAATTGGCGTAAACAGGCAACAGCTGTACATACAGGCAATCTTTTGCAATACATACCCTTTGATAATGTCTATGTTTATTTTAGATCCAATGCTACTCAAACTGTTATGGTTATACTTAATAATAGTTCAAAATTGAAATCATTGGACACTGCTCGTTTTAAAGAAGGAATTCAATCCTACACAGTAGGACAAGATGTTATAAGTAATGAAAACTATCCTCTTGATTCAAAAATTGTACTACAACCAAAAACCGCTTTAATTTTAGATTTAAATTAGAAATATGAAAATTTTTATTAGCACCGTAATTGCTGGAGTGACAGTACTCTTATCTTGTGGTAAAGCGCCACAAGAATATAAGAAAGAAGCTAGTATTGATACAGAGTTACCAGCTAACTTAACCCATAGTGATATTGATAGCATAGCAGCACATGCAGTGATCTATGAGGCCAATATACGTCAATACTCACCAGAGGGATCCTTTAATGCATTTACCAAGGATATTCCCTCACTTAGAAAATTAGGGGTTAAGATACTTTGGCTAATGCCCATATATCCTATATCTTCGACAAAAAGCAAAGGATCATTAGGTAGTTACTATGCTGTTTCAGATTATAAAAAAGTAAATCCAGAGTTCGGTAGTTTGGAAGATTTTAGAAACTTGGTACGTGTGGCTCACGATAATGATATGTTAGTAATTCTCGATTGGGTAGCTAATCATACAGGTTGGGATCATCCTTGGATTACCTCTAATCCTACATTTTATAGTCAAGATAAAGATGGAAATATTGTGCATACTGAAGGAACAGACTGGACTGATGTCGCAGATCTTAATTATGACACTATAGAAATGCAACAAGAAATGAGCAAGGCGATGATGTATTGGGTAACCAAGCATGATATAGATGGATTTAGATGTGATGTAGCCGCTATGGTACCTGTTCAATTTTGGCGCAAGACAATCTCCAAATTAGAAGAGATCAAACCAATGTTTATGTTGGCCGAAGCTTGGGAACCCGAATTATTAAACGATGCATTTGATATGGCTTACGGGTGGGATACACATCATGTAATGAACAAAATAGCCAAAGGTGAAAAAAATGTAATTGCTTGGCACGAGCGAATGACCCAAATAGATACGTTATATAATGACAACGCTTTATTAATGAACTTTACCTCTAATCATGATGAGAATTCTTGGAACGGTACTGTCGATGAACGTATGGGAGAAGCAAAAAAAGTGTTTGCAGCGTTATCTTTTGTAGCACCTGGTATGCCTCTAATCTATTCGGGGCAAGAATATGATTTGGACAAAAGGCTTTTGTTTTTTGATAAAGATTCAATAGATAAGCAAAAAGGAATATTCTATCCGCTATATGAGAAATTAGGAAAGTTAAAAAATGATCATCCCGCACTTACTAGTGGTAAAAATGCGTCAGATTATACAAAAATCAATACTTCTGATAATGAAAATATTCTAGCATTTGCTCGTACAAAGAATAAAGAAAAAATAATTTTTATAGGAAATTTAAGCAATACACCCAAAGAGATAAAAGTTGGGTTAGAAGGTGTTTTTAAAAACTATATGACTGATAGAAAAGAGGTGTTTAGTAATGATATGAGTGTCCTATTTAAACCTTGGGAGTATAAAATTTTAAGTGTTAATTAAATCCCTACACGTTATAATATTGGACTATGAAAAAACGACTCATTGTAAAGTGAGTCGTTTTTATTTAAGTAATGTATGAAATTGCCTTATGTACTACTTTTAGAATAAAATGTAAGGCTCCCTTTTATCAATTTGATTTATTTGAACTAAGAACTTATTAACCGAAAACGTTTTAGTTTCTTACAGTATTAGGTTATTACATTCAATAAGAATAGTTTTGAGAGAGATGATAAAA
This sequence comes from Aquimarina rhodophyticola, assembly GCF_042434915.1. Lineage (GTDB taxonomy): Bacteria > Bacteroidota > Bacteroidia > Flavobacteriales > Flavobacteriaceae > Aquimarina. Next base: position 637,954 of record NZ_CP170198.1, read on the forward strand.
AAAGTAAAAAATATAGCGGTGCTTACTTCAGGAGGAGATGCACCAGGGATGAATGCAGCTATCAGAGCAGTTGTGAGAGCTTGCAGTTATTACAGTGTAAATTGTTTTGGAGTGTATAAAGGGTATGAAGGTTTGATTCATAACGAAATAGAACCTCTTAATGCCCGTTCTGTTCGTAATATTATTAACAAGGGGGGGACATTTCTTAAATCTGCCCGTTCAAAAGCTTTTATGACTTCCGAAGGAAGAAAAAAAGCCTATAAAAATTTAATAGCTAACCAAATTGAAGCTTTAATCGTAATTGGTGGTGATGGTAGTTTTACAGGAGCCTTAAAATTTTCAGAAGAGTTTAATTTTCCCGTAATCGGAATTCCAGGAACTATTGATAATGATATCAACGGAACAGATTACACCATCGGTTATGATACAGCACTCAATACCGTAGTCGAGGCTATTGATAAAATTAGAGATACAGCTAGCTCCCATAACCGTTTATTTTTAATAGAAGTGATGGGACGTGACGCAGGTGATATAGCCCTTAATGCTGGTATTGGCGCAGGAGCAGAAGAAATACTTATTCCCGAAGAGAATATGGGGATAGATAGATTGATAGATTCACTTAAAAAAAGTAAAAAAACAGGAAAAACATCCAGTATAATTGTAGTTGCAGAAGGTGATACTTCAGGGAAGAATATTTTTGAATTAGGTGAGCATGTAGAGCAACATTTGGATGGCTATGAGGTACGAGTATCTGTTTTGGGACACATCCAACGTGGTGGTGCTCCAAGCTGCTATGATCGAGTATTAGCCAGCAAATTAGGAGTGGGAGCAGTAGAAGCTTTGTTAGAAGGTAAACAAAATATAATGATCGGTATAGTACATAAAAATGTAACTTCGATTCCGTTAAAGCAAGCATTAGAGAAAAGAGCGTACCAACACGATCGCTTAATAAAAGTAGCCGATATTACATCGGTATAGTTATTAGTAAGAAACCACTATTTATAATCAATTAAAAACCATAAAATAAGATGAGTACAATAAAAATAGGAATAAATGGATTTGGAAGAATCGGAAGAATTGCGTTTAGGATTGCCTCAGAACGTTCAAATGTTGAGGTTGTAGCAATCAATGATCTTCTTGATATTGAACATTTGGCATATTTACTAAAATTTGATTCGGTACATGGTAGATTTAATGGAACAGTAACGGTAAGTGATGGAGCCTTGCACGTTAACGGTAAAAAGATTAGAGTATCTGCAAAGCGTAATCCAGAGGAGTTAAAATGGGATGAAGTAGAGGTAGACGTTGTGATGGATTGTACTGGTATTTTTACAACATTAGGTTCCGCAGAAGGACACCTAAAAGCTGGTGCTAAAAAAGTTGTGATCTCTGCACCTTCAGCAGATGCACCTATGTTTGTAATGGGAGTTAATCATAAAGATGTGAAAGCAACCGATACAATCGTGTCGAATGCTTCTTGTACCACAAACTGTTTGGCACCTTTGGCCAAAGTAATTAACGATAATTTTGAAATAGTCGAAGGATTAATGACTACAGTACACGCAGCGACAGCAACACAAGCCGTTGTTGATGCACCTTCAAAAAAGGATTACAGAGGCGGACGTTCGGCTTTGACAAATATAATACCGTCATCTACAGGGGCAGCAAAAGCTGTAGGTAAAGTAATACCAGAACTGAATGGAAAACTTACAGGAATGGCATTTAGAGTACCCACTGTGGATGTTTCGGTAGTGGACCTTACCGTGCGTACAAAAAAATCGGTTTCCTATGATGAGATTAAGCGAGTAATGAAGCATGCTTCTGAAAATGAAATGAAAGGAATATTGGGATATACTGAAGAAGATGTTGTATCTCAAGATTTTGTTGGAGAAACCTGTACATCAACTTTTGATGCAAAAGCAGGTATTGCTTTAAACGATACTTTTTTTAAACTTGTTTCTTGGTATGATAATGAATTTGGATATTCTTCTAAATTAGTAGATTTATCAGTACACGTAGGGAACTTATAACAATAATTTGAGAATAATTCACCTTATTTTTTTAATTTAAGGTGAATTATTTATGATTAAACTCTTATAACATGATTTTATTGGCAGATGGTGGTTCTACAAAATGCGATTGGATACTTTTGGGAGACGAGGGAGATATAATCTTTAAAACTCGAACGGAAGGTTTAAATCCTGCTGTATTCAAACCAAACGTACTAGAGGAACGGATTCATAAAAATGAGGAGCTCATAAAGCATAAAGATACGATTGAAACAGTTCATTTTTATGGAGCAGGATGTGGTACCAAGAAGCCAGCTGCTTTACTTAAGCAAATCTTTGAAAACTTTTTTAATAAAGCCGAAGTAGTAGTTAGAGAAGATATGGTAGCTGCCGTATATGCAGCTACGACACAACCCGGAATTGTTTGTATTTTGGGAACAGGATCCAATAGTTGTTATTATGATGGTGACCAAATTCATATGGCAGTAGATTCGTTGGGGTATATTCTTATGGACGAGGCTAGTGGGAATTATTTTGGAAAGCGTTTGATTCGTGATTTTTATTATAAAAGAATGCCCCCTGAAGTTGCCGAGGCGTTTGATGCCAAATTTGATTTATCGTCCGATGTTATTAAAGAAAATTTATATAAAAAAGACAATCCTAACACGTATTTAGCCTCTTTTGCCGAATTTATTTTTACCAGTGAGCGTAATGGTTATTTCTATAAAATTATTACCGAGGGTATTCAAGAATTTGTAGAAACGAGAGTGCTCTGTTTTCCAGAAGCTCAAAATGTACCTATACATTTTATTGGTTCTATAGCTCATTTTAGCGAAGATATTATTCGAGCAGCTGTGTGGCCATATCATTTAACAATAGGCAATATTGTACGCAGACCTATTGATGGTATTATTGAATACTACAGAAAAGAAGTTTTAAAAGTAAGTATGGATTAAAAGTTAACGTCATTTTTAGCCTAAGGCTTGTTCTATCAATAATTTGGATTTTGATGAAAATTGAATTTTTAACGCCTCTTCTTGACCTCTTAAAGACATTTTACTCCATGTTTTTTGAAGAATACTGATAATTTTATCATCGGTATGCTTAGCAGAAAAAGCCTCAAAGTAATAGTTTAAAAATACGAGACAAATAGTGTCCTCAAGACGTTGCGTATCCATATCTTTTTTTAATTTTTTCTTCTGTATTAAAAACGATACGCGCTCGATAATATCTGCCTGATAACCTACTTGATATAAAATGGATGATGTTTTATCGGCGTGAAACTTCTTAAGTTCAGAACGCCATTTTAAATAACCCACTCGGTCCATAGAAAATTGATCTCTCTTAATTTGCCATCTACAAATGTGTTGTGCTCTTGCAGCAAGTTGTAAAGCCTCAGATGCATCAGGATAATAATCGGTCAAAGTTTCTGTCATACGTTGTCCATATAAAAGCTCCTTCGCTATTGTTTTACCGTCTATAATTTCTGTATTTGGATCCTTTGAATTTTCTAAATCAATTTGTTGATAAGCTAGCGTTAGTTTTGAGTTATTTTTCATAATGATTGGTGAATAGCTACTTAGATATTTGTTATTATTGCGAGTACATTAAGTTAATATGTAAATCAATAGTGGGTTGTGTTATTTCCAGTGACTAATTTAAGTACATAAAGTAATTGGGAATCTTTACAGGAAATAATATCATTTATGGTAAAGGGGATAAATCGATTAGGAACTACTCCACGAGTGTTTGTAGGTAATTGAGATTTAACAAAATTCTGAACATTTTTCATATGAAAGCTAAACTGTATACCCGAAGTAGGTAGTTCATAAAAAACTCTCAGTCCAATATTGTGCGTATGAAATGTACAACCAGTTTCTTCGCCCACAAGGGTGATGTTTGTATCATTTTTTGCTAACAGAGCAAAATCTGAAGCTTCATTTTGTGTACTTCCATCAATTAAAACATAAACACCACCAGTAAATCTGTTTTTTGAAGGCACCATCATGGGTTCTAAATCATCAAAATTAGAGGTCCATCCGTTATAAACAGGATGATTTTTAAATTTTTCTTTTAAATTTAATTCTTCTTCAAAATATGAACCCATTGCATATTCTTTTGCAGGTATGGCTAGAGTACCTACATGTGCTCTCTTTCTTTGTTTAAAAAAACCTGTTGTAATATAAGACATAAGACGTATCGTATTCGCACGATTTCCTCCTTTATTTTGTCTAATGTCAATTATTAAATTAATAATTTTATCTTTTTTTAGCTGAAAAAATATTTGGTCAAGCGATTTGTTGAAATTTTGCGAGCCCATAGCAAAGCTTTCAATTTTTAAAAAAGCAGTACGTTTTTGAGCATCATAGGCAAAGAAGATTTTATCAGTATTGTGTTTAATAGGGCTAACCTTATTTTTAACAAAGGGATCAGGTTTAGGATCGAGCAAATTTAACCAAACACTTAGATCGGTTTGCTTTACAGCAGGAAGAATTATTTTCTTCGTGATTTTGAAGGAATCAATGAATTCAATTTCATAATTTTTGGTTGCACCGTATTCTAAAGTATACAGACCATCAAATTTTTGTTCTATACCTCGTTCCTTGGTTTGAGTCAAATGACCATCAGAAGGGATATATTTTTTTAAATTCATGAGAATCTGCTCCATTGCTATTCCATTGACTGATTGTATTAATGAACCAGAGGGGATTGAAGTATGTTCTGCATAATTATATGCTTTTCCTTGAATGATTTTTAGTATTAATGGAAAATGATAGCTATTAGCGACTAAATTGGTAGGTGGATATATTTCTATATGTCCATCCTGTATAGCATCAGAAAATTGATATAAATTTTTAAGAAATCCCAATTGGCTAGATTTATCTGAATCTTTTAGTAAGATATTGAATAGAGAATCGAGTTGTTTTTTCTGAATATATTGGTGCAAATTAGGATGCCCCTGTTCCAAAATAGTTTTAAAAATTTTTAAATCATTTTTATAGGAAGTAACCGCTTTATTGGTTTGTCCATAAAAAAGAGTTTGTACAAAGAATAGGCTAACGATTAGAAAATGTTTGAGGATCATTATAAAAAGAATAGAATTTCAAACAAAGTCGATTTTTTCATAGCAGTAGAACATTCTTATTGGTCGCAAGATACTATAAACATACATACAAAAATAGCATTAAACCGAAGAAATACAGATGTCACACTATCATTACGATTCTTTACGCTTTTTGAATTGTTTTTGTATTTTTTTAATAGCTGATTCAATCGACTTTTCAGGTTCTATAATATTATATTCTCCCCAAAAATCAGGTTCCGAAAATCCACTTGCTTTATCACTTAAAATACTACTTGGTTTAAGACGTTCTTTTGCGGGTAATATCTTTTTATCTTCATTTTCTTTCCAATCGGTGACAGCAAGTTCTACGTCTAGTTTGTAAATAGAATTGAATAAACGTTTTTTCCAATTAATTTTAAAAGCTAATTCCATTTTACTATATGCATAGTGCCATTTTTCATTAATTTCACGATAACTTACAGTATAATCAGCCTGTGTAGCATATACTTTTGCCCTTGTTGGTTTTTTTCTTACAAAAATCTTACTAGCTTCTTTTTTATTATCGAGATTAAGACTAAATGATGCTTTTGTTAACGCGTAGCTGTTTGTATCAATATAAAGCTTTCCAAAATACATCGGCTCTGTAATGTTAGGATGTTGCTTAAAATTAATGACATACATAGTACGATTATTCATTCGTGTACTTTTGTCAAGAGAAAAAATATAACTATTCAGGATGTCATTGGATAACAAAGCTTCGGGGTGTTTCACCAAATCTAAATACAGTGCGCTTGCTGGCCCCCCTTGAAGTTTTAATGTAAGTGTGTCTAATCGTTTATAATCTGTGTTTTTTCTAGCCTTAAAAAGTTTTACATCATCCACTTTATTGCGAGGCAAGGGGTTTTTATAAATATCAATAACTGCTTCAGATAAAGAAACATATGTTCTTCTCTTTTGGATCGTTTCTCTGTAGAAAGCAGTTTGCACAATTGGCAGGGCCGGGTAGTTATCAGGAACTTTTTTGATAACTTGTTTTATGATCTCTTTGGCATCTTGCTCACCAATACTTACCTCGTCTAATAAAGTAACGGTTCTCTCAAGAACAATATCATCTTCGAGATTTGCAAGTTGGGCAAGCGCTATGGTTTTATTCTTATAACCAAGATAACTTATGGTTATATTGGCATTTCGATTTTGATAAGGAACTTTAATTGAAAATTCGCCCGCGGTGTTTGAAACTGTAGAAATATTAGTTCCAGAAACAATAACCGCTGCAGATGGCAGTGCATCACCATTTGAGTTATCAACTATTGTACCTGTATAAGTTTTGTATGTTATAGCATCTTGTGGTTCGGTTTGAAAAGCAAAGAGTTTGCTTGAAATACAAATAAAAACAATAAGTAGCGTAACGATTTTTAATCTAGCATAGATTTTCTCCTTAAAAATAATATCTTTTTCATTTTTCATATAAGAGCCTATTAGGATTTTTTGAAATGGTAGTTCAGGAATAACATATTTAGAAAAAATACGAAATTCTAGTTTTCAAAATATTTATACAAGATAACAAATTATTATATATCGGCTAAAAAAAGAGATACTTGTAAGACTATTTTGAGATAATATATTTAATACTTTTTATCTTCAATGATACTCATCATGATCCCCAAACCAGTTTTGCAACTTTATATTCATAATTTCTGTAGTATAAGGCTTTGTTATATAGTCATCTAAACCTTGTGCAATGAATCGATCAGAGTCTCCTGGTAATGCGTTTGAGGTTAACGCTATTATAGGAGGTGTATTTTTACTTTTCTTACGTATTAGTTTACTAGTCTCAATACCATTAATCTCTGGCAAATTAATATCCATTAAAATGAGATGATATTTTCCTTCTTCGAACATTGCAATAGCTTGACTACCATCATTGGCAATGTCTACGGTACAACCTAAATATTTTAAAATTTGTTTTGAAACGATAATACTCGTTTCAGAATCCTCAACTAATAGTACATGAATATTATAGGAAGAAGTTATTAAGGGCTTTTCTAAAATGGGATCATGTAATTTTGGTACTTCTTTTGTTTTGAAAGTAAACCAGAAACGGCTTCCCGCGTCTGGTGTGCTTTGTACACCAAGTGATCCGTTCATTAAATCCACTAATTTCTTACAAATGGTAAGTCCGAGTCCGCTACCTTCTCCTGCCAATATTGCTTCATTATGAAATTGGCTAAATTGTTGAAAAAGTTCTTTCTGATCTTTTTGAGAAATACCGATTCCAGAATCGATAACTTCTATTTTGATGGTGTGATTTTCTTTTTTGGTTGTAACTAAAGAGGCTTTTACAGTAACACCTCCTTTTTTGGTAAATTTGATAGCATTACCAATAAGGTTTGACATAATTTGTGTAAATCTATTCGCGTCTATTAGAAGTATCTCAGGGATTTCAGATGATAATTCAGTTTGTAAATAAAGGTCTTTGGACTTACTTGTAGCAAGGAATAAATTAATGTTTTGAGAAATTAAATTATTAAAATTTGTCGGTTTTGGCGATAATGTAAATTTTCCAGCTTCAATTTTTGAAAGATCCAGTATTTGGTTTAAAATATCCAAAAGATTAAGGGATGATTGATGAATTATAGTAACGTACTCCTTTTGTAAAGGATTGAGCTCGGTATTTTTAAATAGCAAATCAATCATGCCAATAACACCTACCATGGGTGTTCGTATCTCATGACTCATGTTAGCCAAAAAATCCTGACGTATTTTTGATGCAGCAATTACTTGGCTATTTTTGGCTTTAAGTTTATCCAAATTTATACCTATGAACATGGCAAACAAACCTAAAAAAATAGGAGCCGTATCGACCATAAAATGAATTGGATTATCTCTGTGAACTTTTACAAGAGATGTCAAGTTTAAAGGTAATTGTTGTCTAGTGATATCAAACCAAAGGGCAACTAAAGGAAAACACAATCCAAATAGAAAACCGTATAGCGTATATTTGGTCATCTCATTGCGAAATGAAAAAAATTGCTTCATAATCTTAACAATTGAAAAAAATTATTTTTAAACTAGTTGTACAATGTAAAGTATTGTGATTTTTAAATATACTATTTTTCGCTTTTATATATTTTGGAAGTAATAAGGTTTTATTACTAATAGACATAATAAGTTTGTGAAAAAACAAAAAATCCATAGTAGTAGTTACACCATGGATTTTTTTTGAGCATGAAACCTAGTAATTGATATATTATCCTTTAAAAACTATTTTTCGTAATTTATATCCATCAATTTTAATTAAATACGTTTTAGGATCTCTGTAGTTATGAATATAATCATCGATAATACCTTTATCCATAAGTCTTCCATTTAAGTTATATAAACTGTAATTAAGACCTTGAGGCACATTTTTTATATTTGTAAATCTTTTTTGATCACTGTTTTGTAAACAGATATCGTCAGCTAATAAACGGTTTATAAAAGTTAGCCTTCCTTTTTTTTCACCTTTCAAAGCAACCGTAGCCGTGTCATCGATATCTAAAATACCCTCTCCTGTAAGATCTCCTAAAATAACCAAACAAGCATTTCTAATTTTTATTCGTACACCTTGTTCTAAGTGTAAACTTTCGGTTATAAAAACCACAGCTTCATTAGAGGTTTCGTCTAACCCATCAATCACAGTGTTTTCAGAAACTGACATTAATTTGTATGAGATATCAACTTTTAAATTGGAGAATCCCAATTGTGTACTCATTAGTAAAGTGATAAGTAAAATTTTTTTCATAAGATATTTTTTTGGGGTTCATAAATAATGTAGGTTTTATATTACAGAAATCTTTTGTTTTTAAACATAAAACCTTTTTGTTAACGACAAGATACAAATAATTACGTTAAAACCGTAATTATTTTTATCTCTTTACTAATTTTTACGATTTTATTTTTTTTGGAAGTTATTTTTATGAATATGATAAACTTTTCTTACATGCTTGTAATTTAATCTGATCTTTGTTTTTATTTTTGTAGTTAATATACTGCTCTTTAATCTTTGATAGAGAGCTTTAACTCCTAAACCTATAACTCATGTTTGTTTCTACTATATTACATAGTTTTCAACTATTTACCATTTGGTTTAAAACGTTACTAGGAGAACTTCTCAATAATTTTATAAGTGTTGCTTTTATTCTAGCAATTTATTTGGCCCTATGGCATTTTCCTCAAACTATCGATTTATTGTTAATTCTAAATCAAGCTGATGCTTTTATATTTGAGGTTCCATTGTATTTCATTTTGTTACTTACATCAGCATTTCTTATTTGGAATATTCCAAAGTATTTTTATTATCATAATTATAAGGATATAAAATGGAATAATTTGATTGGTTTTATTCCAAATCAGCATTATCGGTATCAAAATCATAAAGGTAATACAAGATATTCTTATGCGGTAAAAATTCATATGCGTAAAACTGTTCCTAGAATATTGGCTACGTTATTACTTTGTATAACCGCAATAAGTATTTTAAATGCAATGGAGCGTTTTGGTTTAAGAAATACCTATACATATTTCTTAAACCCTAATAATACATTATTGTTGTGTATTTTAGGTTTGCTTCTTTTATGTGAACCTAGGCTTTATAAATTCTTACAAAATTTATTTTATAAGTTGCCCAAGACAAATTTGATTGCTTTTACGATATCTGTAGGGTTACTAATTATAATTATATCGTTGGGAACACTAAATACACAAACAGAGAAGGATTTGGGAAATTTATTTCTATCAAATTGTTTACTAGCCTTATTTTTCTTGTCATTAACTCTTAATAGTTATAGAGTTTTACAACGTATATCCAAAAATATATTTTACGGTACTATTTTAAGTTCTGGATTATTAGTATTAGTTGCTTTTATTGTACTAAATTTTATTCCAGAGTGGGCTAGTAAAATTAATCCATTGTCAATCTTGGTTGTTTCTTTACTCAGTTTATTTATGTTTAGTTTTATCTTAATCTTGTTAGGTAAGAAAATTAAACTTCCTTTACTCTCTATAGTTCTTATTGTTAGTTTTTTATCGTCAGAGTATTTAACCAAAGATTCAGATCATTATCACCTAACTCTCAAAACTACTGCTGCAAAGCGAGTCTCGATGAATGAATATATGGTAAAATGGATACAATCGAGAAAAGAAACTATCGAATCAAAAAAGGTTTTTCCAGTACTTTTAATTAGTGCTGAAGGAGGAGGTTCAAGAGCAGGATTGTGGTCATTTTTGGTCCATAGTTATTTATATGAAAGAACTCACGGTAGCTATTTTAAAGAAAACCTTTTGTCTTTGAGTGGTGCTTCTGGAGGTAGTGTTGGTAACGGAATGTTCTTTGCAGCTGCACGTAATGCACAACTCAATAATGAACAAACTACATTTTTACAGGATAAAAACTCTAAATTTCCTCAATTAAACTATAAAGCAAGTGTAATTTATAGAGAAAATTTTTTGTCAGAAGCGTTAGTAGGATTATTAGGTAGAGATTTGTTCAAAAGCGTTACCAAACTTTTTAATTTTCGTAATCGGGGTCAATTGTTAGAGGATCAGTGGAAAAGAAGTCACAAAACTTTTTTTACTACTAATGATAAAGAGGGGCTATTAGCTAAAGAATTTATGTCATTTTACAAAGACTTATTTTCACCAACACTTACAAACGAGTTGCAAATACCACCGTTGTTGTTTGTAAACACGACACATACACAAACAGGTAACTATAACATCATTAGTCCAGTGACATATGATCTTTTGCGTCCATTAAAAGGAATGAATGATTTCTTTTCAAATCTGCATTTAAGTCATCCTGAAGCTTCAATCGATTTGTCTACAGCATTACGAATTAATGCAAGTTTTCCTTTTATAACCCCAGTGGGTGAAATTAAAAATTGTAATGTGCCCAGTCAAGATTGGTCAGATCAATTTGCCGATGCAGGTTATTACGATAATATAGGCGGAACTGTTAGTATCGGAGTAGAAGAGATTTTTAAAAAGGTATTACAGGATTCATTCCCAGAATTAGTTAGGAAAATAAGAATCAAACATGTTATTTTAGTTAATGACGAGGAAAGAAAAATTGCTAAAACCGAATCTCAATTAGCCGCACCACTAACAACCCTTAGAAATGTACGATATGGTCACACACAAGAAATAGTTCAAAAATTGGGAGAGAGATATGCTGTTAAATTGAGAGAGACCACTGTTTTTCCTTGGAAACAAGAAGATACACAAAACCATGATTCAGACGAATTAAAAATCAAACCAGTACTACCTTTAGGAAGATATTTATCTACCATTGCAATACGATCAATGGAAGCACGTTTACAACAAGTAGCTCCACAACTGGATAAAATAATGGAGCTTGATAATGACAATTGACATTATTTTTTGTATATTTGTCGCAAACGAAAGAGGTTATGAGCGCAGTAACACCATTAGACTTTGACGGGTTAGAGCATAAGGGGCTTTTACGGTATCTCAATATTGATATGCCTTTGCGTAATATGTATGATTTTATTGAGCTTTCTAGAAATGGAATTGATAAAAAAGCATTGTTATATTTAGGAAAAACAATTGATTTTGATCTCAAAGAACTATCTCATGTTATTCATATATCAGAACGCACAATACAACGCTATACTTTAAATCGAAAATTAAATACAGAAGCAAGTTCTAAGGTATTGCAACTTGCAAAACTGTATGCCAAGGGAGAACACGTTTTTGGAGATTTAGTGCGTTTTAAACGATGGATGGAGCATCCCAATATTGCTTTAGCCTCCAAAAAGCCCAAAGATCTTTTGGATACTACTTTTGGATTTCAATTGCTCAATGAAGAGCTAGTACGTATCGAACACGGGATCTTTGCATAATGCGAGTATTTAGAATTGCTAAAAAGCAATATATTGATGATTTAAATGGCATAGGTGCAAAAACTGTTGGGGGTAGGTGGAATGCAAAAGGAATTGCAATTTTGTACACGAGTACTTCTGCTGCGTTATCAATTCTAGAAGTTTTAGCACATTTACCAGTAGCTTTTTTCCCAGAAGATATGGCCATAGCTACAATAGAGGTACCAGATAAATATATTGGATCCTTTAGTAAAGAAACACTTCCCAAACATTGGGACAAAATACCTCCACCAATAGAAAATCATGATTTTACAATGGACTGGATCAATCAACAAAAATTTGTAGGATTCAAGGTTCCAAGTATCATTATACCTAAAGAACAAAATTTACTTATCAATCCTAACCATCCTAATTTCAAAAGCGTAAAAATCGTTGAAATTGAACCTTTCAATTTTGATTCAAGGTTACTTAAAATATAAGTTTTGAGAGGCTAAATTTAATTTAAGATTCTTTTAATCAGTATTTTGAGTATCTTTATTTTGAAAATATTATATAGTTACAATTATTTTGGTAACGAATTAAGTATTTTCACGTCTTATTATATGTAACTAATCTTAAATTAATAATAGAATGAGTACAAAATTTAAAAATTTGTATTTTTTACCAGCACTTTTGATAGCTTTTGTTAGTTGTAAAAATGACACTAAGGTTGAAAGTGATAAGGACATAGCTCAGGTAGAAAAAATACCAGGGATTGTTTTAAAAAATATGGATACTTTGGTAAGTCCAAAAGAGGATTTTTACAATTATGTCAATGGTAGTTGGATGAAAAATACTGAAATTCCTGAAGATCGTACACGATGGGGGGGATTTGGAGTTTTAAGAAAACAAACAGATAACGATGTATTAGCGATCATTAAAGAAGCAAAAGAAAAAAATGTATACGCCGAAGGAACAGATCAGCACAAGGCTTTGTTGATTTTTGAATCCATTATGGATACTGTAGCTCGTAATGAAGCAGGTGTTACTCCTTTAATGCCAACGTTAGAAAAGATACAAAATATCAAAACAGTTGAAGATATTCAAACTGTTTTGGCCACTGAAACTGCAGCTTCTGCACCATTTATGGGATTTGTTTCTTTTCCTAATTTGAGTAATAGCGAAATCAATGCTGCGTATGTTTCTACAGGGGGACTCGGGTTACCAGATCGTGATTACTATTTAGATCAAGATGCAAAGTCAAAAGAAATTAGAGATCAGTACGTTGATCACATAACTCGTATGCTTCAATTTGTGGGGGATACAGAAGAAGAAGCTCGCAAGACTGCAGAAACCGTTTTGAAAATAGAGACGAAATTAGCAGAACCTCGTTTGGATAAAGTGGAGAGTCGCGACACTAGAAATTTTAACAATCCAAAAACCATTGCCGAGCTTTCAGCAATGACTCCAGCGGTTAATTGGACAAAATTCATGAAGGATTTGGGAATTACAAAATCCTTGGATACTATTATTGTGATGCAACCTAAGTACATGAAAGCTCTTCAAAATGTTTTGAAAGAAACTAGTATTGAAGATCTTAAAAAAGTAATGCGTTGGTCAACTGTCAATAATGCTGCCGGGGCTTTAACTACAGAAATCGATCAAGCAAATTGGGAGTTTTACGATAAAACTCTTAATGGAGCTATTAAGCAGAGACCATTAGAAGAGCGTGCATTAGCTAGAGTAAACGGTTCTATAGGAGAAGCTATTGGTCAATTATATGTAGATGCAAAATTTCCGCCAGAGGCGAAAGCTAAGGCAGAAACAATGATCGCTAATATCATTAAAGCATATCAGAAGCGTATCGAGGCTTTAGCATGGATGAGCGATAGTACAAAAACAAAAGCTATTGAAAAACTAGATAAGTTTACCGTAAAAATTGGTTATCCAGATGAGTGGGAAGATTATTCAAAACTTGAGGTAAAAACAGGAAATTCCTATTTTGAAAACAGAATGGCTGTCTCAGAGTGGGCATTTAAAAAGAATTTGGAAGAGATTGGAGAACCGGTAGACAAAACGGAATGGGGTATGGCTCCACAAACCGTAAACGCTTATTTTAATCCTTTATTTAACGAGATTGTTTTTCCTGCTGCAATTTTACAACCACCTTTCTATAATTATACGGCAGATGAGGCAGTTAATTATGGTGGAATAGGAGCAGTGATTGGTCACGAAATTTCGCACGCTTTTGATGATTCTGGAGCACGATTTGATGCCAATGGTAACCTTGTCAATTGGTGGACCGATCAAGACTTGAAAAATTTTACAGAACGTGGAGATGCTCTAGCCGAGCAGTACAGTGCTATCGAAGTATTGGATAGTGTGTTTATCAATGGTAAATTTACTTTGGGCGAAAATATTGGTGATCTAGGTGGAGTATTAGGTGCTTATGATGGATTACAAATGTATTATGCAGAGAATGGACGTCCAGAGAATATTGATGGATTTACACCAGAACAACGATTCTTTATGTCATGGGCTACGGTATGGAGAACTAAAATTAGAGAAGATGCATTGCGTACTCAAATAAAAACAGATCCGCATTCACCAGGACTTAATCGTGCAATACAGCCTTTGCTTAATATCCCAGCTTTTTATGAAGCTTTTGATATTAAAGAAGGTGATAAAATGTATTTAGCGCCAGAGAAAAGAGTTCAAATTTGGTAGTAGTGTACCAAAAGTAGATAGTAAAGCCTCACATCTGTGAGGCTTTACTGTTTTTTCAAGCTATTTATTTTTTATTTCATTGAGGAGTAAGAAAGCTTTATTCACAAAATCCTTTTCCAAAAACAAGGTAAAATAATTGGATGTAGAAATGATCTCGAAAACCGGAATTCCTTCGTAGGCTAACAATTTGAAAATATAAAAATACAAACCTACCGTTTTAGAATTTTCTTCTGGTAATTCAATCGACATCGAGGATAAATTATCAGATATTGATATGCAAGTTTCATCTTTAAAATGAAGCTCTACTATCTCTTTAAGTGAAGAGGAAACTAAAATGTTACTTTCTTGAAAATTACTGGAATAAGTAAAATAGGTTTTATTGTCGTCTTTTACAGCATTTAATAAGTTTGATTGGCTGGTCAAAATACTGTTAGAATTAAGAAAAGTGTATTCTGTAATTCCAGAACGTACCACAATATCACCCAAATTACGTAAAGATTGAGAATGTTTTATGCGCTTAGGATGATATCTTCTAAGCGCCATAATGATAGAGCCATGTTTAACTTTTTTACGTAAAGTTTTTTCCACTCTAGGAATTAAATCCATTGCCAAAGAACTGTAATTTATAATTTCACGGGACAATGCATCTTCCAAAAAAGGTTCGTGCCTTAATATATCATGCACACAATCGGTGATTGTTTTCATTTGTTATATATTTAACATAATGTACAAATATATCTATTTTATTGTAAAATCTTTACATCTGGTATTTTTATGATTAATTATGCAGTGTAAATTATGACACTATGAAAGTTTTAAAGTTTGGAGGGACATCGGTCGGATCGGTAGAAAATCTTAAGTTGGTAACTAACATACTTACAAAAGATAATGAAACAAAAATAGTGGTATGTTCAGCGATGTCTGGGGTTACAGATCATTTGGTACGTTTAACAGACAATATTAAGTTTGCCGATTCTGAAGCAATTACAAAAAATCTAGATGCATTAGAAAAAAAGCATTTTGAATTAATAAGTAGTTTGATTCAAGTTGAGGCCACAAGAAATTTTTTATTTGACAAAGTATCTAGTATAATCACTAATTTATTTGATTTGTCATGCCAAAAATATTCCGAAGAAATTACATCGGTAATTATCACGAGCGGAGAAACATTGTTAACTGAAATTTTTGCAGAGTATTTGAAAGAATCTGGATATTCCATACAATTGCTATATGCGCGAGATTTTATGTATGTAGATAATGTCGAACATCCAAACATAGATAATGTAGGACAAAAACTTAAGAAGCAGATTCAGAGTCTTCCAGAAGCAACCATTTACCTTACACAAGGTTTTGTGTGTAGAAATAAAAAAAATGAAATAAGCCACCTCAAACGCGGTGGGAGTGACTATACAGCAACGATAATAGGTGCCGCAATAGATGCTACAGAGATTCAAATATGGACAGATATTGATGGGCTACATAATAATGATCCACGATATGTTCAAGATACGCATCCTATTGCACATTTAACTTATAATGAAGCAGCCGAATTAGCATATTTTGGAGCCAAAATATTACATCCTCAAACAGTTTCACCCGTTGTAGAAAAGGAAATTCCTGTATTATTAAAGAACACTTTTAATCCTGATGCTCAAGGAACCGTAATATCCAGCGAAATTGGAAATAAAGGTTTAAAAGCAATCAGTGCAAAAGATGGAATTACTGCCATTAAGATCAAGTCCAATAGAATGCTTATGGCGCATGGTTTCTTGCGCAGAATTTTTGAGGTTTTTGATAAGTTTGAAACGGCAATTGACATGATTACTACGTCAGAAATAGCCATCTCATTAACTATTGATGATGCTCGTAATTTAGAAGAAATTACTAAAGAAATTAAACACCATGCAAATATAACTGTTCAAGCAGGATATAGCATAATTTGTATTGTAGGTGAGTCTGTCATTAATGATAAAAACACTTCTAAGTTATTTGATATTTTAAATCATATTCCTGTACGTATGATTTCTTATGGTGGCAGTAATAATAATATATCGTTACTTGTAGAAACCGATAAAAAAATAGAGACGTTACAGTTTTTAAATGATAAATTGTTTGCCAACACTATATTGCCAGAGTTAGTAAGTAACTAATTTGTTTGTTTTGTTCTTGAGCGCTGAGACCGGTATGAATGATTAAATTGAACTTTGCCTAGTAAATTTATCACCCGGTCTGGTCTCAAGTTTAGATTGTGCTTTACTTTGTAAACTATTATAACTATTCTCATAAATATTTAACATATTTAGTTATTTTAGTGTAAACTTTTAAAACCATGCTTGTTAAAGTCTTCGGCAGCGCTGTTTTTGGCGTTGAAGCCACTACTATTACTGTAGAGGTAAATATTAATAAAGGTATAGGATACCACCTTGTAGGTCTTCCCGATAATGCTATAAAAGAAAGCAGTTTTCGTATCGCAGCAGCGTTACAAAATAATGGCTATAAATTACCTGGTAAAAAAATAACTATTAATATGGCTCCTGCCGATCTAAGAAAAGAAGGATCTGCATATGATCTAACGTTAGCCTTAGGAATTTTATCCGCGAGTTCTCAAATTAAAGCCGAAACTATTAATAACTATGTAATAATGGGAGAACTTTCTCTAGATGGAAGCCTTCAACCTATCAAAGGAGCGCTACCAATTGCAATCAAAGCTCGAGAAGAAGGATTTACTGGATTTATTTTACCGAAGCAAAACGCAAAAGAAGCAGCAATTGTTGATAATCTGAAAGTATATGGTGTTGACAATATTCGCGAGGTAATTGATTTTTTCGATACAGAGAGTCCGCTAGAACAGACAATAGTAGATACTAGAGAAGAATTTTATGCAGCATTAAATAATCCAGAGTTTGATTTTGCAGACGTTAAAGGGCAGGAAAGTATTAAGCGATGTATGGAAATAGCAGCTGCTGGCGGACATAATATTATATTGGTTGGACCTCCAGGAAGTGGTAAAACGATGTTAAGTAAGCGACTACCCAGTATTTTGCCTCCGATGTCGTTACAAGAAGCTTTAGAAACCACCAAAATCCATAGCGTAGTAGGTAGGGTAAAAGAGAATGCGGGGCTTATGGCGCAACGCCCGTTTAGAAGCCCCCATCATACAATATCAGATGTAGCATTAGTTGGTGGAGGAGCCTATCCTCAACCAGGTGAAATATCTTTAAGTCACAACGGCGTATTATTTTTAGATGAATTACCAGAATTTAAACGAAGTGTACTAGAGGTAATGAGACAACCACTTGAGGATCGAGAGGTTACCATATCCAGAGCAAAATTTACAGTAACCTATCCTTCAAGTTTTATGTTGGTGGCTAGTATGAATCCAAGCCCCAGTGGTTATTTTAATGATCCCGATGCTCCTGTAACATCTTCTCCTGCCGAGATGCAACGTTATCTTAGTAAAATATCTGGACCTTTGCTGGATAGAATTGATATTCATATCGAGGTTACACCAGTACCGTTTGATAAATTAAGTGATGATCAGAAGGGTGAATCTAGTGTTTTAATCAGAGAACGGGTAACTGCGGCACGCGACATTCAAACTAAACGCTTTCACGATCTCTCAACAATACATTACAATGCTCAGATGGGAGTAAAGCAGATCCGTAAATATTGTGCTTTGGATGATGATTCAAAACAGCTTTTGAAAACAGCCATGGAACGTTTAAATTTATCAGCGAGGGCATACGATCGTATTTTAAAAGTGTCTCGAACAATCGCAGATTTGGAAGGATCAGAATGTGTGAATGGTACCCATATTTCAGAGGCAATTCAATATCGTAGTTTGGATCGTGACGGTTGGCTGGGGTAGCACATTGGTTACATTTTTCAATTATATATTTTTTGAGACTGTATTGACAATAGATAGCAAAGAATATTTTGATGCTTAATACACATTGAATGAATATAAAATTTTGGGAGATGTTTAATAATTTTGTAGTAAAAAGTAGAACTGGAATGGGTATAGATTTCTCTGTATAGCATGGTTAGTAAAAATGATCGTATAAAAAAGCTGCAAAGAGTAGATATTTAGTTTCATAAAAAAAATGATAACTAGTACGTAACTAAGTAGAGACAATAATCAAGAAGTCAGACCATTTTTGAATATTTTTGAAAGGCCTTTTCTAATTTACTATCATATTTATTTTTTGCATAGCTAGAACCATTGTATCCCCTAGCAAAACTTTTCCAATCTTTATTTTGTAAGGGTTGTATCAGATTTGAAAATTCTAAAAATCTACCAAAAACTTCCAAATGCTTTGCTTCAGAAATATATATGGTAGAAACAAATTCATCAACAGAAGCATAGTTCAAGTTTTTATAATGAAACCCCATAATTTGAAATGCACCCCAAGATGCAGATTCGTAGGCTGCTTCACGAATTCCTTTAAGGCTACCAATCTTAGCAGCTTTTTCTAATCTATTATATTCTGCAGAGCCTCCAAGATAATACTTGCGTGTCCAGTTTTTATATAATATATCTTTTGTAAAATTTGTTAAATATTTTGTAGGGTCTATTCTTTTTTTAGATAATTGACGCCAAAAAATGTGACCTTCAAAAAGAATCCTTGGCCTACCATCGAGTAAAAATCCTTTTCCATTGCTCTCCACTTCATTCACTGCTTTTACAACAGCTACTTCGAGATTGTAAAAAGAGGCAAAATCTATAATATCTTCTTCAGATAAAAATTTATCCAGATTGTGGGTAAGATTTTTTTCGGCAGCAATTAGTTTGCTCCAAGTTTTGGCTCCTACGATTCCATCCACTACCAGTTTATGATTCTTTTGAAAATCGATTACGGCATTATACGTATCTTTTCCAAAATAATTTGATACCACAATTTTATAATTGAGATTCGAAAGAATTTGTTCTAATAGATAGACATCTTGCCCGTTTGATTTATAACGTAAGGTTTCCATAGTTTTAAAAATACCAATTTAAAAAGTCGTATACTATTTTAAATAATAATGTCTATCAGTAAAAAGTTGGTTAGTTATAATTGAGGGGGGGGATTTTCCCCCTGCAGTATCAAATTTTAAAAAAAATAGTGCAATTTATAAACTATCTTTATATGTGTGTAAGTGATTGATTTTTAGAAATTAAAGCTTGTATAATCAATATGAAAATTGGCTCGTGAATTCATCTATATTTGTTTACCACTCTTTTTTTTAAATATATTAGCCAAATAAATCTTAAATTTTTGAATCATGGAAAAAAAAATACCTAAAAAATGTATTACTGTAGACGAGGCTAAAGAATTAGAAAGGAATTGGTGTGGCACCAGAGGTAAAGATATCGAAAGATGCATGAAATTTCAAGACACAAGAGAGTTTTACTATACAGTAGAAGAGTTAGAAGAATACTTAGCCTATGTAAAAGAAAAATCATTAGAGCAGGGGATTAAAGATCCAGGAATTCGTATCTATTTTGGAGCCTATCCGCAACAAAAGTGTAAACACAAGCACGGGTATTCTACTATATTTTTAGCTCCTACGGGTTCTCCAGCGCAAAGTTTAGGAAAAGATGGAGCTAGTGCTGCAAATAATTATAGTATCGAGCCTTTTAATAGAGGTGGAGGTGGAAATCCACCACAGAGTTATTAAGAAATGCTATATGGTTTACCAATTAATTATTAACTTTTTTGAAATAGCCGCTGCTATTTCTGGCTTATTTTGTATTTCAAGATATCGAGAAGATAGATCTTTTCAATATCTTGTTTATTTCTTAATATTTACATTATTTATAGAAATCATATTTGGTTGGTTACCTCGACTTATAAATTCATTTAATTCGTTAGAATTTCTTAAAAATTCAATTTTATCTACCAATCAATGGGTGTATAATAGTTACGATGTAATAAGTTTTTCTTTTTATCTTTCCTATTTAGCTAAGCATTTTAAATCTCAAAAAATCAGAAAAATTAGTTTTTATATAATTGGTGCTTTTATATCTTTGAGTACTATTAATCTGTTATCAAGCGATGTATTTTTTAAGACGGTATCTTCAGCTAATTATTTTATCGGTTCCATTTTGATTTTCATGTTTGCTAGTTACTACTTCTATCAATTACTGATCTCAGTTAATATATTAGATTTTTACAAACAGATGCCATTTTATGTTGCGACAGGATGTCTCCTTTTTTACTTGATTGTGACCCCGATATTTATTTATAGTTCTTACTATAGCAAAAAAAGTCCAGAGTTTGTTCATCTTTATGCTCTCACGTTAACAATTGCTAATATATTTATTTATACTAGTCTCATTTTTGGATTTATCTTATGCTACAGAAAGAACAAATCTTATTAATTATTTATTTTACTCTAATAATATTATTTTTTATAATTTTTGGAGTAATATTTTTTATAGCATTTCAAAAAAGAAAAAATAAACTTATTCTCGAAAATTTGAATGCCCAACGTCGATTTGACGACGAGCTAGTTAAATCGAAGTTAGAAATTCAGGAACAAACCTTAAAAAATGTAAGTTGGGAGCTTCATGATAATATTGGACAGCTTTTGTCGACGGCAGTTATGCAAATGAATATGCTAAGAACAAATCATGAAGAACAGTTAGGTGATTCTATTAATGATGTAAGAAGCCTTGTAACTAGTAGTCTGCAAGAAATAAGAAGCTTATCTAAAACACTTAATCATGAGGTAATTCAAAATGTGGGAATAGAATCTTCTATCAAAGTTGAACTACGCCGATTTGAAAAGCTAAATTTTTTGAAAACCACTTTTGAAGTTACAGGAAAGGAATATGTTTTAAACCCTAAAGACGAGATTATCTTATACAGAATTATACAAGAGTTTTTTTCAAATACAATAAAACATGCCGAAGCCGAAAATTTATTTGTTAGCATTCATTCTAATTATGAAGCGCTAAACATTCTCATTAAAGATGATGGAATAGGCTTTGATACAGAGTCTGTAGTTGCAAACTCCGGTTTATTAAATATGAGGAGTCGAGCTGCCCTTGTTAATGCTTCTTTAGAGATAGTCTCACAGCTTAATCAAGGGACAGAACTAAATATTTGTTACCCTCTTATCAATCAAAATTTAAGCGATAATTCTTAGAGAATATGAAAAAGAAAACAGTCGTTATTGTTGACGATCATTTATTATTTGCTCAGTCGTTAGAGAGTTTGATCTCAAAAATTGAAGGATATCAGGTTTTAGAAATTTTAAAAAACGGAAAAGAGCTAACTCGATATTACTTGCACAAACGCAAAAAGCCAGACCTAATTCTCCTAGATATTAAAATGCCAGTAATGGATGGGGTTCAAACAATGCAATGGTTAAAAGAAAATCAACCGTCTCAAAAGGTACTTGCGCTAACAATGGAAGATGATGAAGAAACTATTATACGCATGCTACGCTCGGGAGCAAGAGGATATTTATTAAAGGATATCCATCCTGATAATTTTGAGTATGCCATGAACGTTGTTATCGAGCAAGGCTACTATTATTCGGGAAAAGTAGAAAATTTGAAGAAACATTCTGAGGATGCATCGCTTACCGATCAACCTCGCTCTTTAGTTCAACTAACAGATCGTGAATGGGAGTTTTTAAAATTAGCATGTTCTGAACTCACCTATAAAACAATCGCCTTGGAGATGAACTTGAGCCCAAAGACTGTCGAAAATTACAGAGAAACTGTATTTCGTAAACTAGAGGTTAAAACTAGAGTAGGGATGGTAATTTATTGTATGAAAAATAAATTTTTTAAATTTTAAAGTAGTCTGCAAGAAACACCATTATAATCTATTTTAGTCTGACAACATCCAAACTTTAAAGTTAATGACTCCCTTTGCTATGTAAGCAATAGGGAGCTTTTTGTGCTATTTAAATTTTTGAAAATGATAGATTTGATGTCCAATACTACACAAGAACACATATCATCTTATTGTAAAAAAACGATTCTAATATCTTTAAAATAAATACAAACTTAACAGTGTAAAAGTTAAGTGTATAACCATTTGATAGTTAGGTTTTTGATAATTTACATCACAATTTGAAAGTTGTAACTTACTAGAAAGCAATTAGGTGTCATTGATAAAGAAAAATAATTTTATATAAACTTTAAAAGCAAGTTTATAAATTATTACAAGTATCATGAGCTTAAATACATATAGTAAGTACGTTACCCAAGATGACTCTCAGCCTGCTGCACAAGCGATGTTACATGCAATTGGTTTAACAAATGATGACTTGAGCAAACCTTTAATAGGCATTGCTAGCACTGGTTATGAAGGGAATCCATGTAATATGCACCTTAATGATTTAGCAAAGTTGGTGAAACAAGGAACCCAAAAAGCGAATCTTGTAGGTTTGATATTCAATACCATAGGTGTAAGCGATGGTATATCGATGGGCACACCAGGTATGCGGTTTTCGTTACCTTCGCGCGATATTATCGCCGATTCTATGGAAACGGTTGTCCAGGCGATGTCTTACGACGGTATGATCACCGTTGTAGGTTGCGATAAAAATATGCCAGGTGCATTAATTGCTATGCTACGGCTTAATAGACCATCTATTCTGGTATATGGCGGCACCATTGCTTCGGGTTGTCATGAGGGAAAAAAACTTGATGTAGTTTCAGCGTTCGAAGCTTGGGGAGAAAAAGTAGCAGGTACAATTACACAAACGTCATACAAAGCGGTTATAGAAAAAGCATGCCCAGGAGCTGGGGCTTGTGGAGGTATGTATACAGCTAATACAATGGCTGCATCTATCGAGGCATTAGGTATGGCATTACCATATAATGCTTCTAATCCAGCGATCAGTGATGAGAAAAAGCAAGAAAGTTTTACTGCTGGTAAAGCTATCCGTCTTTTACTTGAAAAAGATATTAAACCTTTGGATATTGTCACCAAAAAAGCATTAGAAAATGCAATTCGATTGGTTATTGTCTTAGGCGGATCAACAAATGCGGTACTTCACTTTCTAGCAATTGCTCGTGCTGCAGCCATAGAATTCACTTTAGAAGACTTTCAAAAAATTAGTGACACAACGCCTTTTTTAGCTGATCTAAAGCCTAGTGGAAATTATTTGATGGAGGATGTGCATAAAATCGGAGGAATTCCAGCAGTGCTAAAATATATGCTCAAAAAGAATCTGTTGCATGGTGATTGTCTTACCGTTACCGGAAAAACATTGGCTCAAAACCTTTTGGACGTTCCTGATCTCTCAGTTGGTCAAGATGTTATAAATACGATAGATCATCCAATAAAGAAAAGTGGTCATCTTAGGATTATGTATGGAAATTTGGCCGAAGAAGGATGTGTAGCCAAAATAACGGGTAAAGAAGGTCTTAAATTTAGCGGAAAGGCAATAGTCTTTGATGGAGAATACGCAGCTAATGATGGAATTAAAAATGGACTAGTAGAAAAAGGACATGTGGTAGTTATACGCTACGAGGGACCAAAGGGCGGTCCAGGTATGCCAGAAATGCTAAAACCAACTGCTGCAATTATGGGAGCTGGTTTGGGTAAAGAAGTCGCTCTCATAACAGATGGTAGATTTTCTGGAGGAACTCACGGTTTTGTAGTAGGGCATATCGCGCCCGAAGCTCAAGAAGGAGGAACAATTGCCATCATTCGCAACGGAGATCTAATTACTATAGATGCAAAAACAAATACGATTACCGTAGCTCTATGCGAGGATGAAATAGTGAAACGGAAAAAAATGTGGAAAAGGCCTCCATTAAAATTTAAAAAAGGGGTGCTTTACAAATATGTAAAAACAGTGTCATCTGCTTCAAAAGGATGTGTAACAGACGAGTAATAGTAGCAAATGGTAGTTCATAGATCATACACTTCTTAATTTTATAAATGTAAAGAGTATGCTTACACAAACGTTAGCAAAGCAAAAGGATATAAAACAACATCTAGTAACTGGTGCAGAGGCAGTGATTCTCTCGCTGCTAGCAGAGGGGATTGATTTGATATTTGGGTACCCTGGCGGCGCGATCATGCCTGTCTATGATGCGCTATATAAATATAAAGATCAGTTAAGTCATGTGTTAACAAGACATGAACAGGGTGCAACACATGCTGCACAAGGTTATGCGCGAGTTAGTGGCAAAGTAGGAGTTGCAATTGCCACATCTGGACCTGGAGCAACTAATTTTGTTACAGGGATAGCAGATGCCCAAATAGATTCTACGCCAATAGTTTGTATTACGGGGCAGGTAAGTTCTCATTTATTAGGAACCGATGCTTTTCAAGAAACTGATATTATAGGGATATCTACACCAGTGACCAAATGGAATTGTCAAGTGACCAAGGCCGAAGATATTCCTACCGTCTTAGCAAAAGCCTTTTACATTGCAAAATCAGGGAGACCAGGTCCTGTTTTAATCGATATTACCAAGGATGCTCAATTTGGTACTTTAAATTTTGAGCATAAACCATGCAAAGGTGTTCGTAGTTACGTTCCAATACCCGCAACAGCACCAGAAACGATACTTAAGGCAGCCCAAGTAATCAATCAGGCTCAACGACCCTTAGTTGTATTTGGACAGGGTGTGATTTTAGGTCAAGCCGAAGATGAATTTAGAGCTTTTATTGAAAAAGGAAATATGCCATCAGCATGGACGATTCTCGGACTGTCTGCATTATCAACTTCGCACGAGTTAAATGTTGGTATGGTTGGTATGCATGGTAATTATGCCCCAAATGTGTTAACTAATGAATGTGATGTTTTAATTGCAGTAGGTATGCGTTTTGATGATCGTGTTACTGGAGACTTAAAAACATATGCTAAGCAAGCAAAAATTATTCATTTTGAAATCGATCCAGCCGAGATCGATAAAAACGTAGCAGTGGATGTAGCAGTATTGGGAGATGTTAAAAAGACTCTTGTGCAGATGCTTCCATATATTAATAAGAACGATCATTCTTTATGGTTACAACGATTTGATGCGCTTAAAAGTATAGAACAAACTACTGTAATGGCGAATGAGTTATATCCGAGTTCTGAAAAAATAACTATGGGAGAGGTAATACGTTTAATAAATGAAGAGACTCGTGGAGACGCAATTTTAGTTTCGGATGTGGGACAGCATCAAATGATAACGTGTCGTTATGCCAAATTTAATAGTTCCAGAAGTAATGTTACTTCTGGTGGATTAGGCACGATGGGATTTGCATTGCCCGCTGCCATTGGTGCCAAAATGGGAGCTCCCGAACGTCAAATTATCGCAATTATTGGTGATGGGGGCTATCAAATGACCATTCAAGAGCTAGGAACTATATTTCAAACTCAAATTCCCATAAAGATAGTAGTGTTAAATAATGATTTCTTAGGAATGGTTAGACAATGGCAGCAACTTTTTTTTGATAAGCGTTATGCTTCTACAGAAATGATAAATCCTGATTTTGTTACCATTGCCAAAGGCTATCATATTCAGGCCGCCAGAGTCTCGAATAGAGAGCACTTAGAACATGCAATTAGTAAGATGCTTTCATCAAACGAACCATATTTCTTAGAAGTATGTGTAGAAAAAGAAAGTAATGTATTTCCCATGATACCTACGGGTGCATCAGTTTCAGATATACGATTAAAATAACTAGTACTATTAAGATTATGGAAAAAGAAAACTATACTATTTCAATTTATACAGAGAATAATATTGGACTACTCAATCGCATTTCGTCGATTTTTTCAAAAAGGCACATTAATTTGGATAGTTTAACAACGTCAGTTTCAGAAATCAAAGAGGTATATCGTTTTACAATAGTCGTCAAGGTGACCAAAGATCAAGCCCGTAAATTGGTGGGGCAGATTGAGAAGCAAATAGAGGTTATCAAGGCATTTTATCATAAGGATGAAGAGACTATCTTTCAGGAAACAGCTTTGTTTAAATTGGCTTCAAAATTACTTTTTGATGATCGACAAATTCAGTCAGTTATAAAAGAATATAACGCTCACATCATTACAGTTACTCCAGAGTATTTCGTCTTAGAGATAACAGGTAGTAGAGAGCAAGTTGAGCATTTATACAATTGCCTAGAACCCTATGGACTAATGCAATTTGTGCGATCTGGACGTATTGCCATTACCAAAGATAAAATGCATATTTCTAAGATTCTCCAAAACTTTACGGCTTTATCTTCAAATTCTTAGAATTTTTAAATCTTTCAAACCAAGTAACTTTTCGCAAGAGCGAAAACGTATTAATAACCCATTATAATGACTAATTATTTCAATACATTATCGCTAAGAGAACAGCTAACACAACTAGGTAAATGCCGATTTATGAATACTGAAGAATTCACGGATGGAGTTACCATTTTAAAAGAGAAAAACATTGTCATTATTGGGTGTGGAGCGCAGGGTCTTAATCAAGGACTAAATATGAGAGATTCTGGACTACATATTTCGTACGCCCTTAGAGAAGCTGCAATTCAAACAAAGCGTGATTCGTTCAAAAGAGCATCAAACAATGGATTTACTGTAGGAACTTATGAAGAAATCATACCCAACGCAGATCTTGTAATTAATCTAACACCAGATAAACAACATACACCAGTTATCAATGCAGTGATGCCGTTGATGAAAAAAGGAGCAACACTCTCATATTCGCACGGTTTTAATATTGTAGAGGAAGGAATGAAGATACGTAAGGATTTAACAGTGATAATGGTAGCGCCAAAGTGTCCAGGTTCTGAGGTTAGAGAAGAATACAAAAGAGGGTTTGGCGTTCCAACCTTAATCGCTGTGCATCCAGAAAACGATCCCCAAGGTCATGGATTCGCACAAGCCAAAGCATATGCGGTTGCGACTGGAGGGCATAAAGCAGGAGTTTTAGAATCATCCTTTATTGCCGAGGTCAAATCTGATTTAATGGGAGAACAAACTATTTTATGTGGCTTATTACAAACAGGATCTATACTTTGTTTTGATAAAATGATTGCACAAGATATTAATCCAGGATACGCTTCAAAGTTAATACAATATGGTTGGGAAACTATTACCGAAGCACTTAAATATGGCGGTATAACTAATATGATGGATCGGCTTTCAAATCCTTCCAAAATAAAAGCTTTCGAACTTTCTGAAGAGTTGAAAAATATTATGCGACCCCTATTTAATAAACACATGGATGATATCATTTCTGGGCAGTTTTCCAAGACTATGATAGAGGATTGGCAACATAATGATGAGAATTTACTTAAATGGAGAGCAGCTACAGAAGAGACAGCATTCGAGAAAACTCCGGCAGGATCTATGGAAATTTCTGAGCAGGAATTTTATGATCATGGAGTACTTATGGTTGCCTTTGTAAGGGCTGGGGTCGAATTAGCGTATGAGTCAATGACCGCAGCAGGTATCGTTGACGCTTCGGCATACTACGAATCGTTGCATGAAACCCCTTTGATAGCCAATACAATAGCTCGTAAAAAATTATTTGAAATGAATCGGGTAATCTCTGATACTGCAGAGTATGGATGTTATTTGTTTGACCATGCATGTAAACCTTTATTAACTGATTTTATGAAAACCATCGATAGTAATGTTATCGGACATGCTTTTGATAATGAAATAGATAACAATGTTGATAATGTAAAGTTGATAGAAGTGAATACAATCATACGAAATCACCCGATTGAAAAAATTGGTAAGCAACTTAGAGCATCTATGACTGCTATGAAGCCAATTCTATAAACCATAATAATTTATCTGACTGGGTCTGTCTTGATTCTTTTGATGTGTATTGTGAATCAAAAGATGGACTCAGAAAGATACTTAGGCTATGCATATACATAATACCACATATTTTCCTAGATTGAAGGATATTAAAAAAGCTGCAGTCACTATCAAAGACGTAGCGGTTATTACTCCTTTGGTCGAGAACCTTCGCTATTCAAAAGTATATAATTGTAATGTACTATTAAAACGAGAAGATCTACAGCAGGTACGATCGTATAAAATTAGAGGGGCTTTTAATAAAATTAGCTCTTTAACCAAGGAGGAACAAAAAAGAGGTGTTGTGTGTGCTAGTGCTGGTAATCATGCACAAGGAGTAGCGTTTACCTGTCAAAAGCTTAAGATAAAGGGGACAATTTATATGCCATCGGTTACACCGAAACAAAAAGTTGAACAAACTCAAATGTTTGGAGGTGAATTTGTTCAAGTAGTTCTGGTAGGTGACACTTTTGACGATGCTTCAAAGGCAGCAAAAAAAATGTGTAAACAACAACATAAAGTTTTTGTTCATCCTTTTGATGATCCTAAAATTATTGAAGGACAAGGCACTATTGGTGTCGAAGTTTTTGAGCAATTTAATGAACCAATAGACTATATATTTGTGGCTATTGGTGGTGGTGGATTAGCTTCTGGATTATGTGGAGCTCTCAAAGTGCTATCGCCAAAAACTAAAATCATAGGGGTCGAACCTATGGGTGCTCCTTCAATGTCTATATCAATTACAAAGAATAGAAATACAGAAATTAACAATATAGATAAATTTATTGATGGCGCTGCTGTAAAGCGGGTGGGAGATCTCAATTTTGAGATTTGCAAGATGTATTTGGATGATATAATTACTGTTCCCGAAGGTTGGGTATGTCAAACAATATTAGATCTTTATAATAAAGATGCTATTGTTGTAGAACCCGCAGGAGCACTTGCATTAGCAGCCTTAGAAAAATATAAGATTAAAATAGAAAATAAAAATGTAGTATGTATTGTAAGTGGTAGTAATAATGATATTACAAGAACCGCAGAGATAAAAGAACGAGCTTTGTTGTTTGCTAACCTAAAACACTATTTCATACTACGTTTTCCGCAGCGTGCAGGTGCATTAAAACAATTTGTTGTTGAGGTATTAGGTCCAGAAGATGATATAACGCATTTTGAATATTCAAAAAAATCTAGCCGAGAACATGGGCCAGCAGTTGTTGGAATAGAACTAAAACACAAAGAGGATTTAGAGCCACTAATCGAAAGAATGAAACTTCAAAAATTTTATGGGAACTATTTAAATGATAAACCTGATCTCTTTCAATATTTGGTGTGAAGATTTTAAAACGAAGTATAGGATCCTGAGTCTTTTATAATCGCGATGGTTTTAAAACTTCGTTCTAATTTTTTGTAGTGTTCATAATGATGAATGTCCTCATTCTTTACCCCTTTAATAATGGTAATGATTTCAGACACTGTTTCAATATTTTTTTCAAAACTATCGGTTTTATAATCACTAAAGGTGGGCGATGCCTTTGTAGGATTTATCGAGATATTTTCAAAAACCTTATAAGTTTTTAGTTCCTCTCCCTCATGTTTTTCAGAAAAGGATTGTGCGTGAGAATAAGAGATAAACATACAAGTGATAAATAAAGTAAAAAGAAAAGTTTTTTTCATTAGATAAGCCCTTTAAGATGATTTGTATTGATGATTGTGTTTGACAAAAATATTTCTAAATTGTCTGTATACCCCGCAAGAATCAGTTAAAGTACTGTGAGAATTATGTTATAATTAGTAAGTCTATTAAAGGAATAAAACCATAGTATATATTTAATAATACAACAGTAATCAGTTGTACTATATAATAATTAGGGTGGTATTTCATTTCTGTTTTGATTTAGACTACAAGCGAAAGTTTTCGATTACAAAAAAAAACTTAAAACTGTTTAGCCATTCATATATGTTGAATGATCTTATAGAGGGTGATGTATGGTAAGTGAAAGATGTATTTAAATGTTAAATTTTATACAATTCATCACATATAGTAAAGAGTCACCAACTGGTGGCTCTTTTTTATTTAATAATTTTCCTACTTTAAAAAAAAATTGTACTATTGCAGTGTTAGTTAACGAAAGGGGCTAAGGCCGACGATTTAGAGTTACTATTATGAAAGCACTACATTTATTTATTTCCGATTTTAATCAATCAATTTTTTTAGATAATCTTCTAATAAGCGTCTTTCGCTTGCGACGTCCCAGTGGGCTGTAATTTATTTTAAAAGTGGGTGCGTCCTGCTTTCCCGTGAGGTTAGATCCATTATTTTTAAGTTATAGTTGCTTTTTTATAAAAGCAACAAATCTTTTTATCATGACCATATCTGGTCTGGATCCAAAATTCAATAATATTATTAATCATCTATAGAATTCATTCTTTAGATATATAGTTTATCGTATTGTACTTTCTTATTAATAAAGATCGTACAGCTTTCTATACTACTTTATGGAACAGATAATTATAACAATTGCCAATCACAACCATTTACATTTTGCAGAAGAGATATGCGAGGTTATCTCAATTTCTGCAACCATTCGCGGTACAGGTATAGCCAAACGTACACCCGAGTATATTCGAACCAAAATAGAAAATGGAAATGCAATCATCGCTCTCGCAGGTGATGCTTTTGCTGGATTTTGTTATATCGAAGTATGGGGTCATAATAATTATGTAGCACATTCGGGCTTAATTGTACATCCTGAATATCGAAACCTTGGTTTAGCAAAAAAAGTTAAAGAATTTACATTTAACCACTCATTAAAAAAGTTTCCTAATGCCAAGATATTCGGAATTACAACTGGACTTGCGGTAATGAAAATAAATTCTGAGTTAGGGTATAAACCTGTCACCTTTTCAGAACTAACAGATGATCCCAAATTCTGGCAGGGATGTCAAACGTGTACAAATTTTTCTATACTAACTTCAAAAGATTATAAAATGTGTTTGTGCACAGGTATGCTCTTTGACCCTGCTAAACAAAAGCCTAAAAAGCAAAGCTGGTTTAACAATTCAGTCATAAAACTAATTAAAGAAAAAAAGCAAAAACTGCTCGAAAATCATAAAAAAGTAACATCATGGAAAAAGTAGTACTAGCATATAGCGGGGGATTAGATACTTCGTTTTGTGTAAAATATTTAATAAACGAAAAAAAACTAGCAGTTCATACCATATTAGTCAATACTGGAGGTTTTGAGGAAAATGAATTAAGTCAAGTAGAAAAAAGAGCATACGATTTAGGAAGTACTTCGCATGTAAATAAAACAATAGTTAATGCTTTTTACGAAAAAGCGGTTAAGTATTTAATTTTCGGTAATGTTTTAAAAAACAATACATATCCTTTATCCGTTAGTGCAGAACGAATATTTCAAGCTATTGAGGTGATTACCTATGCAAAAGCAATTGGAGCAAAGTATATCGCACATGGAAGCACTGGAGCAGGTAATGATCAAATTCGTTTTGATGTAATTTTTCAAACTCTTGCTCCCGAAATTGAAATTATTACCCCTATACGAGACCTTAAACTTTCGCGTCAAGCGGAAGTAGATTACTTAAAACAGCACGGCATTCTTTATAGTTGGGAAAAAGCGCAATATTCAATTAATAAAGGCTTGTGGGGAACCAGTGTAGGAGGCAAAGAAACCTTAACCTCATCACAGCCGTTGCCAGAATCTGCATATCCCAGTCAGTTAGAAGATGGAATTAAAGATAAAAAGCTAACGCTTAATTTTGAGAAAGGTGAATTAGTAGGTCTCAATGGAGCTTTTGATACCCCCGTTGAAATAATCAAAAAATTAGAAAAAATTACAAGCTCGTATGCAATCGGTAGGGATATCCATGTGGGTGATACCATAATTGGTATTAAGGGACGTGTTGGATTTGAAGCAGCAGCTGCTATACTAACGATAAAAGCGCATCATACTTTAGAAAAACATGTATTGTCCAAATGGCAACAATATTGGAAAGAACAACTTGCTAATTGGTATGGAATGTTATTGCATGAAGGTAATTATTTAGATCCTGTAATGCGTAATATTGAAACCTTTTTGGATGATTCACAAAAATCTGTAACAGGAGAGGTATACATTACTTTAAAACCCTATCACTTTACTGTTGATGGCATCGACTCAAAATTTGATATGATGGCGTCAGATATAGCGACCTATGGAGAAGAAAATGATGCATGGACCGCCGATGACGCTAAAGGATTTATCAAAATTTACGGAAACGCCAATAAAATAAATCATCACATAAATTCTCAAACAGTATGATACAGGTAGGGATTGTCGGGGGATCAGGCTATACAGCAGGCGAACTTTTAAGAATATTGGTGCATCATACAAAGGTTGATATCAATTTTGTTTACAGCACTACCAATGCAGGTGTTTCAATTGTAAAACAGCATCCTGATTTGTTGGGATCGATCAAGTTAGATTTTACAGATACTATTAATGCCAATGTAGACGTAGCATTTTTATGCCTCGGACATGGAAAATCTAAACATTTTTTAGAAACCCATACGTTTTCTAGTAAAACTAAAGTAATCGATCTTGGCAATGACTTTAGATTGCAAGCAGATCAGTATTTTAAAGAAAGAGATTTTATTTATGGCTTACCAGAATTACAGAATAAAAAAATCACCTCTGCAAATAATATAGCAAATCCTGGATGTTTTGCCACCGCAATTCAATTAGGCGTTTTACCGCTCGCTGTAAAAGGTTTATTAAGACAAGCGATTCATGTTAATGCTACTACAGGAAGTACAGGAGCTGGTGTACAGCCTGGAGCGACCACTCATTTTAGTTGGAGAGATAATAATTTTTCAAGCTATAAGGTCTTTACACATCAACATTTAGCTGAAATTAAGCAATCCTTGTTAAACAAACAGCCTGATTTTAAAGCACCTATTTACTTTGTTCCCAATCGAGGTAATTTTAGTAAAGGTATTTATGCAACGATCTATACTCAATACGATGAGAGTCTTGAGAAGGCTATTTTTTTATACAAACAGTATTATCAAAATATGCCATTTACACATGTATCAGATGCTGCAGTAACTCTCAAACAGGTATTAAATACCAATAAATGTTTGGTGCATTTGCAAAAACAAGGTGATATGCTCATAATTACTACAGTGCTAGATAATTTAATAAAAGGAGCATCTGGGCAAGCCATACAAAATATGAATCTCATGTTTGGTTTGGACGAGACTACAGGTCTTAATCTAAAAGCCAGTGCTTTTTAAAAAAATGTAATAACTATGGAAAAGTTAGCAATAATTGGTGTTGGAAATTTGGGAAAATCTATTCTTGACGGAATTTTAGCGGGTGGATTGTTCGACATAGATCAAATCACAATCTCAAGTAAATCAAAAAAAAATTTAACAGCAGTAAAGCAGCTCTTTAATGTACAAGTAGTCCATGATAATGCAAAAGCTATTGTTAATGCAAAGTGGATAGTACTTTGTGTACAACCCAAACAATTACACTCGGTTTTACAAGATATCAAAGGTTCTGTTCAACCTGATCAAATAATTATTTCTACGGTTACAGGCGTAGGAATTAGTGATATTAACAAGATTCTCTCAAATAACAAAGTGATTCGTGTCATGCCTAATACAGCAGCCTCAAAAAAAATGTCTATGACTTGTATCGCTGCTAATAGCGAGTGTAGTGAGGAGTTAAAAACAGTAGATAAAATCTTTACAACCTTAGGTAAGGTTCTAGTTATCGAAGAGGAGCTTATGCAAGCTGCTACTGTACTTGGGGCTAGCGGCATTGCATTTTTTTTACGTTTTCTACGTGCGATGATTCAAGGAGGGATTCAAATGGGATTTCACCCTCACGAGGCTCAAATTATAGCAGTCCAAACAGCTATAGGGGCAGCCACTTTAGTTTCAGAAAATGGGTCACACCCAGAATGTGAAATCGACAAGGTTACTACGCCACAAGGATGCACCATCCAAGGATTAAATGAGATGGAACATCAAGGATTAAGCTCCTCTGTAATTAAAGGCGTCATGGCTTCTTACAAAAAAATCAATTCAATACAATAAGCGGTGTGAACACAAGAACACCCTCACCTAAACTAGAATTATGAAATTATTTGATGTATACCCATTATACGATATAGAACCGACACATGCATACAATTGTACAATTGTCGATAAGCATAATGTAGAGTACCTTGATTTATATGGTGGCCATGCCGTTATTTCGATTGGACACGCACATCCGCATTATATAAAAAGTATTAAAAATCAGTTGGATAATTTGGGATTTTATTCGAATGCTGTACAAAACAAATTACAACAACGATTAGCTAAAAAGTTAGGAGAACTTTCTGGGTATTCTCAATATCAATTATTTTTATGCAATTCTGGCGCAGAGGCTAACGAAAATGCTTTAAAACTGGCATCTTTTCACACGAATAAAGCTAGAATTATAGCCTTTACCAATGGATTTCATGGCAGAACCTCTGCGGCAGTTTCAGTGACCGATAATGCAACTATCATTGCACCTTTAAACAAACAGCATGATGTTACCTTACTTCCTCTTAATCAAATAGGATTGGTAGAGGAGGAACTTAAAAAGGGTGATGTGTGTGCTGTGATAATTGAACCCATACAAGGTGTAGGAGGATTGGACCAAGGAACCTCTCAATTTTTTAAGGCTTTAGACAAAGCTTGTAAAGCAAATAACGTTTTATTGATTCTCGATGAGGTGCAAGCTGGTTACGGAAGAACGGGTAAATTTTTTGCACATCAACATCATGGGATAACCCCAGATATCATTTCGGTAGCCAAAGGTATGGGAAATGGTTTTCCCATGGGAGGCATTTTGATAGCACCCCACATACAAGCGAGTCATGGTTTGTTAGGAACTACTTTTGGAGGAAACCATTTAGCTTGCGCTGCAGGTATTGCGGTTTTGGAAGTGATCGAAGAAGAAAACCTCCTCAAAAATGCCAAGAAGATGGGTCGATATTTTAAACAACAGATAGAAAGTATTGAGCAAGTACATCAAGTAAAAGGTAGAGGCTTAATGCTAGGATTGCAATTTGAGTTTGAAGTTAGTTCCCTGCGCAAAGCGTTGCTTTATAAATATCACATTTTTACTGGCGCTGCAAAGAATCCTCGTGTATTGAGAATATTACCGCCGCTAACCATTACAAAATTAGACATTGATATATTTATTAAAGCATTACGATTAGAATTGGCTGAAAGGAACATGTCTGAGCCTGTTAAAACTAAAGTATCTCTCACATAAATCAGGAAATAAAAGCGATAAGAAATGAAAAATTATTTTTCGGTACATGATATAGATTCGGTATCCGATTGGGTAGCAGAAGCAAAGGATTTAAAAAAGAATCCTTTAGGGTATAGCCAGTTGGGTAAAAATAAAACGTTGGGTTTACTCTTTTTTAACCCCAGTCTTCGTACACGTTTAAGTACTCAAAAAGCAGCCCTCAATTTGGGAATGAATGTGATGGTGATGAACTTTACAGGAGAAGGTTGGTCCTTAGAATTAGAAGAGGGTATTGTGATGGATCAAGGTAATTCTGAGCATATTAAAGAGGCAGCACAGGTGATTTCTCAATACTGTGATATACTAGCAATTAGAGCCTTTGCAACATTGGAGGATAGGGATGACGATTATAGTGAGAAAGTGCTTAAAGGTTTTATAAAATATGCCACTATCCCTATACTCAATATGGAAAGTGCAACAGGTCACCCTTTACAAGCACTGACAGATGCAATTACCATCGATCAATTTAAGATACAAAAGCGGCCAAAAGTAGTTATGTCTTGGGCACCACATCCCAAAGCATTACCGCAGGCAGTGGCCAACTCTTTTGCAGCGATTGCACAACGCCTAGATGTCGAATTTGTGGTAACGCACCCCAAAGGTTACGAATTGTCTGATCAAATCGTTCCTAGTGCTTGTGTAGAGTACGATCAAGAGATAGCTTTAAAAAATGCAGATTTTGTTTATGTGAAGAACTGGAGTGCTTATCATGAATATGGCAAAGTACTACAGAAAGATATGTTGTGGAAAATTTCTAAAGAAAAAATAGCACTTACCAATAATGCAAAAGTGATGCATTGTTTACCCGTACGTCGTAATGTGGTTATAGATGATGCTGTACTCGACAGTAAAAACTCTATTGTGATCCAACAAGCTCACAATCGAACCGTAGCCGCTCAGCTCGTATTACAAAAATTATTAAAAGGGAATAATCATGAGTGAAATTATCAATAAGGAGACGCTTTTTATAGCCAAAATTGGTGGCAATGTTATCGAGGATCCAGTGGTGTTATCTCAATTTTTACAAGACTTCTCAAATATTCAAGGTCCCAAAATCTTGGTACATGGGGGAGGCAAAATAGCAACTCAATTAGCAGAGCAGCTAGGTATAGCTACCGAGATGATAGATGGACGTAGAGTCACTACTGCCAAAATGCTTGATGTCATTGTAATGACCTATGCAGGTTTAGTAAATACCAAAATTGTTTCTGGTTTGCAAAAACATAGGTGTAATGCACTAGGACTTTCGGGAGCAGATGGCAACGTGATTACGGCAACAAAACGAGAGCCTCTTTTTATTGATTATGGATTTGCAGGTGACATTACTGATATCAACTCATCATTTCTAGAAGAAATACTTTCTTTGGACATGATACCTGTATTGTGTAGTGTAACTCATGATTTAACCGGTCAGCTTCTTAATACCAATGCCGATACGATTGCATCTCAAGTAGCTGCGGCTATGACAAGGTACTATGATGTATCACTATTTTATTGTTTTGAGCTACAAGGTGTGTTATCCGACATAAATGATAAGGAGTCTGTAATACCGCATATTGATCAGAAAAAATATGCCGAACTCTTGGATGCAGATGTTATTAGCGATGGGATGCTTCCAAAGCTACATACTTGTTTTAAAGCCTTAGAGCAGCAGGTTACAACTATCCACATCGCAGACGCAAATTTTTTGAAGAATCCTAACAGCCTACATACAACACTCACGCTATAATTGAACGTAAAAAAAACTTAAAAATGATCGATCCAGAAATACCACTCATCAAAAGTTTAACCAAGCAAGCGATTCAATTGCTTCAGCAGTTAATCAAAACTCCTTCTTTTTCTTCCGAAGAAGATACAACTGCTCAGTTATTAGAACGTTGGTTTCAAGATCACAACATTGCGTATCAACGAGAAAATAATAATGTATGGGCATATAACAAACATTTTGATAAAAAGAAACCTACCATCTTGCTCAATTCGCATCATGATACGGTTCGCCCTAACGGAAATTATACAAATGACCCTTTTGATGCATTTATAAAAGATGGAAAATTGTTTGGTTTAGGTAGCAATGATGCAGGGGGATGTTTGGTGAGTCTATTGGCAACATTCACTTATTTTTATGAACAGGATCAGTTAGGTTATAATTTACTAATGGTTGCGTCTGCAGAGGAGGAGAGTAGTGGTAAAAAAGGCTTAAACAGTGTGTTGCCCAAACTCGGATCCATTGACTTTGCTATTGTGGGGGAACCTACGCTACTGCAACTTGCTATTGCCGAAAAAGGACTATTAGTAGTAGATGTAGCTGTGCAAGGTACTGCGGGACATGCAGCACATCCCAATAACGATAATGCTATTTACAATGCACTATCTTGTATCGAATGGTTTAAAACATATGCTTTTGAAAAAGTTTCGTCGACATTGGGTGCTGTAAAAATGACAGTAACGCAAGTAAATGCGGGTAATCAACACAATGTAGTACCAGCAGTTTGTGAATTTGTGGTCGATATACGTGTGAATGATTTGTATACCAATCATGAAATTATGCAATGTATACAAAACGAACTACCTACACGGGTACGTATAACACCCAGATCGATGCATCTAGGAGCGTCATCTATTGCAATAGAGCATCCAATAGTACAATCTGGAATTGCTCTTGGGCGAACTACCTATGGTTCACCAACACTCTCTGATCAAGCAGTCCTTAATTGTCCCTCGCTTAAACTAGGTCCAGGGGATTCTACACGGTCACATGCTGCAGACGAATTTATTTATATCGATGAGATTAATGAAGGGATTACACTTTACATAAAAATGTTAAACAACATACTATAGTATTAAAAAGAGAAAGACATTATGAAACTCTGGGATAAAGGATTACCAACCAACGAAAAAATCAATCAATTTACAGTAGGCAATGATCGGGAATTAGATTTGGTACTAGCCAAGTATGATGTACAGGCAACCTTGGCACATGCCAAAATGCTATGTAGTGTCAAACTTATATCTGCACAGGAGCTTATAGCAATAACAGAAGTATTAGAAATGCTATTATTACAAATTGAAGAAGGAACATTTGTAATCGAAGAAGATTTTGAAGACGTACATTCAAAAATCGAATACGAGCTTATTACATCCATAGGAGACGCAGGAAAAAAAATACATACAGCAAGATCACGTAACGATCAAGTACTAGTAGCGATGCATTTGTACCTTAAAGATGAGCTACAACAAAGTAAACAATTGGTTAAGGAGTTAAGTACGAATTTATTGGAGCTGGCAAATAAATATCAAGATGTGCTTTTACCAGGATATACACATTTACAAGTTGCCATGCCCTCTTCGTTTGGCTTATGGTTCTCGGCATATGCCGAAAGTTTTGTTGATGACCTATTCTTTGTGAATGCCGCAATACAGGTTGTAGATCAAAATCCGTTGGGAAGCGCTGCTGGATACGGAAGTTCGTTTCCCATCGATAGAGAATTCACTACGCAAGCGTTAGGTTTTGCAACGCTAAAATATAATGTTGTAGCTGCACAAATGAGTAGAGGTAAATCAGAAAAAGCCACAGCGTTTGCACTGAGTAGTGTTGCGGGAACGTTATCAAAATTGGCAATGGATGTATGTCTATACATGAGCCAGAACTTTAATTTTATGAGTATACCCTCAGAGTATACCACAGGATCCAGTATTATGCCACATAAAAAAAATCCAGATGTCTTTGAACTGATCAGAGCAAAATGTAATGTAATTCAAGCGCTTCCGTATGAGTTAACGTTACTTACTAATAACCTACCTAGTGGCTATCATCGAGATTTGCAACTACTTAAAAAAAATCTTATTCCTGCGATTCAGGATATTAAGGCCTGTTTAGAAATGGCAAATTATGCATTACAACAGGTCACGGTCAATAAAAGTATTCTAGATAGTTCAAAATACGAATATCTTTTTAGTGTAGATACGCTTAACAAATTGGTAGTCGATGGGATGTCGTTTAGGGATGCTTATGTAAAAATCGGAAAGGATATTGAAGCGGGTACTTATGTCCCTATCAAAGGTACACAACACACGCATATTGGAAGCATAAATAATTTGGGGCTATCGTATATAGAGAAAAAACTGAGTTCGGTTTGATCTGGTCATATTGTATAGTAGGTAAGGTGATTTACGCAGCAATAGGCATAAAACGGTATACTTATTTGATTAATTGAGCAAAAAATGTGTTTTTTTTGTTCCTGCGGTTTGCAGGAGCTTTGCAAATGATTTTTTTTGTTCCTGCAATTTGCAGGAGCCGTGCAGACGGTTTTTTTTGTCCCTGCAAATTGCAGGAGCCGTGCAGACGGTTTTTTTTGTCCCTGCAAATTGCAGGAGCCGTGCAGATGGTTTTTTTTGTTCCTGCAAATTGCAGGAGCAATGTAGATGGTTTTTTTTGTCCCTGCAAATTGCAGGAGCAATGCAGACGGTTTTTTTATTCGGTATACAAGAAACTTTTGAATAAAGAGCTGCTTAGTAGTTTTTTTTGCTTTCGCGAAAGCGAACGAAACTCTTAGACAATTATATCAAAGCATTATATACCAGCCATACGAACAAAAAGTTTTTTGATCAAGGCGTAACCATCTCTAAATTTTTTTTCTGGTTCTTTTGCATGCAACTCATTATCCTCGTAAAATAGTTGGTAACTAAACACAAACGGACTCTTAGGGTCTTCAAAATTTAATTGGCCAAAGCGTAAATCATTAAAAAGTAGTGTATTTTTAGTTTGGTTAATAGTGTACCAGCCTTCGGTAAGTTTGACAAGTCTTTTAACCAAAGGATCCGTTCTCAAATCACCCAACAGATCATGATTTTTGGGAATAGCACTAAAACTAATAGTATCGGTACTATCGAAGATTGAGTAATATCCTATAAGGTATGCGTCGGTAGTTTCTACATTGGCAGTCCATAAGATGCTATTAAACGGTGTTGGTTTCGTTTGTATAGCTATATACTCAATATTTTGTGCGATTAAGCTAGTTTCAAATTTTGTATACGTATATCCCTTTAAAACCAAAGTAAGCAGTAAATAACAACTACTCATGACAAGCCCTATTTTTGCATAACTTCTTCGTTTTGGATTCTCACGTTTGAGCCGCATAGCTAATATTACACACAATAAAAAAGGTAGCGTATACAAAGGATCAATTACAAAAATTGATTTGAAGGAAACTTTGTAAGGAGAGGGCCAAAATAACTGAGTTCCCCATGTGGTAAAAGCATCGAGTAAGGGATGTGTAAAAAGACCCAAAAACATAAGTAAGGTCCAATCCTGCCACGTGGCGTGTAATTTCTTATATATTTTTGCAAGTAGCCAACCTAAGAGTGGTGCTACCAGTAAGCTAAATAGAATAGAGTGTGAGAATCCTCGATGTAACTCATTAGCACGTACAGGCTCAAAAAACCATTTTGCCATGACATCCAAATCGGGAATCGTACCAGCAATAGCTCCCCATAAAATGGCTTTGTTGCCAATTTTTTTACCAAGTGCAAGTTCGCCCACCGCAGCACCTAGAACTATTTGAGTCAACGAATCCATAATTGTTTATTTTTTAAAAAAAAGTATCTATAACGAGAATAGGTTTACGCTATATTAAATGGAGCTAAGTTTAACCGTATTCAGAATTCTGAATAATGATTTCTTAGCTCCATTCGAATTAATTACTAGAGTAATTTTTTATGTACTCTATTTATCTCTTTGGTTATAGAGGTATGTTACCGTGTTTTTTCTTTGGAAGCAATACTTCTTTATGTTCTAGCATGCTAAACGCTTTCATCAATTTACGACGTGTATCTTTTGGTAAAATAACTTCGTCTATAAAACCACGTTGAGCAGCTTTGTATGGATTGGCAAAAGTTTCGGCATATTCGGCCTCTTTTTCGGCTAGTTTTGCAGCAGGATCATCTGCTTTGCTAATTTCTTTTCTAAAAATGATTTCGCTAGCACCTTTGGCTCCCATAACCGCAATTTCTGCCGATGGCCATGCAAAGTTAAGGTCTGCTCCAATATGTTTTGAGTTCATTACATCATACGCACCGCCATATGCTTTACGAGTAATCACGGTAACTCTAGGAACGGTAGCCTCACTTAACGCATATAATAATTTTGCTCCATGTACAATAATACCATTCCATTCTTGATCGGTACCTGGTAAAAAGCCGGGAACATCGACTAATACTAATAACGGAATGTTGAAACAGTCGCAAAAACGCGTAAATCTCGCGGCTTTTTTAGAACTGTTTACATCGAGTACCCCCGCAAGAAACAATGGTTGATTAGCAATGATACCAATACTTTTACCACCGATACGCGCAAAACCAACAATAATATTTTCGGCATAATCCTTATGTACTTCAAAAAATGAATCTGTATCGATGATGCCACTAATAACCTCGTGCATATCATACGGTTTGTTAGGATTGTCAGGGATGATATCCATGAGTTCCTCACGTATCTCGTTACCCAATGTATAGGGGAGTGTAGGTGCTTTTTCGGCATTACTTTGAGGCATGTAACTAAGTAAACTTTTTAAATCCTCAAGGCATTGTACATCATTAGCAGATGTTATATGAGCAACTCCCGATTTGGTAGAATGCGTACTTGCACCTCCCAGCTCTTCGGATGTAACTTCTTCATTTGTAACTGTTTTAACCACATTAGGTCCTGTTACAAACATATAGCTTGTATCCTCGATCATAAGGGTAAAATCTGTCATTGCGGGAGAGTACACTGCGCCACCAGCACAAGGTCCCATAATAGCAGATAATTGTGGGATCACTCCCGAGGCTTGTACATTGCGATAAAATATATCTGCATAACCACCAAGAGATCTCACACCTTCTTGTATACGTGCTCCACCAGAATCGTTAAGACCGATTAAAGGCGCTCCTACTTTGACTGCAAGATCCATAATTTTGCAAATTTTTTCGGCATGTGTTTCTGACAAGGCACCTCCAAAAACGGTGAAATCTTGTGCAAAGATATAGACTAATCTACCTGCGATGGTACCGTAGCCAGTGATTACACCATCACCATAATATAGTTCTTTGTCCATATTAAAATCGGTAGTACGGTGTGTAACTAGAATTCCGATTTCTTCAAACGAACCTTCGTCTAGTAAATAGTTAACACGTTCGCGCGCAGTAAGTTTTTTCTTTTCGTGCTGTTTTGCAATACGTTGTTCACCACCTCCCAAATGGGCTTTTTCAATTTTTTCTTGTAACGTTTTTATTTTGGATTCCATAGTCTAATGTATCGGTAAGCGTAACTTTTTTTGATCTTTTAAATAATGTTGTAGTGCTATCATGGCAGCAACTTTTGCCTCTTCTTCCATTTCTTGATGTAAAAATTCGGCAGAGTAGTAATTTTTCACAAAATGCGTGTCAAAATTTCCACTTCTAAAAGCTTCGTGTTCACAAACAAACTTTCCAAAAGGCAAGGTGGTTTCTACACCTTTAACTTGATACTGGGCAATAGCGCTTATCATACGTTGTATAGCTTCTTCTCGTGTATCGGCGTAGGTAATTAGTTTTGCTAACATTGGATCGTAATAAATAGGAATATCCATACCTTCTTCGAACCCATTATCCACACGTACACCTTCACCTTGAGGCAATTGATAGACCTCTAGCGTACCTACACTAGGCAAGAAATCATGTAAAGGATCTTCTGCATAGATTCTTAATTCTAGAGCATGACCTTTAAGTTGTACTTCATCTTGTTTAAGCGGTAGTTTTTCACCTCTTGCTACACGTATTTGAAGTTCTACCAAATCGAGATTGGTAATAAGCTCGGTTACTGGATGCTCTACCTGCAGTCGGGTGTTCATCTCAAGAAAGTAAAAGTTGTGTTGCTCATCCAAAAGAAATTCGACAGTACCTGCACCTACATAATCACAGGCTTTTGCGACTTTTACAGCGGCTTCGCCCATTTTTTGACGCAATGCAGGTGTCAATACCGAGGATGGCGCTTCTTCTACAACTTTTTGATGACGGCGTTGTATGCTACATTCAC
The DNA here is from genome assembly GCF_042434915.1 of Aquimarina rhodophyticola. GTDB lineage: Bacteria > Bacteroidota > Bacteroidia > Flavobacteriales > Flavobacteriaceae > Aquimarina. The sequence continues at coordinate 681,771 of NZ_CP170198.1, forward strand.
GTTCAAATAAATGAAGTACATTACCGTGTGTATCGGCCATGACTTGTATTTCTATATGTCTGGGCGAACCTACATATTTCTCTATAAATACAGCTCCGTCACCAAAGGCAGACACAGCTTCGCTAATGGCTCGCTGCATTTGTGATTCTAGATCACTTTGCTTTTCTACCACGCGCATTCCTTTACCACCACCACCAGCAGAGGCTTTTATAAGAATAGGAAATCCAATTTCGTTAGCAATTTTGGTAGCTTTTGCAACATCGGTAATGGCTTCGTCAATGCCAGGTACCATAGGAATATCATATTTTTTTACAGCATCTTTGGCTGCAAGTTTGCTTCCCATTACTTTAATAGCTTTGGATCCAGGACCTATAAAAATAAGTCCATTAGCAGTCACAGCTTCTGCAAACTGAGCGTTTTCACTCAAAAAACCATATCCTGGATGTATGGCATCCACATTTAATTTTTTTGCAACTTCGATTATTTTGTCACCTAATAGATAGGATTTATTTGATGGAGCCTCACCTATATGTACAGCTTCGTCTGCAAAGCGCACATGGGGAGCATTACGATCAATAGTTGAGTACACAGCAACTGTGTGAATACCCATTTTTTTTGCAGTCCGCATTACGCGAATAGCGATTTCGCCACGATTTGCGACGAGTATTTTATGTATAGATTTATTTGCATTCATGGAAGGAAAAATATTTACGTTACTATTGACATGCGTCAAAAAACTAATAGTGATTTATTCAAACTCAATTAAAAGTTGTCCCTTATCTACAGCATCGCCTAGATTCGCATTTATAGATTTAATGACTCCATCTCGGGGTGAAACTAGAAGGTTTTCCATTTTCATAGCTTCTAAAATTAACAGGGGAGTATCTTGAGCAACGGTATCTCCAACTTTTACGTGAACATCCAGAATCAACCCTGGCATAGGAGCTTTGATTGAATTTACATTTTTTGTAGCACCAATAGTGAACCCCATTGCTTTAATAGCAATATCAAGGGCATCATCGATATGAACTTTAAAATCGGTATTGTTGACACGTACCGTATATTGCTTGTCAGTAAAATTTTGATCAATGATTTGGCTGTGAAATGATTTTGATTTGTGCAATGCGTGATATGAATTCTCGCCAGTAGCTACTGCATCAATAGCTGATAAAGTAGCATCATTAAAATCAAATTCGAAAGTGTCATCCACTTTAACTTTGAAGTTATTAGTAGTCATACAAGAGTTTTTTTTAGAGAGTAAATATAATGTATTAGCAGTAGCTTACCATAATGGTTTTATGAATTTACTAGCATTTTTAATAAAAAAAGATTCGATTCGGATCTTTTTTTATAGTATAAAAGCAAAAGGGATGTTTTTTATAAGAATATTTTAATTTGTAGCTTTTTTTGTTCCAAAGGGATTATTTTTTATTGGACGGTATAAAGCAGTTCAAAATTTTGGAAACAGAAAGGATGCTTATTGGAGATTTAATAAGTATTGTAATTCAATAATTAACTATTTTAATAAAATCAATTATTATTTGTAGGAAGGAATGTGTATTTCAAGATAAAGAATATTCTTACAAATAATTTTTTATTGTATAGATACTGTGTTTCAGATGGTTATTTCAATAGTTATAATCCATTAATTTAACCTTAAATTGTTATTTATTACTGGTTGAATTCTATATTTTTTGTAGTATTGCAATCTGTGTCTTAACATAATTTTATGAAGATAAAGCTATTTTTGCTCTTAACCTACCTATCTTGTCTGTCCGTTTTTGCCATTTCTACAGAGAAAGATTCATTGGTGACAAAACAGTCTAATCCTGTTCCTTTAGTAGAGGATGAAATAAATACATTTGTTCAATTACCCGAAATGGATGCAAAATTTCCATTGAAAGCTGGTAGACAAAGGGTTACTTCTCCAGAATTTTCTTTTAAACAATTGAAGTTGGATTTTCCAGGTATGCCTACTTTAATTAACGATGCAAAATCAGAGGCTAAAGCTAACTTTAAAGAAATAGATAGTACAGGTCGCTGGGTGGCATCCTTTGCAAATGAAAATATTCAAGTGCTTCCAGTTGGTATTAAACATACCGTAAATGAAGTTGAGTATCAAATAGGGTTCTCAAAAGCTAGATTTACTAAAGAGTTTACAGAACTTACCGTTTTTGTCAAAGTTATATTACCACAATCGGACGAATATGGAAAACCGATAGAACTTTTTTTTGGTGCTAATAACGTGAAGCTCTCCCATCAAGGAGGTATAATTGGTGAGGCTAATCTAGTCTTGTTGGGGGATATGTTTATACCTTTTAATGGAGGTAATTGGCTACTAATTCTTAAAGGAGGTTTTGACTATAAAACAGGTGAGACTCAAAACAAAACTTTTGTAACAATTGATTGTGACGGAGTAAAAGAGATGGGAATCGAAGGCGAAGTTCAATTTTCGCGAAGTATGATAATACCTGTAGATGCAGAAGGTAATCCTGGTCCAGAAACTATACAATATACAGGAGCTGTTAAAGAACCTATTCAAATACCTAATAGAGTATCTGGTGCTTTTAAAGCAGTAGCGTCAGACTGGAACGATATGATAGTCGAATTAAGTATTTCTCCCTTTGTATTAGCGAGTCAACCTGATAAATTTATGTTTTCGGTAAATCAGGCAGTTTTCGATTTTAGTGATTTAAGAACAGAGAATGTCACTTTTCCCAAACATTATTATGATGAAGGTTTATTGTTGCCAAGTGAGGAAGCTTGGAGAGGTGTTTATGTACAATCTCTAGAAGTTGGTTTACCAGCAGAATTTAAGACAACAGAAAGTATACCACAAAAGAGAAGAGTACACTTTGAAGCGGCAAATCTTTTAATAGATAGCTATGGTGTTTCAGGATATTTTGCAGGTGATAATTTGATTCCTTTAGAAACAGGAAGAACCTCAGAATCCAAAGCATGGGCGTATTCTGTGGATCATATCGGTGTAGAAATAGCTTCTAATCGGCTTATTGCAGCACAATTTGAGGGGCAGATCGTTTTACCTATTAGCAAGGATAAAAATAAGCAACAAGGGGACGGAAAAGAAAAGTTGGGGTTAGGGTATAAAGGTATTATCTCAGAAGAGGAATATGCTTTGGTCGTTTCTACCTTAGATACTCTAGAATTTGATGTTTTTAAAGCAAAAGCAGAATTACTACCCAACTCATCGGTAGAATTAGCAGTGCGAGATGGCAAGTTTCAGCCCAAAGCTGTACTTAATGGACGTATGGCTATTTCTGCCAGCCAAAAAGAATCGTTGGCTAATGAAGGAGATACGTATACTACAGGAGAAGGTGATAAAAAGAAAGAGCATACGGTACAGTTTAAAGGGATTGAGTTTCAAAACTTAGTATTGCAAACCACATCGCCAATTATTCAGGTAGAATATTTCGGGTATAAGGACGAAGTAAAATTAGCTAATTTTCCTGTTTCTATAGCCAACATAGCTTTTACTTCGAATGAGGTCGAAGCTGGAATAGAGTTTGACCTGATGGTTAACTTGATGGGTAAAGAGAGCAAAGGATTCGCTGCTGATGCTCGATTAGGAATATTTGGGAAGTTTCAAGAAGAAAATTATAAACAAAAATGGAAATATGATCGCTTAGATATATCCCGAATTAATATAGAAGCAAATATGGGAGCCATCAAATTGAAGGGTGGTTTAGAATTAATGAATAATGATCCGATCTACGGAGATGGTTTTTCTGCTGAAATCGAGGGTACGTTTGGAAAGGAAGATACGGGCATCGGACCAATAACTTGTAAAGCGATTTTTGGAAAAAATGAGTTTAGATACTGGTACGTGGACGCAGCTGTTCGCGGATTGAAAATTCAAGCAGGACCTTTACAAATAACTGGGTTTGCTGGAGGAGCATTTTACAAAATGTCAAGAAAGCCAAATGCAGGTCCAGATTTCTCGCCATCAGGTTTGTCTTATGTTCCTAACAAATCGGCTAGTCTTGGAGTCAAAGCAATGGTATTTGGAGCAATTCCAGATGAAACCTCTGTTGCAATTGGTGCAGGATTTGAAATTGAGTTTAATACTAAGGGAGGGGTAAATCGATTAGGATTTTTTGGAGAAGCTCAAGTTATGCAAGCGTTTGATTTTCCAAACCCTGTGGGTAAACTTACCGAAAAGCTAAGTGGTATGGTAAGTAGTGAAATGCTCAATGGTGTGATGGATAGTAAAATGGGCAAAACTTTTCTAGATAAAGCAACCGAGCAGTATGAACCTGAAGTAGTAGGAAAGGCCGCCATAAGTGCTAAGATGGGTATGGAATTTGATTTTGTGAATGATTCTTTCCACGCATCCTTAGACCTTTATGTAAAAGTTGCTGGGGGAGTTATACAAGGTAGAGCCTCTGGAGGAAGAGCTGGATGGGGAGTTGTTCATATTTCACGTGATGAATGGTACGTACATATGGGAACACCTACAGATCGCTTAGGACTCAAAATGGGTGTTGGCTCGTTCTCTATTGAAACTGGAGGTTATTTTATGGCAGGAGATCGCATTCCTGGAAGTCCGCCACCACCACCTGAAGTAGCTGAAATCCTAGGTGTCGAAGCCGATCAATTGGATTATATGCGTGATCTAAATGCACTTGGGGATGGAAAAGGGTTTGCATTTGGGTCTGATTTCAAGATCGATACGGGTGATCTTAATTTTTTAATTTTATATGCAAGATTTCAAGCTGGAGTAGGCTTTGATATCATGGTAAAGGATTACGGAAATGCAAAATGTGTTAATACTGGAGATCAAGTAGGTATTAATGGATGGTATGCAAATGGGCAATCCTATGCCTATCTGCAGGGTGAATTAGGAATTAACATCAAATTGTTTTTTATAAAGAAAAAGATTCCGATTATCAAAGGAGGTGCTGCAATTTTAATGCAAGCCAAAGGTCCAAATCCCTTTTGGATGCGTGGCTATGCAGGAGGGTATTATGATTTGTTAGGAGGTCTGGTTAAAGGTAGTTTTAGATTTAAGATAACCATTGGCGAAGAGTGTGAGTTAGATAATGCATCCCCGCTTGGTGGTATTAAGATGATTACCGACTTGACACCCAAAGACGGAGATGGCGATATTGACGTCTTTGCTGCGCCCCAAGCAGCCTTTGCGATGAAAGTAAATCAACCTATTGTGATTCCTGAAGATGAAGGCGATAAAACGTACAAGGTAATTTTAGAAAAATTTAATGTAACTGATGAAAGCGGAAAAGAAATAGATGGTGAATTAGAATGGGGCTATATGAATGATCGCGCTACATTTATTTCTGATGATATCTTGCCACCAGATACAAAGTTGAAAGTGGCAGTTGAAGTAAGTTTTCAAGAAAAAGTTAATGGAGTATTTAGAACTATTTTAGAAGACGGTCAAAAAGCGATTGAAATAGAGGAGCGCAATTTTACAACTGGAGGTGCACCAGATCACATTCCGTTACATAATATACAGTATTCATATCCCGTTGTAGATCAACAATTGTTTTATTCAGGTGAATACAATTCAGGTTATATTCAATTACAACGTGGGCAAGATTATTTGTTTGATGATTCACAATGGAAAAGCACAGTAAAATTTATAGATGCTGATGGTACCATCGGAGAATCTGCCTTTAATTATAACACAGGAGATAATCAAGTGCGTTATCGTTTGCCGAAGGTTAAAAACGAAATGCCATATAGGATGCAAATCGTAAGTACGAGTAAAAATACAGGCAGCCGAAACAATAATCGAGATGCATCGGAGAAGAAGGATTATGGAGATGATAATACAGTAGAAATTAAAAAGAACACAGCGGATATAGTACTTAAAGAAGGTGAAATCGATCGATTAAGCTATGCATTTAAGTCAAGTAAGTATAATACGTTTAGAGAAAAGATAAGAAGCTTAAAGATTAGTGATAATTTTTGGGGTAAAATCAATTCAACGGTAATCTATTTGTCTTCTAAGGTCGAATTTAATGAAGGATTCGATTATGTTGAATTACAAGGAACTAAATATACAGAAGACAAACCATTAGTTCAAGCCGAATCTAATCTTAAAGATCAATATTTTCAAGAAGATATTAACCCGATTTTGTACAATAAATTTAGAATCAAAGATAGGTATAGGCTAACACGTAATCCTCAGGAATATGGATATGTACCCAAAAGAGCTTTACCAATCTCATCTAGTTATTTAACTAATTTAGAAAATGGTGTCAACTTAAACGAATTAGCGACTCAGTTTCCATTTAGATACAATTTGCCTTTAGTTTACTATAATGATTATTTGGATGTCAGAGATCGTGTTATGAACGATAGGTCAAATGGATTAGTTGCTGATGGTGCTTCAGAGTTAAGTATTTTATCATCAGAATATAAATTTTTGTTGTATGGAAACTATGAAATAGTAATGCAATATATATTACCTGGTGATATTAAAGGAACATCTGGAATTTATACATATAAAAACCCATCAACGATCCGAAAGTAATATGAATCCTAAAAGCTATAATAGTACCTTAAGAATTGTTATAATAACACTGTTATCGTTTACAAACTTTTGTAGTATTAATGCGCAACGTAGTGAGGAAACAGTAAATGAAATTAAGACAATTGCCAGATATACTAATGGAAAAGTTGATTTAAGATGGGCTCCAACTTCTCCTTCGGCATGGCTAAAACTGAATAAATTTGGATATACGATTGAGCGATTTACTATTTCGAAAAATGGAAAGTTATTAGGAACTCCGGAGCGAAAAGAACTAACCTCTGCGGTGCTCGTACCAGATCCGATAGCTACTTGGGAAAGTATAGTTAATCAAAATGATTATGCTGCCGTATTAGCACAAGCCCTCTATGGTGAAGGTTTTGTGGTAGAAGAGATGCAAGGAGGGGTGGCTCAAATCATCAATAAAGCAAAAGAAATAGAGCAACGTTTTTCATTTGCTTTATTTGCAGCTGATTTAAATTTTGAAGCAGCAAGGAAAGCAGCTTTGGGCTTTGTTGATACTACAGTGGTACCTAATGAAGAATATTTATACAGAATTAATAGTAAAGTACCTAGTGATATATTAGTAATTAAAATGGGTTTGGTTTCAGTAAAAACTACTAAAACAGATCCATTACCTTCACCAATCGATCTTTTTGCAGTGCCTCAAGATAAAAGCGTTATGCTCACTTGGGAGTATCAACTATTTAAGTCCATTTTTACTTCGTATTTTATTGAACGTTCAGAGGATGGAACTAATTTTAAGCGACTTGGTGATACGCCTTTAGTCAATATGAATGACAAACCGGGGAATCCATCAAAACGTATGTTTTACGTGGATACGATCGCTCAAAATGATAAAAAATATTGGTATCGTGTAAAAGGGTTATCACCTTTTGGTGAAGAGAGTCCTCCGTCTGAAGTCGTAAGCGTTTCCGGAGTCAAAGGATTAGAGGAAGTACCTCATATATCCAGACACTTTTATAATAAAGATGGAAGCATTCAAATCACATGGGATTTTGCTAAGGAGGCCGAAAAACAAATCAAAGGTTTTCAATTGCATCGCGCGGCGCAGGAACAAGGACCTTATAAACTAGTTCAAGATAATATTTCCGCAGCTGCACGATCAACAGTATATCCTGAACCGGATCCTTCAAATTATTTTACCATTACTGCCGTAGGTCAAGGAAATCAACGAACAACTTCGTTTTCGGCTTTTGTACAAACCATTGATTCTATTCCGCCAGCAATACCAAAAGGGCTGATAGGTGTAGTCGACACATTGGGTGTTGTACAATTAAAATGGGATAGGAATACAGAAAAAGATCTATTAGGCTACCGTGTTTTTAGAGGTAACTTGAAAAAAGAAGAAGTTTCACAATTAACAATACATCCTATTGATCAAAATTCGTTTATAGATACTGTACAAGTCAAATCGTTAACTAGTAAAGTTTTTTATCAAGTGGTTGCCGTAGACCAACGCTTTAATATGTCTGAATACTCTGAGCAATTAGCGTTGCAAAAACCCGATGTGGTACCTCCTTCTTCACCTATTTTCTCCAACTATAATATAAATAAAAATGGTATTGAACTACAATGGGTTAATAGTACGAGTGATGATGTAGTGATGCATCAACTATATCGACAAAAAGTCGATGAGTCTTCAAAAGGTTGGCAATTGATATTTAAAACCGATACTATAGCCAACTATTTCGATAAAAAAATAGAAGCAAACACAAAGTATAGGTACGCTGTTTTTGCTAAGGATCAAGCAGGCTTACAATCGTTACCCTCCACACCAATAACTGCAGTGATGCAAGGAGGTATCGATACAAATAGGATAAAAATGTTTAGAGTTACTGCGGATAGACTAAATAAGAATATAACCCTTACTTGGAATAAATTTTCGGATGATGTAACAGAAATTAAAATCTATAAGGCGAAAAAGGATGAGAAGCCAGTCTTGTTAAAGCAATTTCCACGGCATATTCATGAATTAGTAGACATATCAGTTTCACCTGGTAATGTATATGTATATCAACTAATCATTCAGACGCAACATGGAGACAAACCCTCTACACGCACTGAAGAAGTAATTTTTTAGGAATGAAAAAAAATGTAATAGCGATCATGATGTTGTTTTCTCTGCTTTCCTTTGGACAGGGATCTGAGGTATCAATGGGAAGAGTTCGATATGATTTAAATGGAGATGAAGATATTTGCTCAAATAGAATCACGTTATCTGCTAAATTTAAAAATTCTTTGGATGAAGAAATATTATTTTACACAGAAGGCCAAGAGGAGGGTACTTTTTATTTTAATGTTAATCCAAAATCCTTTCCTAATAGAGTTATTGAATCCTTACATGTTCTTCTATATAGTAAAGAAAAAGGTGGAACTAGCTGCAGTAAGGGAGGTAATGAAACCAGAATTACTACAGACGAATATATTCCAGTATCGTATCAACCCTGTGATGGTGCATACTATTATTGGACTAAAAGGAATGGTGGAGATTTTGAAGTACGACACACCATACAATTTAATTGGAATGTAAAGCCTATTCCGAAAGTATATCGCGTAGGAGCTGCTATTGCCGGATATGAAGATATGTTACGGGCAAGAGGAGATGAGGCTTTTGGAGATTCGGTATATTCATGGCAATATCAAATTACAGAAATAGGAACAGCACCCAGATCTGACAATGCTTCTTGGAATTACATACCTAGCGTAGCTGCTAGTAAAAATTTAGAGGTGGTGCCTAAATCATTTTTACCAATTACGAGCGTGGATAAAGAAATACATATTCGCGCTAAAGCTCGTTGTGCAGATTCTAAAGGTTCTAATTTTACCTCTTATATTATTAGACGATCGGCTCCGCATATTGTAAAAACTGTAACGGTTACTGACAAAACCAAATGTTACGACTCTAATGATGGCCGTGCAATTTTTACTTTTGACCGGGATTTGGACCCGACCATTGATTTGTTGGAGTATACTATAACAGATTTATATAATGGTGAGACTATTGCGACGAAACAAGGTATCAAGAACTTTGAAGCTGGAAGGAAGCTAACAATAAATAATCTACCACGAAGTAGATCTAAGTTTCGAATTGATATTATTGGTAAGTATAATAATAACACCTTGTATTATTCTGATGGAGAAGACCATTTTCAAGAATTTGAAATTGGTAGACCTTCCTACGTTCGTTTTGATCAAGAGCCACAAAACACTGTTGTGGATAACTGGTGTTTTGATAGTAATGACGGTGAAGTGAGTTTAAAAGCTTCCGGAGGTAGTGGTTCATATGAGTTTAGGATTCGCAAAGATGACGAAAGTTTTGTTGATAACTGGAAACCTTTTTTGAGAGGTGAGAATCATACTGAAAAGAATTTAGATGCTGATACGTATTTTATACAGATTAGGGATAGTAATTTTTGCGAAGCGAAAGAGGCTGTACAGGTACGACCAGGCGAATTTGAACTTGGTGCAATTATTGAAAAAGAAATAATTGTTACCGAACCAACTGCTCCAGTGGCTGTTCAAACCGAAATTTTAAATGATCCCACAGCTTATGGATTTGAAGATGGACGAATTCAGGCAATAGTTACAGGAGGTACTTCTAATCCAATCGATGGGAGTTATGATATTGAATGGAGAGATAGACATAACAATTTAATCAATACATATACTACTGCTTATGATGCTAACAGTAATAGTTTTGTGGTTACTTTACATAGTGTTGGAACAGGAAATTATACAATTACAGTAGAAGATTTTAATTATGATAATGCATCTAATAAAGTGGGATGTACAATTACTAGTGCTTCCATTTTCTTAAATCAACCAGACCCCCTAGAAGTTAATATCGAAATATTAAATACAATCTCTTGTAACAACGAAAACGAATACAGTAACGGAGCTGATTTTGAACAACCTCTAGGCCAACCCGATCAATTTCAGGATGGGGTGCTACAAGCAACCGTAAAAGGGGGTGTGCCTTTTGATACCACAACATTTCCGCAAGCAGATGATTGCAGAGAAAATCGAACATATTATTGTTATACTTGGAAAAAGCAAAATTCTGATGGATCATGGTCAAGTGTGGGGACTAATGACAGAATTATTAGGAATCGAAGTACCGGTACGTTTGCATTGAATATTGAAGATTACAACGGAATCCAATTAGGAACTTATGAGGCCTATCAATTGCCTGATGGGTCAAGAGAATATAGATTACAAACAGCCATCGACAGTACTCAGTTTTTGCATCAACCCGATAAACTAGAAGTTGATTTTGTCAAAACAAATATTAGCTGTGCCAATGGGAATGATGCCATGGCCGAAGCATTGGTTGTGGGAGGAACGCCACCTTATGCATACCGCTGGAGTACTGGTGCAGATACAAAAACAGCTACTAATCTCATTGCAGGCACCTATTTGGTGTATATCGAAGACGCCAAAGGTTGTCAGTTAGAGGGTAGCGTAGTGATTGAGCAGCCCAATGGGTTGGAAATCATACCACTTGACTTGATAGCACCTACTTGTTATCAAGGAAATGACGGAGTTGTGAATGTTCAGATTACTGGTGGAACACCACCGTACACTTATGAATGGAGTACAGGGGAAATAGCGCTCAGTAGAAATAACTTATCCGCTGGCACCTATCGTTTACAGGTGGCAGACGCCGAGGGTTGCTTAGCTTTTAAGGATTTTATTTTAGAAGATCCATTGCCAGTATTTGTAAATTTAGAGGCTACACGTTCACTTTGTGGAGGTCAATCTGTAATTTTAGATATAACCATAGACGATCCTAAAGCAACCTATCAATGGGAAGCCTCTAATGGGTTTACAAGCTCACTAGCCAAAGTAGAATTAAAGGATAGTGGCGTTTATACAGCGACCATTACTTCTGGTTTAGGATGTATAGGGACGTCGATTATTAGCATTGAAACTTTTGATACCCCAATTGATGCAGACTTCTTACTCACCACCCAAGCTTATGTAGACGAAGAAATCATTTTAGTGAATGTGAGTGAGCCTTTAGGAGATCACGTAGAATGGACTATTCCCGAAACGGCCGATATTATATCTAAAACTGATGAACAATTAATTTTAAGTTTTGAAGCTGAAGGGCCTTATGAAGTCAATTTAAGATCCTATCAATCAGATTGCTATCAGGATTTTTCGAAAACAATATTAGTTCAACCCGCAATAGAAAGTGTTGAAGCGTTTGCGGCTCAAGGAGATTTTGTAAAAGAATTTATTGTATATCCAAACCCAAACCCAGGAGTTTTTAAAGCAAAGGTAAGTTTGGCCGAAAGCTCTAATGTAACGATTAAAATTGTAAATCTTATTTCGGGGACGGTGATGAATGAAAGAAGTGTGAAAAATCAACAGGAATTATTATTAGAGTATGAAATGGGACTCCCTACAGGTATTTATTTAATGTTATTAGAAACACCAAAAGGATCCGAAACCCGGAAGCTAGTTTTTGAGTAGGGGGTATTGAAAATAGAGATTTAGCAACGGAAAAATTCAGAGAAGCAGACAGTCAGAGAAGCAGAGAATCAAAGACGTAGAGAAGTAAATAAATAGAGCAGCATAGAAGCAGCGAAACGTCTTTTAAAAGTATAGTATAAGAGGTAGTAGTTATGGCAACATTTAGAGATTTGATAATTTGGCAAAAAGCGATGAGCCTCGTGACAGAGACGTATCGGTATGTTTCTAATTTCTCTGAAGAGGAGGTGTATGGACTTACTTCTCAGATGAGGAGATGTAGTATTTCTATTCCAAGTAATATAGCTGAAGGTTACGGTAGAAGAGGGAAGAAAGATTTTTGCAAATTCCTTAATATTGCTATGAGTTCTTTATTCGAATTGCAAACGCAATATGAAATCGCATCAAATTTAAACTATATGGAAAAGGATGTATTTCAAAAATCATATGAGAATACACGAGAAATAGAGCGTATGTTATCAAGTTATATAAGAAAAGTAGAGATGTCAATATAAAGTATAGAATCTTAGATACTTTGCAACTTAGATTCTTGGTAATCATTATTAAAAAAATGAAGTATAGAATAAGACATATAATTTTATTAGTACTGCTTAGTTTTTCTTGTGCCAAAGAAGAAGCGATCCCCGTATTAGTTGATTTTGATGTAGACGTTTTTGGAGAAGATTATTCTATACCCGTACAAATAGTTATCATCAATAAAACTGAAGGAGCCGAAGAATATGAATGGCGTTTTGAAGGTGCGGTGCCATCAAGATCTGTAGAACGCAATCCTGGAGTCATCTTATTTGAAGCGAAAGGAACGTATACTATAGAACTAATAGCCAGCAACCAAGACGGCTCCAGAGATTCAAAAAGTATAGAGCTCGTGATTGATGACCCTGTACTTATTGATTTTGAGGTAACTAACTTGGTAGATACATTTGCACCAGCAGTCTATACCATTGATAACAAATCAAAAGGAGCTACTTCGTATCAATGGAATTTTGAAGGTGGAATACCAGAAACATCTTCAGAAAAACAACCAGGTACTATTATCTTTTCAGATCCAGGAGATCATAAAATTTCTTTAGAAATTTCAAATGGTAGAGAAACATATAAGTTAGACAAAACCATAACGGTTGCACCAGCATTAATTGCTGATTTTGAATATGAAGTTGCTTTTAAGGATGATGATTACGAGACTCCGGTAGAAGTTACGTTAATAAATACTTCAGTCAGTGCACTAACGTATGAGTGGGCTTTTGAAGGTGCCACTCCGGCGACTTCTTTTGAAGAACACCCTGTGGTGACATTTAATAAGGTTGGGGTTAACGAAATTTCGCTTATCGTATCCAATGGAAAAGCTTCTCAACGTATCACAAAGACAATCGAAGTTTTTCCAAATAATAATTTGCGTAGTTATACGGATGTTCAATTGGGAATCAATACCGCTCATAATACAAATACAAAGGGAGCTTTTTTTAGTAGCGCAACACGAGAGGTATATGCATCAGACGAACTTACTCCAGCACTTGAATCAAAAATTGACTTGGTGTTTTTTGGACTGGGTCGTAGTTTTGATCGCAATCGATTTGTGACTCCCGATGATATGAGTGGCACAACTTTTACAGCAATGCCAAATGCAAATCCAACGATTTTTATCAATTCGCAGGAATTTTGTAATTGCAATGCATCCTTAGCGCCATCTCAATTTGATGCTATGACGAATGATGGCGCATTAAATGCGATGACTATCGAAGAAACTTCAGGAGGACTACAGGCATTTGATAATTCATTGGTACCGAGAGTGGTTCTCTTTAAAACCTCTGCAGGTAAACGAGGTGCTATTAAAATAAAGGAATATGTGGATAATGGACAAGACTCTTATATCCTTGTAGATATTAAAATGCAGAAATAAAATAAATAATAAATTAAAAAATTATGAAACTCAAAAACCTAATTTTAATATTAATAATGACTAGTATCGCATTTTCATGTTCCAATGATAGCGATGAAGATACAAACGGAGCAACAATTCAAGGCGATCTTAAGATCGAAAATATTAAAGCCACCTTAGTATCATATAGTTTTGAAGGCACTTTATCTGGAATTTCATCGTCTGATTATAAATTAGGTCTGCGTAAGGAAGGAGAAGACACGTTTGAAGAAATATTTTTAACTACTTCCATTCAATTTTTGTATGATTTGACTCCTGCGCAGCGATATGAACTAGCTATTATTAAGGATGGTAAAGTTTATGATAATAAATCGATCAAATTTTCAACATTGCCATTTAATACTATTGAAGATTTGAATTCAAAAATAAAGCCCGATGGTCATTATTTTTATTCAGAGAGAGGTTTTACCCATAAACTTAAATCAGATGTTCTAAATAAAGATGCAAATATTAAATTTTTCTTTGTAGAAGAAAATGGTGATTCAAGTTTAGCACTTTCTCATAATTTTGTGGATGGAACAATTAATTTTACTGTTCCAGAAGACGCAGTAAGTAATGAACCTTATGAAGAATACAAGATTTATCATTTAGCATATCAGTTAGGGGATACTGAAATAGTCAAAATAAATAAGGAAGATTCAGATGTGAGCTTAACATTTTATGTTTTTAATCCTACTCCCATTATTACTCAAGTTAATTCTATTACGACAGAAAACTGTTTAGGAAATAAAACATATGCTTTAAGTTTTAAAGGACACTTTTTTAGTAGCTGGCCTTTCGAAGAACAAGTCTATTATAATTACAAGAATTCAACAGCGATTATTACAAGAGATGATGATAATACGGAGATTATGTTAGAAAAGGAGAGATTAGACTGTATAGAGTACAACAAATTTTTCTCCAAAGAAGAGGCCAGTATTTCATTTAGTTTAGTCAAATTGCATACGGACAAAACTATATATATCAGACATCCTGAGACTACAATTGAGAATAACAAGTTCACTTCGGGAAATTATAAGATAAGAATCACTTTCAATAATGGAGCTGATGATTTTAAAGAAACAAATACGTTTCCGTTTACGCTGCCATAAAACGACATAGTTGCGATAATAAATCGCTTACATATCTAACCTCTAAAAGTAAAAGAGGTGCTATTAAAATTAAGGAATATATGGATAATGGACAAGACTCCTATATCCTTGTAAATATTAAAATGCAGAAATAAAAAGTACGATTAATAAGGCAAAACTATATTTTAGCAAATTCAAATAATTCAAATCTTAAAACAAGTAAACATGAAAAAATTATCAGTAATTATTTTAGTAAGTATTTTATCATTCTCTTTAATGAGTTGTTCAGATGATGATAGTAACGAAGAGCCTAATAATTCGATCACAGATGGAGAATGGAAATTAGTTGGGTTAATTTTAAATGGAAACGATGTAACTTCTTCTCAATTAAATGAGTGCAATTTGAGAAATACGTATCTATTCCGAGAGGATAATACTTTTATTTTCACCTCTCATAATGAAGAACAAAATTCTGATTCATGTACTTCTGATACCGAAAGTGGAGTTTGGAGAGATGTCACGAAGGATGCTGATCCAGCTTTAATTGCAGCTTTTGATGGGAAAGATATAGAGGATGATGAGGAGAGGTTAAATTTTAGAATTGTAGATGGCGTTTTGAGAGAAACAGTTTATGAGCGTAACAGTGATGGAACCAGAGAAACTTTTTTCTATCTATATGAAAAATAGCAGTTTACAATATTTAATTGCAACGTAAAAATTATTAACCGACAATTTCAATATTGTCGGTTATTTTCACTCTTACCCCAAATTAAAGATATATGTAATGAAACTACTTACCTTTGTAAATAGAAATTTATGCTACATACTACTACTATTTTTAATAGTCGGTTTTAGTGAATCCTATTCTCAAGTATTCCCAGTTAAGGCTTCACCACAGGTAATTCCGCCGTATAGCTTAAAACTATCAGAGTATAGTACAGCAACGGTATCAGAGAAATTGATACTGTCTCTACTCTTGACAGATATTACAGAATCCAATCGGCAGGTACGATTAAAATTGTTTATAGAAAATAATGCAGGACTTGCTATACAAAGTAGTGAGGTGGTTATTGGTGCAAATCCTATTTATTTGGATGGTGGTATTCCCACACGACTCAGCAATATTGATTTGCAAGCCTATTTTTCTTTGCAAAACCTTCAGGGTATTACACCGCAACAATACAGCCAACCCTTACCGGAAGGTTTGTATCGCTTTTGTTTTGAGGTATATGATGCACTCTCAGGGCGCCAGATATCGAGAAAGAGTTGTGCTACGGCATATCTAGTTTTAAATGATCCTCCTTTTTTAAATATTCCCAATCGCGGTGAACAGGTATTATTGCGCGATCCACAAAATATTATCTTTCAATGGACCCCTCGACATCTTAACGCCACCAATGTATCCTATGAATTTACCTTGGCAGAACTCTGGGATACACAAATGGATCCACAAGCTGCATTTTTGGCTAGCAGACCTTTATATCAAACTACTACCTATTCCACCACTTTACTTTACGGACCTGGAGAAACCAGTTTACTACCCGATAAAACCTATGGATGGCGCGTACGAGCGATGATTAGTGATGGGATCAGTGAAAGCTCGGTTTTTAAAAACGATGGCTATAGCGAAATCTATTATTTTACCTATACGGGTAGTTGTGCCGAACCCGCATTTGTTTTGGCCGAAGCCAAAAATCCCACGAGCGAAAAAGTACTATGGCAAGGCGTGGACCATAAACGATACAACGTACAATATCGTAAAAAAGACGCAGAAAATAGTATTTGGTTTGACAGCCCAACAGTCAATACGCACACCACTATTTATAATCTGGAGCCCGGCACCAGTTATGAGTTTAGAGTGGGCGGACAATGTTTAGACAATGGTCCGTTTACCTATTCACAAATCTATGAATTTTCCACTACGATTGCAGCCGATCAGGAATCGACCTATAATTGTGGCATCACACCAGAGATTGTAATCAGCAATCAAGATCCGTTAGAAACCTTAGTAATTAATGAGACCTTTACGGCAGGAGATTTTCCGGTTACTGTAAAAGAGGTACACGGTAACAACGGTAGTTTTTCAGGTTGGGGATATATCGTCGTACCGTATTTGCAGGATACCAGAATCAAAGTTAGTTTTGATAACATACGTATTAATACCGAGTATCAATTGCTAGAGGGTATTGTGGTCACTGATTATGATGAAAATTGGGGAGGTATTGATGATATTGGGAATGAGATTGATGCGGTTGTAGATCTAACTGAAAGCATTTTAGCTGTATTAGAGGATGTTGTTGATAAAATTAGAGAGGGAGACTTAACAGGACAGAATATAGAAGGCGTTTTAAATAAAATTAAAGGAGATATACCTGAAGAAGAACTTAAAGAGCTGTTAAAAGATAAAGACCATCTAAAGAGTTTAGAGACGCAATTAGCACAGGAAGAAAAAGAAGAAGAAAAGAAAAAAATACAGGATCAGATAAATGCTTTAAATAATGATATTGCCGATAAATTAGAAGAAGTTAAAGATAAAATATCAGACTTGATAATTAAGGCTATAGAAAAGTACTATAGACAAAATAAATCCCAAGAGTTAGATCTAGTAAATTCGTATAATGCAATTTATAATTTTAGTTCTACTACTACAGCAGAAGCAACATCACTAGAAAATGAGACAGATATAGTAGAAGAAGGATTTGAATTTGAAGAAGAAATTGAAATAAGTGATATACCTGAAGAGTTTATACAAGTTTTTGATGTACAAGAAAAATATCATTTATATTTCTTTTCAAAATCCATAGCAGAAAATAAAGAAGATAAAGAAGCAATAAGAGATTTTATAAACAAGGCTTTAGAAACGGAAATAGATCTTCCTAAAATAATGAAGCAGTCTCAAGATAAAGGAGATTCTGAAGATAATACCATCAGCTTGTTAGTGGAATCGATAGAAAAAGCGTTAAAAGGACTAGTAAATAAGTATAAATATAATTATTTGGTAAATTAGGAAATATGCAGATACATGAAAATCGAGAGTATGAATTACCGAATAATTTAAAACTTATTATTTATGGTAAAGATTCAACATATAAGCACCCTAAAAATGCAGTATTGTTTTGCAAGGATGAAACATTGAAATGTTTGATAGAAGCGCCATATTTTAAATCTGAAAAAATGATACATGGTATAAAGAATGAAGAATATTCTAAATTTAATAGAGCAGTATGGATCATCCATCCACATAAGGATAAAGTGAAAAATTTTTGGGGAAAGCTTATAGAAGAAAAACCACAACAAGGATTTATAGAAAGTTTTACTAAAATGAAAATTATTGAAGGTCATGAATATGCTGAGATTATGATCTCAGATGGAGCAACATATTTTGAGTTTCAATATTTGGATTTAAATACTTGTCAATTTATTAAATCTGCAAATTGGGGAGGAAAATTTTAAAGTAAAATTTTGAAAAACTATGATATATAAAGAAAGAATATGTTTATAAATTACACAAAAACAATGTTTAAGTTTTTTTGCACCATAGTATTCTTTTTAGGAGTACAAGAAATTGTTTTCGCCAACGATAATGAGCCTGTTGCTAGAAAAATAGACTTTAAAACTATAGAAGAAATTAATAGTGGCATCGCTAATCAACTAGCATTTCTCATAAACTATAATAAAAAAAATGATAGAGATGATAAAAAAGCGAAAAATTGGTACGTGTATGTAGTAGGAGATGATACATTCAATACAAACGTATTGTCTGGATATCTAGAAGATCAATTAGATTTATCAGACTTAGGTGCAGAAAATAGCCCTTTGGATATAGAAGAGCTAAATAATAAATTAAATGAGGTAAATCATAAGCTATCAAAAGACAATAAACCATTAATTTACTATGGAGTAGCAAATCGTAAGAAAGCTATTATCGCACCTTTTTTTCCGTTTCGAGGTAAATATAAAGTCTCCTCTTCAACTACCGAGGAATTAAAAGAGTATTATAAAAAAGCATTTGAAGATTCTGTAGAAGACCAAAGTTCAGCAGCATCAGAAACCTACGAAACGTTAAAAGAATTTTTTAAAAAAAATGGTGAAGCAGATCAAAAAAGTAGTGCACTAATTAGAAAAACACTTAGTAACGCGGGAGTTTCTGGTGCTATTGCACTTTCACGTTATTATTTTGCAATAATAAAAGGTAAAAAAGGTGATAATATAAATAAAGCAAATGTTTCTTGGTGGTCTTTTGCACATTATTTGAAAGGAAAGGAAGTTCCGAAGATTGACGCAGATTTATTAAAAGCCCATCAGGCAAATTTAGCAAGTACTAGTGGCGATAATAATCATAAACGAATAAATACTTGGTACAACTATTTGTCAGGAACAGATTTGCCAGAATCTCAGTTTTTGAAAGAAATTTTAAAAGAGATTATTAATAATAGTAAATGTGCAGATTTAAGTGATACTGAAGGTGAAAGACAGAAAAATGAATTTATTACAGCAGTTAATGCAACAAATCCTAATATTGATAGGATTGTTTCTGCAACCAGAACACTTTGTTCAGACGTTTTAAAAGATATAGAGTATTCTCATATTATAAAAGCTATTAGGATTATTGCAAAAGAGAGTATAGATGAGAAAGGGGAGGCCGTAGTATTATACCTTTTACACACGATACAAAGTAAGGATTACACTAGATTATTTTCGGATTTTAAGGAAAACGAGAACTCCTTATTAAGAACTCTCTTAAAAGAAATGGATGATAGATCAATTAATCCTTTTGATAAAGATAATTATACTTCACTTATAGGTTCCTTATTATACATAGGTAATCAGAACCAAGGAGAATATCTCAAGAAAGAAAGAGGGTATCTTTTACAAACTTTCTTAATCGCACAAAGAGATTTTGAATGGGATAAAACTCCTATAGGAAAGGCGATAACCAAGGTACTAAGTTTTAATATAGACGCAGATGATGAAAAGTTCGAAAAATTCTTAACAGATAATGAGTATAAAGAATTACTTAATATTCTTCAATTCCTTACATGGGATGTAATTGCGCATGAGCAACAAAACCTTAGAGACATTGGAGATGCACTTGGTGAGTTTTTTGCGAAACGTGGTAATCAAAATGTATATGTAGAGTTATTAAAAATTGCTTTTAAAAATAAACAGGTTACTTTTTTTACTGATCCAATTAGACGTTTGCGTATAGCAGAGCTTGTCTTTAGAATGTTCGGGTATGTACCTCAAGAATCTTCAGAAATCTACGCGTTTTTTACCAAGGAAGAAGATGGACAGAAGCTCAAAAATTTGAAGTCAATCATTGAAAAAACAGCAACAAAAGATTACGAACTTTATGCTAATGTTTTTTATGAAGGATTAACAAAGATCCTAGATGCCGAAAATGATATTAACACACGTATAGAACTTGCTAAATGGGCTATAAATAATGATTCTGGTTTTGATAGAGCGCACGAAAATCTAGTAGTCAACATTTTTAAAAATATCAAAAATAAGAAGGATCGACAAACGGTATATAATTTCTTAACCTATAAGGGAGGCATTCTTGGTACTGGGGAAAAGAATTATGAATACTTTAATAAAATTAGTGCAAAAGGGGTTTTAAGTGGCTATGATAAGCAAATCAATTTCATTAATTATTATATAAGTCTAATTATCGATGGATTTGGTGATGTAAATGATCGTATCTCTATTATAAAACACGCCATAGCAGAAGGTGACGATTGGAGCTGGTTTTGGTACTCAGATACAGAGGATGTAATTTCTTACATGTTTAATAGCTTAAAACCAGGAGATGCGGAGATCATGGTTACTGAGTTGAAGACAAATAATTATAATCTTTTTAAAGAAATCTGGAATATTTTAGAGAGTAAAAACTGGTGGGCGGCTATAGATAGTGATAATGAAAGATTAGCCAATTTTGCTGTCAATTTATCTAAACTTTTACAACTCTCTAAAGAAGAAATAGGTTGGGAAAAACTAAAGTATGAAAAACATTTTGATGCAAAACAAAATTATTTAACAGAATCTGCTGATAAAATAAAAACTAATTATTTACCAATGTGTAGAGCTAATTTTTTCGGCTTTACAGATAGTAAGAATCGATACGTATTAGATACAGAGGTGAAGCTTGAAAATTCTAAATTGATTAATATTAAATTAGAAATCGGAGGCAAAGAAATAATGAATAAATCCTTTGATCCCTTTGAATATATTTTTGTAGAATTTGTAGAAGATACAAAAATAAATTCTCAAGCCTCGTTCTCTAAAGGGGATATTATAGCAGTGCCAGCATTTTATGTGGCTTGGATGGGAAAAAGTATAGAATCACAGCAAAATTCTGTTGCAGCTAGAGTTACCATGGATGGAATAGTAATCGTGGCTTCTGCTTTAGTTATTTATGGTTCGGGTGGTACGTTAACGCCTCTAGTTATGGCTGCTAGCGCAGAAATATTTTTTGCTGGAACAGATGTAGCTATCGCAATTTATAAAGAAGAAATGGGAGAGGCATTAGGGACTGATTTTGTCAATACCCTAGAGATAGCCAACATGATTTATGGTTTAGCAAATCTGCCAGTGGCTTTAAAAAACTTACCACAAAGTTTAGTGAAACTTAAAACCAAGGCTGGTAATTTTATAAATTATGGAAGGGGTGCTTTAATAGGTTCAGGACAAAAAATAGTTGAAATTACTGTTGATACCAAAGCCTTTATCGCACTTCTACCGGATATATTATCACAATTAAAGAATAACCCTTCAGTTAGATCACAACTATTTAAACAAGTTTCGGATTTGGAAAGTAGTTTACGAACGAAACTAGCTGGATTAGGAACAGGAGCCTCTAATAAATTTAAAGAGATTCATCGAGCGTCTAAAGAAATGGCACTTCAGTTTTATATGGATAAGGCTCCTATAATTGGTATAATGGTTAATAAATTTCCAAATAAAATAAAAAAGGAAATTGTTAATAAACTATTAGTCCTAAAGTTTGAAGGAAAAACATTTTGCAAAATAGATCCTGAAGGTTTTTTACAAAAGATCGATATATATTCAAGAGCAGATAATTACAAACCTATTCCTAGTCTGGAGGAGCCAATTCCTGTAAAGATAAAAGTTAAAGGAAAAGTCTACGATGATATTGTGGTTATAAAGGATTACAATGGAAGTCCTATATTTAGACCTCAATATAAATCTGGTATTACGAGGAGTGCAGACTTAATTAACGAACTTCATATCCGTAGCAGTAATAGTCCTCCCTATATGAGCGGTACAGATGTAACTGATTTTACGATACAAAAGGGAGAATCATTTTATATTGTTGAATATGAAGGACAAACTAACCCCGGAGGTTTTGGTTCTAAGAAACCTATAACAACAATAGAAGAATTAAGAAAAGAACTAGCTGTATTAGAAGATTGGAAAAATCCTACTGTGGATGCTATTGTAGTAAGAGAATACAAAGCTATTGAGTCGATACAAACAAGAAGTGGGATTATCGGATCTCAAAAAGAAATTAATGGAGTTAACACTGGTCAAAACTACCCAGGGGGAGGTCATCAATATGAATTTTTAGAGAATTGGAGAGTCAATGATCATAAAAAGTTCATGAACAAAGTAAAAGAAACAAAGTTGATCAATAATGCTGGGGGTAAACTCGATGAGCTCTTTCCTTCCATAAAGAACCACCCAGATTTTCAAGGATTTAAAAATCTTTGTACAAATAACCCCAAAGTTTCAGTTAAGTTAGCTGGCGATGAATGGACTGAATTTGTAGCGAGTACTAAAAGTTCTTTTGGAATAGGAAGAAAAAGAAATATTGTTAAAATGGAGTTTGATAGTAAAGAATATCTAATAGCAAGCGGGAAAGGTTATAATGGTCAAATGACAGGAAGCGGAAAATTTATTCCTGAGGAGTTTGTTTTAGATATAGATAAAGGGCAGCGAGTGTTTGCACCTTCAATTTCAACAAGACATTTAGATACAGAATCTTTAGGGTTAGAGTATTTTGCTAAGTTAAAGAATGCTGTAAAAGGAGGTAAATATCCCAAGGTAACAGGCAAAGTGAAAATAGCAAGCGACCTATGTCCTTGTCCTTCTTGTTCGGCTATTTTTCAACAATTTAGTGATATGTTTCCTAATGTTACTATAGATATTACAACAACTACAAAATTACATTATTAAAATGGAGAAAAACTATATCTCTTTCTTGAACAATTACGAAGATAAAATAGGAGAAATTATTGGTCTAAATATTGACGAAATTAATCAGTTAGAGAAAGATTTTAATGTAGAACTTCCACTAGCATATAAACAGTTTTTATTAAGTTCAGGAAGAAAAACAGGATTTTTATTGAATGGTTATTATATTGAATATCCATTGTTAATAGATAATAAAGAAGATGCTATTCATGAACTTAATTTTGATGATCGAAAAAAAGATGATGAAAAGCCAGAAATAAAGGATAATTATTTTTTCTTTGCTCAATGGCAAGGGTATAATTTTTTCTTTTTTGATTGTTCTAGAGAGGAAGACGATCCTGTAGTTTTTTTATTTGATACTGAGAAAATCACAAAATATAAAGATAGTTTTACAGAGTTTTTGAAAGATGAAGGATTAAAGCCTTTGCTTGAAAGTATCTCTTAAGCTAATTTTTCTTGTAGTGAATTATTCTGATCATCTTTAAGCATTAGATCGAGCATATATAAAATCCTGTCTTTGTGTGCAGGGTTTACTCCTTGTAGTGCCTCTAATTGATATAACATCTTTTATCTTTAATCAAAACGCTTGCATCTCCTACCAAATAATCTAAACTTACCTCTAGGGCATAGGCTATATTTTTTGCAATATCAATATTGGAGTTCTTTCATTATGCTCGTAACGTTCAACAATTCCCCCAGCTAGCGCGAGCGTCTCGCTCGTGCCAGTAAGAGTAAGAAGATTGAGATAAAAAAGAATAATAAAACAATGAGCAGAAAATATAAATTCCATAATCCATCAGCAGCTTATTTCATAAGCTTCGCTACTGTGTAATGGATGGACGTGTTTACGCATCAGGAATACTTTTCTGTACTTGTCGATAGTTTAGAATATTGTAGAAAAGAAAAAGGAATGGAAATTTATGCGTATTGTTTTATGCCTAGCCACGCACATTTACTTTTTAGAGCAGCAAATGAAAACCCTTCTGACCTGATTAGAGATTCTAAAGGATTTATTGCTAAAAAATTAATCAAAAATATACAAGAAAATCAACAAGAGAGCTAAAAAGAATGGTTACTATGGATGATGGAAAAAGCTGGAAAAAAGAATAGTAATGTAACAAAATATCAATTATGGCAACAACATAACAAACCGATTGAATTATAGACAGATAAAATCATACAGCAAAAGATCGATTATATTCATAAGAATCCTGTAGAATCAGGTTTTGTAACTGATGCTGTAGATTGGAAATATAACAGTGCAAGAAATTATCAAGATGATCATACAATTTTAAAAATTGACAGCGATGGATTTTTACTTGGATTGGCGTAACCATATTAATATCGGCACGATCGAGACGCTCGCGCTAGCGGGGGGAAAAAGAATATTATACCTAATTTTAAAGCGCAAAAAAATGATTTAGCTAAGGAGTTTTCAAACTTAAATATTGAAAATATTGCAATACAACCGTTTGGTAGTGGCTTTGATTTAAAACCATTTTTAAAATTATAAAATGATCTATTATAGATGTTTAGGAGGTCTTGAAAATGTAACCAGTAGTGAATTACATAAAAAGATAGAGGTTTTGTTTCCAAATATTAAAGGTCGCTCTAGATTATTTGGATATGACATTGAATTAGAAAGTGAAGATTTAGAGTTTTATATTAATAGCTATGATGAAAAAGAATATAAAATAGACATTAGTACTAAAAAAGAAGAACATTTATTGTTGATATTAAGTTCTTTAAAACAGAAATTAATAGAATTAAAAGGTGAATTTGATTTGGTTTATTTCAAGGAAGATGATGAAGGTCATCAAATTTCAAAAGACCTAATTTACTTTGATAATAGACCTGGCCTCCTCCCGATAAACGGGATGACCTCCTCCCAATAAACTGGACACTTCAAAATTAGAGTTTTAAGGGCAAAAAAATGTTTAACTTTAAAACAGATTATTTGCTTATGAGACGTTCAAAATATTCAGAATCACAAATTGTATTTGCGATCAAACAAGTAGAAACAGGAACTCGCTTGCAAGAAGCGTGTAGAAAGAACGATATAGATGAAATATGAACTCCCTTTGAATAGAATTATTTAGAAAGAATTAAAAAAAACGTAAAGCGAACTTTTAATTTCTCTTAAAATTTTGTTAACTCCCAAGAGTATGCGTTCTTTGTGATATTAAAAAAAATCTTCCATGAAAAATATTTATTTTAAAAGCTTTATATACTTACTTCTACTGGTATGCGGTACTAATCTCTCAGCACAAACTCAGCAAGGGGTTAAAGATTCGGTGTTGATTGATATTCCCAATATTGGCTCCTTAGGAGGCGCACATCTCTTAAACTGGGCATTGGATACAGATGACAATTCTATATATTTTTATGCTTATAGTCATGTAAAAGGCTCCCAGATAGTAAGTAGCACAGAAGAGCTCGAAGCAGCCAAGCAAGAACATGATGATAAAAGCTTTTTTGGCAAGATGATCTCTAATGTAGCTACCGAAAATACATATCAAGATACTACGATACCAGTAGTTTTAGAAGGTAAGATTCAGTCTGATGATATGTCAATGTTAGATACGAAGCGCTTTTTATTTCATAAAGTAGAAGCGTTACCAAACGGAAAAAATGTTTTCTTTAAACCCGAGGATAATGTTATGACAATCACAGGATTCGAACCTGGAACTATGCTTGATTATCATTACAGCGATCTTGATAAAGCCTTCAAATATGCGCCCTTGTTAGATAAAGAATTATTGTCCTTAACAGAGCTCAAAGTGAAAGGCGAAGGACTTCTCGGATTGAAGAATATCAAACCTTGGATTACTAACAAAAAAGCATTTTTCAGATACGTTCCGTTTAAAGGGTATATGAGTGATACCGAAGAAAAAGATCTTATCAATCTAAAAGAAAATCCAGAACTTGAAGGTTACGAAT
Organism: Aquimarina rhodophyticola; assembly: GCF_042434915.1. Classification (GTDB taxonomy): domain Bacteria; phylum Bacteroidota; class Bacteroidia; order Flavobacteriales; family Flavobacteriaceae; genus Aquimarina. The sequence goes on from NZ_CP170198.1 coordinate 707,968, forward strand.
TTTTAAGGGAAAGTGATAATTCTAGCGGATCCAATCATATAGTTTGGTTTGCCAAAACAAAGGATGCAACTGACTATAAAATGGTTTGTTACAATGAAAAGAGTCAGAAAACGACAATACAATCTTTTACTTTTGATACACCTAGAAAACCTAAAGTAATTAACAAGATTGTTTTTGATACAGAGTTAACACCTGTTGGTTTTGTTACCATTTTTGGATATCATAGAAAAGGAAAAAAATCCGAGACCTATCTTAAAACGGACTTTGATGCTATTTACACAGATCTGGAAGGAACTATTAAATTTCAAACCAAATTTTCTCACGGAACAGAGAAAAAATATAAAAATGTGGTTTCGCCATTGATAATAATTGATAACGGTGATGGAGTGCTTAGATTCATTAATAACCACCAATTATCTTTGGCCAAAAGTGATTTTGAAGTTTTTACACTCAATCAAGCAGGAGAGGCTGTTATCGAGAGAACCGAGCCTTTTTCTACAATGCAGGGAGAAAGTACCATTAATTACTATAAATATCTAGTAGGTTTTGATGCTATTTACATGATGGGAGATCACTATGTGGTTCGTAAAAACACGACAGAAAGTAAATCAGTAGCAGTGCCAAATAGTTCCATTCCTAAAACTACAATTCTCAATACTGGATTTAAATATACAGTACTAGATAAAGATTTTACACCAGTTCGTTTTGGTTCAGTATATTCGGGTCAAGATCAAAAGAGTTCTTTTAGGCACCAGGTGATCGAAATGACTGATGATAAAATGATAGTACTATCGACTCGAGGAGGAAAATATGATCTAACTACGATTACTGCTGAAGCAATCGAAACTATTGGTTTGGATACAGAGTATAGTGATAAAGCTTCCAATACCTTATACTTTGGAAGTTATTTAAAGAACTTTGCATTGGTTAATGAAAAGAATAGAGAGCTATTTATTCTTCATCAATTTTATAACACCAGTCAGACTAATGGTAAAATTCTAGATAAGGTTGCGATTGTTAAGGTAGGATACTAGATCCTAAGTATTACATAGTAAGATCAAACATAGCGAGTTGCTGTTAGGATAAAAATTAAGCGGGGTTTTAAAACCCCGCTTAATTTTGTTTACACAGTTTTTTGGATACTACCATATCTAAACCGTTAGAGGTTTAGTCTCCGTTTTGAAGATCTTTTATTAGTCTCATTCATCTTTTTCCCCTTTTGTTGATAGCGCAAATATCCAGGTGAGTTTGCTTCTAATCGATTACCATAAGTTTTTTCTGTATGCATTGATTGTTCTTTTAAAAGACTATCAACATCTTGCTTTGATTTTATGGGAGCCATAATAGGGCAATGTAAGTTAACTCTATATAAGTATTGTAACATTGTTCCAATACTTTCAGATTGACTATGAGCATTTCCATCTGGAGATACTGCATGCCAACTTGCATAAAAAGCCTGCATTAATTTTGCAGTTGTGTCGATATCTTTATCATGAGACTTAAAAAAATTGATCATGTCGATCGTAGTTCCTGAGGTTCCCTGTATATAATCAAATCTCTTTGGTTCATTTTTAGTAGGGTTTTCAACTTTATAAATGATAGCGTACTTTAACGCTAGTGTTCCGAGCGGTTGAAAATATCTATTAGGGTAACGTCTACTTTGATCATGTTCTTTGGGATTATCTCTGTTTTTTTCTGATCCGTCTCCTTTAACATTGATACGATTAAATCTGTCTACGTCTTGATGTTTTTCTTCTTCGAATAAAGGAGGTATAAGTCCATCTATTTTTTTCTCACTTTTCATTACATCTCTAAGTTGTCCCATAGCTCTTAGAATATACATTGATTCTTCAAGGGTATAGCTATCGGTCTTTTTACTTAGCATATTTAAGTTTTCTTTATTTTTACTTAAAGCATCAGAAAGATGATTCTCAGGCAATTTCATAGCATGATTAAATAAAGAATAAGCCACACTTGTATACCCTCGATAGGTTGTATTACTTGATCCTTTTAAGTCATTATTGTCGGGCCAAAGATGATCCATGTCGCATGTATTATTTTTGATCTGCTCTTTTCTTGGACCCTCTTGAGTATATTTCTCCACCATTTCTATGCAGAAGCTTACTGCTTCACGCATAATGTCTTGATCTTGCATAATATTTGCTACATATATATCGTTCCTTATTTTAGCATCTAAAATAGTCTCATCAGAGTCTTTTATACCCGCTCCTTCTCTAGCTTTAATGTCAAGTTCCATTTGTTTTTCTCTCCAATCTTTGGCTTGTGTAGCTGTATTGTCGGGATTTTCTTGGGGTAAAGAAGGAGTTGATAAATTTTCAAAAATTCTCTTGATATTAGTTTTATGGTGACTTTCTCCAGTAAACATTGAGTAAATGGGCGATAAACCAGGAATATTTTTCTTCAGGTTTTCACGAACTATACCTTCAAATATTCCTGTGGGAGCTTGTTGTTTAGAGGTTTGTGCTTCAGTGGTTTCGTTTGCCATAATTTTTAATGAGTTTTAAGTTTTAATCAATTTAGTTACTAGCATAATTTTGTTTCTTAAAAGAAATTGACTCTTAGCATTATATTTTTCTGTGAAAATATTAGTTTGTCAATTATACCTATAGTGCTAAGTAATAACTGGTGATATTCTAGTTATAAATGGTATATATTTATTCAGTATGAGTAGTTACTCAGAAATACTTCGAGGTTGACCGCGGCATTTTTAATACCCATGTTTTACTTATAGCTTGAACTTGGGTATTCAGCATAAAATCATTTATTTTTTTCTAAAATAAGTGTCTAAATTCTTTATACTTTTCCTTTGTTAGCGTCTTAATATTTTGTTAATTCGCAACTTGTAGTAAATACAGATTGTGAGCTTTACCCCAAGAGTTTAATGTTAGCGTACAAAATAGACCTATTTGAGCAAGTCTCTTTTTTATATTCTCTTACTTCCGGTAGTTCTCCAAGCGCAATCTTTGGATTATGAAACAATTACCAAAAGCAAGCCTATAACCGTAAGCGGTCAGGTTGCGGCAAATGCTGTGTATTACAACTCTAACCAAAATGAAAATAGAGCACCCTTTACTTATTTTTTGCAAGGCGCTCTCAACGTAAACGTATATAGCTTTTCGATTCCGATTTCATACAGTTTTTCTAATCAAGGAGAGGATTTGGGATATCAATTACCCTTTGATTTTAACCGGCTAAGCCTACATCCTAAATACAAATGGATCGCTGCACACATCGGAGATGTGTCTATGACTTTTTCACCGTATACACTTAGCGGACACCAGTTTACGGGGGGCGGAGTAGATTTAACACCCAAGGGTAGCGTGCAAGTAAGTGCAATGACCGGCCGATTGCTTAAAGCAACCGAGGATGATGACGATCCCAGAACCATACCTGCATTTACACGAATGGGATACGGCGTTAAAACAGAGATTAAAAAGGAGCGCTATAAAATTGGGGTAATCGGATTTTACGCGAAGGATAATCTTGCCTCTATAGATTCTGTTCCCGAAGCTAAAGAAGTATTACCTCAAGAAAATTTGGTTATCAGTGTCGAGGGAGAAGTCAAACTCGGTAAGAGCTTCACGGTACAAGCAGAATATGCTAGTACAGCAATTACAAAAGATACCAGAGCCGAAACGGTAGAAGCCGTCGAGTTCTCGCCTTTGGCTGCTATTTTTAACACTAAAGAATCTACCGCTTATTACAATGCGGTCAAAACTCGAGTAGGGTACGCTGCTGGCAGAGTGAATGTTGGTATTGGTTATGAAAGAATCGATCCAGGCTACGAAACGCTAGGAGCCTATTTTTTCAATAATGATTTTGAAAACATTACACTGGACGCATCAAATTCCTTTTTTAGCGATAAGCTCACATTAGGCTTTAATATTGGCTATCAACGTGATGATTTGGATAATCTAAAAGCTAATAATACCAATAGAACCGTAGGGTCGGTCAATGCTACACTCAATATTTCAGAACGACTTAATTTGGCAGGATCCTATTCAAACTTCACCACCTTTACAAATATTAAACCCAATCAGTTTGACGAGATCAATGATGCAGATTTATTAGATGAAGAATTAGAAAATTTGGATTATAAGCAGCTATCTCAAAGTGCTACGTTTATGATTAACTTTTTGGTGTCAAAAAAAGAAACATCACGCAAAACACTTAACCTTAATTATGCACTTAATGACGTGTCCAATGAGCAAGGTGGTGTTGTTCGTATTGGTGATGCTTCTACTTTTCATAATGGTAACTTGGGGTATACTATGGATTTCACAGAAAGTAATATTACTATTAATACTTCTGTCAATGGAACGTATAATACTATAGGACGAGAAGAGTCTACTACTTGGGGGCCAAGTTTCACTATAGGAAAACGTTTTTTTGAAAAGACATTAAATACTCGTGTCTCTGCTGGATATAATAGTTCTAACAGTGCAGCATCCAAAACAGATGTTACTAATTTTAGAGCGGCAGTGACTTATGTACTCAAAGAAAAACATAATTTTAACCTTACGGCCATTCAAGTATTTAGAGAGAATAGTAGCTCACCAGATAAGTTGTCAGAAATTACAGCGACATTTGGTTACACCTATGCTTTTGGCTTAAAGAAACCCAAAATTAATATCAAAAAGCGCAAAAAAGAATTGAATGATTCGATCCGCTTAAGATATCGTAAATATGATTTTGTAGGCTTACCAACAGAGCTCACACCTAAATTACTTAAACTCCCAGAAAAAGAAGGTTTTTTACATCTGATTAATGATAAAAAACATGATATTTTCAAATTGAAAGAGCAACTGCTTGAGACAGAAACCAAAGAAAAGAAAGTATACAAAGAAGTCGCGATCGAATACTTAAAAGCGATGGATCAATTTTTTGATTTTTCAGAATTCTATACTCAAAAATTATATGAAGCCTATATAAAATTGGTTCAAGAAGCCAAACTAATCGATCAAGAGATACAAGACGAATACATGGTACTCAATGCCAAAATAAATAGTGCCGAAGAGAAAAAACCAGAGGATCTGGAACGATTGGCATTGCTCGATCGCAAATATACTGCACATACCAGCCTGCTCAACGATTTAATGAAATGGAATTTGAGTGTTTCTGATATCGAAAATCCGACAGGTCATATGCAAAAATTGAAATATAAAAATGCAGCTAAAGTTTTTGAAATGTATCGTAATGAGAAGCCCGAAAAGGATATTATAGAATTTTTAGAACTTACACTTGCCGATCTTTTTCATAAAACCAATCCCGACTAGATCATTATGAGGTGTATTGTAGTAAAAATGTTACTTGATGGTAGTATTATCCTATATAGTATAAAGCATACGCTACCGAAACCGTCATAATTAATAGAAGCCAAAGAACTGATCCATTCAAAAAAAAATTGTGCTTCAAAAACCTTATTTTATTTGTATTTTTATGCGGTGAATTATGTAGCTTTCATATTATCAATTTACTTTTTATCACTCAACTTTCTAACGTGTAGTGATGCCGATGAGCATACAGAAGATATAGTGGTAGAGATCACCAGCGAATGTGCAGGGGATCACACACATGATTCCCCAGAGTTGTGCTCTCCTTTTTGTCAGTGCCACTGTTGTCACATACATACAATTACCTTTAATAACGTTGGATTTGCTCCTATAATTTCAGACATTACTTCTAATATATTTTTACATTGTGATAGCATTGGTAAAGATATATTACACACACTTTTACAACCTCCCAGGGTTTAATTCAGTTTTTGGTAGGAGACGTATGTCCTTACCTATAGGTTTGCGATAATATTGTGAACTATACTTTTTGTTTTAACTGAATTAAAATCTTATTCATGATTAATAGAATCATTGATTTTTCAATCCAAAATAAATTAATTATTGGAGTATTCACCTGTATGCTTATTGGTGCGGGTGTATGGAGTATCACGCAAGTTCCAATCGATGCGGTACCCGATATAACAAATAATCAGGTACAAGTAATTACCCAATCTCCTAATCTAGGGACCGAAGACATTGAGCAATTTGTTACGTATCCCGTAGAAGTAGCGATGAGCAATGTACCTAATGTCAAAGAGATTCGATCTATTTCTCGGTTTGGTTTATCGGTAGTTACTATCGTTTTTGATGATAAGGTAGGTACATATCTACCTAGACAGTTGGTGGCAGCAAAGCTATCCGAAGTACAAGAACAGATACCAGAAGGTTTTGGTAAGCCTACCATGGGACCTATTTCGTCGGGCTTAGGCGAAATTTACCAATACACCTTAACGGTTGATCAAGCATACCAGAAAGATTATGATATTACAGCCTTGCGAACCATGCAAGATTGGATAATAAAACGTCAAATGGCCATGGTACCTGGGGTTATCGAGGTAAACGCTTTTGGAGGTTACAAAAGGCAATACGAGGTTGCTATCAATCCAGCTGAGTTACAAGCCATAGGAGTCACTCTATCCGAAGTATTTAAAGCACTCAAAAATAACAACCAAAATACAGGAGGTGCATATATCGAAAAAAAGCATCAAGCAAATTTTATTAGAGGAGAGGGGTTAGCCAGAACGGTCAGTGATATAGAGCGTATGGTTATTAAAACTGTAAATACTATCCCAATACGAATCAAAGATGTTGGCAAGGTGACTATCGGTAGTGCAATCAGGTACGGTGCGTTAACCAAAGATGGACAAGGAGAAGCCGTAGGAGGTATGATTTTGATGCTCAAAGGAGCAAACTCTGATGCGGTTATTACCGAAGTAAAAGCGCGCATGCGTCAAATTCAAAAATCGTTGCCAACAGGAGTGATCATCGAACCTTTTTTGGATCGCAGTGAGCTTATAGAAAAAACAACTACCACCGTTTTTAGCAATTTATTAGAAGGAGGACTTATTGTAATTTTTGTTTTAGTTCTACTTTTAGGTAATTGGCGAGCTGGTCTAATCGTAGCCTCAACAATTCCGTTATCCATATTATTTGCTTTTATTTTAATGAATGTATTTGATGTATGGGCCAACCTTATGAGCTTGGGCGCTATAGATTTTGGTATTATAGTAGATGGTGCGGTTATTATTGTAGAGAGTACAGTATTTATGATCTATCAATACAGTGTAAAAAACAAGGTGGATAAACTAACCTCCAAAGAAAAAAATTCGATTGCAGCAAAAGCCTCCAAAAAGATGATGAATACGGCATTTTTTGGACAATTAATAATTCTAATCGTCTTCTTGCCCATCTTAGCACTCGAAGGGGTAGAGGGTAAAATGTTTAGACCTATGGCGCTTACTTTTATATTTGCAATGATAGGAGCCATGCTTTTGTGTCTTACCTATGTACCCATGGTAACATCGTTACTTATCACAAAAGTAACAGCTTCAAAAACATCGTATGGTGACAGATTGATACATTGGATTGCTTTAAAATATGAGTATTTAGTAGTAAAATCGCTTAAAAAAGGCGCAGTAATTATAGGCATTGCTATTTTATTACTAGGGGTAGCATTATTTACGTATAGTCGTATGGGAGGCGAGTTTATACCAGAGCTAGACGAGGGAGATATCGCTTTTCATGCAATGTTAAAACCAGGCAGTTCTTTGCAAGAAAGTATAGCCACGACCACTAAGATAGAACAACGTATCAAAGCCAAATTTCCCGAAGTGAAAACTGTAGTGAGTCGTATTGGTGTTGCCGATGTTCCTACAGATCCTATGCCTATGGACATTGCCGATGTTTTTGCTATACTCACTCCAAGAGCTACTTGGACATCTGCAAAAACGAAAGAAGAACTTGTGCATAAAATTAAAGAAGAGCTAAGTGTTCTTCCTGGTGTTAATTTTGAATTTACGCAACCTATTGAGATGCGTTTTAACGAATTGCTTACAGGGGTGCGAGAAGATGTCGCTATTAAGTTGTTTGGTGAAGATCTCGATGTACTCTCGAGTAAAGCACAAGAAATGGGAAAAATTATAAGTAAAGTTCCTGGTGTAGCAGATTTTAAAGTAGAAGCAACCGATGGTCTTCCTCAAATTACGGTGCGGTATGATAGAGATAAATTGTCACAGTACGGCCTTACAATTACAAATATTAATACTACGATCCAAACTGCGTTTGCAGGAAATAAGGCAGGGGTTATTTTTGAAGGAGAAAAACGTTTTGATCTAGTTGTACGTTTTCAAGAAACGTATCGAGCAACTATTCAAGATCTTCATAAATTATTTATAACGTTACCCAATGGTTCTCAACTACCGTTACGCGAGCTGGCTAGCATTCGATATGAGCCGGGTCCTATGCAGATAAGTCGAGACAACACCAATCGTAGAACATACGTGGGGATCAATATTAGAGGACGAGACGTACAATCTGTAGTTAAAGATATCAAACAGCGTCTCGATCAAAACTTTAAATTACCGGCTGGATATTTTATACGCTATGGAGGTGCTTTCGAAAATTTGGAAAGAGCTAGCAATCGTTTGCAAACAGTTGTACCCATTGCATTATTACTCATCTTTATATTAATTTATTTTGCGCTCAAATCCTTTGCACAAACACTTATGATTTATGTAGCTATCCCTATGGCAACTATTGGGGGAGTATTTGCACTTTGGTTGCGTGATATGCCTTTTAGTATATCGGCAGGAGTAGGTTTTATCGTATTATTTGGCGTGGCTGTACTCAATGGATTGGTCATGATTAGTGGTCTTAATGAATTGAAAGAGGAGGGTGTAACCACTATAAAAGATCGTATCATACAAGGTACAAAACGAAGAATACGACCTATTGTGCTTACAGCACTTACAGATATTTTGGGATTTTTACCCATGGCAATTTCACTATCTGCAGGAGCAGAGGTACAGCGACCTTTGGCAACTGTTGTAATAGGAGGTCTAGTAACCTCTACCTTATTGACACTTTTTGTGCTTCCAATTTGCTACCAATGGATCGAAAAGCGTGCCGATAGGCGTGTGTTATCTAAACCAATGGTGGTGAGTTTGTTCTTGGGTGGACTGTTTTTTTATACCGCTTCCGCGGAAGCGCAAGTAGTACCAAAGCAGTATCCCGAGATATCGCTAGAAGCGTCGATTGCATTAGCAAAACAAAACTATCCCTTGCTTAAAATTAGGCAGTTAGAGTTGGACAAACAAGATGCACAACGAGGTGTTGTCTATGATTTTGGAACTACTAGAATTTTTACAGCGGGTGAAGAAATTAATGCAGACCGCGGTATATATACGTTGATAGGTGTAGGACAATCAAATATTGATCTCTTTGGAATGCGCGCAAAAAAACGATTGCTACAAAAACAATCCCTATTAGCTCACGCATTTTATGAACAATCAGAGCTTGAGATAGCCCAGGAGGTTAAATCCTTATGGACTGCGGTCTATCTTGACAAGCAAACGCATCGATTGTATAAAGAATTAGATTCGATATACAGCAATTTCTCAAAGGCCGTTGCATTGCAGTATAAGGTAGAGATGATCTCTAGATTAGAGTTTGAAGCTGCTCAAAACCAAGTAGCCCAGATTCAAAACAAAGTAGCACAATTAACAGCAGATTATGCTATTGCTTTAGAGCAACTTAATTTATGGTTAGGGGATACGACTTATTATACCGTGAGCGATACGATTGCTCCTGCTGCGTTTGAGCAACTGGAAAGTGTAGGGACTAAGTTACACCCAGAGCTTAAGATAATGCGCGAACGATTAGAACTGTCAAAAGCTACCTATAAAGCAGTACGATCTCAAAGATTACCCAAACTTACCCTACAAGGGGGGCTCCAAGAGATCAACGGTGTTTCAGATTTTTATAGCTATCAACTGGGCGTTTCTCTTCCACTATTAGATGGTAAGAGTAGGGCTCAAGTGCGTACTTCAAAATTGGATGCTTCTATAGCTCAAGAATCTTCGACTTTTGCGCAAAAACAATTTGAATCCCGAAAACGCCAAGCGTTTCAGAATTTTGAAAAGTGGCAAAACACCCATATTTTTTATTCAACAAAAGCGGTTCCTTTAGCGCAAGCGCAACGCAAAGGGGCTTTGATAGGTTACAAAGAAGGTGCCTTGGATTATACTGCGTTTACTTTACTAATTAAAGAAGCAATACAAACCGAAGAACAGGCATTGCAAGTACTTAAAGAGTATTTGGAAGCTAGGTTTGCATTACACTATTTTAAACAATACGATGATGAAAAATAATTTTATAGCTTATATAGTACTCGTAACCTTGTCACTGCTCTCACTCTCTTGTGGTCAAACAAAAGAGGAAGAAACAGCTAAGGCAGTAACGAGGGTAAATGAAAATGAGGTGCATAGTTCACCACATACCGAGGTCAAAGAAGCGATGCTCACCACACAACAGTTTGAAGCATTACAACTACAATTAGATACACTACACAAGCGTAATCTTACAGATTTTGTAGCAGCTAATGGACACTTAGAGGTACCACCACAAAATGAAGCCAATGTAACAGCAACGATCGGAGCGACTATTGTAGCTATAGCAGTTATCGAAGGAGATCAGGTCAAAAAAGATCAAGTGTTGGCATATATCTCACATCCTAATCTTATAGAAAAACAAACAGCCTATCTCAATGCATACACCAAGAGTGAAGTATTAAAAACAGCGTTTAATAGACAACAAAAGCTTTATGAGGCTGGAGTAGGATCGGGAATGAATTATCAAAATACGAAGGCCGAATATGATGCTGCCTATGGTATGGCAAAGGGTCTCGAGGCTCAATTAATGCAGTATAATATCAATCCAACAGGGGTACGTAACGGTACAATCTATCAGCGTATAGCGCTACGCAGTCCAATCGAGGGTTTTGTTGAAAAAGTACATATTAAAACGGGTCAATATGTTGAGCCACACACTAATTTAATCGAGATTGTAAATACCCACCATGTGCATGCAGATCTTATGGTTTTTGAACGGGATTTACATAAAATACGTAAAGGTCAACAAGTACAATTTATGGTGCAATCTCTGCCAGGTACATCGCTAAGTGCTACTATTTATTCGATAAGTAAAACGTTTGAAGAGAAACCTAAGGCAGTGCATGTGCATGCCGAGATCAAAAATAAAGAAGATCAATTAATACCTGGTATGTACATACAAGGACGTATCGAGGTAGGTACAACAAAAATGTTGGCTTTACCAGAAAGTGCGCTTAGTAAAGATGGAGACCGATATTATGCCTTTACGGCAGAAAGGGAAGGCAAGGATTGGAGTTTTAAACCAAAAGAAGTGATTGTAGCTGTACGTGATGGTACTTGGGTGGGCGTTCGGTTTTTGGATTTGGTGGAAGCAAACACACTTTTTGTACAAAATAATGCTTATTACTTAATGGCCGAAATGAAAAAAGGTGATGCGGCACATAGTCATTAATTTTAGGTCATTAATCAAATGTAGTAAAGAGTGTTACCTTAAAAATACGGTGTTGAGGTATGCAAACGATCCTTATAGTCGGTCGCAAAACTGCTTATAAGACGTATAAAACTGGTGTGAGCCCTGTGCGAAGTAGTTCGATGCCATGTATTCATACCCATTACCCCAATAACGACCCCCTATAGGGCGTGTTAAATAGACTATAGGCCCTTAATTGACCCCATACACCACTATAAGGATGGCCTATGACCCCTTGTTATAGGGGGTCTACCCATTATAAGCAGGCATCGAAGCACTTGGTCGAGGGGGTTAGGGGGTATAGGATAGGGGGTATGGTCTCAAGTAAAAAAAGGTGTCTATTGATCGTGTATAGGCTATAAAATAGTGGTGTAGGAGATATGTTGACAGCAAGGATTGATATAGTTTTGCTAAGTTTTTATTGATGATAAGGTGTAATGGTAGGTAAGTTGCTTTATGCAACATAAAAAAATATGCGTTCCTTGTATACCAAATTTTTGATTAAAAGCTGTAGTTTAGTATTTGTAACACCTAATTCTCACCCCAGTTGTTAATCGTAATTCACGATATAGTTACCAATAACTATGTCTTATTGTGTCTCAAAGTATAATCAATCAATTTAATATGAATCGCATTTTGATAATTACCGTAGTATTTTTGATCGGACTGTTAAGTTTTAAAAATTCTGAAAAGCCACTTGACAAGCTTCAAATTGCTGAAAAATATTTTGTGGCGCTAGATGAATCAAATAGTACCAAAATGGAAGAATTATTAGCTGATAGTTTGATAACTAGGGTACCCAAATATGAATATGAAGTAAGATACTCTAAAAGTGACTACTTGAAGAAATGGCTAAAATGGGATTCAATTTTTGACCCAACTTATGAAGTGCTCGAAATGAATGTAGAAAATGAAAGTGTCAAAGTAAAGGTGTCAAAATCTGACGAAAGAATTTTTTTCTTTATGCAAAAGCCTTTTATCACAAACGAGATTCTTAAATTTAAAGAGGATAAAATAATTGCAATTGAAACAGAGTATATAAATTTTGACGAAGTAACTTGGGAAAAGAATAGGACTGAACTTATAAACTGGACTACCAAAAATTATCCAGAACTCAATCTTGGTCATTTTATCAATGTACAAACAGAGTATGGAGGAAAGAAATTTTTAAAAGCAATTAAACTGTATATAAATAAAAATAAATAGTTGCAACCACGGTAACCATTGTACAAGCTTTAAAATATGGATACAATTGTTAGGGAATGTTGATCCTACAGTCTGATTTCCCTTAAAAGTTGTACTACTATAGACTCAAAAAATAGGTGGTTTAGTAATTATAAAAACCATTACCAACCCCACTTAAAGTCTTTAGGGTAGTGTTTGTAAAAGAAAAATATAGTTACTATAGGTGATTTTGTAACATTGTAGTCTTTAATGCCCAAAAACATCTTACTTTAAATTGAAAAAAAACATTTCAAACTTTTTATCTCAAGCATATCCATTTTATTATCACGGAAAAGAATTATGGATTGTAACGTGCTTATTATTCGTTATGACTCTCTTATTTGGCTATTTGTTTGAACCTTTCGAAGTTTATATTCCTGAGCACAAAATGGAATATTTTTGGATTACTTTAATACATTCATGTACTCCTGTTTTTATGGTTTTTCTATTTTTGTCTTTAAAAATATTCCCAAGTAGAAAAGAGAATTGGACCATAAAAAAGGAAATACTTTTAATAGCTTTATTTTTACTTTTTGTAGGTATTGCACAGTTTCTTATTAGAGATATTATTTATGACAACCCCAATAATTGGTCTTTACGATATTTCTATGAAGAGATAAGAAACACCTTTCTAGTTGGAGTTTTATTTGCATTTATTTTAGTGCCAATAAATTATCATAGGTTAACTATTAAAAATAGCAGAAATGCAAATGCATTTAATACCTCAAAAACAATTTCTATTATTTCTAATAAAACTCCATCATACATAAATGAATTAGATGTTGATTCTCAAAATATTTTATATGCAAAAGCAGAAGGTAATTATATAGAGTTATTTTTAAACGATGGAAGTAGTACATTAAAAAGGTTAACGATGAAAAGATTGGAAAACATTTTAGACTCATATTCTAACTTTATAAAAACACATCGTTCTTACATTGTTAATATTAACCAAATCGATTCCGTTACTGGTAATGCTCAAGGGTATAAACTACAGCTTAGAAACTGCTCTAACACCATTCCTGTTTCAAGAAATATGATTTCAAAATTTAATAAAAAGATGAATTCTTAATAAACACCTTGCCCTTTGTCACAAAAGTTTGTCTGTCATCACATTTAAAAAATAGCAATATTTTTTTTAAATAGTTTCGCAAAAAAACATAGTTGATGATACGTAGACACGATTTAGATTGGTTAAGAGTACTGGTATTTGGGTTACTCATTTTTTATCATGTGGGAATGTTCTTTGTTCCTTGGGAATTTCATATAAAAAATAATGTTACATATAATTGGTTAACCTATCCTATGTGGTTTCTAAATCAATGGAGATTGCCTATATTATTTGTAATTTCTGGAATGGGCACCTATTATGCCTTACAAAAAAGAAAAGGAATGCAATTTACTTTGGAGCGTCTTAAAAGATTAGGATTGCCTCTAATATTCGGAATGATTTGTATTGTTCCTCCTCAAATATATTTTGAGCGGTTAGATAAAAATCAATTTGCAGGAAACTATTTTGATTTTTGGCCTAGTCAATTATTTAATGGGGTTTACCCAGAGGGTAATTTTAGTTGGCACCATTTATGGTTTTTACCTTATTTGTTGGTTTTCTCAATTATATTAACCCCTTTATTCTTTTACCTTAAAAATCATCCAAAGAATAAGTTCATTTTTTGGATAAAAAGAATAACGGTAAGATCTATAGGATTATACATTTTTATTATTCCGTTATATTTCATTGAAATATTAATTGAACCTCTCTTTCCAGTGACTCATGCCTTGATAGATGACTGGTTCACTTTTGCAAATTGTATCGTATTATTTTTCTTTGGATTTGTCCTTATTTCTATTGAAGACACCTTTTGGAGTACTGTTGAAAGGTATAAAAAACACTTTTTAATAACAGGAATACTAAGCTTTGGTATAATGTTATTTATCACACACCAATATGAAGATTCATACATGAGACATTATATAGAAGCTTTTTTTAAGGTTGCTAACTTATGGTCTTGGGCACTTACTTTATTTGGATTTTCAGCTACATACTTAAATAGAAAAAATAATTTTTTAAGTTATGCTAACGAAGCAGTTTACCCATTCTATATTTTACATCAAACTATTATGATTATGATTGCCTATTACTTAATAGAATTAGATTGGTCATTAGCTGTAAAGTCTTCAATAATGATTTTAGGCACCTTTATTTTATCATGGCTTTTTTATGAATTTTTAATTCGTCGTTGGAAATATATTAGACCACTTTTTGGACTAAAGAAAAGGATAAGTAGACTCAATTTTAAAAAATAAAAAGCACTAAAAGACAACAATGTATAAAAAACATAGGGCGGTTTAAGTATTTTAAACAAAGGTTTTTGCATTTTTTAGAAGGTCGTCAAATATAAAATTTGGCACTTATAACCGAAAAGATAAAAGCAAAATATTTATATATAGCTAAGTTTTAAACTCAAACAATAGTGCTTCTCAACTGCCGTATGTTGTTGATACGAAATGTTAGTGTACCACGAAGCTATGTTTGTCCAGTGGATGAGAATCCCATCAGAGTAATTGGCTGTTCACGCTAAAGAAAAGCATACAGTTGTTCTTGTATGGATTTGCTGAAGCTATGTATTTTCAAATAATCAAGCTGTATGAGCAAAAAGTTCACATACGGTTTGGTTATGAAGACACTGATAGTTCTAGAATAATTATATCTTTAACAGATATAAATAGAAGTAGCGCTATCAGGCGCTACTCTATGTATATAATGAAAGATGTCGTCTTAACATCCCATAAAAGTGCGATACATAGTTTTTTACCTATCATTAACCAAAATAATTAAAATGAGAACATTCACACTAATTCTATTTTTAAGTGTATTTCAAATATCCCTAGCACAAAGAACAAAAATTATTAAGGCATTTAAACATCATTCAGTTGTGCTGAAGAGTGATACAATAAACTACCATACATATTCCAAAAAGGATGTTTCATTAACAAAAAATTTATTGCTATACATTCAAGGTTCAAAAGCGATGTCTCTATACCAAACAATGGAAGAAAATGGAAAAACTTATGCAGGAACCGTCATTCCTCTTAATTTCGATCTCTTACCAGAAGATTATCTATTTGTCGTGATTTCAAAAAAAGGGTTTCCTTTTTTAACAGAAATGGATAAAGAATTTCCTGTTCCAAAAACATATTATGAGAATCAAACTTTGGCGTACAGAGCTTCCCAAGCCAATCTGGTAATCAATGACCTACTTACAAGCCATAAAAATCAGTTCCAAAAAATTATTGCACTTGGACATTCTGAAGGTAGCGATGTTGTTGCGAAACTTGGAACAATAAACAAGAAAATAACACATTTTGGATATTGGTCAGGTGGTGGTAATACGCAGTTTATTGACTTTGTAACTTTTATTAGAAATGATGTAGATAAAGGAAACTTAACCGAAGAGCAAGCTATATTAAAAATAGATTCATTATTTGTCGATTTAAAGGATATTATGGCTAACCCAAATTCTACTGATAAATTTTGGCAAGGAAGTAACAACAGTTATAAAAGGTGGAGTGGTTTTTCAGAGCCACCTATTGAAAATCTATTGCAAATTGACAAGCCACTATTTGTAGCAATCGGTACAAAAGATCAAGCAGTAGCACTCGAATCGGCTTATTTAATTCCAATAGAGTTTATAAGACATCAAAAAAATAATTTAACCTTTAAAGCTTATCCAAATTTGGACCACGTATTTGGAAAAGAACTAGATAACGGAAAATTTGAAGAACATTTGAACGATGTCTTTACGAATTTTTTAAATTGGGTAAATAAAAAGTAAAAACTGTTATCAACAATTAAGCATTCTTGCGATCGGTACCACCATGCATGCCATGTAGACTAAACCGGTCTGATTAGTTATTACTTTGTGGATTTATGAAGACGCGATGTTTGCAAAAGGCGATGTTTGCAAAAGGCGATATTTTGCAACTTATATCTAGAAATAGCAAAAGTTGGGTTATATTTTATATAATTACGAGATAAATATTAAATGTTACTTTCAAGTCAATTATTACAATGAATAGGTTATCATTTAAGAATCAAAAAGAAGCTTTTCCGCTTCATTATCATCCTGAATTTTGTATCTCGAAGATTAAAAGTGGTGTAGAACTAATAAATATTGGTCAAAAGCAATTTGTTGGAAATGTGAATGATATCACTATTACGCATCCTTATGAATTACATTCAAATCCTCTGTACTCTTCAACTAATTTACTTTCGTTTGATACTTTGTATATTTCAGACAAAACAGTTAGAGCAATGCTTCCTTTAGGACAAACTTTACATTTTAAGAATAGAGTTATACAGAATAACGAATTGAATGTGTTATTTGAAAACTTAATGCATTTTGACGCTGTACCTATTGAGTCATTACTAAAAAAATTTATTTCATATTTGTCATCGTTTGCCGAATTAACTACAAATTTAGAGATTAGAAAACCATTAGAATACTGGAATGAAATAGACACTTATATAGAAAGGAATATAAAAGAGATTATATCTTTAGAACAATTGGCAGACATAGCGAATTTGAATAAATATAGTTTTGCAAGAAAGTTTAAAGAAACAACTGGTATGTCACCAATTCACTATACTCTAATGAAAAAAGTCTTTCATTGCAAAAAAACAATAACAAAGAAATGTTCTATTACAGAGAAAGCGTATGAGTATAATTTTACCGACACTTCTCATTTTTCAAAATCATTCAAAAAATTTATTGGTATAAGACCTAAAAGCTACCAAAAAGAATTCTTGACATAAAAAGTCAATATTATACCAATGTGCACAATATAATTTTCTTCCTTTTGTAAAAAACAAATTAATAAATGAAGAAATTAATACTTACTTTGACACTATTTCATTTCATTGCGATACCTGTTGCGCAGGACTATGGCTCTCTAAAAAAAATCAATAAAAACTTACTTCTACGTGATTTAGAATTACTTTATCAAGGTCTTGACAAACATCATTCGGGAATGTATTGGTATATGCCAAAAGATAGTGTTAATAGTGCATTTTCAAACGCAAAAATGAAAATCAAAAATGACTTAAATGAAATTGAATTTTTTAATATCATAGCACCTTTAGTGGGTCTTTCAAGAGAAGATCATACTAATATCGAATTTTCAGAAGAGACAGAAACGTTTTTAAATTATGAAGCCCGTTATCTTCCTGTGAATGTCGTTTTTCTGGATAAGAAAATGTATATATCCAAGCAAAGTAATCTATATACTAAACCTCTTCTGGGTAATGAAATTTTGAGTATTAATGGTAAAAACCCTATACAATTGGTGTATGAACTGGGGGAACTATTTGCTTCTGATGGATTTATTAAAGCAGTCAAATTTTCAGATTTAAATGGATTTTCATTTTCAAAGCATTATTTTTTAAAATATGGATTTATAAATGAATTTGTTATACAGGTCAAAGATTCTAGTGGTAAAATACATATGCTAGAATTGGAATCACAAAAATTCACAGATTTTTCAAACAGTTTAGTCAATAATGAAAAAAGAGAAACACAAAAAGAAAGTTTAGAATTTAAATTATTGAACGATACTATAGCTTATTTAGGAGTTCATACATTTTCTAATAGCTTATACGAACAAAATAGAGTCCATAAAAAGCTATCTACTTTTTTAGAAATAAGTTTTAAGACAATCGTTGAGAACAATGTTAGCAATCTAATTATAGATTTAAGTAACAACGGTGGTGGTAATGAGGGTAATGAAAATCTATTATTTTCTTATCTCGCTGATAATTATAAAAAATACAAATCTGTTTGTGCAAAGAGCCAAGTTTCAATTCTTGATAATGGTATTGACGAGCCGATAAAACTTAAGACCTTTGGGTTCTTTGAACGGATTTTCGGAAACGATAAAATGCCAGACAAAAGTTATTGTCGTAAACGCAATATGGGATTTGGTTTAATGGCTTACAAGAAAGAGCCAAGATATAAATATGATGGTAAACTTTTTGTTATAATTAGCCCTGTTACCTATTCTGGTGGTAGTGAATTTTCAAATATGATTAAAACCAGTAACAGAGGTATTTTTGTTGGTAAGGAAACAGGTGGTGGATATTATGGAAATACAAGTGGTTATAGTAGTGAATTGGTCTTACCGCACTCACGATTATTGATTGATATTCCTTCACTAAAATTCGAAATGAACGTTCAAAATGGCGAATTTGGAAGAGGCATAATTCCAGATTATAAAGTTGTTCCTACTATCACAGAATACCTAACAAAACAGAATATTCCGATTAAATTTATTCTTAATGGCAAAGCTAGTAGGTAATCGCTACGAAACTCTTTAAAAATTATATTATTAGTAACAAATATTGAGTTTACAATCTTATTATCTGTAAAGCTATACTATTATCTAGTTTAAGCAAATTAGGATAAACACATTATTTCGAGTCGTTAAGAGTATAGGAGTTTAAAAGTATGTAGGAGACACACTCGAGTCTTACTGTAAGGTTCCCTTATTAGAATAGCTTATTTTACCATTGGCAATATCATTATATACATGTAATTGCTTAGATTTGTACAACAAGAGCTTTGCGATGTGAGTCTATTATCTTAGGTTCTTATTGAGGCTCAAGGTGAAATTTCCAATTTTCACTCAATTATGCCACATAACAACTATTAAATAAGATGAAATGAAAAACTATCCTTTTATTAAATTGCTTTTACTAATATTTATAGTATCCTGTAGTAAAGATGCTGTGATTTCTTTCTAATAGATTGCATAGTAAAATTTTGAGAACTGTAAGTAGATCATGATCAAAGTTTAAAGCAGATTATTGCGGTTTTAGACCATACAGTTTATTAGGAGACATGAGCCCTAATGAGTATATATAAAAAATAAAAAAACTAGGATTCCCTTTTTCTAACTAGTACTCAAATAAGGGACGATGTCAAGAATAGATGATGGACATACAAATTTTAAACACACGAATAGAACTAGAAAATGAAATAGTTAAACTCATCCCTTTTGGTAGCCAAAGAAACCAAGAGCTTAAAGAAATAATTTATGATGATCATATCTGGAAGTATATGGGAATGTTTATTCGTAATGAATCTGACTTTTCACAATATTTGACACAGACGTTAGAAGCTCAAGAAAATGGAATTTGTTATCCTTTTTTGATTCTTGATAAATTAACTGATCGAGTAGCTGGTAGTACCCGATATGGAAATTTAAACGCAGCAAGTGAGAAATGTGAAATTGGTTGGACCTGGTATGGTGAAGATTTTCAGGGTACTGGATTAAATACTGCCTGTAAATATGAGCTGCTAAAATTTGGATTTGAAAGTATTGGTTTCCGAAGAATACAATTTAGTGCTGATCAAGAAAATATTCGTTCACAAAAAGCTATTGAAAAACTTGGAGCGATTAAAGAAGGAGTTTTTAGAAATAATTATATTGACTCTGAAGGAAAAAGCAAGAATGATATATATTATAGTATTATTAAAGAAGACTGGAGCAATTTAAAAAGAGATCGATTTAGCAAATTTTAAATATCCACGGTTTGTAAACATTTATAAACAGTTTAAAAGATGTAAAATTGATTTTTACATTTTCATGATCTTATTAACTAGCTACTTAAATTCGTTTCGCTCTAAAAATAAATATTTTTCTATTTTTACTAAATCATGTGTGAATATTATTTATCCTCATGTAAATTACAGGTTTCAGATATTGTGACACAGTTAATTTTTATAATAGCATTAATCAAAACGTACGCTATTTATTAGCAAAATATAAGTTAGAATATGAAAAAAGTATTACTGATAGTTTTAATTTTAATAGGATTAGTTTTTATAAGTAGTCAATATTATAAAAACTATGAAAAAAAAGAGCGTTACAAAACAGACATAATTAATGATTTGGCAAATCGATATAAGCATATTGAGCTAAAAGAATCTAAAGTAATTAACAAAACTGTAAAAGATTTACAATCAATAGTTCCATCTGCCTTGCTTCAAGAAAAAAAAGATTCCATTTCAATCTATGCAGAACAACTCAATAGTTTCAACATACATTTACAAAGTAATATACATTACTATATCATTAATGAGAACAATGATTTATGGGAATCAGCTAAGGTGAGTGGAGTTTTATCTCAATTTGATAAAGATGAGTTAGCTGCTATTAGTAAAGCTTATTTAACTGCAGAGAGACTCAACACTCTAAAAATGAAAATACAAACATTACCATACACTTATTTTTTTGATGTAGAAAATACGTTTCCTAATGCTACTCAATTAAAAAGCACATATTCATTATATTATAGTTTGCTATTACAAGAAGAGAATGCTCTGTATGCTCATAGTTCAGCCTGTAAATCGGTTGTTGAGATGCTGGATGCAGAAAACGCTATAGTCAAAGAGACAGATTCTTTAAAACAATCTCTATGAAAAAAGAGTCTTATACAATTCTGTAAAAAACAACAGTCATCTGTTTCTATGACAATTGCTTTTTTAAGAAAAAAATCTCTTTTTAATTAGGCTGTTTACTAAGAAAAAAATCAACTATTTTTGGAAGTTCCAAGTAATGAAACGGCTTTTTTTATTGCCTTGTTCCATAGTAATAATTTGATATAATGCCCCTAATTTGTGTAGTTGCTTTTCTATCGTGGGTAAGGTTTCTTTTTTAGAAACAAGACTTGTAAAAACACCTACTTGTTTTGCATAAGCTCTACTTTGTTTGATCATACGCTTAAGAAATAAGGCTTCACCACCGTTACACCAAAGTTCGTTTGGTTGACCTCCAAAATTAAGCACCTCGTTGGATGCTATTTTTAGATTATTTAATTTTCGTTGTGTACCCTTCAATGCTGCTTCTTTTGAAGTATGAAATGGCGGATTACACATCGTAAAATCAAAATATTCCTCTGGCTGTATAATACCATCAAAAATATTTGATTTATTACCTTGGTGCCTAATTTGAATGGCTTGTTGTAACTTAGGATGCTTTTGGATGATATTTTGAGCTGTTTTTACTGCCATAGCATCACTATCACAACCTACCATTTGCCAACCATAAATGCAATTACCCAAAATGGGATAGATACAATTTGCACCCACACCAATGTCTAATCCTTTTATTTGGTTAGCTTCTTTCTTAAAAAGATCGGCAAGATGATGAATATAATCTGCTCGACCAGGAATTGGCGGACATAAATATCCAGAGGGAATATCCCAAGCTTCAATTCCATAATGCGTTGCTAAAAGTGCTTTGTTTAATGCATACACCGCCTCGGGATTCGCAAAATCTATCGTATCCTCTCCGTAGGAATTAGTTATTATGTATGACGTAAGAATCTGTGTTTTTTTTACGAGTTCTTTAAAATCATAAGGTTTTTGGTGTAAATTATTAGGGTGCAAAATCAAATATTTTGGACAAAGGTACACTTAAAGTTATGAATGTACTTGCATACAGCAAATTTCTAATTTCCATTTTGTATGAAAGTTTAAGAATATGCTAAATTGGTCTTTCAGGGTAAACACTCAAAAAGATTAGCGTATTTTTGGTAGTCTAAAGTATTTAATTCTTACTATTCTCATTATTATAAACTATGGAAACTTTACATAATAAAAAAGCGTTAGTTACAGGAGCAGGTAAAGGTATAGGTAAAGCAATAGCTTTGGCTTTGGCTAAAGAGGGTGTACATATAGCCCTATTATCTAGAACTGATTCTGACCTAAAGAAGGTAGCTATAGAGGCAGAGTCTTACGGCGTTAAAACAATAACAGTTACAGCAGATGTTGCTTCAATAGATTCGGTTAATAAGGCAGCAGAGCAGATAATAGCATCTTTTGGAGCTATTGATATTCTTATTAATAATGCAGGTATCGGTAAATTTGGAAATTTTATGGACTTATCACCTACAGATTGGGAAGAAATAATTAAAATAAACCTGATGGGAACCTATTATGTAACACGCGCTTTTTTGCCGAGTATGATAGAAAGAAAAACTGGAGATATCCTTAATGTTTCATCAACAGCAGGAGTCAAAGGCAATGCAATGACAAGTGCTTACAGTGCCTCAAAATTTGGGGTGATTGGACTAACAGAATCGCTTATGCAAGAAGTTCGTAAGCATAATATACGGGTTAGTGCATTATTACCTAGTACTGTGGCGACAGACATGGCTTTGGACTTAAATCTTACTGATGGTAATCCAGAAACTGTAATGCAACCTGATGATATTGCCGAACTGGTAATTGCACAATTAAAACTCAACCGAAGAGTAATGATAACCAGTTCAAGTATTTGGTCAACAAATCCATAAATGTATAACTTCGTTGCAGCTAATGCATAGCAGAGGTTGCTTAATTACTCCTATACGTAAACGAGACTAACGTTATTTAGTCATCTTATGGTAGTAGTGTATGCACAGTATAAGTTTTATACATAATCTTTAAATCATGAGTAAATCATCCAATCCCGCATTAATTGTAGCATCATTCTTTTCTATTTATGTAATTTGGGGTTCGACCTATTTACTAAATAAGATTGCAGTTACCGAATTACCACCCTTTATGTTGGCTTCTGTTCGTTTTACTACTGCAGGAATATTAATTTTTATACTAGCCAGACTTTTAGGATTAAATTTAGCTATCACACGTAAGCAATTTTTAAATACGGTGATCGCAGGTTTTTTGTTTCTAACTTTTGGTAATGGAGTGATCGTTTGGGCCCTTCGCTACGTCGATAGTGGTTTTGCGGCTTTAGAGGTTTCGGCACAGCCGTTAATAGTTTTATTACTCATGAGAGTGCTGCAAGGCAAAAGGATTAAACTCATGTCAATAATTGGAGTTTTATTAGGTATAATCGGAATCTATTTATTGGTTAGTCAGAAAGAAGTTATTACCCAAGAGAACTCCGTATTGGGGATGATTATGGTTTTATTGTGTATGCTATCGTGGGCATATGGAAGCTTATTTGTTTCAAAAGCCGATTTGCCCACAAATTACTTTGTAAATACTGGATATCAGATGATAACAGGAGGTGTTTTATTAATGATGTCAAGTTTTATTTTTGGAGAACCATGGACATCACCCCTAAGCTGGAGTACACCAGTACAATATACGATGATCATTTTAATTATTTTCGGAAGTATAGTAGCTTTCACTGCATTCAATTATTTGCTGAAGGTAGTTTCGCCCGAAAAGGTAGCAACATCTACTTATGTAAACCCAATTATTGCACTTACTTTAGGGTGGTATTTTCTGGATGAAAAGATAACTATGCAATCATCAATTGCAGCGGTTATTCTGCTAACTGGTGTTTATTTTATCAATACGAAGAAGAAGCTTGTATTATTGTCAAGATTTACAGGACGTATGGGAAAAAAGAAGTGATCCTTAACTACAGTATCATGCGATTTTTCTATCGTTATCAGATAAGCTTTTAGCCCAAACAATCGCATCTTCAAGAGTTCCAAATTTTTTTAATCGACTGCGCATAAAAAGTTTTTCTAAAGCACTGTTAAAAAGTGTACTAGGATTGTTACTTACAATACCGTACCCCTTTAATGAATAACTAAGCTTAAAAAAATAAATCCAATCACTTGGTACAACAGAGTACTCATGAATTCTATTTGTAATATAAACTAAACTTTTACCATTATTGTCGTAAATATGACTTAACTCTTCTACTACTTTTTTACCATGATGTTTCCAAGTGTACACTATGTCTTCGTTAACTTCTCCAACAACAAAAGATTCAAACAAATAGTA
Source organism: Aquimarina rhodophyticola (assembly GCF_042434915.1). Classification (GTDB taxonomy): domain Bacteria; phylum Bacteroidota; class Bacteroidia; order Flavobacteriales; family Flavobacteriaceae; genus Aquimarina. The sequence goes on from NZ_CP170198.1 coordinate 732,434, forward strand.
ATTACCAAAGTCATAATTAATTTCTTGAATTGCCTCTTGGTAGAAAATTGTATCTTTTAAATATTCCATGGGTCAAAAATATAACATTTCCTTTTTTTAAAACATATCGTATTAATTTTTAGGAGATTAATCGATTATTAACATAGATTATCGATTATCGGCGATTGATGAAAAATAAATTATATACTCCTTCTACTTATATTAAACTTTTGTTATTGATTCATTAGCTGTAATTTTAAATTATATCCAGCTTTTATAGTAAAATAATTTGGTAATCTTCTCAAAATTAACTGAAAACGAATAGCGATATATTAATATTTACATAAGAAGATTACGTTAAGTAGTATTTACATATGTGACAAATTATTACATAATTATATGATAATAGTTCAAAAAATATATTTTAAAACGGAGAAATTGATGATTTTAAGAGTTCTCTAAAGCATAAAATGTTAGGTTTTGAAAAATTTTATTTTATATTTGTGTAATCGATTACAATTATATGCATTATGACAAATTATAATAAAAGATATGCCTCTCATCCAAAATCAGTTAAAACTTACGACACGCAAGAATTGCGAGATGAGTTTTTGATTAAAGAGGTTATAAAAAAGGACGAGTTAATTTGGGAATATTTACACTATGACCGATATATGGTGGCTGGTGTAGCACCCATTCAAAAGACTGTAAAATTGGAAAGTATTGATGCTTTAAAAGCAACCTACTTTTTGGAGCGACGAGAATTAGGAATTATCAATGTTGGAGATACTGGTACAGTTACAGTCGATGGCACTAGTTACGAATTACAGCATAAGGAAGCATTATATCTAGGTCAGGGCAATAAGGAGGTTACTTTTGCTAGTGAATCTTCTAATAATCCTGCAAAGTTTTATTTGAACTCTACTCCGGCTCATAAGGCGTTTCCCAATAAAAAAATAGGAGTTGATGATGTCGAAGTTATAGAATTAGGCGCTCCCGAAACTGCAAATGCGAGAACTTTAAGAAAATACATTGTAAATAGTGTTGTTGAGGTATGTCAATTACAAATGGGTATGACGACGATCAAATCTGGAAGTAGTTGGAATACTATGCCTGCACACGTACACGATAGACGTATGGAGGTGTATTTTTATTTTGAAGTTCCAAAAGATCAAGCAGTATGTCATTTTATGGGGCAACCACAAGAAACGCGACACATATGGATGGCTAACCAAGAAGCTGTTATTTCTCCACCATGGTCAATTCATGCAGGTTCAGGTACCTCAAGTTACTCATTTATATGGGGGATGGCAGGAGAAAATTTGGATTATGGAGATATGGATATTTGTCAAATTAATGAGTTAAGATAAATTGATAATGGATTTATTTAATTTAAAAAATAAAAGAGCACTAATTACAGGCGGAACGCATGGGCTAGGTATGGCAATGGCTGAAGGTTTAGCAAATGCAGGAGCAGAACTAGTTATTACGAGTACTACGCCATCAAAATTAGAAAAAGCTTTAGATTATTATAAAAGCAAAGGATATGAGGCTTCCGGTTATATTTTTGATGTTACAGATGAAGTTGCTGCCAAAACTCATGTTGATTTAATTTTTAATGAGATAGGAGCAATTGATATTTTGGTAAACAATGCTGGTATCATTAAAAGAGAACCAGCTCTATCCATGAAGGTTGAGGATTTTAGAAGAGTTATCGATGTAGATTTGGTAGGTCCTTTTATTATGTCACAATTAATTGGAAAACAGATGGTGGAGCGTAAGGAGGGCAAGATAATTAATATTTGCTCGATGATGAGTGAATTAGGTCGTAATACGGTTACAGCTTATGCTGCAGCCAAAGGAGGACTTAAGATGTTAACACAGAATTTGGCTACAGAGTGGGCCAAGCATAATATACAAGTAAACGGAATAGGTCCAGGGTATTTTGCTACATCTCAAACCGCACCTATACGTGTAGATGGACATCCTTTTAACGATTTTATTATAAACAGGACACCTGCAGCTCGCTGGGGAAACCCAAGCGATTTACAAGGTGCAGCTGTGTTTTTGGCATCCAAAGCAAGTGATTTTGTTAATGGACAGATACTATACGTAGATGGAGGGATATTAGCAACTATAGGTAAGCCTTCAAACGAAGAATAACCAGATTATATCAAGCAAACTAATTTATGCGTACAGAGTTTATACACGATAATTTTCTTTTAACTAATAAGTATGCTGAAGAGCTGTATCATAAGTATGCAAAGCATCAGCCTATTATCGATTATCATAATCATCTATCTCCACAAGAAATTTTGGAGGATACACTATATCACAACCTTACCAAAGTTTGGGTTAATGGTGATCATTACAAATGGCGAGCCATGCGAACTTTAGGTATCAACGAACGCTTTATTACAGGTGATGCCTCTGACAAAGAAAAATTTGTACAATGGGCAAAAACTGTTCCGTATACTATGAGAAATCCTTTATATCATTGGACTCATTTAGAACTAACTCGATATTTTGATATAAACTATTTACTCAATGAAAAATCTGCTGATACTATCTTCGAAGCAACTTCAGAAAAATTAAGTAGTCAAGAATACAGTTGTAGAAATTTACTGCGTAAAGTAAATGCTGAGTTCGTGTGTACTACCGAAGATCCAATCGATACACTAACGTATCATCAACAACTAAGTAAAAGTGACCTTGAAATTACGGTGAGCACTGCTTTTAGACCAGATAAAGCAATTTTGATAGGAAATGAAGGTTACAATAAGTATATAGATAGTTTGAGCAACGCTGCTGATATGTCAATTGAAAAATATCAGGACTTAAAAGATGCTCTTAAAAAAAGAATCGAATATTTTGATACACATGGTTGCAAGTTATGTGATCATGGTCTAAATAGTATTTCTTTTGAAGCTTTCACTGAGGCTGAAGTTGAAGCCATTTTTGTAAAGAAAAGAAAAGGTGCAATGTTATCCAATGATGATATTTCAAAGTTTGAAACCGCTATTTTGTTATTCTTATCAGATACCTATCATCAATTTGGATGGGTACAGCAATTTCATCTTGGAGCTTTACGTAATAATAATACCCGCATGCATAGCATTCTAGGTCCAGATACGGGTTGGGATTCAATAGGAGACTATCCTCAAGCAAACAAATTATCTCAATTTTTAAATACTTTGGATAATAAAAATAAATTAACTAAAACCATAATTTATAACCTTAACCCGTCTGATAATGAGGTAATAGCGACAATGATCGGTAACTTCAATGATGGTAGCGTCAAAGGTAAAGTGCAGTTTGGTTCAGGATGGTGGTTTTTAGATCAAAAAGATGGTATGATTAAGCAACTAAACGCACTGTCAAACATGGGTTTAATAAGTTGTTTTATAGGGATGCTAACCGATTCTAGAAGTTTTTTATCCTTTCCCAGACACGAGTATTTTAGAAGAATTTTGTGTAATCTCTTAGGAGAAGAGATAAAAAAGGGCGAATTGCCCAAAGAAGAAATCGAATGGATAGGAAAGATGGTGGCAGATATTAGCTATTTTAATGCCAAGCAATATTTTGAGCTTTAATTGAAGATAAAGTATAGGCTGCAATGGTAGTCACTATAATATGTAATGTACATACTTATAACTTATTTAAAAGAGAAAATAGCTTTCTGAAACAGCAAGATTATTTAGTTTAACAATAGTATAAAAAAGTAAAAGTTCAATGCAAAAAGTAGTTTCATTCGGAGAAATTATGTTACGACTCTCCACAGAGAGACATTTACGCTTTTCACAGGCTAAATCTTTTGTAGCGACCTACGGAGGCGGAGAGTTTAATGTAGCGGTTTCCTTGGCTAACTATGGCGTGCATTCAGAATTTGTATCAAAAATTCCAGATAATGAAATTGGAGCTTGTACTTTAAAAGAAATGCGCAAACTTAATGTTGGTTCTCAACATGTTTTACAGGGTGGAGACCGATTGGGTATCTATTTTTTAGAGACTGGAGCGGGAACTCGTGGTAGTAACGTAGTGTATGATCGAGAAAACAGTGCAATTGCTACTGCAGATGTAAGTGATTTTGATTGGGAGGAGATATTAAAAGGAGCTACATGGTTTCACTGGAGCGGAATTACTCCCGCCATCTCAGAAAACGCAGCACAGATCTGTCTAAAAGCAATCAAAGCTGCGCATAAAATGGGATTAACCATTTCCTGTGATTTGAATTATCGATCAAAATTATGGCAATATGGCAAAGAACCTAAAGAGGTTATGCCAGAACTTTTAAAATACAGTCATATTGTTTTGGGGGATATTGACACCGCATACTTTATGCTTGGGAAGGATAAAGTAGTACCTAATTATCAAGATGAAGCTTCTTTACCAAGTTTGTATAAAAAGTTATTTGAATTGTGTCCTAACCTTAAAACAGTGGCTACCACCTTACGTTATTCTGTAAGTGCTTCCCACCAAAGAATCGGAGGAATCCTATTTGATGGTAAATCGATATATAATGCTTCTGTTAAAGAAGTAACCCCCGTGGTGGATAGAGTAGGGAGTGGAGACGCATTTATGGGTGGACTTATATATGGACTTATTCGCTATGAAGATGATACGCAAAGTGCGTTGGAATTTGCTGTTGCAGCGTGTTGTTTGAAGCATACCATATCAGGTGATTATAATCTAGTATCAGTAGAAGAAGTTGAAAAGATGATACGAGGCGAAGCTAATGGAAAAGTATCAAGATAAATTATGATAACGCTAAAGCAAATATCACGTATGTCAGGGTTCTCTGTTTCTACAGTGTCCAAAGCACTAAATGGTAGATCAGATATTAGTGCTAGAACTACTCAGTTAATTCAGGATATTGCTTTGCGAAACAATTACATACCTAACAAAAATGCTATCGCCTTGCGAAAAAATAAGTCCAATACATTAGCAGTACTTCTCCCACAGGTAAATGATAACTTATATAGTGATACATTATGTGAAATTCAAAAATCAGCTGCAAAATCTGGTTATCGGGTATTAGTATATCAATCGTTTGATGAAACTTCAAAAGAGGATGCTTTTTTAAATGATATCCATGATGGAAGCATAGATTCTGCGATTATGATTTCGACAAACGAAGTAGGTAAAAGAGAAAGATATAGTTCTATACCAATTGAGTTTATAAAGGTTCTTAAAGAACAAACACAAGGAGAATATCTTATCAATCTATCTATTAAAAGTTGTAAAAAATTAATGGACCTCATTTAAAATTATGGCACACTATACAAGAATTGAAGTTGCACAAACAATGAAAAGTACTGGATTGGTTCCTTTATTTTATCATAAGGATGTAACAATTAGTAAGAATGTTTTAAAAGCCTGCTATGATGGAGGCGCTCGACTTTTGGAGTTTGTATCGAGAGGTGATTTTGCGCACGAGGTTTTTGAGGTATTGGTAAAATATGCAATGCAGGAGTTACCTGGTATGATCTTAGGTGTAGGTTCAATCACAGATGCCGCTGCTGCCTCTTATTATATGCAACTAGGAGCTAATTTTGTGGTAACACCTGTACTTAGAGAGGATATAGCATTAGTATGTAATCGACGTAAAGTATTATGGTCCCCAGGATGTGGTTCGCTTACCGAAATATCCAAGGCAGAAGAACTTGGCTGCGAAATTGTGAAATTATTTCCAGGAGCTACCTACGGTTCAAGTTTTGTAAAAGCGATTATAGGACCACAACCCTGGACATCTATTATGCCAACAGGAGGCGTTGCTCCTACAATCGATAGTTTGAGAGAATGGTTCGAAGCAGGGGTAATATGTGTGGGGATGGGGTCAAAACTAATTACGCCAGAACTGGTGGAAAATCAAGATTTTAAAAGCCTAACCACTCAAGTACATAATACATTAACCATGATTAATAATTTAAGAAAATAGGATATGAAGTTATTACAAAAGTTACTCGTCCTAATACCACTCTTTATCTTAGTACTTGGATGTACCCAGATAAGTGTAACCAAAACAATCAAGTTAGCACATAGTTTAGATGTAAATCATTCTGTACATAAGGCGATGGTTAAAATGGGTAAAGATTTAGCACGAATTTCTGACGGAAAAATGCAATTAGAAATTTATCCAAGTCAGCAGTTAGGTACAGAACGTGAATGTATTGAATTACTTCAAATTGGAAGTCTGGATATGACAAAAGTTTCGGTAGGTGTTATGGAGAATTTTGCACCTAGAATGAAAGTTTTTGGTCTACCATATTTATTTAGAGACAGAGAACATTCGTTTAAAGTCTTGGATGGTGATATCGGTCAAGAATTATTGAACGAGGGAACACAATTTTGGATTAAAGGATTAGCGTATTATGACGCTGGAAGTCGAAGCTTTTATACCAAGAACAAACCAATTACTACACCAGATGATCTAAAGGGACTTAAAATAAGGGTGATGGAGAGTGTTACGGCGATGGATATGGTGAAAAGTTTAGGCGGTTCACCAACCCCAATTTCTTGGGGCGAGTTATATACATCGTTACAACAAGGTGTAGTTGATGGTGCAGAGAATAATCCACCCAGCTTTTATTTATCAAGGCATTATGAGGTTTGTAAACATTACTCTTTGGATGAACATACAGTGTTACCAGATGTTTTAATTATTGGGACACATATTTGGGACGAATTAGCTCCACAGGAAAGAAAATGGTTACAAGAAGCTGTGGATAACTCTGTAGGTTATCAACGTATGCTTTGGGCCGATGCAGAGAAAGAGGCTTTAGACGAAGTTCAAAAAGCTGGTGTGACAGTGATAAGACCTAGTAAAAAATCATTTTCTGATAATGTTAAACGCGTCTACCAAAGTTATAAAGATGATAAAGAGATGCTTGCCTTAATAGAACGTATTAAAAACACTAATTAAATGACAGTTAGACAAAAAGTAGATAGAATCTTAGGAAATATTCTTATTGTAATCATGGGAGTAATGGTGATAAACGTAATTTGGCAAGTTTTTACGCGATTTATCATGGGTACACCAAGTTCATTCACCGATGAATTAGCACGCTATTTAATGATTTGGTTAGGAATTCTTGGGGCAGCATACGTATCTGGTCGAAACATGCATGTGGCTATAGATGTTTTACCACAAAAAGCTACGAATAAAACTCAAAAAAACTTAAAACGAATAGTATACATATTGATTATTCTATTTGCGTTATCTGCAATGGTAATTGGAGGCAGTAGATTGGTGTATATCACTTATTTATTGGACCAACAATCACCTGCTTTACAAGTACCTTTAGCAATAGTCTATCTTGCTATTCCGCTAAGTGGCTTACTTATAATTTACTACAAAATTTCAGACATCATTAATATTGAATAATATGGATTACATTCCAATTTTAGTTTTAGTAATTAGTTTTATTGGTTTATTATCAATAGGAACACCAGTAGCTTGGAGTATATCCATATCTTCTGTTTTGACAATGTTAGTCAGTATATCAGCAATGCCTGCCTTTACTACTGTGTCTCAACGTATGGGAACAGGTTTAGATAGTTTTGCACTTTTGGCAATACCATTTTTTATACTTTCGGGACAGTTAATGAATAAAGGGGGGATAGCTCATCGGCTTATAGCGTTTGCCAAAACTCTGGTTGGTGCACTGCCGGGTGGTTTGGCACTTATAAATGTTATTGGTGCTATGCTCATGGGAGCGATTGCAGGTTCGGCAATGGCTTCAGCTTCAGCAATGGGTAGTATTTTGGGACCAGAAATGGAAAAAGAAGGTTATTCAAAAGAATTTGGAGCAGCGGTAAATATAACTTCGGCAACCACAGGATTAATAATACCTCCAAGTAATGTACTTATCATCTATTCTCTAGCTAGTGGAGGAGTTTCTATTGCAGCATTATTTTTGGCAGGCTACATTCCAGGTATTTTAACTGGACTTTTCTTAATGATTGTGGCATCTTTTTGGGCTAAAAAGAAAAATTATAAGCTTGGTAAAAGAAGTTCGTTAAAGGAAATTTTTAAAACATTTATAGATGCAGTGCCAAGTTTATTTTTATTAGTTATTGTTATCGGTGGCATTGTAACAGGAATTTTTACTGCAACCGAGGCCTCAGCTATTGCGGTGTTGTATACATTAATTTTAGGGTTTTTGTACAAAGAAATTAATCTAAAAAAAATGCCCGAGATATTGTTAGATTCAGCATCGACTACAGCTGTAGTGATGCTGTTAATTGGAGCCTCAATGAGTATGTCGTGGGTAATGTCTTATGAAAACATTCCGCAAGATATAAGCGCTTCCTTACTAGCTATTAGTGATAATAAAATTGTTATTTTATTGATTATCAACTTGATTTTATTATTTGTAGGTATTTTCATGGATATGACACCTGCAGTTTTAATTTTCACTCCTATTTTTTTGCCAGTTGTTACTGGGTTGGGAATGGATCCTATTCAATTTGGTATTATTATGGTACTTAATTTATGTATTGGACTGTGTACCCCACCCGTTGGTTCAGTGCTTTTTGTGGGAGTTGGTGTGGCTAACACAACTATTCAAAAAGTTATGAAACCTCTACTACCTCTTTTTTTAGCAATGGTAGTAGCCCTATTTCTGGTAACGTATTTACCGCAATTAACACTTTGGTTACCAGGGGTATTTAATTTATAAAAATGTACAAGATGTCGACACCTACAGTAAAAAAATTAAATAGAACCAATCTTGGTTTACAGAATCGTTTACCAATTAAAATAGTACAATTTGGCGAAGGAAATTTTTTGAGAGCCTTTGTAGACTATGCAATTCAGCAACTAAATAAAGCATCTGATTTTAATGCAGGAATTGCGGTGGTGCAACCACTAAATCAGGGAATGATCGATGTCCTCAACGATCAAGACGGCTTGTATACTCTTTTTTTGAAAGGAGTTAAAGATGGTAAAGAGATTCAAGAAAAGGAGTTAATTACTACAATTGTAAGTGCTATTAATCCCTATACAAATCATCAAGACTATCTTGATTTGGCAAAGGAGAAAGAACTTAAATTTATTATATCAAATACTACCGAAGCAGGGATTTCTTTTAGTAAAGAAGACAATTTGGAGATGAAGCCTCCAAGATCTTTTCCAGCAAAATTACTACAATTGCTATACGCACGCTTTACTTATTTTAACGGAGCCAAAGATAAGGGGCTGACTATAATACCATGTGAATTAATTAACTATAATTCAGAAACCTTAAAAGAAATTCTCTTAAAATATGCTGCACAATGGAAACTAGATCAAGCATTTATAGATTGGTTACATACCGAGTGTTCATTTCATAGTACCCTGGTTGATAGAATTGTGCCTGGCTACCCTAAAGATGATATTGAGACCTATAATAAACAATTAGATTATCAAGATGATTTAATCGTTGCTGCAGAAGTTTTTTTACTTTGGGTAATAGAAGGTGATGATAATCTTAAGAAAAAATTGCCCTTTCATACAACCGATTTGGACGTTAAGATTGTGAACGATATGCAACCTTATCGTATGAGAAAAGTGAGAATCCTCAACGGAGCTCATACGTGCATGGTTCCATTTTCCTTGTTGTACGGAAATGAGACCGTTAAAGAAACCATCGATAACGATTTTACTGGAGCTTTCGTAAATAAAGCTATTTTTGAGGAGATAAATGAAACGCTCCCAATGGATAAATCAGCATTGCAAAGTTTCTCTAATGCAGTTTTGGATCGTTTTAGAAATCCCTTTGTAAGGCATAAATTATCTGACATCGCACTTAACTCTATTTCAAAATTTAAAGTACGTGTTTTACCCAGTTTGTTAGCATACGAGACTAAAAAAGGAGTGTTACCAACAAATCTAACATTTGCCTTGGCGTGTCTTATCAGATTTTATAAAGGGATTTGGAAAGGAAATAGATTGCCAGTTAACGACAGTGCTGCCATCGTAGATGATTTTAAAGAAATTTGGAAAAGCAATAGTACACAGGTCGTTGCATCTTCAATATTGCAGCGCGAAGACTTTTGGGATCAGGATTTAACAAAGATTCCTTTTTTAGAGGAGGCAATAGTTACTGCATTAGACGAAATCGAAACGAACGGAGTTGTCGATGGATACGTCAATTTTAGTAAAAAATTTTAAAGATCAAGGAAAAATAAAACCATGCAAAAAAAAGTAATAAAAGTTCATCCAAAAGATAATGTAGCAGTTGCTTTGGTCAATTTAAACGTTGGCAATAATATAAAAGTTAATCAGCAAGATATCAAGCTTATTACCAATGTTAAAGCAAAGCATAAAATTGCACTTACAGAATTAAATACGGGTGACCGAATTATAATGTATGGAGTTTTGGTCGGTAAAGCTAGTTGTTTTATTGCGAAAGGAGAGGTGTTAACTACAGAAAACGTAAAACACGAAAGTGAAAAAGTTACAAAAAAAACAGCTACAACTACATGGGTACATCCAAATATCGAGAAATGGAAGGATAAAAAATTTATGGGATACCATAGAGAAGATGGTCAAGTAGGAACTGCAAATGTGTGGTTGTTTTTTCCGTTAGTATTTTGTGAAAATAGAAATATAGAACTTCTTAAAGATATTTTTGAAAAAGAATTATTAGTACAAACGCCTAGTAATCATAGAATGTTACTTCGTTCATTGGTAAATGAAGGTAGTCACAACCCTTCAGCTGATATTCATAAGAGCACTAATGTTTTTAATAATGTAGAAGTTAAATTCATCACCCATCCTGGAGGCTGTGGTGGTATTAGACAGGATTCTGAAAGTTTAGCCAAATTATTGGCAGGATATGTAAATAATCCTAATGTAGCAGGAGCAACCGTTTTAAGTTTGGGATGTCAAAACTTACAAATTGATATTTTTAATAAAGCACTTAAGACAATAAGCCCAAATAATAAAAAGCCTGTTTTGATTTACGAACAGCAACAAATGGGGACAGTAGACACTATGATTACAGCGATCATAAAACATTCATTTGAGGCTATAAAGACAGCAAATAAAATAGAGCGAAAACCAGCACCTTTATCAAAATTAACTATCGGATTAGAATGTGGAGGTTCTGATGGATTTTCTGGTATTTCAGCTAATCCAACGTTAGGATATACGTCGGATCTACTAGTAGCTTTGGGAGGAACAGCAATTTTAGCAGAATTCCCCGAATTGTGCGGGGTAGAACAGGAGTTGGTCAATAGATGTGTCGATGAGGATAAAGCAACTAAATTTTTAGATTTAATGAAAGCTTTTGAAAAATCAGTAGTTGATGCAGGCTCAGGTTTTGATATGAATCCATCGCCCGGTAACATTAAAGATGGATTAATAACCGATGCGATGAAATCTGCTGGAGCAGCAAAAAAAGGTGGTACCTCACCAATTGTGGATGTTCTGGATTATGGTGAATACGTACGTACAGCGGGCCTAAATTTATTGTGTACACCTGGAAATGATGTAGAAAGTACTACAGCCATGGTAGGTTCTGGAGCTAACGTAGTGCTCTTTACCACAGGACTCGGTACACCAACCGGTAATCCAATTACTCCTGTTATAAAGGTATCCTCGAATTCTGAATTGGCTACAAAAATGAGTGATATTATTGATATAGATACCGGAGATATCATTAGCGGAAAAAGATCTATTGAAGAAATGTCCGAAATTATGTTACAACAAATTATAGATATCGCAAGCGGTACAACAAAATCAAAAGCAAGCGTGTTAAATCAAGATGATTTTATTCCTTGGAAGAGAGGAGTTTCACTTTAACAATAAACACATAAAATTTATTTCTCGACTATTCTTTGCGATGATTTTCGTATTAATAATTCAGGTTCCAAAACAACTTTCTTTTCAATTTTAACACCGTTGTTATTAACTTGTTCCAAGAATACTTTGGCTGCCATTTTTCCCATTTCCAAAGGCGATTGATCAACGCTAGTAATTGAGAGTTCCATAAATTTTGTAAAGGGTTCATTACTAAATCCTACAACAGCAAATTCGCTAGGGACTTTTATATTGTGTTTTTTCAAGGTTTTAATAGCTCCTAATGCAGCAAAATCACTTGATGAGAACAAGGCATCGGGAGGTGAAGTTAGTTTTAACAAAGACTCCATTGCTTTGATACCGCCTTCCAAAGAACTTTTTCCTTGGATATTATACGCTTCATTTACGTTTAACCCATTATCGATTAACGCTTGCTTATATCCTTTATAACGTTCAAGATAGATTTCAATATTTTGATTAACCGAAAAATGAGCAATTTTTTTATATCCCTGATCGATTAGATGTTTAGTAGCTTTATATCCACCTTCAAAATCATCGATGGTAACAGAACTAACACCTTTGATGTCTTTTTTTCTATCGAAGAAAATTAACGGAACATTTTTCTTGAGTACTCGCTCAAAATACTTTATTGCTGTATTAGCTTTTGACAAAGACATTAAAATACCGTCGACTTGTGCATTTAATAATGTATCAATTGTTTGTGCTTCTCTATCTTCAATCTCATGGGTTTGTGTTATAATAACATGATACCCTAATGGTGATAACTCATCTTCTATTCCTCTAATTACAGAGGCAAAAAAATTACTATCGATACGAGGAACAATAACCCCGATATTATAGCTTTTACCGCTTTTGAGTGCTAAGGCAAGTTTGTTTTGCTCATAGTTCATTTTGGTAGCAGTTTTCATAACCAAATCTCGTGTAGACTTGCTAATGCTTGGATTTTGATTTAATGCTCTAGAAACTGTCGCTGCTGTGATGTTAAGTGCTTTGGCAATATCATAAATCGTTGTTTTTTTGGACATAAAGCGTGTGCTATTAAAGCTCAAATATAAGGAAACTAAATTATTTGCAAATTAAATGTTATCGATTACATATTATTAAATTATTATGATGATTTACGCTATCAGGGACTTAAAAGCTTAAAATTTTATAGCTATAATGTAAGTTTAACGATTTTTTCATAATTATATAAGATTTTTATGATTTTTTTATTGATAATATCAACTTTTTATTTAGATTTGGTAATCGATTACATAATCTCGTTTTTTGATACTATAATTTAAGATATTGTCAAAACTTTAATAAAGAATAAATGTACCAATTAAATAAATGTAAGGTATTTGCTCTAGGTATTTTTTCATTACTATTGATCTCTTGTATAGATACTAACATTAAAAAGGTAGACCAAGTCAATGATGTTTGGCATCAAGCACGCATCATAGAAAATTCTGTAAAAGCTCCACAATTTCCAGATTTTTCAGTGAATGTTTTGGACTATGGTGCAATATCAGATTCAATAACATTAAATACTACAGCTTTTAGCAAAGCAATTAATTACTGTGTCTCACAAGGTGGAGGCAGAGTGTTGGTGCCAAAAGGAGTTTATTTAACAGGTCCTATTCATTTAGATAATAATATCAATATTCATTTAGAAGAAGGTGCCGAAATTAGATTTTCTACTAATCCAGATCATTATTATCCTCTTGTACATACTTCGTTTGAAGGGATTGAATTGATGAATTATTCACCTTTAATTTATGCAAAGGGTAAAAATAATATAGGAATTACAGGAAAAGGAGTTTTGAATGGTCAAGCTTCAGTTCAAAATTGGTGGCTCTGGAAAGGATCAAAAGATTATGGATATCAAGAAGGAATGCCATCACAAAGCGATAGTCTCAATCTTCCCACATTAATGCATATGGGACAAACTAACATAGCGCTTGATAATAGAGTTTTTGGTAAGGGACATTACTTACGACCTAGTTTTATTGAACCTTTTGAATGTACAAATGTTCTTATTCGGGATGTTAAAATAATTAATGCTCCCTTCTGGATAATACACCCTTTTAAATCAAAAAATGTACTTATTGATAATGTTTATGTACAAAGTCACGGACCTAATAATGATGGCTGTGATCCCGAGTACTCAAAAAATGTAGTTATAAAAAACTCAACTTTTAATACAGGGGATGATTGTATAGCTATTAAAGCTGGTAGAGATGCCGAGGGTAGAAGGGTAGGGATATCTAGTGAAAATATTTTAGTTAAAAATTGTAAAATGATCGATGGTCATGGTGGTGTGGTTATCGGTAGTGAAATGTCAGCAGGAGTAAAAAATATTTTTATAGAAAATTGCTTTATGGATAGTCCTAATCTTGATAGAGCTATTCGTATTAAAACGAATACACGACGTGGTGGTTTTGTAGATGGTATTTATGTCAAAAACATTGTCATTGGTCAGGTAAAAGAAGCTGTACTTAAAATAAACATGCATTACGCTACCCATAATAACCAAATAGGTGAGCATATGCCCATTGTTAAAAACATCTATCTAGATAGCATTCAAGTAGCTAATGGTGGTCGTTTTGTTATTTTGGCAAAAGGACATGAATCTTCAACAATAAAAAACATCAACATATCGAACGTAACTGTGCAAAAAACAGAAACCCCTTTTTCACTAGATCATGTAGAGTCAATACATTTTAAAAACACGTATATCAACAATAAACTTACGACTAAAAGTTTATAAATTTAATTTTTCACTCAATGAATATTTTAATCACTCTCATCCATTTAAGGAAAGTCAAAAGACACGGTAGTACTAGACTTTTATTTTTCTTTCCATTTTTGTTATTTGCTTTTTCTCTTGCGGCTCAAGACAACTTACTTGTAAGTGGGACCGTGGCTAGTGCTACCGACAATACGTTAATTCCTGGTGCTAATATTATCGAAAAAGGAACTAGTAATGGAACTTCTTCCGATTTTGATGGTAATTTTAGCTTTACCTTAACCAATCCTAATGCGACAATTATAGTGAGTAGTTTAGGATTTAAAACAAAGGAGCTCACAGTGTCTGGTGGACAAAACATTTCAATCATTCTTGAAGAAGATCTAGAAGCACTTTCTGAAGTAGTTGTAGTGGGCTACGGTACTGTTAAAAGAAAAGATCTTACTGGAGCAGTAGCAACCGTAAATGCTCAAGCTTTAACCGAAAGGAATTTAACTAATCCATTAGAATCTTTGCAAGGTAATGTAGCTGGGGTTCAGATTTCTTCTCCTACAGGCCGTATAGGTGATGGCTTCAATATTGCTATAAGGGGACAAAACACTTTTGGTAATAATACTAATCCTTTATTTGTTGTAGATGGCGTCCCTTTGGATAATATAGATTTTTTAAACCCTCAGGATATCGCACAGATGGATGTACTAAAAGATGCATCATCTACTGCTATTTATGGATCTAGAGCAACCAATGGAGTAGTTATCATAACTACAAAAAGTGGAAAAACTGCAAAAAGTGGATTCAATGTTTCATTTGATAGTTTTGCAGGTATAAAAGAGGTAGCTAGATTACCTGATTTTATGAATGGACAAGCTTGGTGGACGTACCATCAATCAGCGTATTTAGGAGGGCTAGACGATGTAACTGCAATTACAAAAGACGATGTTGACAATGCCGTGAATATTAACGGAAATCCTTTGCTATTTCAGCGAGCAGCTAATGGTTTTGAATTTGACTGGGCAGATGAGGTTTTAAAAACAGGTTTCCAACAAAATAACTATGTTAATATCTCTGGGCGTTCTGAAAATGGATTGGCATATAATATGGGATTAGGAATGCAAAGTGAAACAGGAAATATCGATAATGAAAGCATCGATAAATACACACTTAAAGTAGGACTAGACCATACGGTAAACTCTAAAATTAGTACAGGTTTAAACTTGACATTGGCGCAATCTGACCAGCAATTAGGGAGTAGTAGAGCTATGGAGAGTGCATTTCGCTTTAGTCCTTTAATGTCACCTTACGGGTTTGATGGTGAATTGATACCATTTCCTGGAAGAATTTATGATGAAAATGGAGAAACCCTAATTAATAAAACTGGTACCTTAAATCCTTTATTGGATATCGCGGGAGTTAGTGACAAATTAAAAAAGACCACGACGGTGGGTAATATATACCTTCAATACAAACCTTTAAACTGGTTAGCTCTCAAATCAACATTTTCTGGAAATATTGATAATATAAAACGAAGAACTTTTAACGAGATTGAAACTATCGAACGAATATCGATAGGTAAAAATCGAGCAGAGCGTTTAGATGTCGATAATTATTCCTATACATGGGATAACCAATTCAATATTAATTATACTTATAAAGAAAACCATAATTTTAAATTGTTGGGTTTACAAAGTGTATATGTGACTCAAACAGAAAGAGCTTTTGTACGAGTAGAAGATATTGAATTTGACACTGGTTTTTACAATCTAGGAGTTGGTACCCCTACAAGTTTGGAAGTTACTGATGGATTTCCGTTTGAAAAATCTACGCTCGAATCTTATGCATTTCGTTTAAATTATAGTTATAATAACAAGTATTTGCTTACCCTAGCAACTAGATGGGATGGTTCTTCATTATTTTCATCAGAGAAGCGATGGGACACTTTTCCGTCTGCAGCTGTTGCGTGGAATATAAGTGAAGAAGGATTTATGCAAAACGTGCAAACGGTTTCTAATCTTAAATTTAGAGCAGGTTTTGGATTTACAGGTAACAATGCGGTTGATCCATATGCAACGTTTAACGTATTAAATCAACAAACTTTTTATGATTTTAACGGACAGTTTTCTAGAGGTAATATCGCGAGTAAATTAGGTAATAAGGATCTAGGTTGGGAAAAAACCAGAGAGGTCAATCTAGGTGTTGATTTTGGATTGCTTAAAAATAAAATTACAGGATCAATTGATGTGTATGATAAATTATCTGAAGAACTTTTATTAGTACAGGATCTTCCTTTAGAATCTGGTCTTAGTAGCGTATTTACCAATGTAGGTTCGGTAAGTAATAAAGGGGTAGAGATACTTTTAAATACAACGATCGTTGATACCAAAATGATAACGTGGGAAAATACATTTACGTTTACAAAAAATGTTAACGAAATAAAGTCTATCTATAATGATTCAGACGATGTTATTGGTAATGGTTTATTTATAGGTGAATCGATAAATTCATATTACAACTTTAAGTTTGATGGTATATGGCAAGAAGACGAGGCTGATTTGGCAGCTGTTTATGGACAAGAAGAAGGGCAAGCTAAAGTTGTTGATGTTAATAATGATCAACAAATCACAGACGAAGATAGAGTCGTTTTAGGTAATTCTGATCCAGATTGGTCGGGTAGTTGGTTTACCAAGCTACGAGTTGGTAGTTTTGACCTATCCGCATCCATCGTTACCAATCAAGGAGTTCTCGCATACAGCCCATTTCACGAGGATGCAACAAATACTCGGCAACGGGGTCGTCAAAAATTGGATGTAGATGTATACATACCCAGAAATTCTGGAGGATTACCCTATCAACCGAGCAATATGTACCCACAAGGTAGAAATGAAGGACCTTATTACCTTGAACGAGATGGTATTGAAATAAATGGAGATCGTTTTGGTGTTGGATTCTATAGAGATGCATCTTTTGTGAAAGTTAAAAATATAGCCTTAGGATACACCCTTGACAGTGATGCGTTAGAGAGAATTAAAATAAAAAGTTGTAGGATTTATGTAAACGTTTTAAATCCGTTCGTATTTACAGATTATGATGGTTTTGATCCAGAATGGGCTACGTCAGGTTTTGAATTGGGTCGTGTAGCATCTGTTACATATCAATTGGGTGTAAATTTAAAATTATAAAAGCAAGATGAAAAGAGTTATATTTTTGATAGTATTAATCGGATCCCTATGCGTTTCTTGTGGAGATGATTTTTTAGAAGAAGAAGTAAATGCTAATATTACAGCAGAAGAGTATTTTTTGACAAAAGACGGTTATGAGAGTTTAGTAAATTCTACGTACTCTTTATTAAAAGATATTTATGGACAGGATCCCTATATGTTTTGTTCTGGAACTGATTTATATTCTGAAGGGAAAGATAATGGTCCTGAAGGTTTAATGCGTTATAGCTTATTATTCCCTGGATCTTCAGGTATTAGTGAGTTATATAAATCATGCTATAGAGTAATTCAAAAAGTTAATGAAGGAGTTTTTTATAGTGAAAGTACAGAACAAACAGATGTTATAAACAGACGCGTTGGAGAATTAAAATTTTTGAGAGCAAATGCATACTTTCTATTAGTTCAGACCTATGGCGGTGTCGCTTTAGTAAACGAATATTTTACAACACCAGTATTATCTTTTGAACGAAATACAGCTCAAGAAGTCTATGCATTTATCGTTTCAGAACTAAACGAAGCAGTAAACCTTTTACCAGATGAAGCATTTACTGGAAGAGCAAACAAACGAGCGGCCAAAAATTTATTAGCCAAAGTACACCTTACTAGAGGATATGAAACTTTTGCTGAAACTAATGATTTTGAACTGGCTGCCAAACTAGCAGACGAAACGATTGCGGGTCAAGGATTAGATTTATCCTTTGAAGAATTGTGGAGCCCTACTGCAGATTACAGAGAAATCAATGAAGAAACTATATTTTCTGTGCAATTCTCTATCGAATCGGTAGCAGCCGATGTTGATAATTTAGGTAATAAGCAAGCAAACTTTTTTGGACCACCAATGGGTGGGGCAGATGTCAATGGTAGAAACCCTTATCGAACCGAGACACTGGCAATTACTCAACATGCCCTCGATCTATTCATTGAGCAGGATACACGATGGGAAACTACCTTTATGAGTGAACGTCTTAATAGATACTATAATTTCTATAATTTTTCTGAAACCCCAGAGCCCGAAGATAATGAGGTAGCATTTTACTATGCGCCGGCATGGGCTAGTTCTGATGCAGATTTAGCTGCGTATGCAGTATTGCATCCAAATGCAGAGATTTATCCTTATGGTACCTACGCAGCAAGACCAAATATTGAGCCAGATAATGCTACTATTCCTCTGCGTAAGTTTGACGATCCTAATGCACCTTTTGCTGATGGGAATGCAACAAGTAGAAGAGATGTTGTAATAGCAAGACTAGGAGAAACCTATTTAACGGCTGCAGAGGCTTATTTACAATCTGGAAATCCAGCATTAGGTTTACAACGATTAAATGAAGTGAGACGAAGAGCAGAGGTGCCTGCAGCTACCCTAACAGATTTTGATATAGATTTTATATTAGATGAACGAGCAAGAGAATTATTGGGAGAGTATTATAGATGGTTTGATCTTAAACGTACTGGTAAGTTGGTAGAAAGAGCCTCTTTACATAATTATTTGGTAGAGCAAGCTAATTTTAATGGAGCAAATGGAGAATTAAAAATATTAAGACCAATTCCTCAATCTGCTATAGACCTCAATCAAAACGCAAATTTTCAGCAAAATCCAGCATATCGATAGTAATAAAAAAACAAAGATATCATTTACGTATCTTATTTGAAATAGTCCATGATTGATATAATTGTTTTAAATAAGTCTGATGTCTCATCAGACTTATTTTTTACCAATAGTTAGTATCTTGGATATCAAATAACACTAACAAAGGCTATGCGTGTTGGTATCGTATAGAACCAAATATCCTTAACAGAATTAAAAGCAGAATTTTTCAAAAGCAAAGAAACACATATGAAGCCAACAAAATTTTTAACCATTTTATTCTATATCGCGGTAATTGTAGCTTGTAAATCAGAAAAAAAAGAAGCAGCAATTATAAAGGATAAAAACGACACAGCAAAAATTGAGGAAAGAATATCAGGTCCACAAACGTATGCCGAAATTTCAATTGCACAGGGAGGTAGTTGGAATGATCGTGTATATGAAGGAGGAACTTCGTTTAAAAATGTAACGAGTTTGGTGGTTCCAAAGGCACATACAGATCATTCATGGTACTTGCGTTATGAGGGGCCAGGATGGGAAAGCAACAAAGTAGGGTACAGACTTTATTTAGATTGGCGTAATGCTATTGATATATTTGGTAAAGTAACAGATTCTTTGATATTGCCGCGAATTGGACAAGATGGATTTGATTCGTATCATGAAAAACAATCGTGGGGTCAAGATATTTTAAAAGTAGGAAAAGGTCTAGGGATCGGCTCTATCGGAAGGTTAGTGGATTCCAAAATGCTTCATTTCAAAAATGTAGATACTACAGATGTTACCATTGAAAATACTGCAGATATGTCTTCGGTGATAATTAACTACAGAGGATGGAAAACAAATCTTGAAAATATCGATCTAACGTCTACATTAAGTATAGCACCCAACAAAAGATATACGAAGCATACATTTATAACTTCTGAAGCAATTACAGGAATTTGTACTGGTATTGTTGATCATGGAGTCAATTATCAACATAAGATAAGTAATAATAAGAAATGGGGATATATAGCTACCTATGGTATCCAAACATTAATTCCTGATAAGCTAGGAATGGCTATTTTTTATAAAGTCGATACTACCACTGATATTAAAAAGGGAGCTACAGATTATCTCATAGAATTTAAACCTGCTACTACACCTATATCCTTTTATTTTTTAGGAGCTTGGGAACAAGAAAAAAATGGCATTAAAACGGAAAAAGAGTTTTTAATATACTTGGATAGATTATTAAAACAACTCAATGAAACGAATACATTATAGAATAAGTAAGAGTCTATGTATGCATAAACTTAGCCTAGTTATTGGTATCTGTTTTATAGCAAATTTATTCCAGTATTTATCAGCACAACATACAATCTTTACAATAGAAAATTGTGTAAATACTTTTACAAAAGCCAATGTAATTCCTACACAATCGGGATATCAGTATTGGTTTGTTGCCAAAGAATTTGCAAATGGGAAAATACTTAAAATGAGTACAGTCGCCCCAGGGAAATCTACACACGCACCTCATACACATCAAGAAGACGAATTTTTTTATGTATTGGAAGGAAAAGCTGCGTTTTTCTTAGAAGGAGAGGAAGTGATAGTTGAAGCTAATACCAGCTTATATTGTCCCTCAAATACACTACATGGAATTCGTAACGTGGGTATCACAGATTTAAAATATTTAGTAATTAAAGAATACGAAAATTAGAAAGATAAGATGAGAAATATATTAATAGTTACAATAGCGATAGTTAGCATCTTTGTAGGATGTAAAGAGCATAGCGATCAGACTAAAGTTATAAAATCCTCAAAAAAAGAATTAGCAATCTCAGATACATTAAAATGGTCTGAGCGATTAGCATTGACCCTGATGCAACAGCATCCCGAGGCGTATCAAATAGATGATAGAGTTGAACCAAAGTGGGATTATGTTCATGGATTAGTCTTGACTTCTTTTGAAAAATTATACCAACAAACTAATAATCAACTATACTATGATTACATTAAAGCCTATGCAGATGTTACTATTGATAGCTTAGGTAACATACCCACCTACAAATTTTCTAATTATAATATAGACATGATAGAGGCAGGAAATATTTTGTTTGCACTATATGATACTACACAGGATGAAAGATACCTAAAAGCTATGCAATTATTACGTAAGCAATTGCAAGAGCAACCCAGAACCTCAGAAGGAGGATTTTGGCATAAAAAAATATATCCTAATCAAATGTGGTTGGATGGTTTGTTTATGGGCGAGCCTTTTTATGCTAATTATACAGTTCGTTTTGAGTCTGGTAGTCAATTAGACGATATAGCTAAACAATTTGAATTGATCCAAAAGCATGCTTATGATCCAAAAACGGGTCTGTTATATCACGGTTGGGATGAGAGTAAAGCTATGGGTTGGGCAAATAAAGATACTGGGACCTCTCCAAATTTTTGGTCACGTTCTCTGGGTTGGTATGCTATGGCATTGGTAGATGTATTAGATTATTTTCCCAAAGATCATCCTAAACAAAAAGAATTAGTAGCCTACTTAAATCAATTGGCAGCTGCATTATCAGCCTATCAGCATGACTCTGGTTTGTGGTTTCAGGTTACCGATCAAGGAACTAGAGATGGTAATTATTTAGAAGCTTCAGGAACAGCTATGTTTACCTATGCTATGGCAAAAGGTGTAAATCAAGGATATTTACCCCAAAATTATAAAGATGTTGCAAACAAAGCTTTTGACGGTTTGATCAAGGACCTAGTTAAGGTAAAAGAGGATGGTTCAGTAATTATTACCCAAGCATGTGCAGTAGCGGGATTAGGCGGTAACCCGTATCGCGATGGTTCTTTTGATTATTATGTAAACGAACGCAAAAAGAACAACGATCCTAAGGCGACTGGACCTTTTATAATGGCTGCTTTGGCTTTGGATAGATAGTATTGAGAAATTCCTCAACTAATTATATAGAACAAATTAAATTCACGGTTCTTAAAACGTTTATATAAAATTGCTACTCATATATGAAAAAACAACCTATAAATACAGCTTTATGTTCTTTTGGAATGAGTGGTCTTGTTTTTCATGCACCTTTTATAAATGCTCATCCCAAGCTCAATTTGTATGGAGTCTTAGAGCGTACCAAAGATTTGGCAAAAGAGAAGTATCCTTTTGTTAAGACAATAAGAACATTAGACCAAATAGTTAACGACACGTCCATAGCATTAGTAGTTGTCAATACTCCTAATATCACGCATTATGACTTTGCTAAACAACTTATCAATGCTGGTAAACATGTGATCGTAGAGAAGCCATTTACGGTTACTTCACAGCAAGCCAAAGAATTAATAACATTAGCCGATCGTAAAAAGGTTTTACTCTCTGTATATCACAATCGAAGATGGGACAGTGATTTTAGAACCGTTCAAAAAATTATTAATCGAGGTGTTCTTGGCAAAATAATAGAAGCAGAGTTTCATTTTGATCGATTTGAACCTAATTTGAGTTACAAAATTCATAAGGAAACACCAACAGCTGGAGTAGGTAATCTGTACGATTTAGGGTCACATTTAATTGATCAAGCTTTGCAACTATTTGGTATGCCAACGAGTGTTTTCGCACATTTAAATAGTTTTAGAAAGAAATCAAAAGTTACCGATTATTTTGATCTAAAATTGTTTTATAAATCTCATAGCGTATCGCTAAAATCGAGTTATTTCGTACGAGAGGTAGTGCCTTCTTATATTGTGCATGGTACTAATGGTTCTTTTATTAAATCAAGAGCTGATATTCAAGAAGATGAGCTCAAAAAAGAAGTTAAACCAAACCGTGCTAATTGGGGTTTGGAACAGGAAACCGAAAGAGGTCTCTTGTATTGCAAAGAACAAAATGTTTTCAAGAAAGAACTAATAGAGTCGGAACAAGGTGATTATATGGAGTATTATGATGGGGTTGCCCAAGCTATTTTGAACAAGAAACCATTGCCAGTTTCGGCTATCGAAGCTATGCAAGTTATACAGATTATTGAAGCAGCTGTAGAAAGTGATAAAACAAAAATGGTTATTGACCTAGTTGATTATAGCTAGTTCTCTTATCTTAATTATATCCTTATTGTAAAAAGGAGTTGAATCTGAGTAACAAAAGAAATTCTCAATAAAGTAAATCGAAAATGTATAGAAGTACAAAAGATTTAATCGTTTCATTACTATTAATAATTATAGTTTATAGTAGTGTAAACAGTCAAGTTTTAGATTCTTCGTGGCGTACTATAGCAACCCAAAAGTACAGCGTATGGTTTAGTTCTAAAGATGCACTACGGATAGCCGAGAATGTCTTGTTATATCAACGAGATATCGGTGGATGGCCCAAAAATATACCTATGCATCAACCTATTGACGACTTGACAAAAGAGAAGTTACTAGTATTAAAGTCTAACTCCAAGGACTGCACAATTGATAATGGAGCCACAACACAAGAGTTATTATTTCTTTCAAATATGTATCGGCATACCAAAGACGATCGGTATAAAAATAGTTTTTTAAAAGGATTAACCTATATTCTAGAAGCACAATATGATAATGGTGGGTGGCCACAATTTTATCCTTTAAAAAAAGGATATTATTCTCATATCACCTATAACGATGATGCGATGGTGAATATTTTAAATTTATTAAAAGAACTAAAAAACGAGACAGAGTATTATTCGATTGAATTATCAACAAAACAATTAGAAAAAGTTAGTCTAGCTTTTCAAAAAGGGATTGATTGTATTCTTAAAACACAATACAAACAAAATGGTATGCGTACCGTCTGGTGTGCGCAACATGATGCAACTACTCTAGCGCCTACAAAAGCTCGTAGTTATGAATTACCGTCTTTAAGTGGTGCAGAGTCCGCTCAAATAACGCTGTTGCTAATGTCTATAAAAAATCCCTCAAATGAAATTATTAAGGCTATTCATAGTGCGGTTGCTTGGTTTGAGAAAACAAAAATAGTAGGGCTCCGAGAAGATAGAATTTATAATAAAGAAGGTGAAATTATCAATAAATTAATGGTATACGATCAAAATGCGCCGGCAATATGGGCTCGTTTTATGGATCTCGAAAATAATACTCCTTTTTTTTGTGATAGAGATGGTGTAAAAAAAACATCCATTCAAGAGATTGGTCTAGAACGTCGAAATGGTTACGCTTGGTATAAACATGAGCCTCAAAAAGTTTTGGATAGCTACCCTCAATGGAAAAAAGAGTATGGTTTAGAAAAAGTAAGCAGCTCTCAAACAGTATACGATATTGAGGTAGCACAAGATGGTACTGGTGACTATACAAGCATACAAAAAGCTATTGATAACGTTAAATCTTTTCCTTACAATAATGTTACTATTTTTATAAAAAATGGCGTTTATAAAGAAAAAATAAAAATACATGAGTGGAATCCTCATATTAGATTAATTGGAGAGAATAAAGATAGAACAATAGTAACCAATGATGATTATTTTGACAAAATTGGTTTGGGTCGCAATAGTACTTTTTATACCTATACATTACTAGTCGAAGCAAATAATGTAGTACTTAAAAATTTGACGATACAAAACACTTCAGGAGATATTGGACAGGCCATTGCACTATCGGTAGTGTCAGATAAAGTAGCTGTTATTAATTGTAATATTCTAGGTAATCAGGATACATTGTATATTTCTGGAAATGGAAAACAGTATTATAAAAATTGCTATATAGAAGGAACTACCGATTTTATCTTCGGTAAAGCCACTGCATTTTTTGAAGACTGCGAAATTTATAGTAAGAAAAACTCTTATATAACGGCTGCCGCTACATCTAAGGATTCTAAATTTGGTTATGTATTCAAAAATTGTAAATTAAACGCGAATAATTTTGTGAATCACGTTTATTTAGGAAGACCTTGGCGTAAACATGCTAAAACTGTTTTTATAAACTGTAAAATGGGGTCTCATATTGCTCCAACTGGCTGGCACGATTGGTCAAAACCCGAAGCACAAAATACAACCTATTACGCAGAGTATAAAAATTATGGTCCAGGTTACCAACCCGAAAGACGAGTTAAGTGGGCATATCAAATGCAACAACAACAAGCAGAGATTTATACACTCAAAAACGTTATTGGATCGGGCGCAAATACTTCACAAAAGGAATGGTATGAACAACTCTAATATTATTTTTATAGTAGCTTTAATTCTTCTTTATTCATGTAAAGAATCTACCATACAAGATACTATGGAAGAATTGAATAAAGGATTTACAATTTATACAATAGGTGATTCAACCATGGCTAATAAACCAAACCCTAATGAAAATCCAGAAAGGGGTTGGGGACAGATGTTGCATCTCTTTTTTAATGATACAATAATTATTAATAATTATGCGGTAAATGGTCGAAGTACAAGAAGCTTTAGAAACTTGAAACATTGGAGCAAAGTTTACGATTCATTGGAAGATGGGGATTATGTTTTTATTCAATTTGGTCATAACGACAGTAAAATAAAAGACTCATCTCGCTATACAAATCCACATACAACTTTTAGACATAATTTGATACGATACGTAGATGAAACTAGAGCTAAAGGTGCTCATCCCATTCTTTTATCTTCTATTGTGAGAAGAAAATTTAATAAATATGGAGTGTTGTTGGATACTCATGGAGATTATACTTTGGTTACAAGATTAGTGGCACAAGAAATGGAAGTTCCTTTCATAGACCTTCAGTATTTAACTCAGGTTATGGAAGAAACCTATGGTCCAAAAGGATCTCTGCAACTACATTTGCACTATAAAGCAGGAGAACATCCATATTATCCTGAAGGGATACAGGATAATACTCATCTTTCTGTCGTAGGAGCTACGAATATAGCAAAAATGGTTAGCGAAGAATTAATTCGACTTACACATCCTTTAGCAAAATATATTATTAGATAATATGCCTATAATAAGTATTCTAGTGGTGTGCCTATATAGTATTTCTTTAAGCTTTAGTTATCAAAAAATAATAGTAAATACTGTAAAAACAGATGGTTACGGTAAGACTGTAATTATGTAATGCTTTAAAAGTATCATTTTTATTTTTGAATAATACATATTTTTTTAACTTTTATTACATGTAATTATTATTTTTTGATCTAAAAACTTTTTATTTTTCAATATAATTAGGTTTCTCGATTATTTACATGAATTTTATTTAATGTAAAAAATTTAAAAATAGACCAGATTTCGTTTCCGAATAATCTAAAATAAAAGTTTTTTATATATTTATGTAATCGATTGCATAAATTATAATTTTTAATGAGATACTCTTGGATCTAATTGTACCTTAAACGACCCCTTCCGATAATTAACTTATTATTTATAAGGTATATTATCTGGTATATATACATATCGAAGTTTCTCTTCGATCCTTCTGATATTTAAAAATTAATACAAACCAACTAACAAAATGAAATCACAAACTTTTTGGAGCGTGCTACTAATATTTTTAGTATGCACCTCACTCACTGCAGCCAATTATTACGTGGCCCCTAATGGAAATGATTCTAACAATGGTAGTCAAAATAGTCCTTTTAAAACTATTACAAAGGCAATAAGCGAGGCATCATCTGGTGATACGATATTTTTACGAGCAGGAAATCATAATTATAGCAGTACTATCGTTATTACCAAAAATGGAAATGCATCCAATCCTATAAAAATGTATGCTTATAATAATGAAAAGCCTATACTAAATTTTAATATGAGCGAAAACTCATCGAGTAGAGGTGTTGTATTGGATGGAGATTATTGGCATTGGAAAGGTATTACAATTCAAGGTGCTGGGGATAATGGCATGCTGCTTTCTGGTAATAATAACATTATAGAGAATTGTATTTTTAGGAATAATAAAGATTCTGGACTTCAGTTAAGTAGGTACAATACCAGCGCAAATTCAATCAGTCAATGGCCTTCAAATAATTTAATTTTAAGTTGTGAGTCTTATGACAATCGGGATAGTGATAATGAAGATGCCGATGGATTTGCAGCTAAGCTAACCTCAGGCACGGGAAATATTTTTCGTAAATGCGTTGCTCATCATAATATTGATGATGGATGGGATCTGTATACTAAGAGCGATACAGGACCTATAGGAACTGTAACCTTGGAGGATTGTATCGCACACAGTAATGGTACTTTAACTAGTGGTGGAACCTCTGGAGGGGGAGATAAGAATGGGTATAAACTAGGATCATCTGCTCATAAAATAAACCATATAGTTCGTAGATGTATAGCTTATAATAATGGAAAACATGGATTTACTGATAATGGTAATATCGGTAATATTGAATTCTCTAACAATACATCCTATAATAATGAAGGGTATAATTTTCATACAAGAGACGGAGGAAGCCATACATTCAAAAACAATATTTCCTTTGGGATCTCACAAAAGGACCGTTTAAGAGGAAACTTTTCTGCTCCTAATTCATTTATTGGTGAAGAAGGTGGTTTTACAGTGAATAGTTCTGATTTTCAAACGTTATCACAAGCATCAAATGCGAATCCAACAACCAATGGATTTCTTAAATTGAAATCTGGAAGTGATTTGATCGATGCAGGGGTTAAAACATCAGGGATTAGTTATAATGGTTCACGTCCCGATTTGGGAGCTATCGAGTTTGGAGGTACTGTAGATCCACCAACAGGTGGTGATCCAGAAATAAATTTATCTGCAAGTGCTGGTGATAAAACAGTTACCTTAAACTGGTCGATTGACAATCTTACGGTTACGTCGCAAGAAATTTTTAGAGATACAGATTCTAATCCTGATGGTCGCGTTAGAATAGCTACTGTGAACGCTACAACTAGAAACTATAACGATACCTCTATATCCAATGGAACTACGTACTATTATTGGATTAAGGTAAATAGCTCTCTTAATTCTAACTCGGTATCAGCAACTCCATCTGGTGGTGGTGATAGTGGTGGTGGTGACTCTAATATTCGTATCGAAGATACTGATGCAGGTACAATATCATATGATGGTTCCCTAAAATCTTACAGTACTGCTGACAACGGAAAAGCTATCAATTTATCTAATTCGGCCGGAAAAGAAATAGAATGGCAATTTAATGCAGCTACTGCAGGAAGTTATCAAATAACCCTACGATATACCAGAAAAGCTAGCATGAATAATTCGGTTGATATGGTTATCAATGGATCATCACAAACAATATCACTATCTGAAACTGCAAGTTCAACATTTACTACTACATCATTTACTTCAGCTTTAACGAATGGAGCTAATGAAATTATACTAAGAACCAATGCAAGTGGAGAAAGTGCAGATATTGATTGGATTGAAATAAATACTACTTCTACTAATCGTTTATCCATGTCTCAAATGGCTGCGTTTAGAATAGAGGATACAGATTCGGGAACTATTTCTTACGATGGTTCATTAAAATCGTATAGTGCTGCCGATAATGGTACGGCAATTAATTTGTCGAACTCTTCTGGCAAAGAAATTAAATGGAACTTTAATTCTTCTAGTGCTGGAAATTCTCAAATTACACTGCGGTATACTAGAAAAGCAAGTATGAACAACTCAGTAGTAATTCTTGTAAATGGTACTTCACAAGTTATATCATTATCAGAAACCGCAAGTTCAGCCTTTACAACTTCATCATTTTCTGCAAATCTTAGGAGTGGCTCTAATGAAATTATCCTTAGAACGAACGCAGGTGGAGAGAGCGCAGATATTGATTGGATAGAAATTAACGGTGGTGAAATTATCGACCCTCCACCACCGGGAGATTCAGATATCAATCTTTCCGCAAGTGCAGGAGACGGTTCTATACGTCTTAACTGGACAGTTAGTGATCTTACAGTAACTAGTCAGGAAATATATCGCGACACAAACTCAGACCCTAACGGTCGTGTTAGAATAGCATCGGTAAGCGCTAACACAAGAAGTTATGTAGATAACGATGTAAATAATGGAACTCCATATTTTTACTGGATAAAAGCAAATGGTTCTGTTAATTCAAATGTGACCTCTGCAACACCACAGGGTGATGATGGTGGAGGTGGAACCGGAGATGCAAATTATGATTTAATCGGTTTTGCAACCTTGGATGGAGGCACAACTGGTGGACAAGGAGGTACAAGTATAAACTGTTCGACAGGAGATTGTATTCTAGATGCTATTAAAAGAAAAAAAGATGGAGATATTTCTCAACCTTTAATCATTTTTGTGAACGGTACAATTACGCCTTCCAACACCTCAGCAACCAAAATAGATGTAAAAGAAGTAGAAGATATTTCTATCATTGGAGTAGGAACAAGAGGTCTTTTTGACGGTATCGGAATTAAAATTTATAAATCAAGTAATATTATTGTACAAAATGTAACGGTAAGACGTGTTAGAATAGGGGATAAAGATGCAATTAGTATCGAGGGACCTGCAGATCATATTTGGATTGATCATTGCGAATTATATGCAGAATATCAGAATGTAGATAAAGATTATTACGACGGCCTACTAGATGCTAAGCGAGATGCAGAATACATAACGTATTCGTATAATTATATGCATGATAGCTGGAAAATGATGTTAGTTGGTAGTTCGGATACTGATAAAGACGACCGAAAAGTAACAATTCATCATAACTATTTCGATAATGTAAACTCTAGAATGCCTTTGTATAGAGGAGGTAGAGCTCACGTTTTTAATAACTATTACAGTGGAGTAGAATCAACAGGAATCAATACAAGAGCCGGAGCGTGTGTTAAAATAGAAAATAACTACTTTAAAGATGCAAAGAATCCTATTGTTTGGGCATATGCAGATGAAGAAGGGAAGGTAGATCAATCAGGAAATACATTTGACAATGTAACTTTTGATTTTTCTAGAGATGATGTCAATGAACCAGGAAATTGCTCATTAAGTATTCCTTATTCTTATAATTCTTCTTTAAATGCTACGAGAGATGTACCTTCAATAGTAGTGGCAAATGCAGGAGTTGGAAAAATAGGAAGCAATTTTACTATGACTAATCATTTTCAATCTTACTCGAAGACAGAAGAGCTTATAGTTTATCCATTACCATTAGAAGGTCGTAATGACTTGACAATAGAGTTGCCAAGATATACAGGGAAAGAAACTATTAGAGTAGTAAATCTAATGGGGATAGAGGTTTTAAATCGACCAGCTAAAGCTAAAAAAGATATAATTGATGTATCTAATTTATCAGAAGGTCAATATATAATTCAACTAAAAACCAGTGCTGATACTAAACTTAAAATGTTTATAAAGAACTAGTATCAAGTTTCAAACTCCAAAATTTTTCAAAAAGTATAGAGAAGTTTATAACTAAATAGTTAACCAACCAACCATGTTTAAGCAAGGTAGTAATTGATATTACTACCTTGCTTTTTTATATTGCTACCTATTCTAGATAGGATTTATTTTTTCCCATACTTTCTAGTAGGTTAAAGAAACAGTGTCTTGATTTTTATTCTAAAATGGCATCAGATGTTTTGTAGAGATGTTTTAAATTTTCAACTGTCTCTTTTGATGGATTTTCCCACATTCCTCTTTGTATAGCTTCTAGCATTCGTTCTGACATATCTTTTAAAGCCCAAGGGTTATGTTCTTGAATAAAAGCTTTGTTTTGCTTATCAAACAAGTAATTTTCGGTAATTTGTTGGTACATAAAATCTTCAATGAGTTGGGTTGTAGCATCATAAGCAAAAAGATAATCCATGGTGGCAGCCATTTCAAATGCTCCCTTGTAGCCGTGATCTCGCATACCTTGCATCCATTTAGGATTAACAACTCGTGACCTAAATACTTTAAGTAATTCTTCTTTTAAAGATTTAATTTTTGGGTGTTCTGGTCGAGCATGATCTCCAAAATAGATTGCTGGTTGCGAACCCTTTATTTTTTTTACGGCTGCTGTCATGCCTCCTTGAAATTGATAATAATCATCAGAGTCTAAAATATCGTGTTCTCGATTGTCTTGGTTTTGCATTACTATATCAATCGATGATAATCTTTTTTCAAAAGTTTCATGAGCCGATGTACCACTATTATTTTTACCATAATAAGCATACCCGCTCCAATTGATATATGCTTTAGCCAAATCGTCTGACGTTGACCAATTTTTTTCATCGATTAATCCTTGTAAACCAGCACCATAAGCCCCTGGTTTTGATCCAAAAACTCGATAATGAGCTCGCTCACGGGCTTGTTGTTCAGATAAACCTGCTTCTTTCCATTGGCCTTGTTCTTCTTTAATACGTTTTTTAATAGGGTTTTGTTCTTCGGTTTCATCTAATTCAGCTACTTTTTCAACCGCTGCGTTAAAGAGAGAAATTAAATCAGGAAATGCATCTCTAAAAAAGCCAGAAATTCGTAACATGACATCAACTCGTGGTCTTTTTAACTCTAAGGTAGAGATGATTTCAAAATCTTTTACACGTCTATTACTTCCCTGCCAAACAGGCCTAACACCAAGGAGAGCCAAAGCTTGTGCGATATCATCCCCACTAGTTCTCATGGTTGAAGTTCCCCAAACCGATAGTCCGATGGCGGTAGGATATTCGCCATTTTCTTGTAAATACCGATCTATAATATTTTGCGCACTCTTTTGGCCTAGTTGATAAGCTGTTTCTGATGGAACTGTACGTACATCGACAGAATAAAAGTTACGCCCCGTAGGCAAAATATCGATACGACCTCTAGTTGGAGCCCCGGACCCTCCAGCGGGAATGTATGAACCGTTTAGCCCTTTAATTAAATTAGAAATTTCATTGCGTGTCATTTCTAGAATAGGTAAACTTTTATTTTTTATGTATGTTACTAATTGATCTGTAAAAAAACCAATGTTTTTGGGCGTTTCATTACGTAATACTTGACGAATAATATTTTTTGCTTTATTTTCTAAGAGTTCAACAGCTTGTCCATAGGTTCGACAATGGATGCCTAGAAAATCTTTATTCAAAATATCTGAATAAACTACATTTAACGGATCAAAATTGAGCTGTAGGTCTTTGGCTATACATTGTGTTATACCTTTACAATTTTCTTGAGGCAATCGATGTAAAGCTACAATTAGATCTTCTAGTTTTTCTAATTTTGGCAAAGTACCCAAAATGTGCAGACCTCCTCTAATTTGAGATTCTTTTAATTCACACAAATACCCATCGATCACTTCTAATAAGGCATCAATATCTTTGCCATCTTGATTTAAATCAGATTTAAGATGAGAGGTGTTTACAAGTTTTTCTATCTTCGTTTTCAGTAAGGTAGCTCGTTTTTTATCGACTAGTGCAGATTCGTAAAATTCATCTATTAAAAGTTCTAATTTTAATAAATCACCGTAATTTTCTGCACGAGTCATTGGTGGAATCAAATGGTCTAGTATTACTGCCTGATTTCTTCTTTTGGCTTGAGTTCCTTCGCCAGGATCATTGATGATAAAGGGATAAAAATGCGGAATACAACCTAGTATGGCTGCAGGAAAACATGAATCTTTACTCAAAGCTACACTTTTACCAGGGAGCCATTCTAAATTACCGTGTTTACCTATATGTACCAATGCATCTGCTTTAAAAACATATTGTAACCAAAAATAATAAGCTAAATATGCTGGAGGGGGTGGTAGGTCTGGCGAGTGATAACTTGCCTGTAAATCTAAATTATAACCTCTACTAGGCTGAATGCTTACCAATATGTTTTTGGAAATAAAACCTGGAATTAAAAAAAAACCTTGCTGATAATTAGGGGATTGAGTAGGCTTACCCCATTGTTCTTCTATTGTCTGGCGAAGTGTATCTGATAGGTTATTATAATGATAAAAAAAAGTTGTTACATCTAATTTGATAGCATGACGCTCATTTATAGAGTTTATAGTATCTACCTCATTGGTAATACTATTGGTTAGCTTATGGATAAGTTCCTTGGTCGTTTTAGGAAAATCAGGAGCTAAACTATATTGTTGCTTAGCCAATTCGGTTAATATGTGTAAAGTACTTTGTGGTGTATCTAAGCCGACACCATTAGCTAAACGACTATTTTTATTAGGATAGTTAGGAAGCACTAATGCAACTTTTTTCTCAGCATTTTTTTTAGTCTGTAAATTGATCCAAGCTTTAGCCATATCAGCAATAAATTTACAGCCTTCGTTATGGGGGGTGTAGATTACTACTTCAGAGTCGGTTAACGTGTCTTTTTCTAACGATTCTTTAAAAGAAATCACTTTGGATATGATTTTGCCATCTACTTCTGGTAAAGCAATATGCATTGCGATATCGGTTGGGGGTAATCCAAAATCTCCCTCTAGCCAACTTTCATAATTACAACTTCCCATTATGGCTTGAATAACAGGAACATTGAATACATCAAATAGGCTTTGTGTTGAGTCGTGAAAACCTTGGAGACTAAAACCAGTTGTATTAATAATAATTTGAGGCTGTTCTGTTTGATAACTTTTTAGTAAATCAAAAATTTGTTGTTGAATGTTAGATTCTCTATAGCCTGTAGCCATCAAAACAGTTACCGAAATATCGTTCGCTTCTAGTTGCTCAATAATGCTATGTATAGGTGCTAGATTATCGGATAGATAGTAACTCCTATATCCAATGATTATCGCTTGTTTTTGTGTTTTTGGGTGTATTGAAATATTATAAATACCTACATCTGGATGATATAGAAATAAATCTGGTATGATTTTTAAAGTACTTGGCAATACGCTGATTTGTCTAATTTGAGAGCTTATTAATTGCAGAGCAGTTTGGCAATTTTTAATACCACCAGCCTGAATATATTTCCAAATACGATCAACCTCTTTTAATGGTAGTGTAGATGATCGCATCAGCTCTAAATCTGGTTTGCTATCCCCTGGTAAAAAGAGCAGTTGGATATTATTTTCTTCACAACACAGAGCGATAGCTTCGCAGAGATAATTGTAATATGCTTTTCCTCCCAAGAGTTTGAGTACAACTATTTTGGCATTTGAGATCACCTCGTCTACATACGTATCTATGGTTAGTTCTTGCTTAAAATAACTAAGATTAGCAAAACGGAAAGAAGGGATAGCATTATTAGCCTCATATACTAATTTATACGCCTTATTCATCATGAATAAATCAGAATCAGCAGCAGACAAAAATACCATGTCTCCTGGAGATTGATCGATATAAAACACACCGTCATCGTTTGGATTCCAGCCGCCTGGTAGGGTAGAGATTAAATGCATATTGTATCTTTTAATATTTTATTAGTATACGTTAAAATAAGGCGTACTTATCTATTTTAATCCTTCAATTCCTTTACCAATTACAACTAAGCTTGTTTTACGTTCTTCATTTTCTCTCCAAGGTCGATCAAAATAATATTCAAATCGTGTACCTACTCCCTGCAATACCATACGCATTGATTTGTTAGGTATATTAACAAATCCTTTGATTCTGTAAACTTCATGTGTTGCAACGAGTTCTTTCAAAGTTTCAATTAGAGCCTTAATGTCTGTTGTTTCGTTATATTGGAGTAACGTATTTTGGATATCATCATTATGATGGTGGTGGTGGCCATGTTCATGGTGCGTTTCGTGAATTGAATGTCGATTAGCCACATCATCTTCAGCAGATGCTTCAATTCCTAACAATAATGTATTATCCAACACACCTTTTACAACAGGAATAATTTTAGTATTAGGCCTGGCTTTAGCAGTAATTATTGCTAATACTTCTTCAAATTTTTGAGTATCGATTAAATCTCTTTTACTAACAAGCACCAAATCAGCGCATGTTAACTGATCTAAAAAAAGTTCTTCGATGGGTGTTTCATGGTCCAATGAGTCATCTGCTAATCGCTGTTTTTGAACACGTTCTCTGTCACAAATTTCTCCCGTGGCTATTCCTACAGCATCTACCACGGTAATAACTGAATCAATCGTAATATGAGGTTTTAAATCGGGCCAGTTTACTGCCTTTACTAATGGTTTAGGCATTGATAATCCAGAAGTTTCTATGACTATGTGATCGATATCTTCTTTTCGCTCTAACAATTGCAGCATAGAGGGTAAAAATTCTTCTTGCACGGTGCAGCAGATACAACCGTTTGGTAATTGAATTAAGTTGCACTCATCCTCATCACACTCTGCCGTAGCAATTAATTGTCCATCAACATCTACTTCTCCAAACTCATTGACCAATACGGCAATACGTTTACCATTAGCATTTTTAAGCATATTATGTACTAAAGTTGTTTTTCCTACACCCAAAAATCCAGTGACTATTGTGATCGGTATTTTTTTCATATTTTTATTTTGTAATTTCTGTTTAATAAAATGCTGCTTGAGAGTTTATAATACGCTCAAACACTACGTTCATCATAGATAAAATTTAAGTGGTTTTCTTTTTCCTTTTGTATAAGAACAAGTTCCACTTTTCTTCTGCCACACCATGCTTATCCATTTCGGCTCTGGCCATAGTAAAAAATAAATCAGATAATCTATTGATATAGCTCATAATGTATTCATGCACACACTCTGGATCCTCTTGCATTAAGGTAACCAAGTAGCGTTCACCTCTTCTGGTTTGAGTACGACAAACGTGGCAAAGTGCCGATATTTCATTACCACCGGGTAACAAAAAGTAATCTGAAGGAGAACTGATACTATCTTCTAAAGCATCCATCCAAGTCTCACAAAACTGAGCTCCATCTATAGGTTCTGGGTTGGGATTTACTTTTTTAGAGATTGAAGGGCGTGCCAAATGTGACATCATATTCATCATGTCTTTTTGAATTCTATGTAAATTAGGTTGCCATTCGTGATCATTGCCTAATTGAGCACGTAACAATCCTATAGTCGAATTTACTTCGTCTAAGGTGCCAATACATTCAATTCTCGCAGAATTTTTAAATTCTCTTTTACCTCCAAAAACTCCAGTACTCCCGTTGTCTCCTTTTCGTGTGTAAATTTTCATGTGTTATTATTTAATTCGTTAATTAATTTTAAGAGAAGTTCTGATGTACCAAAATAATGATGTACATAAGAGCCTATTACGCGTTGTTTTTTATAAATTTTTGTTGTTGTATTGTTAGCTCGTGCATCTTTGATGTGTATGTCTAATGCGGCTTCTTTCAAGTTAATTAAACTTGAATAATGAAATTCATGTCCGTAAAACGTATGAGTATTCATTTCGGAAACACGATATCCTAAATGCAATTTTTTAAAGGCTATGGTAGCCTCAAAATCAAAAAAACTAACCATTGGATAGGCTTTTTGTTTTTCAGAAACAATAGCTTTTCCTAAATACATCATACCACCACATTCTGCATATATGCGACCATTATTATGCGCAAACTCTTTAATACTACACAACATATGTTTGTTACGGCTTAGTTCTTCAAGATAAGATTCTGGGTACCCCCCTGGAAGGTATAAAAAATCACTAGTTGGTATTTTAAGATCGTGTATTGGGCTAAAAAATTGAACTTCTCCTAAATCTCGCATTGCTTTAACATGTTGAGGATAGATAAAGTTAAAGGCTTCGTCACGGGCTACAGCAAATTTTATTGGCTGTCTAGATGCTTTTTTTACCGAAGTACGTTGTGAAGGCTTAACTTCTTTTGAAGCTGCTATGATAGCCTTCCAATCAACCGTTTTTTCTAATTGATCGGCTATTCGATCGATTACGATATCAAATTTTTCAATTTCATCAATATTTAATCCCAGATGACGTGATGGAATTTCAATAGCGTTGAGATTGGACAGATAACCGAAGCAGGGTACTGCAATATCATTACATGCTTCCTTCAACATATGAAAATGTCTTTCTGATCCAACACGATTAAAAATAACTCCCATGATTTGTACATCCTTATCAAAACTATTAAAACCTTGTATTAAAGGGGCTACAGAATAGGCTACAGCTTTAGCATCAATAACCATTAAAACAGGGGTTTTTAAGTTTTTGGCCAGATCGGCTGTACTGCCTTTATCCTTATGTGATCCATCAAACAAGCCCATTACCCCCTCAATGCAACGAACTCTAGCTTCTTTACCATAATTATCTAGATTGTTTTGTATTTCACTCGAAGTCATCATAAACATATCCAGATTGACACCCACATTGCCACAGGCCAATTTGTGAAATTTTGGGTCGATGTAGTCAGGTCCAACTTTAAAAGGCTGGACATTCATAGCATTACGTTTAAAAAGACGTAATAACCCTAGTGTAAGGGTTGTCTTGCCTGCATTACTACTGGGAGCTGATATGATAAATTGTTTAGTCAAAGCACAAAATTTAGAAAATGTCTGATATTAAATGTTCATAGGTCGCCGCAATACGATCCGCAAGTTCTCTAGCTTGTCCGATCCTCACCATTCCTTTTTCAGCATCGATTAGGTGAGTTTTATGAATTCCTTTACAATAGGTTTTAAAAGCCAATACAACATCCTCTACAGTATCACCTGTATTCAATTTACCGTCGGTTATTATGTGCAGATTATGAACGGAATCTATAGCTGCACATAACCCTTTTACTTGTCTAAAACCTGCAGTTAAATTTGTTTTTCCTCCTGTTTTAAGTGTAGTTAGATATGTTTCAACTTCTTGTAGAAGAGTCGTTTGTTTAGTAATTAATTGTGCTTCTCCATCAAATAGAGAAATAATAGAAAACTGAGTGTTTTGTTTTTTATTTGCAACTGCAATCTTGCAAACACTTCCTTTTGCATAGGCTATAATTTGATCTTTTAGCATAGAGCCGCTAGAATCAATTAAAAATATATGATGCTGCTTTAAAAAGGTGGCTTTTCGCTTTGTCTTTAATTCAAATTTGTCGGTAGCGACATATTGACTTACGGTTTTTTTTGTATCCAAAACCAAAAGTTTACTATTGGGGTTATGAATTGAACTTGCTCCTTCCTGAAAGGTATTAGTAGTTTTTTCCTTTAGTTTATGAAAGGTATTTTGAGGAATTAAAACACCAATCTTTTCTTCTGTAGGAAAACTTTTTTTTGAAGGTGCTTCGGATGGTTGCTGGGTTTGATTTTCTAGAGATTTATTAGGGTTAGAAGGGCTTTTTGTACTTCTATGATCCAACACAAATTTGGCAATTGTATCAACATCGCTAATTTTGATATCAAAAGACTTATTAAAAGCGGCAAATGCCCTTGCTGTTTTTACTAACAATATATCTGCTCGCAAACCTTCTACATGATGTGCGATAGCCAGACGACTACAGTATTCAATAATCCAATCAGTGACTTTAACAGAAGTTAAAATGTTTTTAGCAGCGATAATTTGCTTATAAATGACTACATCTTTTTCTTTGTAATTAGCAATAAATTCAGTTGGGTTATTGTCAAATTTAAAACGTTGTTTAACTATTTTTTGACGTATTACAGGATCTGTAGGTGTAGTTACAGTAACACTTAAACCAAAGCGATCCTTAAATTGTGGTCGCAGGCTTCCTTCTTCTGGATTCATAGATCCAATAAGACAAAATCTACTATCAAAAGTACGAGATAAACCTTCTCTCTCTAGGTAATAGTTACCAGAAGCAGCAGCATCTAATAAAACATCGGTTAGATAATCCTGTAATAAATTTACCTCGTCAACATATAATATACCTTGATGTGCCTGTGCCATCAAACCGAGATTTACTACTTCTTTTTTAGTATTGATAAGCTGTTCTAAATCTACACTACCGATAAGTCTGTCCTCAGAAACGCCAATTGGTAAATTTACAAAAGGATATTTTTGATAATCTCCCATTAGATTCGACAGCGATCGGATCAAAGTTGTTTTTCCTGTTCCTTTATCCCCAACAGCCAAAATTCCGCCAATGAGCGGGTCTATCAAATTTAAGATAAGTGCTAGCTTAAAATTATCTTGGCCAATTACAGCAGAAAAAGGAAAATTTTGTTGCTTCTTATTTTGTTTCATAATTGAGTAATACCTTTATATAGCCATATAATTCCTATTACGATCGACGCCGATCCAGCAATTGCATTCATCCATTTAAAAATCGATAAATTACGTTCCAAGAACCGACTCATCACATGAATTAAGACATAACTATAAACTCCCATAGCCACTATGATTCCTAAAGATTCAATAACTAGGATTAGAACTGCCTCGCTTAGCGATGTACTACTTAAGATAAGAGCCGATGTCAAAGCACCACCAGTACCTGCAAGTCCATGGAGCATTCCGATCCAAAATGATTTGTTCATTGGATTTACGGCAATTTCTTCGCCTTTTGTACCATGTAGATGTATTGGATTAGAGAGTTCATGTTCGTGTGGTTCAATTTTTTTATGCTCATTTACCATCGTATTAATCACATGATTTCTTTTGATGGCAACGATGCCCAACCATATCATTATAGGTCCCACGGCTAATTCGGCATAAAATGACATATCATTAATTACCAATGAGGCCATACTTTTAAAAAGCAATGCTACACCACCAAATAGTAAAAGGGTAACCGAATGACCAAATGCCCATTGTGATGCCTTACATACGGTTTTAAAACTAACCTTTTTATTGTTAATAGCATTCTCTGTGGCCAATACAGAAACTGCGGTTACATGATCGGGTTCAAAGGAGTGCAAAATACCAGCCATTAAAGGTCGTACTAAAGAAACTATTGTCATTTTTTAATGTATTTAATAAGTGTTCCGTCTTTGTGAATAAGGTAAATATCTAAGATTACCTGTTTTATTTTTATATGAGTATGTCGATAGCAGTGAGCCAATACGAGTTGAAAGAAGGGTGAATTTTGATTAAATTCGAATAATTCTACCAACCGTCCTGCCATAGATAAAGCTCTAATTTTATCTGCTTGTGTATAACCTACTTGTCTTGCTAACTCTATTATAAAGTCTTTATCCCAACTAGAAACACAACTATGGGTATCGGTTTTACCAGCAGCAAGTTTTACCGCTTTACCAAGCATGATACCAATACTTACTTTATTAATAGTGGAGTGATTAATTTTATCAAGAGTTTCACCAATCCAATTTCCGTAATGAATAAAAGCATATTCGGGTAGGTGCTTAAATTTGTCTGCTAGATACTTTTCGCTCCTAGCTCCCGAATTAAGTACGAGTTCTTTGGATTTATTAGCAACAGCGACATCAATCCCTTGAACAATACTAGCGATATAAGAAGAAGCAGAATAAGGTTTTACAATCCCTGTAGTTCCTAAGATTGAGATACCGTTTACTATGCCAACCCGTTCGTTGAGCGTACGTTTTGCTAATTTTTTACCATTAGTAACAAACACTGTGACGGCAACACCACACTCCAAATCATATGTATGCAGAAGCTTTTGAATAGCAGTAGTAATCATTTTGCGTGGCACTGGATTAATTGCAGGTTCACCAATAGCAAGTTCTAATCCTTTAAGAGTAACAGTACCAACACCATCTCCAGCAAAAAAGAGAATATCCCTTTGTTGTATTAATTTTACGATACAGCCGATTTCTGCTCCATTGGTTACATCGGGATCATCACCTGCATCTTTAATAACAGAGCATTTGGCAGTAGTTTTGGTGAATTCACAGTGATGAATCGGTATTGTAAGTTGTTTGTCAATAGGAAGATGTACATTAACAAAGGCATTCTTTTTTTGATGAATAATCGCCAGTAGTCCTGCTTTTGCAGCTGCTGTTGCACAGGTACCAGTCGTAAATCCATCTTTTAAAGGACCTTTTGGTGGTTCTCTCAAACTCATACGATAGGATTTTTTAGTAGTGATGAGACAGCTTGTGTAGATACTAATAAATCATAGACTTCAGCTTCATTAAATACTTGTTTAAAATACGAAGGAAGATCAGGTTGTGTTATAATTAGTATTTTTGTGTTAGTGTGCAATGCAGCTTGAATTTTAGTACTTAAAAAACCGCTATTGCCAGTTTCTTTGGTAAGAATATAAGCTATATTTTTATTTGTGATAAGGGCAATTTCTTCATCTAAGTTTGAAGAAGGTAAGCCTAGAATCAATTGTGATTTAGGAAAATTATCAAGACTTGCAATAGCTAAGGATTCGGGTCTGTTTAAGATTCTAAAATAAGTAGTGTTATGTTGCCACCATGATTTTAGTTTTTTGATTGATTGCACACCCGTGAGAGCTAATAAAGTCTTATTTTTTTCTAATATTTCTAATGCAGCAGCGTAGGTACCAACATAGGAAACCAAGGGATGCTTTGTTTTGGGAAGTAGTTTGCGTCCAAATCGAATAACAGGTATTTGTAAAGCTTCAGCTACTTTGGCAACTGTGGTATGAAGTATTTCAGCAAATGGATGAGCAGCATTGATGATTGTATGAATTCTATGCTCAACAATATATTGTTTTAAAAGTACTTGGGTCAATGCACCATACCGATAGCTTGCAATATTGGTTGTTTCAAACGAAATATTGGTTTTGGTAGAGTACACAAAAGGGATCTCTTTTTCCTGTAGCAGTGCTGCTATTTTTTTTCCTTCGGTAGTTCCTCCAAATACTAGTATCATTTGTTTTTTGATTATAAAGATTTCTTATTCTGTAACAACAAACTTTTTATTAGTTCTAAAAATATGCTTCCATTCTGGACTATATAATTGAGATCTGTTTTTACGAGCACCAATGGCATGTCCCACAACGATTAAAACCGTTCGTGTTTTCTTACTCTTTTTTACAATTGCTGCAAGATTTTGTAAAGTTCCTTCATAAATTTCTTCATCTTTCCAAGTAATTCTATACATAACAGCTACTGGGGTATTAGCGTCAAAATGTTCTAATAGTTGCGCCTGCACTTTTGCGGCAATACCAGCACTTAAAAAGATACACATGGTAGCATTAGTTGCTGCAAACGCTGCAATATTTTCTTTTACAGGCATTGGGGTTTTACCCTCTCCGCGAGTTAGAACTATAGATTGTACTACCTCGGGTATGGTAAATTCGGATTTTAAGACGGCAGCAGCTGCGCTAAAAGAGGAAATCCCAGGTACGATAAAGTAATCCATCTCTAGCGCATCAAAAATTGTCATTTGCTCTTGTATAGCTCCATATAACGAAGGATCACCGCATTGTAAACGTACAATCGAATTTCCTTTCTTATAATGTGTTTGCATTAGTGAGACTTGTTCTTCGAGAGTCATCATGGCCGAGTTTCTAACAATGGCATCGGGTTTACACCAATTTGTCATTTCTTCGGGAATCAAGCTTCCGGCATACAGTACACAATCGGCTTGTTCTAGATATAGTTTGCCTTTTACGGTGATTAATTCTTCGTCTCCAGGTCCCGCGCCAATGATAGCAATTGTAGCCTTACGCACGCTTTTTACATCGATTGCTACCGAAAAAGTGAATTTCTCACTCGTATTGATATGAATTTTTTGTTTTTCGATCAGTAATTCAGTATTTCCAGAAAGCAATAGAGCACAGGATTCTGATACACCATCTACGCCAATTTTGGATTGAACCATTTTACTAGGATTAGGTATCGAGATAGTGTTAATTTTTGCAGGTGTAAATGTGCTATAAACGATATTGTTTTCTCTACAAAAATCTAAATAAGCTTGTTGCGAAGCTTTAATATCGATAGAACCAAAGTTTTTTATGGCAGAAAAATGTAATCCTTTGGCTTCAAATTGTTGTTTTAAAGTTTCTTGAAAAAGAAGTGAATCGAGTTTTTTTGAACAACCTGATCCTACTGAAAGTACTTTTGGAATGAAAAATAAACTTGGTATACTTGGTTTATATATTTTATAACTTACTGCAATAAATAATTCAAATTGCGTATAATCAATGTCGGCTTCATCATAAAAAATAGTTACAAAAGTAGGTGTCGTTTTTTCTAAATAACGAGTACCACTATCTTTGATATCTAAAAGTAAGGCTGTTGATTTGTTGTTAACAAATAATGCCATTATTGTATTCATGGATACCGTATTTTTAGTTTTCCATTCATACTGACTACCTAGAATATCCAATGCCCAAATATTTTGTACATCACTAGAAGTAGATATAACCGGAGTTGCTCCCAAAATAGTTGCAACTTTTATTGCAAAGTCATTAGCACCTCCTTTATGGCCACTTAACACCGATTGAACATGTAATCCTAAATCATCTACAGAAATCACCGCAGGATCGGTATTTTTATCTCGAATATGGGGTGCTATTAGACGTACACAAATACCTAAGGCACTTACAAAACAAATGCCTTCTAATTTTGAAAAATTGTGATTGAGATAGTCCGAAATCGATGGGATGCTTGATACAGTATCATAAGGAGTCTCTAGGGTTGTTATTACCAAGGATTTTGGAAACTCTTTTTGAAGCGTAACGGCTATCTTTACACCTAATTCTGTTACTGCTATAATGGCTATTTTTTTCATTTTTTTCTCTTTTCTGCTGCGTGGATATAGATCTTATTATGGTTGTTAACCTGAATGGTGGTTGACTGAATCGAAAAATTTAAGGCTGTAAGTTCTCCAATAAATATAGAAGTACTAGTTTCAGTTACCGCGTTGGTTACTAGTCTTACCAATGGATTTAAAGTAAGAATTTGATGAATCAACTCTTTTAAACGTCCACCATGACCTCCAATAAAAACTACATCGGGAATCGGATATTTTTTTAAGTTGACATCAAAAAAATCGTTGATAACAATATCGATACCAGGCGCAGAGAGTTGTTCTATATTTGATTGAATAATAGGCGCACACTCTTTTCGCTTTTCGAATGCGAAGATTTTTAAATGTGGAAAATATTGTTTGGCTGCTATAGCTATAGAACCAGTACAAGAACCAACATCCCAAAAAACAGTTTTATTTTGTAACTGTAGCGCATTTATAGTGCTTAAGCGAATGGGCATTTTTGTAATCATATTTGGACGATTTGTTAACGGAATAAAATTTTCGTCAGCAATACCAAATACTTTTGCTTTAGGCTTTGTTTGTTTTAATAAGATACAGTTTA
Source organism: Aquimarina rhodophyticola (assembly GCF_042434915.1). Lineage (GTDB taxonomy): Bacteria > Bacteroidota > Bacteroidia > Flavobacteriales > Flavobacteriaceae > Aquimarina. The sequence continues at coordinate 776,720 of NZ_CP170198.1, forward strand.
ATGGGTGATGTGTTTTTTTTGAGCAAGTAACCAAGTCAAGTTGTTCTATATACTCATCGTCACCGTCTAGAGATTCTCCAACAGTAATGGTGTAGTTATTAAAACCATACTGTAACATGCGCTTTGCAATAATGGATGGTGTTTTTGTATAATCGGTCAATACACCAATTAATGTACTCCTGCTAATTAGCGCTTCGTCCAAGGTAGACCAATCTCTCCCGTGAACTGATACGGTTTTTAATTGATTATAATTTGTTTGAGTTTTGTGACAGAGTAATTGAATACTATTAAAATATGGAAATGCTTTTAGCGTAGCGTGGGGTAATAAACGTTGCAAAGTATTTCCAAAACCATAGAAAAAGGGGTCGCCAGAAGCAAATACCACAATCGAAGCGTCAACTGTTTTGTAGTTTTCCATTAAGGTATCCATTTTACCTGAAATTTCAATCCACTTATGATTTTTGGGTAGTAATGGTTGTACCAATTGATATTGACGTTTTCCACCAGAAAATACGGTCGATACTTTAATGAGTTGTAGCACTTCACTATTCCAAACGGGAGTAGAGTGATTACTAATACCAATCAAATAAAAATCAATATGTTTTGTGGTCTTAGTCATTTATTAATAAGATTCTTTAATGATAACGTCGTTAATATTCTTACGATTTTCCCATTGTAAACGTTCTAGTTCAGGCTTTTTATAAAACTCATCTACATAACCCAAACAGAGGTAACCAACTAATTGTCGGTCGATAGGAGCTTTTAAAATTTTTTTGACTTTGTCAGGGTTTAAAATACTTACCCAACCTAAACCAATATCCAAAGCCCGCGCCATCAACCACATATTTTGAATAGCACAAACTACCGAATAGATGCCTGACTCTTTCATAGTGGTTTGTCCTAATACAGTTTCTTGGCTAGGTTTATAAAAAACAGCGATGTTTACCGCAGATTCTAAGATACCTTCTAACTTTAATTGATTGTAAGCATGGGTTTTCTTTTTATTAAAAAGAGTTTTTGCTTTTTCGTTTTCTTCAAAAAAACTGTCTTTTATCTTATTTCTGGTAGCAAAATCACTAATGATGACAAACTCCCATGGTTGAGAAAAACCAACCGAGGGTGCATTGACTCCAGCAAATAGAATCTTATCTAACTTATCTTGAGCAATCGGTTTGTCTATAAAACGATTTCCTCTCACATCTCTTCTCGCTAGTATTATTTGCTCTAAAGTTTCGATATTTTCTGGAGTAAATTTTTTCATATTATTTTTTAAAAAAGTTTGAAGCATCTGGCAGAGTAAAAGCTGCATTTACGATTGCGGCAGCAACATTACTGCCACCACGGTTACCTTCAACAATTACCCAATCTGTAAAGCTTATTTGTGATAATTGCTCCTTTGCTTCTAATACGTTTACAAAACCAACAGGTACACCGATAACTCCAGCCGGTTTAAAACTTGTATTTCTTCTTAATTGTTCAACAATTTCGAATAAAGCAGTGGGCGCGTTTCCAACTACATATAAGGCATTGGGAAATTGATCAATAGCTTTTCTAATACCAGCTTGCGAGCGTGTTAAATTAGCTTCTTTTGCTACTACTTGAACGTCTTCATCATTTAATAGACAGTGTATTTGATTGCCGTATTGTTTAACAAAAGCTTTGGTAATTCCAGCTTTTACCATGGTAACATCAGTCACGATATCACCACCATTGATCAGATGAGTATGCCAGTGTTGAATAGCTTGTTCAGTAGCCAAATAGTGATTAAAATCTTCTAATATACCTGTAGTATGAATAATTCTTGTTATCGCCCATTGATCGGCAATAGTGACAGGTAGATCTTTGATATGTTCTGTAACAATTCTAAAACTTTCTTGCTGTATTTCTTCACCCGTATGGGGTTTTCTATCTAGATACCCGCGAGGTGTAACTAAAAAATTTTTAAACTGAAAGGTTTGTGAATTCCCAATCATTACTAAACAGAACATATCTACCTCTTCGGTATTAAACTCACCAAGCGTAGTAATTTTTATTTCTTCTTCTGGTCGGGTTACATGTCTTATAATAGCAACGGGAGTAGTAGGAGAGCGTTCTTCTAAAAATATTTTTTGGAGCTTTCCAAGTTGCCAATGTCTTTTTTCACTTCTTGGGTTGTACAAGCTAGTTACAAAATCCCCCATAGCTGCAGCTCTTATTCTTTTTTCAATTGTGTTCCAAGGAGTCATTAAATCAGATAATGATATACAGCAAAAATCATGACCCAAAGGAGCTCCTAATTTACTACCAGCAGCTAGAAAGGCAGAAACTCCTGGTAAGGTTTCTAGTGTTATGGTATTTTGATTTTCTTTGGATACTATTTCATAAACTATAGCTGCCATGGCATAAATACTGGCATCACCAGAACCTATAACCACCACATGTTTATCTTCTTTGGCCTTTTCGATTGCTTTATGAGCTCTTACTTCTTCTTTACCTAATGGCATAGCGATCAACTCAGCACTTTTTTTAAATAGCGATTGTGCAAATTGAAAATAATAGTCATAACCAATGATAACATCCGCTCTTTCTAAAGCATGTTTTACAATAGGTAACATATAATTTATATCTCCAGGACCAAGCCCTGCAACAGTTATTTTCATTTTTCATTTTTTTTTATCAGAATCAGAGAGAAATACGGAGTATCTCGCTTCAAGGCAGTTTTCCAATTATAGGTTATAAATTGTTGATCGGTACCCAGACGTTCACCATAGGTGATACTGTGTTTGTTATCGTCGATTACTGCAGCGATGATATCAATCACTGATTTTATTTTCATCAGTATAACTGTATCAAAATTGTGGATAGCATCACGTAATTCTTCTTCACATTGCACTCGCGGTATTATTGTTACTTTTTCATTTTGTAAGCATAAAGGGGTTTTACTTTCTGAAGCCATATGTAGGTAGGAGGTGATACCTGGTATTAAGCTGATAGCCAATTGTTGTTTTTTAATTTTTTCTAATAAATAAGAAAAAGAACTAAAAGTGCTTATATCTCCTTCGCTTACAATAGCGATTGACAACCCTTTTGTATAATCGGTAAGTATTTGTTGAAAAGTGCTTTCATACATGGCTTGCGCCTGAGTTCTTTCCAAATCCATCTTTAGATAAAATCCAACTAATTTTTCTGAAGCTAACTTGTAATGATTCAAAATCATGCCCGAATAACTAGTTTTTCTACCGTTGCTAAAAATAGATCCAGGGTAGTATATTTTTTCGACTTGTTGTAATGTTTTTAAACCTTTGACTGTAATTAAATCAGGATCGCCAGGACCTAAAGAAACACCATATATGCTGCCTGTACTCATATCCCTAAGCCCTTTTTAATTTCAGTAAATAAACTTCTTTTTTGTCCTACCTTATCATCTTCTTCAAATAGAACACCTTTGACGCCTAAATGATGGCCTATTTGTTCTTTACCCATTTCAGATTCAACACCTACAATTTGTTTTCTGTATTTACATAATTGACAGTTCATATTTGCAGTGCCATTAATGGTTTCTTCTAGGCGCTCATCAAAAGCTTTAAGTATCAATTCATCGCTACCAAATGCTTGTGTATAAATGTATTGGTGAGATGATTTTGAGTCAAACTCACGAATCTCACTGTAGATACGTTCCAACAGAATACCAGTAAAAAAGAAAAACGGAATTGCTATAGTTCGTTTAAATCCCATTTTGCTAGTTAATTCTAAACTTTTGGTTACAGTCGGATAAGCCGTACCACTATACGCAACCGTGGTAAAACCAAACCCCATACCTTCTCCTAGCATACAGGCTAACTTATGGACATCAGAATTTGCATCTGTATCGGTAGTTCCTCTTCCTACCACCATTAAGCACACTTCTCTTCGATCCATGGGAGAATAGTTGCTTTCTGTCTCCAGAACCCGTTTTTGAGCTAATTGCAATAAAAATGAATTTACACCGAGATGTTTTCCCATTTTGATAGTTAGATCTTTGTAATAGCTCTGTATGGTATTCATCTCATACGGAATGTCATTTTTTGCATGAGAACCTGCAAATAGTATGATTGGTAGTGCATAAATTTCACGAACTCCATTTTGATACATACGTTCGACCGAGGCTTCGTAAACAGGATGGTTAAATTCTAAAAATCCATAGTCTACCTCGTACTCGGTATACCGAGCCTTTAGGGCTGCTACCAGTTCTTTAAAAGCTGAAGTTCCTGTTTTTGTCCTGCTTCCATGTCCGCAAAGTAAAATTCCTTTTTTCATAGTGTTAATTGATAGGGTTTACCCCAATTAAAAAGACTACGGGCATTTGTAGTTCTTGTTTTTTAATATCGTGTTCTATAGTACCTAATGTTGATGAAAGTAACGTTTCATTTTCTCTTGAAACATTTGAGATAGCGTTAATTGGAATGTCCTTATTTTTGCAAACGTTTAACAACTTTGGTATGATTTTATCTAAGCTTTTAAGCCCCATGTATAGAGCAAGAGTATTTCCTGCATTAAGCATCTCTGCAATTCCTTTAAGTTGAGCAGTAGAGTAATCTGCAGTATGTGCAGTGCATATTAGAATAGCATTGGATTGTCTTCTTTCGGTAATCGGAATATTTACAGCACTGGCTGCGGCTAAGGCAGCCGATATTCCTGGAACTACAATAAAGGGGAGTCGATGCTTTTTCAAGAACCGAACCTCCTCGGCAGCTCTACCGTATATATAAGGATCTCCAGATTTTATACGAACTACTTTATCTCCTTGTTCACAATGTGATTTTAATAATTGATTGATTTTATTTTGACGTGTTTCCTGATCTTCTTTATCACCAAATTTTCTACCTACATAAATGCGTTGTGCATGTGTATTAATTTCTAAAATCTCTTTAGAAATTAAATTATCATGAAGAATAACTTCGGCATCCTCAATTGCATGCAAAGCTTTTATTGTTAACAGGTTTTTATTACCTGGTCCTGCACCTATTATGGCTATTTCGGGCAATTTATTTTTAGTAAAAACCCATTCTGGGTTAGAGAATTCATACTCAAAATTGAGTAATTTTTTTGATTTTGAATTATCTATAATTTTAAAAAGTTCTTGTGAAGTTTTCTCAAATACAGGTGTAGGTAAATTTAGTGCTGTTGCAGCATTTTTATAATATGCATTACGTGGGGGATGTAGATCAGCGCAGCCGTTAATAATTTGACCAAAACATTTTTGTTCTATAATATTTTGAATTAATCTAATAGCATCGTGCTGATGAATTAGGTTAACAGGTACATTGGGATTTTTAAGTTCTTTTTTATTTGCTAGAAATCTCCCTGGATGACGTTTGGGTCCTATTAATCCAGCTAAACGTAAAATTGTTAGATTATTTCCAAAGTGATCCTGTAATAAGCGTTCGGCTTGTATTAAAGCTTTTCCCGATGCTTTTTCTGGAAAACATGTTAAAGTTTCATTAACCAGACTATTAACATTATGATAAACTGATGTTGAACTAACAAAAATTACTTTGATTGATTTGGGTGTTTTCTTTATAATCTGCTCGATTTGAAGTGGATGTAAGATCTCAATACCATCCATTCGTTTTGGAGGAAAATTTATGATAAGCGTTGATGTTTCTGCGATAAAAGCTTCCCAATCTCCAATAATAGCGTCGGCTTCAACTTTTATTCTAGCAGTATAAAAAGGATAATTGGCTAATGCTTTAAGATTAGTTATCTCAGAGGTGCTTCCTTTTATTGTATGCTTACTTTTGTGAAGCTGTAGAGCAAGTGGTAAACCTAACCATCCTAATCCTACAATAGAAGTTTGTTGTTTACTCATAACAATGACAGGTCTAAACGTGCATTTTTAAGTTGAATTTTGGTACAATATTTCCACCCAGTGGTTGTTGTAGCATCAAACATTATTTTACCTATCGTCTCACCAAATTTATTTTTAAAACGAATACCAGTTTGATGGGCTCCTTTTTGGTAAAAGTATTCGGTAGTAGAAATTTTTAAACGTTGTATTATTTTATTCTCTTTTGAAACAGAACCAATTATCAAAGGGATGCACATCTTTTTGGTGTGCAATTCTAACGTATACGTTTTAGTATACACCACAGTATCTATTTCTTCAAATGCGACTGGGCTGTTTTTTGACATACAAAGGTGAGCACCTATTGGATTTTCTTTTAGAAATAAGAATAAGGGATATAAATATTGATCCGAGCTAAAACCTTTGGTAATAAGACATGCACCCAATTCTTTATCTATCTTTAGCTCAAAATCTTTGGGTTGTATAGGAGCTTTTTCATTGTTTGACTGTTGTTTACCCCATCCTTTTTGATATAACAGGTCGGTTTCAACAGGCCCACTCTGCATAGTATGTTTTTTAATTATAGGTGCTATTTTGAGAGGAGTAAGTTCTTTATACCAATATTCTCCTGGATGTACAATGCACGTAGGTGCATCTTCACACCTCCCGTTACACCTAGTTTTGATTGTATGCGTACTATCCCATAATTCGTTATTTCGCAAATAAGCTCTAGCTTCTCTAACAACTTTTTCACTGCCAGCTTTTTGACATGAACCCCCATCACAAAAGAAAAAAGTGTGTGTTGTATTAGCAATGTTTTTACCCATAATCTAAAAGAAATATGTTAAACTTAATTTTGTTGAAAAAGGAGTACCTGAAGTAAAGTGGATATCATTTACTGGCTGTGATTCTCCTTGTAATTGAGAGGAGTCATAAAATACTGCTTCCCTCCAAGGTGTATCAAAAAGATTTTCGACAAATAGACCTAATTGATACTTTGGTTTAGTATAATTGATAACTAAATCTGTAATAAAATAGCTTTGAGCAATGATATTTTCACTTTCAGTTAAGGGACGTTCCCCTAAGTAACGATAACGTAATGAAGTATTAATACCGTTTTGTAAGCGTAAAGTAGCGCCTCCTGTCGAAGTTAATCTTGGTGCACTTGGTATTTTATCCTCGCCTTGAGGAGCATCAAGTAAAGTTCCATAGCTATAATTTAAATCAGTATCGAACCAAAAATAGGGTAGTGGTTGATATCTAAAAGAAACCTCGCCACCTAGACGTTGGGACCTGCCTTTATTTTCATATTCAAAACCATCTGTAACAAATACAAACTCGGCATCACTTTGCAAATAAAAGCCAGCAAGATTACCTACAAGTTTTTTACCTACCTTAAATTCTGTACCCAGGTCATATCCGATGGCTTTTGGCAACGGACTTACATTTTTATTAGTTACTGCAGCATTGGCATAATTTGAATGAAACCCAGAACTTGCTTTGGCATACAACAGAAGACTGTTGGAGAGGTCATAAAATAGACTTACTTTAGGACTTACTCTAAATGCAGTTGTTGTTTTACGCTGTGGTATAGGATTTTTTTCAGTTACATCAAAATCAAATAAATCCCCTCTAACTCCTACCAATAAACTCACTCTTGATACTAATTGCCATCTTTCTTTTAAAAAAAACCCATAATTCGTCTCCTTAATATCCAAGGCATTTACTGGTGTTAAAAGGGATTTTCCAATGGTATTGTTAAGTCCTATAGTATTGTTAGTATGATTTACAGACCAACCAAAGGTTGTGGTACTATTAGATAGCTGCCATAAGTTTTTTGAAGTTATAGCTCCTTTATAAGCAAAAATATTTCGATGTTCATATTGATGAATCATGTCACCATTGATAGGGTCGTTTTGAAAAAATGTAAAATTTGAAAATAAATTATAGTCATTTGAGACAAAATATACTTGATTAGTAAAATTTGTCTTACTTGATAAACGCGAACTTAGCTGTGCGTTAATATGGATTCTTTTGGTATCTCCTCCTTCTTGATCATCGATGGCGCCATATCGACTAATTGCTCCACTATTAACTGCACGAAGTGGTATTTGCCCTGAAGCGTTCCAATTACTGTGAAAAGTAGAAATAGACGTAGATAATTTATGTTTTTCTGAAAGAGGAATTACATATTTGGTAAAAGTATTAAGTCTTTTAAGATGTTGATCAGCGTCAAAAAAACTGTTGTTATAGGTCCCCTCGATAGCCATGTATGCTTGTTCATTTTCTTTGATCAAAAAGTTGTTTTCATTTAAAAGTGAAATCATTGCCAAAGCTCTAATAAAATCATATTGGCCATATTCTAATTTAACAATATTACGATCTAGTCTATCTCTTGAAGTAAACTTAGCTGCTCCAGAAACAGCAAAATTACCAAGAGAAGTTTCATGTGGGCCTTTATAATAATCAGCGGTCTGTACTGTTTCGGGAATTAAAAAGTGTAAGTCCGCATATCCTTGTCCATGCGCATGAGAACTCAGGTTAACCCCGATATTATCAACAAGTACGGCAAAGTCGGTACCATGATCATTATCAAATCCTCTGAGAAATATTTGTTCAGCTTTTCCTCCACCTGCGTGTTGTGCGATAAATAACCCTGGTATTGCTTTTAGATAATCTTGTGCACTAGCAATAGGTCGTAATCGTAATGAAATTTCTGAAACTTTTTGAGTTCCTAATTTTTTTTGGTAGCTAGACTTTATAACAGTTTCAGAAAGTTGGATAATTTCTTTTTCTAAGGTTATAGTCAAATTATTAGACTCTTTTTTTACATTGATCGTTTTATAAAGATAGCCTGGAGAATTAAAGATGATTTGTATAGGAAGCTTTTCTAATGAAATCGAAAAGTTACCACTACTATCGGTAACACCTTTAAATAGATTGTCGGCGGTTATACGAACTGGTGAAATGGGTAACTTAGATTCTTGATCAGTTACGTTACCTCGAATTGTAACATTTTGTGCACATATGGATAGTGAAAAACACTGTATCCATAGACTGCATAAAATCAATTTTTGCATTTAAAAATGAAATTAAGCAGGCAAGGAAAGAAAGTATGAAAAAACATAATTCCTAACTCTTTACCCGAGAGTTATTATCATAAATTATTATGGTATTGGCAGGTCTCCTGACTTAGCTTAGCATTCATTTACCTTCCCATAGCTTTTTACTACAGTGGTTTTATTAATGAAGCTTTTTATAAGCTTTACAGTTGCGGGAACAGTCTTGGATTTTCACCAAGTTCCCTTTTAATTCTATATTCTAAAATAAAAAGAATAAGAAACCAAATACAGTGCGAATGTATCGATAATTTTTGAATTACAAGATAGAATCCAAAATGAGTTTTTTTCTTTTGATTGGAGAGGACTTAGGCAGCATGATTATTTCAAATCCTTTTTTTGTGTAGTGTTCTAGTAATGATTTTTCTAACCTTAGACAATATTCGAATTTTTGCAATCTTTGCGGATCTTGACAATAAATATCAAACCAAGTAGGAGCAAAAAATACCGGAGTATGGTATATTTGTTTATAAGGAAAATGGAGTAGGTATGAGGGAATCACTTTATTAGCTACCGTTAAGTATGCGGTAAGATCTAACAAAGATCTATCACATATTTGCGTATTGGTATCTAAAAGTTCTTGGTGAGTTTGTGTATAAACAAGTTTAGCAAAACGGGTAATATCTGCCCAAGGCATGCCTTTTTGATTACTTTTTTGTTCCTTGATAATGACCTTTCTAGCAACTTCGTCCATACAAGGGACAGTATCTTTGAGCAAATTAATTAATGTAGTTTTTCCTGTTCCAGGAGCCCCGGTAATGATATATTTTTTTTGCTGACTATACATTTTGAAATAAATACAAAATTCCAATAATTATGATGACAAATACAATGCTTACTGTATAATTTATATTTGTAACAGTTTTGATTTCTTTGTGTTTTATTTTTCTATTAGTGTGGCCAATAAAGGGCTTATTTACCAATGTACCGTGATAATAATTAGGACCGCCAAACTGGCAACTTAATACATAGGCCAATGCAGCCTCTGGATATCCTGCGTTGGGACTACTGTGATTTTTACCTTGTTTGATAACAAAAGATATTCCTTTAAACTTTAAGCGGGCACTTAAAATTAGTAAAGCGGTTATTCTGGAAGGTATATAATTAGCGATATCATCAACTCTTGCAGCAAATTTTCCGAATTTTATGAAACGCTCGTTCTTATATCCGATCATAGAATCCAAGGTATTAATCATTTTATAAGCCATTGCACCCGGAACTCCCAGAAGTAAAAAATAGAATAAGGGAGCTATAACACCATCACTAAGATTCTCTGACATTGTTTCAAAAGTTGCAATTCTAATTTGTTGTTTGTCTAATTTGTCTGTTTCGCGCCCTACGATCCAAGACAAGCGTTTTTGACCAGCTTCTAAGCCTTGATACTCTAACGCATCAAAAACTGCTTGACCTTCTTTTATCAACGTTTTATTAGCGAGACAATAAAATAACATTGCGATTGAAAATATCAAGACCATAAATGGTAGAGAATTTATGTGTAACCATTGTAAAATGAAATATGGAATAACAAATGAGGTGCTAATTAAAAAAGTGGCTAATAAGGCACCAAGTAAGCTTTTATAGCGATTTCTATTTAACCACTTTTCTCCTTTAGAAATAATTTTACCAAATCCTACGATTAAATGAGGTAATTTTTTAGGATCTCCCAATACCAAATCTAGTCCAAAAGCAACTATTAAGACGTATATAGGAATTATATCCATTCTTTTAACGCTTTTATTAACATAGAATTAGCTTTCTTGTCTTGTGTTGATAATCGTATGTATTCACCATCTAATTTTTTAAAATTGGTAGCATCTCTAATAAGAATTTGATGGTTATCTATTAAATATTCTTTTAGTTCACGAGCAGATTTATGCACTAATTGAACTAAAAAATATGAAGTGGTACTGGGGTGAATTTTTAATCCTTTCAATTTGGAGAGCTCGTTTTTAAAAATGGCTGTTTCTTTTAATAATTTTGAAGCGTCAAATTGGAGACTTTCATAGTTGTTAAATATAAATTCGCCTGCTTTTATAGCTAGTGCATTAACACTCCAAGGCATTTTGAGAGCGGTGATTTGTCTGGTAATTTTGGGATGGGATACCATATACCCTAAACGCAATCCAGGTATAGTAAATGTTTTGGTTAGAGAGCGTACAACAATCAAATTGCTATATTTTATAGTCAACGATAGTAGCGATGTTGTATTTTCTGTGAATTCAATATAGGCTTCGTCAATAACAAATGTAGTTTCAGGTTTTAGTTCAACAAGAGTCTCTAGCTGATTGGTAGCTAAAGTTGTACCTGTAGGGTTGTTGGGAGAGCATATAAAAATTACATCGGTAGTTACATCCTTAATTTCTGTTATTGATATTAATTGATAGTCGAGATTAAAAATTTTGCAGGCATCCTCGTATTCAGCAAATGTTGGTGCTAGGATGGCAGCCTTTTTGTTAGCAAAAAATTGTGCAATAAGATAAAAAGCTTCGGTCGCTCCATTTGTAAATAAAAAATTTTCACTGGTAAGTCCAAATTTTTTAGCAGCTAATTTATTAAGTTCATGCGCAGTAGGCGAGGGATAGTTTTGAATGAGAGGAACACTTTCTAGTATATGAGTAAGTAATGTTTTGGGAGCTCCTTGATAATACACATTAGAGCTAAAATTATATTTAATTTTTCCTTTTATAAGGTGAAGATCGTCACCGTGTCCATTTAACATTCTTGCTTGCTATTTTCTATAATGGTAGCCATATCCAAATTAGTATCAATCCAATTGGCTAATTTATCAAATTGATTAGCTTTAAATGCTTTGTAATCTTTAGCCTTTGCATCAGGGAATTTTAACTGTAGTAATTCTGTGACGACTTCTTGATTATCAAAAATGCCGTGTAGGTATGTACCCCAAGCTTTTTTTCCGTCAAAATAGCCTTCATCAACACCATTTATGCGATTTAAAGATCTGTTTTTAGGGATAATAGTTTCTCCCATGTGTATTTCATACCCTTCGCATAGTTTTTCAAAATCTTTATATTTGAAAGTGCGTTGTATCGTTTGTTTTGTTTTTGAAAGTGTTGTTTGGATATCAAATAGGCCCAAGCCACTTTCAGATTTAATAGTACTTTCTACAGCAAAAGGATCATTGATAACAGTACCTAGCATTTGAAAGCCTCCACAGATTCCTATGATCGTAATATGGTCATATAACTCTTTTATTGTCTGAGCTAATCCATCAGATTTTAAGGCGATTAAATCTTCTATAGTATTTTTTGTACCTGGAATAATAAGAACATCTGCTTTTTTAATTTCTTGGATATCTCTTGTGAAATAAAGATTGATCAACGGTTCCTGTTCCAAAGATTGAAAATCGGTATAGTTAGACATGTATAACAGGTGAACAACGGCAATGTTAACCTTATTTGCTTCAGATGTTTTATTTCTTGAAGTGAGAGCGACAGAATCTTCTTCTTCAATTACGATATCTTTGGCATATGGAAGAATGCCGAGAATAGGTAAACCAGTGAGTTCTTCTAACTTCTTTTTACCTTCTTGAAAAAGTGCTGGATCTCCTCTAAATTTATTAATGATGATACCTTTTAATAACTTTCGTTCCCAATCTTCGAGTAATTCAACGGTACCGTATACACTCCCAAATATTCCTCCCTTATCAATATCGCCAACTAGATAAACGCAAGCATTTGCAGCTTTTGCCATTCGCATATTTACAATATCTCTATGTTTTAGATTAAGTTCACTGATACTACCAGCTCCTTCTAATACAATTGGATTGTACTTTGAGGCTAAAAATGAAAAAGATTTTTTGGCTTCATTGAACAACTGTTTTTTATTATCACCCAGAAAGTATTCTTTGGCAGTTTGATCCCCGATTGGTTTGCCATGCAAAACAATTTGAGATTTATTGATAGAGGAAGGTTTTAATAGAATAGGATTCATAGCTGCCATTGGCGCAATTTTACAAGCTTCTGCCTGTACAGCCTGTGCTCTTCCTATCTCTAAACTATCAGGTGTAGAAAAGCTATTAAGAGACATGTTTTGCGCTTTAAATGGTGCTGGTCGATAGCCACTTTGTTTAAGCCATCTACAAATGCCTGTGGTAATCCAACTCTTCCCAACATCAGATCCAGTTCCAACGAGCATTATATGACGTAATTTTTGCATGCCTATTTTAATTTCTTAGCGCAAAAATATCAAATTAGAACTGCATTCATCATGATTTGTTAAAAATTAAAATCGTGCAGTATGAAAGTAAGTGATCATAATAGCTTTGGATGAATCTCGATAAACCATTCTTTTTAAAGAACCTATACTAAATACTTTCTTGAAGCATAAGAGTATAAAATAGGTGTGTAAAAAAGTAGTCCTCAACATTAAGTATGAGTGCTCATATTAACATCCAAGAAAAAAGGATTCCGTTAAAGAAAAGTAGACGAAAAGAAAAGGACAAATTATAAAGTTAATAAATACTTAATACAAAAGTCAAGATATAGTAATAAGCATAAAATAATCCTTTTTGGTTTTAATTATACATTCGCTTTCAAATAATAATTATTTAATATCAACCCCAAAATAATTACTAAAGTGCCTACAATTACTATTAAATTACTGACTTTATTGTTCTTTTATTTTTTGAGTTTTTCAGTAAAAAGTTATACAACTAGATATAATTTTGATTCGCCCAATAATTCAAAAATTGATTTAAACAATAAGTCTTTTAGCACAACTTCATTAAGCGATAAAAATAAATTTTCAGCTTTAGAAAAAAATAAAAATGAAGCAAAAGCAATTTTCGACAAAATTGCAGAATCCAACAATTGGATTTCTACATTTTCTGGCGTCAATAATGAGGTTATTCTTCCTGCGGGAATAAAAGAAGTCGTAGATGAAGTAGAATATCAGATAGCTTTTGCAGAGGCTCAATTTGGATTAACTGCACTATTTAAAGTTTTTGTTAAAGTTATTTTGCCTCAATCCGACATGAATGGTCAACCAATAGAATTATTTTTTGGAGCTAATAATGTTCAATTATCAAAGGAAGGAGGTCTTATAGGAAACGGTGGTACCTCTGGGAATGCTAATTTAGTCTTATTGGGGGATATTGCCATTCCTTTTCATTCATCAAGCTGGACACTATCATTAAAAGGTACTGCTGAGTATGCAAATCCTACTATGGATGGGCTGTCCTTTGTATCTATAGATTGTTATGGCGTAACAGGCATGAGTATTAACGGACATGTAGAGATTTCGAGGAATTTGCTAGTACCTGTACAACCAAGTGGTGATTCTTTAACCAATACAACAGAGACCGTTAAAGGAACTTTTACAGCAGATGCAGCTTCATGGAATGATTTGATAGTAGCTGTACAATTATCTCCATTTGCTTTAGTAAATCAGGAAAATAAATTTACATTCACAAGCAACAAGGCTATTTTTGATTTTAGTGATAGTAGAAATCCCGAAAATATTGTATTTCCTCAGCATTATCTGGATTCAGGTGTTTTATTACCAAATGAAAATAGTTGGAGAGGAATCTTTATAGAGTCATTACAAATAGGTTTGCCAAAGGTATTTAAAACTAAGAAAAGTATTGAAAATAGTGAAAGAATACAAATTGACGCAACTAATTTACTAATAGACAATAACGGGGTATCTGTAACAGTAACTGAAAAAGATATAATAGCTATTGATGAGGGAGTAACTTCAGAGCCTATCGGTTGGCCTTTTTCAGTATCTCAATTTAGTTTAGAATTGCTTCATAATAGAATTGCTAACTCAGAGTTCTCAGGAGCTATGCATCTTCCTATATTTAAGGATCTCAAAGATAAAACTAATGGAGCAGTATATCCTTTATACAATGACAATAATGGAGTTCTACCTGATGAGCATGAAACTTCCTTATTACAGTATACAGGTTTAATATCTGATGATGAGTATAGTGTTAACGTTTCTACACTAAATGAAATTGATATCCCCGTCTTTTATGCATCTGTAAAATTAAGGGCTGGTTCTTATATAAAAATGCCTGTTGTCGATAATAATTTTAGACCAGAAACTAATTTTAATGGAATAATGACAACCATTATATCCTCAAAGAAACAAAGAGAAGCGGCAGAAAATGCAGTACAATCATATACTTCGGATCAAGGAAAAACTGAGGATGAAACTGATATGGTTCGATTTAAAGGGATCACATTTGAAGGTCTCAAAATGAAGACAGAGGGTTCTACACTAGATATTGAATATTTGGGATATACCGAAGGTGTAGCGATGGGTAATGGTAGTAATGTTAAAGAAAAATACAACAATAATTTTAAGTATACCGACGGTGTAAAGGAAAAAATAGAGCCACAAAAAAAATCAAGACTTAACATGTCACTGGATGCTATAACTTATAAAAGTAATCCCGAAAAAAATGAAAAGACTTTAGGTTTTGATGTAAGTATGGATTTTACGGGCGGTGATGAGAAAAAGTTTATTAGAGGAAGTACTAGTATAGATATTGTTGCAAAGGATCAAGTTACTAACGGGATATCCAAAATAGTTTATAAGGATACTAGATGGGCAAAAATAGCTGTAAAAGGAAGATGGACGTTCTTAAAATTAAAAGCTTTTGTAAAAAGAACTTATGGAGATTCAATTTATGGAAATGCATTTGCCGGTGATGGAGAAATTAAAATAGATTTTACAGATTCACAGCGAAAGAAGACGGAACAAAACTACGAAGAGAATAATAGTAACACAAATTTAAGAATCAAATCAAAAGTATTATTTGCAGAAGATGCATCATTTTGGTACGTAGATTTTTCTGCAGAGTTTCCTCAAAAATTATTTAGTAATTCAACAATTACACTCCCAAAAGGATATTTTGAAATTAACGGATTTGGAGGAGGAATGTATGTTAATATGAAAAGACGAATGGACTCGGGGAATGCAAGTTCCAAAGTCTCACCTTCTGGTTTTTCCTATGAACCTTCAATGGGAAACTATGGATTAAAATTCATGATATTCTGGCATCATGGAGGCGATAATTTAATGCGTTGTGGAGTAGGAGCCGAATTAAATATTAATCGACATGGAGGTATAAATAGTATTTCTTTTATGGGACAAGCGAGAGGACTTAACAAACTTGACAACCCCAACATGCCTTTTAAAAAACAGTTATCTCAACAATTGGAAGCAGCTGAAAGGAAAGAAGAAAATGGAGTTGTAGCAAATAATGCTACAGGTAACAAAGAAAATGAGGAACGAAGAATACGTAATAATGTAACGAATAATGAAATTAGAGATACAAGATCCTTATCAGAGAGAATTTCTGAAGAAGAGGCGGGAACCGATGTAACAGAAATACAATCCATGCCAGATGTTGATGGCGTAGATGCATATTTATTTGGACAATTTGATATAAAAAATCGAGCATTTTATACCTATATGGATGTATATACGGATATAGCAGATGGCTTAATAATTGGGAAAGGAAGAGCTAAAAAGGCTGTAGAAGGGATCATTCAGATCAACAGTGATGGATGGTTTGCTCATTTTGGAAATCCATTAAATAGAATGGGGCTCTCATCGGGATTTGGAGATTTTAGGATAGATTATTCTGGATATGTTATGCTTGGTGAAAATTTACCAAAAGCTATTCCTCCACCTTACAGAGTGCTAAATATTTTAGGTGATAAATTAAGAGTATTAGAGGAACAACAAAACAGATATAAAAATCAACTGTCTACAGGGAGAGGAGCTGCATTTGGTTTAGCATTCGAGTTTGATACGGGTAATTTAACAATTGGTCCACTTTATGCTCGCTTTACAGCAGGAATAGGGGTTGATGTATTATTAAAATCATATGATAATCAAATGACCTGTAATGGAATATCTCCTATTGGTAGTAATGGTTTTTACGCTACGGGACATGCGTATGCCTTTATGCAGGGAGAATTAGGTATAGGTGTCGAAGTATTTGGAGATTATAGAAGGTTTCCTATAATTGAAGGGGGAGGTGCATTTTTAGGAAAGTTTGGAGGACCTAATCCTAATTGGTTTCAGGCAAGATTTTCAGCAAACTATAGTGTTTTAGGTGGTTTTATTAAAGGTCGCATAAATGAAGATATCACTATAGGTGAAGTTTGTAATCCTGTTCCAGATAATGCACTAGGAGTCGAATTGATTTCAAGCCTTTCACCTACAGATAACGACAGTAATGTAGATGTATTTACTTCTCCCCAAGTAGCATTGTCCATGGAAGCAAATACTCCGATTGAGATTCAAGATGTAAATAGCCAAACTAAAACGTATAAAATAAAAATCAAAACATTCACTATTAAGGATGCCAATAATAAAAAAATAGAAGGAAAATTATCATGGAATTCCTTGAACACTAAAGTTACGTTCGAATCCTTAGATATTCTACCTCCAAATCAAGAGTTGACAATGGAGGTGGAAGTAGCACTGCAAGAAAAGGTCAAAGGGGTTTTTAGAACTTATACGATTAATGGAGAAGAATATTTGGAAACGAAATCATTAAAATTTGTAACTGGAGATGCGCCTAGTTATATCCCGTTATCCAATATTCAATATTGCTACCCTGTAGTAGATCAAAAAATGTTTTATCGCGATGAGCATCCAACAGGATATCTTAAACTGAAAAAAGGGCAAGATTATTTATTTGAAAATTCTCATTGGCAGACTAGCATTAAGTATTTGAATACTATTGCTAATAAAACGCAAGAAACTTCTATCCAGTATAATAACACAAGTAACCAACTGTCGTACACTATCCCAAAAGTAGATAAAGAGACAGAGCATACCATAAAAATTATTAGCAAGCCAATTGAAGCTAAACTAACTACTCAAACAGTAGTTAAAACCAATAAGGTAAACAATACTGATAGTAATGGAAGCACATATACAATTAAAAAAAATCAAGCGGAAAATATAATCAAAAATGACGCAGAAGTAGAGCGACTCACATATAAATTTTCTACTAGTAAGTATACCACTTTTAGAAACAAAATGCAATCAATTAAGACCGATAAAAATTTTATTGGAAAAGTTTATATGGATGCGATTTATTTAGGATCAACTATTAAAAAACATGATGAAGGATTTGATTTAATAGAACTAGAAGGGAATAGTTACTCTGGTAATGTACCACTAATAGTTGCAAATGCAACGCTAGAGGACGCGTACTTTAAAGAAGATATTGCACCCTTACTTTATAATACTTATCCAATCGCTAACAAATATGACTTTAACCGAGACACTAATATTTTAGGAGTTGCGCCTTCAAAAGCAGTTTTAGTAAGGACAAATTATTTGGCAAGTATCGCAAATAACACAGATGATGATTGGCGATTAAAAAGTTTCCCGTTTAAATATATGTTGCCCAAAGTATATAGAGATGATTTTGAGAACATCATGGTAAGCATAAGTGATGACTACCATAATGGTATACAGATGGATCAGAAAGCATTGCAGTTTCTTGATAATACCTTCGTTTTTATGCGGGAAGGAAAATATAAGACGCGATTTAATTACGTGTTACCTGGCGGAATACGTAAAACCTACGCAATATTTGAATTTACGTTTTAATTGACATATTGATGAAAAAGACAACTATATACATTATAACCATCTTTACTTTAAGTATTTACAATAAACTATTTTCTCAAGAAAATGAAATTATACCAGCAATTAAGGTTTTAGCGAGCAATAAGAAAACACACATTAATTTAAGATGGGCCCCAAATACTCCGTCAATTTGGAAAAAACTCAATAAAAGTGGGTATTTAATTGAACGTATAACAGTAAGAAAAAAAGGGAAACTGATGCCTCCTTCCTATGATAAAAAAATTCTGGATACTATAAAACCTAAGCCATTAGATGAATGGAAAACATTTGCAGAAAATAATAAATATGCAGCAGTTGTAGCACAATTGTTATATGGTAAAACCAATGTAAATCCTACCTCTACTCCTATAGAGAGTATGTTTACTATCAAAAAAGATTTAGATAATCGATTTTCATTTGTATTACTAGCTGCAGATATGGATTTTGAAACTGCTAAACTCGCGGGTTTGGGGTACGTTGATACTAGTGTACAACCAAAGACAGAATACTTATATAGAATTAAAAACATAGATCCTCAACTTAATGTAAAAATCGGTTTAAAACTAATTCATACAGAAAAGAAAGAAATACTACCACCACCCATTGACCTATACGCATTGCCAGAGGATAAGAAAGTGACTCTTAGTTGGGACAAAGAAGTATATAAATCAATATACACAGCGTATACTCTAGAAAAATCTGAAGATAGTATACATTTTGAAGAGATTAATGGGGGATTACCTTTTATAAATTTCAGTCAAGATCAAGTATCAAATAATCAATTTTTTTATAAAGATAGTATCACTGCAAATTATAAACCATATTATTATAGAGTTCTTGGGATTTCTGCTTTTGGAGAAAAAAGTCCTCCCTCTAAAATCATTTCAGTAAAAGGGGTTGAAAAACTAACATCAATTCCCAAAATTACTTCAGATAGTATCACCGCAACTAAGGATGTGATATTAAATTGGAAGTTTGATTCAAAATCCGAGAAGCAAATTAAAGCCTTTACCGTAGACTGGGCATCAAAGGCAGAAGGACCTTTTGTGACAATTAAAAAAAATATCCCAAAAAACAAGAGATCAGCTCAAATAGATAAGGTTGAAGCATCCAATTATTATAGGGTAAATGCTATCGGATTAGGTAATTATAAGACCACTTCTTTAAAGTATTTTGTGCAACCCATAGATTCGGTAGCGCCCTTAGCACCAGTAAGATTAAAAGCTGTAGTTGACTCTTTGGGAATTGTGAGGGTATCTTGGCAACCAAACCAAGAAAAGGATATAAAAGGGTATATCGTAAGAAAAGCAAACTTGAGAACAGAAAAGACGATCCCCATCAATACAGATCTTATAGTAACAACGACTTTTACAGATACTATACAAATCAAGTCGTTAAACTCTAGTGTTTTTTATCAAGTAGTAGCATTAGATAAAAGGTATAATGTATCAAAATTATCTAAAAAATTAGAGGTAAAAAAACCAGATATCGTTCCGCCAGTACCCCCCATATTTAAAGATTTTAATAGTACGAAGGAAGGTATTTTTTTACGCTGGATTAACAGTAGTAGTCAAGATGTAGTAGCACATAAATTGTATAAAAAAGAGCTAACCGCAGATCAAACAAAAAATGGGTGGCATTTAATTTTTACGACTGATTCTATAGCTAATTATTTGGATAAAAATATAACTACAGGAAGTAAATATAAATATAAAATCATAGCAATTGATGAAAATCAATTACTATCAGAAACAGCTACCCCTATTACAATTACCGCCAATATGATTGTTAATAGTTCAAGTATAAAAGGGTTTAGCTTCTACGCAGATAGAGAGGAAAAGAAAATTACTATTTCTTGGAAAAAAATGCCAAGTTCAGTCACAGAGGTACTTGTATATCGCTCAAAAAATCAAGAAAAACCTATGTTGTGGCGACAACTATTACCAAATACTAATCAATTGGTAGATACCAGAGTAAATCCAGATAATACATATACGTATATTCTTAAAGCAATTTTTGCAAATGGAGAAATACCACAAACTAAAGCTGTAGAGGTTATCTACTAGAATTATTCTAATTATGAAAAAATATATACTGTTACTACTTTTTATATATACCACAATTGTGATAAATGCACAGGATGGCATCAAACTTATTCAAGGTAACAAAGCTTATTATAGACTTAATGTTTCGGGAGATAGATCCCATACAGATGTTGGAGTTTTTAATATTACCTGTGACAATGGTATGCAAGAGATAAGATTTCTGGATAAAGATAATAACCGCCTTAACACAATAAATACTAACGGTAAGGTAGGAAATTTTGAATACAATACAGGTGATTATCAGTTTACAAAGCATCAGTTTCCTATAAAGGTGCATATAGACAATGATTTTGTAGACAGATTTTTGTGTAAAGGTTGGGCTATTTATGATTTCCCAGATAGTTGGTGGACTAATGAGTTTAGAGACAGAGGTATGGATGTCATCAAAGTAGAGTATAAAGGCAGTTGTGATTCTAAGCGATATAGTGGATTTTGGCAACCAGATGATGGCTATTATGGAGATACGTTTTACTTTCATGCTGCTTATGTTTATATGCGAAACCTAAGGGTTAAATCTGATCCTGTAATAGAACTTAAGACCCCAACTTCTCCTCTATATCTGGCAAGTGAAGAATATATTACGGTGAGCGTTCCAGATAATCTATTGGATAATCGTAATGACTATAGTTACTATTGGAAGTTTAAAGTCGGTAGTGAATCAAACTACAGATCCATTTCCAGTCGCTTTGTTACTGTAGAAAAAGGAAATAAAGTATTACATATTAGGGGTAACGAATTTTTAGAACCATCAGATTATGGAAAAAGAGTACGTTTGGTTTTAGATGCTGGCTGTCAGGATTCAAATGCTATTTCATTTACCTACTATCCTTCCGCTCCTAAAGTTACAGCTGTAGAAAAAACTGATCCGATCTGTTATCAGGGAGATGGAAAAGTAAAGATAAATTTTAGTAGAAATTTAAACAGTACTCTTAAAGAGAAGTTGACAATTAATCTTAAAGACAATCTCGGAATAAGATATACCAGTAGTATTCTTACTACTTTTAAAACTGAACCAAATAATACTTATAGTTACACATTTGAAGGTGTAAAAGCTGGTGAGTATCAAATTGAATTTGCCGGAGGTAATCTAACTTTCAACGGAACAATTCTTAGTACTATAGTCAGAGATCCCGAAGCCCCTGTAATTATCGAAGATCCATTACAAGTCCTTTTTGATGTTTCTGTAAGAGATGCTAATTGTAATGATGGAGATGGTGTAATTGACAACAATAATGATGGATCTATAACTATAAATGCAGAGGGAGGTAGGAATGGCGTTTATCAGTTTTCTATTAAGGAAATAGGAGATAATTCAGGATTAAATTGGCAAGAATTTGACAACGTAGACCAACATATGGAGGGAGATCTCAGACCCGGTACTTATGAAATAAAGGTTCGGAAAAAAATAGGATATACATATTGTATCGGTCACTATAAGAATGATATTGCGAATACTATAATTACCAAAATCATTACAGAGCCAGATCAACCCTTAAATGTAGAGCAAGTTTATTATAAAGAACCTACAGCTTATGGTTTCAATGATGGTAAGATCAGCTATATTATAAAAGGAGGAACACCCTACACAGATGGCACCTATACGTATCAATTCAAAAATTCGACTGGTGTTATTCAAAATACTGTTACAATAGAAGTGTTAGATAATAAAGAGGGGTTTGTACTTACTTTACATTCTGTAGGGGCAGATATCTACTCGTTATGGATCTCAGACAAAAATTACAATGAAGCGATATACCAAACAGGTTGTTATGAAGATAATATAAGTGTCAATCTTCGGCAACCAGATCCAATCGAAGTAGTATTTGAAGTTATAAATCCTATATCATGTAATATTTATAACAAATTTAGCGATGGTAGGGATTTTGAAACTCCTTACGGCATAGCAGATCAGTTTCAAGATGGTCAAATTGTAGCACACGTCTCGGGTGGACTACGATTTAATACAGAGAATAAAGTACCTCTATCTAGTGATGTTCCCGTAAATGCTAATGGAAGCGGATTACCCTACTATTATAATTGGAAAAAGAAAGTAAATAATGTATGGACAGACATAGCGATAAATGATAGTATTATTAAGTATCAAAGTTATGGAGAGTATGCTTTAAATATTAAAGATAAAAATGGAATCATTTTAGGTAACTATAGTCCTTTTGTGAATAGTGAAGGAGAAATAGAATATATGCTTGTAACTCCTATAAACAGTACTTTTTATTTATCTCAGCCGCAAAAATTATCTATTTCTTTTGAAAAAACAGATATTACATGCTTTAATGGAGCTGATGCTACGGCCACTGCTACAGTGAACGGAGGGATTCCTCCATATGAATATTATTGGAGTAATGGCGCTACCACAGCTACAGCCAGTAATCTATTTGCTGGACGCCATATAATTTATGTTACAGATGCAAAAGGTTGCGTTATTGAAGGTAGTGTAACCATAGAACAACCCAACAGTTTAGTCATAAATCCAGTTCAGGTAGTTGCTCCTACTTGCTTTCAAGGCAATGATGGTTATATTGAAGTTGAGGTGACAGGTGGTGAACCACCCTATACCTATGTCTGGAGTAATGGTGTAACTAACAATGTAAATCGTGATCTTACAGCAGACACCTATTCGCTTGAGATTATCGATAATCAAGGCTGTAGAGCTTTTTATGAAACGACTATTGAAAACCCAGCATTAATAGCACTTGATTTGCCCGATGAATATACAATTTGCCAAGGACAGAGCTTAGCATTAGATATAACCATTGACGATTCTCAAGCAAGTTATAAATGGTCAAGTGACATAGGTTTTAGTAGTAATGCAAAAAAGGTGCAACTTGATCAATCTGGGGTTTATACAGTAAAAATTACTAATAGATTTGGTTGTAGTAATGAGGATACTATCAAAGTTAATTTTTTAGATAAAGGTATTGATGCACATTATCTAATTGCTACACAAGCTTATGTTGGCGAGGAAGTAACTTTGATAAATATAAGTGACCCTGTAGGAGATAACGTAGAATGGACGGTGCCAAACAATATTAAAATTATAAAAGAGAACTTTGAAGAGCTGACCGTTGTATTCGAAAAAGAAGGGGTATATGATATTAATTTAAGATCATATGTTGAAAGTTGTTATATGGACTTTAACAAAAAAATTATTGTTCAGTCTGCTGTAGAAACCTACAATCCATCAAACAAAGACCAATTTATTAAAGAGTTTATTATGTATCCTAATCCAAATACAGGTACATTTCAAACTAAAATTACTTTAGAAGAGTCTTCTGATATAACAGTAAAAATTATTCATATTACCTCTGGAGCAGTACTTGATCAAAAACATGAGGTAAACAATGTCGAATTCTTACTTGATAATTCGGTTTCTTTAGCCTCAGGATTATACCTAGTTGTATTAGAAACATCAAGAGGCGTATCACAAAGAAAATTGGTTATCGAGTAATGATTCTTAGAATAAAAAACTTAGGAGCCATACTGTTATTGTTTTCTGTCTTCAGTTCGTGCCTTAAAGAAGAAGCAATACCAGTAATTACGGATTTTGAATATGATGTAGTTAATAACGATTATTCGATTCCAGTAAGCATAATATTTTTTAATAGAACCGAGGGAGCAGATGATTATGAATGGCGATTTGAGGGCGCTAATATTTCCCGATCTATCGATAGAAACCCTGGTGTTATAATTTTTAACCAGAAAGGTAGTCATAAAATATCTTTAACCGCTACAAACATTGATGGTTCTACAGATACCAAAGCTGTAATTGTAAAAATAGATGAGCCCATAACAATAGATTTTATAGCCGAGAATTTGGACAACACCTTCTCTCCGGCGGTTTACACCATTCGTAACTACTCCAAAGGGGCTGATTCATTTAAATGGATATTTGAGGGTGGTAATCCAGAAAACTCAATATCATCAAACCCGGGAAATATAATTTTTAAAACACCTGGAGACCATAAAATTTCTTTAGAAATAAGCAATGGAAGAGAGGTATATACAAAAGATACCCTAGTGAAAGTATCACCACATTTACGATCAGATTTTGACTTTGTAATAAACTTTGATGATGATGATTACCAAATTCCAGCAAAGATAAAGTTTACTAATAAATCAATAAGTGCTACACATTACACTTGGACTATACAAGGAGCTGATATTGCATTCTCAAACAATCAACATATTGAGGTGACTTTTAATACTATTGGTGAACACAAGATCACTTTGACATCTGATAATGGAAAGGAGGTGAAAAGTAAGGTTCAAAAACTAACGTTTTATAAAAACACAAATCTTAGAGAGTTGAAGGATGTAAAATTAGGAATTAACACTGCTCATAAAAATAATAGTATAGGTAGTTTTTTTAGTATTGATAACCGTAGAGTATATAATAGTTCAGAAATCAATTCTGAAGTAAACAGTTCAATCGATCTGGTGTTTTATGGATTGAACAATACATTTGTCAGAAATGAGTTCAAAAGCCCAGATAGCTTGACCGACACACCATTTAATACTATAAGAAATAGTAAAAAAACCATTCTAATTAATGCTCAAGAGCTATGTAATTGTCCAACATTACTAACCGATGCACAATTTGATGAGATGACGGATGATACATTGTTAAATTCTTTATCTATAATATTAGATGACCACCTAACATTTGACAATTCGGTAGTGCCCAGAATACTTTTATTCAAAACACAAGAAGGTAAAAAAGGAGCTATTAAGATTAAACAATTTGTTGATAATGGAGCTGATTCCTACATCCTAATAGATTTAAAAGTACAGAAAGAAACCCGATAATTATGAAATTAAAATTTTTATTACCTCTGTTTTTGGTAGCAGTAATGACCAACGCCCAAATATTGCCTGTCCAATCAACGGTTCAACTTATTCCACCTTATAGCTTAAGGTTATCAGATTATAGTACCGCCTCGCTAGATCGAATATATTTAAACCTCTTACTCATCGATGTAGTAGAGCCTACTATTCAAGTACGTCTCAAAATGTATATTGAAAATAGTTACGGCATATCTATACAAAGTAAAGATTTTGTTACAGGAGCTACTCCCATTGTATTAGAAGGTGGTGTCCCTAAAAGACTAGGAAATATAGATCTTCGGTCTTATTTTGAATTAAATAATTTGCAAGGTATCAGTGCCGATCGCTATAGTCGTTTGTTGCCAGAAGGGTTATATAAAATTTGTTTTGAAGTATTTGATAATAACTCTGGACGAAAGGTATCTAGAAAAGATTGTACAACAGTCTATCTAGTACTTAACGATCCTCCATTATTAAATTTACCATCCAGAGGAGAACATGTAGTTATGAGAAATCCACAAAATATCTTTTTTACTTGGACTCCTAGGCATCTTAATGCAACAAATGTTTTGTATTATTTTGAGCTAAAAGAATTGTGGGATAGTAATTTAGATCCTCAAACCAACTTTTATAAAAGTCCGTCACTGTTTACCACTACCACCAACGCAAACGCATTATTGTACGGTCCTGGTCAGACACAGTTATTACCAAATAAGTTATATGGTTGGCGTGTAAAAGCTACAGTAAATGATGGTATTAGTAAAACTTCTAATTTCAAAAATGATGGATATAGCGAAATCTATTATTTTACCTATGTTGATACCTGTGAGGAACCTATGTATGTTTTGGCAAAATCTGCCGGAATCACCAAAGAAACCATTATATGGGAGATTTCAGAACATCAAAATTATAGAGTTCAATATCGTAAAAAAGGATCCAATAATGATTGGTTTGATGGAGAGACCTCAAGTAATAGTGTTACAATTTATGATTTAGAACCAGGTACAACTTATGAGTATAGAGTAGGAGGGCAATGCATTAAAAATGGACCTTTTGTGTATTCTCAAATTTATCAGTTCACAACAGATATAGTGTCCTCTAGCGAGGTGGTTTCAGAATATAATTGTGGAATACCACCAAAAATCAACATAGAGAATCAAGAACTTTTGGCTTCACTTGATTTAAGTAAAGGTTTTAAAGCTGGTGATTTTGATGTTACTCTAAATGAAGTTAGCGGTAGTAATGGTCTCTATAGCGGTAAAGGATATATTCTGGTTCCTTATATGAGAAATGCTAGAATTGCAGTTGATTTTGTGAATATTAAAATTAACACAGATTATCAATTAATTGACGGCATTGTAAATACTATCGAGTCTAAGTGAATTCGCTAAAAAGATTGAAAGTGCAGGGTTATATTTTAAAATTTTGTACAATTACACCTAGTGGGTATTTAAGAAAAATTATTCTGTTCTTGTTAATACCGATAGTTTCATGGTCTCAAACCATAGATAATCAATATGTAACAGATATTATAAAAGGATCACCCTTTAAAGTAAATGGTCAAATGACAGCCAATAGTGTTTTCTATACAGCAAATAGAGCTTCTAATCGTATACCATTAACCTATTTCCTTCAAGGGGTTTTAAATGTAAGTTCCTTCAATTTTACGCTACCTATTGAATACAGTTTTTCCAATCATGGTCAAAACTTAGATTATGAGCTCCCCTTTAATTATAACTCTTTAAGCTTGCACCCTTCTTATAAGTCAATTACGGCACACTTAGGAACTGTGTCTATGAATTTCTCACCGTATACCTTAAGTGATCATCAATTTACAGGAGTAGGTGTAGATATAACACTGCCAAAATCGTGGACGGTAAGTGCTATGGGTGGCGAGCTTAGAAAAGCAATTGAATATAACGATAATCCCCAAGCTACCTATTCTTATCAAAGAATGGGGTATGGTATAAAAACTGAATATAAAAAGCAGAAATATAGACTTGGATTTATAGGTTTCTATGCAAAAGATAATCCAAATTCTATTGATTTAACTTCAACAGTAAAAGATAATTTACCAAAAGAAAATTTAGTGTTGAGTATTGAAGGAGATATCAAGTTAGGCAAGTATTATACGATTGAAGCAGAATATGCCTCTACCGCCATTACCCATGATATAGCATCCGAAGTTTCAAATAGCGAAGTACCATCATTTGCTGGTACTTTTATTAAAAATCGCACATCAACGCAATATTATAATGCACTAAAGACTAGAATAGGGTATCATTTTAAATCTTCTAGCTTTGGTATTGGTTACGAATATATAGATCCAGGATATGAAACCCTGGGGGCTTACTTTTTCAACAATGACTTTGAGAACATTACGTTGAATTTAAATAATTCACTTTTCAAAAACAAAGTATCATTAGCAATTAATGCAGGGTATCAAAGAGATAATTTAAATAAATCAAAAGCTAATAGCACGAATCGTTTCGTTGGCTCAGTTAATTCTCAAATACAACTATCTCAAAAAGTTACTCTAGTAGGATCATTTTCTAATTTTACGACCTATACTAAGACTAGATTAAATCAATTTGATATGATCAATGATGCAAATATACTACAAGAACAAATAGAAGCATTCAATTATAGACAGTTGTCAAAAAGCGCATCGTTTTCTCTGAATTATTTGCTAACCTCAAATGAAAACCGAATTCAAAATGTATCCCTATTTTATCTATTAAATGATGTAGCTAATGAGCAAAATGGCAATGTGCGTATAGGTGATATTTCCAGTTTTCATAATCTTAGCGCAGCACATTCTTTTAATATTATTGATAACCATATATCTATAAACACTTCTTTTAACGCTACCTATAATACCGTTGGAAGAGAAGAATCTACTACTTGGGGACCCACAATAAGTATTGGCAAAGGTCTTTTTAAAAATAAACTTAATACACGATTTGGTGCTTCGTATAATCAATCAAAAGGCATGACTAACATATCAAAAATCACAAATTTTAGAATTAACTTTAAATACATAGCATTAGAACATCATAATTTTAATTTAAATATTATACAGCTTTATAGTCAAACCAACCACGAGGATTATAGTAAGGAATTAACAGCCACCTTTGGTTATAACTATAGTTTTGAAATTAAAAAGCCGACAATCGATTTGAAGAAAAAAAACGTTTCAAAAGATTCAATTAATATACGATATAAAAAATATTTCTTCGAGGGAACCCCCATTGATATAACACCGCAATTGATTGATATTCCCAAAAAGGAAGGGTTTGAACAATTAACTTTTAATGATAAAAAAGAGCTTGTTTCATTAGAAAAGCAACTGTTAGAAACTCAAATAAAAAACAACAAAATTTATAAGGAATTGGCAATTGTTTATATAAAGAAAATGTACGATTACTCTAATTTTTTAGAGTTTTACAACCAAAAAATTCTCGAGTCTTATAAAAAACTTATACTTGAAGCTAGACGAATTGATAGGCAAATTAGAGATGATTATATAATTGTTTCAGCAAAATTAAATAGTTCTAAACAAAAGAAACAAGAAGATTTAAATCGACAAAAATTATTAAAGAAACGTCTTGTAGCCCACACAATGCTTATGGATTATTTAATATCATTACAAATAAATATAGAAGATGTTCAAGATGCTAAAGGGATTTTAAAAGATGTGAAACAAAACAATATGTCAAAAATATATTCGATGTACCAAAACGAAGAAATATCACATGATGCTATTGTGGATTTTATTGAGATTAAATTGGCAGATATCTTTCACAAGGTTTCTGGATAATGTCATAAACTTTCCTCAAAAATCAAATAGTTCCAACTAAAAAAGGTAATCACTGCTAAAAATAAACGTTAATTTCATTAATAAAGGCGCACAATTGTAATCTTTAAATGGTTCTACTTACCAATACAGAAGTTAGCAAAAATATTACCTAATAAATCATCGCTTGTGATCTCACCAGTAATTTCGCCAAAATGGTACAACGCTTGGCGTATATCAATAGCCATAAGATCTCCAGACAAACCAGAATTGAGACCGTATTGAACTTTTTGTATTTCTTCTAAAGCTTTAAGTAAGGCATCGTAATGTCTTGAATTAGTGACGATAGTTTCATTCGTATGTAGCGCACCTGTATTTACAAAGTCTAATAGTTGTGTCTTAAGGACTTCGACTCCAACGTTTTGTTTTGCAGATAGTAACAAAAGATTAGGAATCTCAGTAGAAAGATGCTGTTGCTGCTCTTGGGATAAAGTATCAATTTTATTCGCTACTATTACCAAGGGTTTTAAGGGATATTGATTTTTAATTTTACCCACTTCAATTTTTAATGCGTGTAAGCGATCTTTAGTTAATATCGAACTATCAAAAAGATATATGATAACTTGTGCTTGCTCTATTTTCTCAAAAGTTTTTTTAATACCTATACTCTCAACAATATCTTTGGTGTCACGAATACCAGCAGTATCAATAAATCTAAAACCGATACCTCCTATAACAATTTCATCCTCAATAGTATCTCGTGTGGTACCTGCTATTTCAGAAACAATAGCACGTTCTTCATTTAGCAATGCATTGAGCAGGGTTGATTTTCCAACGTTAGGTTCTCCTACTATTGCTACAGGAATACCATTTTTAATAACATTACCCATTGCAAAAGAGTCAATAAGTCTTTTTAAAACAGTGGTAATTTTTGTAAGCAATGTCTCAAATTGCGTACGATCAGCAAACTCAACATCTTCTTCGGCAAAATCAAGTTCTAGTTCTATCAAAGAAGCAAAATTTAGTAATTCATCGCGAAGCTGTTTAATCTCACTGCTAAAACCGCCTCTCATTTGCTGCATGGCAATTTGATGTGATGCTTCAGAATCGGAAGCAATCAAATCTGCTACGGCTTCTGCCTGTGATAAATCTAGTTTACCGTTAATAAATGCACGTAAGGTAAATTCTCCTGCTTGTGCCATGCGACATCCCTTACGCAACAATAGTTGTATGATTTCTTGTTGTATATAACTAGATCCGTGACAAGAGATCTCAACAGTAGGTTCCCCTGTATACGAATTGGTGCCTTTAAAAATAGAAATCAAAACCTCATCCAATACACGATCATCATTCATGATATGTCCTAGATGTATCGTATGTGTTTTTTGTTTTTTTAGGTCTTTGCCATGAACCGATCTAAATATTGATGCACTAATTGAGATGGCGTCTAGACCCGAAACTCGAATCACTGCAATAGCCCCTGAGCCAGAAGCTGTAGCCAACGCTACTATCGTATCATTTGAAATCATGCCTGCAAAATTACATAAATTTTAAAGGGAATGATAAAAATACAACAGGAAAACCATCACATTAGCAAAGAGCTAATGTTGGTTTGTTCTAAAATCTGAATAAGCTTCCATCCCATGCTCGTGAGTGTCCAAACCATCCATCTCTTCTTTTTCGGTTACTCTTAGACCTAAGGTAATTTTTATAATTTTTAAAAACAATAATGAAAAAAAGATGCAAAATACTCCAATAATTGAAACTCCCAGTAGTTGTACTATAAATTGATCAAAACCAGCCTTGTGTCCAAATATCCCCACAGCTAGGGTACCCCAAATACCGCAAATTAAATGTACAGCAATAGCACCTACAGGATCATCTAGACGTAGGTTATCGATTAAACTAATGCCAAATACAATCACAATTCCAGCAATTAATCCAATCATAATGGCATTGTTGGGACTCATTTGATCGGCACCTGCAGTAATTGCAACAAGCCCTCCCAAAATACCATTTAGAAACATGGTGATATCATAATTTTTATAGCGCAAGGTAGAGAAGATAAAAGCAGTCACACCTCCCGCTGCAGCAGCTAGTGAAGTAGTTACAAGAGTCAAAGAGGTAGCTGCAGGATCTGCAGATAATACAGATCCACCATTAAAACCAAACCAACCTAACCATAAAATCAATACCCCCGCAGACGCCATGGGTATATTATGACCAGGAATTACTAGTGGTTTTCCTTGCTCATTAAACTTACCCAGTCTAGGTCCCAAAAAGTAAACGGCAATCAAAGCAGCCCAACCACCAACAGAGTGTACAAGGGTAGATCCTGCAAAATCATGAAAACCCTTAGCTTCTCCAATCTCCAAGGTAGATAAAAAACCACCGCCCCATAACCAAGAACCTACTATTGGATAAATTAATCCGATATATACAATTGTAAAGATCATAAAGCTACCCAACTTTATCCGTTCTGCAACAGCACCAGATACTATGGTAGCCGCGGTTGCAGCAAACATGCCTTGAAAAAGAAAATCTGTCCAAAACGTATAACCTGTATTATATGTCAAGTCTAGATTTCCTTCTTTGGTAAGTGGAGAATTTAAACCAAATCCGTTGAATTTAAAAACTCCATAGCTGTCTGATTCAAAACCTGGGTACATAAGATTAAATCCTACTAAGCAGTATAAAAGTAGCCCTATGCATATAATAAATAGGTTTTTGAACAAAATATTAATTGTATTTTTTTGACGAGTTAAGCCAATTTCTAGAAAAGAAAAACCAAGATGCATAAAAAAGACTAGCGCAGTACAAATCATCATCCAGACATTATTTACAATAAGCGTTTCCATTATATAATATGATTTTTTTTAGTTTGGATAGTAATAGTAATAGGATTAGGATAAGGTTGCTATCCCTTTGGTCGAAGTACGTATTCGATAGGCTTCGGTAATTTCTGATACAAAAATTTTACCATCACCAACATCTCCTGTCTTTGCAGCAGCAAGTATAGCCTCAATAGCATCACTTTCTTTATTATCGGGCACTACTAACGATATAAATCTACGTTGTATATCAGAAGTGCTATAAGAAACACCTCGATAAACACTTCCTTTTTTTTCGTTGCCTACACCAGTAACATCCCAATATGAAAAAAAAGTTATTTCTACTGCGTGCAGTGCTTCTTTTACCTTACGATATTTTGATCGTCTTATAATAGCTTCGATTTTCTTCATAAACTAAAGTGATATGTTGATTTGATGTAAAACTATATTTTTTTATTTTACACCCTATAAAATACAGGGGTGTAAAAAGCATTTTTATTTAATTTTAAATTATTACCCTTAAAAATTGATATTAATTAAATTAATTAATCTTAAAAACAGAATATGATAATCGTTGTGATTTAAGGTTGAGGTGTTCCTTATATTTTTTTGAATTGGTATTATTAAAATCTCATTTTGAGAGGTTCATTTTGAGATTTTGGTATTCAGCAATAGCCATTTTTATTGACTTCCAAAAAATGATTGCTATTGATTTATTTTTTCGTTGGTTTTCAATACGTTTCCTTAATTTAAGCTTTCCAAAAAAAGGTACAAAACAACGCAACTATATGAAACAACAAGGATTATATCGTACAGAATTTGAACATGATGCCTGTGGTGCAGGGTTTATATGCAGTCTCAAAGGTGAAACTTCTAATACTATAATCCATAAAGCTTTGGAGATCTTAGATAGGCTTGAACATAGAGGCGCAGTTAGCTCTGATGGAAGAACTGGCGATGGTGCGGGAATCTTAATTGACATTCCGTATGACTTTTTTCAACAAGTTTGTCCGTTTAAATTACCCAAAAACGGAGAGTATGCGGTAAGCAATGTTTTTTTACCTAGAAAAGATAATCAGCGTGAATATTGTATTCAAATTCTGGAGGATTGCATACAGGAGCAAGGTTTACAAGTACTCGGGTGGAGAGATTTACCAGTGGATCCTAGTTGTTTAGGAAAGATAGCCGCCAATACACAACCCAATATTAAACAGGTTTTTATAGGCAAAGGTTCCTTGCAATTAACCGAATTTGAATTTAATCTCAAGTTATTTGTACTTCGTAAAAAGACAGAACAATTAATCTATCGTTCCAAATTATCCGAGCAGTCTTACTTCTATGTACCTAGTCTTTCTACCAAAACGTTGATATATAAAGGTCTGCTAATGCCAAACGATATTAAACTATATTATAAAGATCTGTTAGATAATAGGGTAGTAACACGTTTGGCTTTGGTTCATCAACGTTTTTCTACTAATACATTTCCTACATGGGACTTAGCGCAACCATTTCGATATATGTGTCATAATGGAGAGATAAATACGTTACGAGGTAATATATCTCGTATGCGATCAAGAGAAGAGTTGTTAGAGAGTCCTTGGTTTGGAGAAGATATAAAAGCAATTTTACCAGTAGTCTTACCAGGAAAATCAGATTCAGCGTCTATGGACATGGTGGTCGAACTTTTGTTGATGACTGGTAGATCTCTTCCCGAAGTTATGATGCTATTAGTTCCCGAAGCTTGGGAAAAAAACTCTCAGATGTCTGATGCTAAAAGAGCTTTTTATGAGTTTCATGCATGTATGATGGAGCCGTGGGATGGTCCCGCATCTATACCGTTTACCGACGGAAATTATATTGGAGCAATTCTGGATCGTAATGGACTTAGACCTTCCCGTTATTCGGTCACCAAAGATGGATTTGTGGTTATGTCATCTGAAACAGGTGTGCTAGAGCTTGCTCCTCAAAATATAGTAAAGCATGGTAGGTTGGAGCCTGGTAAAATGTTTTTGGTGGATATGTTACAAGGACGAATTATTGATGATGAAGAAATCAAAGAAAAAATAGTTAATGCGCAACCCTACCGGCAGTGGCTCGATACCCATATGGTGCATCTTAAAAATATAGCATATAACACATGTCCGCTATTTATAGGTGAAGAATCTGTGGATAAAAGAATGCAAATTTTTGGATATACGGTAGAGGATGTTAACCGAATAATTCTACCAATGAGTCAACAGGCAAAAGAACCTATTGGTTCAATGGGTACAGATACGCCCATTGCAGTATTATCAGAACAACCACAATTACTTTACAATTACTTTAAACAATTGTTTGCACAGGTGACCAACCCTCCTTTGGATGGAATCCGTGAAGATTTAATCACAGATATTAGTCTAACCTTAGGAGCAGATGTCAACATTTTTGAAACAACACCACGCCATTGTAATAAACTAAAAATACAGAATCCAGTTATATCCAAAGAAGACTTGGACAAGATTAAGACGTATACCAAGAACGGTTTTAAGGTTACCGAAGTTTCTATACTGTATAACATTAATAAAGGGCTTAATGGTATAGAAGATGCCTTGTCACTTATCATAAAAACCGTTATAGAGGCAATTGATTCGGGGAGTAATATTATAATTTTATCAGATCGAAAAGTTAGTAAACACCGTGCACCCATACCTGCACTACTTGCGTGCTCCTATGTCAATAGTAAGTTGCAATTGCTGAACAAAAGATCCCAAGTAAGTCTTATTATCGAATCTGGAGAACCCCGTGAGGTACATCATTTTGCCTTGCTTTTTGGGTATGGTGCCAGTGCCATCAATCCTTATTTGGTCAATGAGATTATTACAAAAGAGTTAGAAAACGATGCGAGTACAGATATCACTGCTGCTCAGGCAATTTCTAATTTTAATCTTGCTGTAGGTAAAGGTGTACTTAAGATTATGAATAAAATAGGAATCTCTACCTTAAATTCATATCGAGGATCACAACTTTTTGAGTGTGTGGGTATCAATTCTAAAACAACAGCGACCTATTTCCCTAATACAGTATCTAGAATTGAGGGTATTGGGATCAAAGAAATAGAAAAAGAAATCGCTAAACGGCATACCAACGCTTTTTCTATCACATCTGCTGCTACTACCAATTCTTTGAATATTGGGGGACAGTACAAATGGAGGCGTAATGGGGAGAAACACCAATTTAATCCACTTACGGTAGCTAAGCTTCAACAGGCTGTGAGAGACAACAATCCCAAAACATACAAAGAATATTCAAAGTTAATCAATGAGCAATCAAAGCAGTTAATGACGATTAGAGGCTTAATGGAATTTTCTAATTATGATCCAATTCCTATAGAGGAGGTAGAGCCTTGGACCGATATCGTTAAGCGCTTTAAAACAGGCGCGATGTCATACGGCTCTATAAGTAAAGAAGCGCATGAAAACCTTGCTATTGCTATGAATCGCATAGGAGGTAAAAGTAATTCTGGAGAAGGAGGAGAAGACCCAAAACGCTTTTATAAAAATGTTGATGGAGATTGGAAAAATAGCGCTATAAAACAAGTCGCTTCTGGACGTTTTGGGGTTACTTCAAATTACTTAACCAACGCAAGTGAGATACAAATTAAGATGGCTCAAGGAGCAAAACCAGGTGAGGGTGGACATTTACCTGGGCCCAAGGTGAATGCTGCTATTGCAAATACTCGTAATGCTACTCCTTATGTAGGTTTGATCTCCCCACCGCCTCATCATGATATTTATTCAATCGAAGATTTATCTCAATTAATTTATGACCTCAAATCAGCGAATAGATCTGCTCGTATCAATGTAAAATTAGTTTCAGAGATGGGGGTAGGGACAGTCGCAGCCGGCGTGGCAAAAGCAAAAGCAGATGTTATACTGATTTCAGGCTTTGATGGTGGTACAGGAGCAGCACCGCTAACTTCACTACGACATGCAGGATTGCCTTGGGAACTTGGACTTGCCGAAGCCCAACAAACACTGGTGGGTAATGATTTACGTAATCGAGTAGTTGTCGAGTGTGACGGGCAGCTTAAAACAGGAAGGGATGTGGCTATAGCCTGTCTATTGGGTGCCGAGGAGTTTGGATTTGCCACCGCCCCGTTAGTAGCATCAGGTTGTGTTATGATGCGAGTATGTCACTTAAATACATGCCCCGTGGGTATAGCTACTCAAAACCCAGAGTTACGTAAAAAATTTAAAGGAAAACCAGAACATGTAATTAACTATATGTATTTCGTTGCTCAAGAATTACGAGAGATCATGGCGCAGTTAGGATTTAGATCTATTGATGAAATGGTAGGACAAGTTCAAAAAATAAACAGCGTATCGGTATTGGATCATTACAAAGCTTCAGGAATTGATATTTCACCTATTTTGCATAAAGTAAACGTGGCTCCCGATGTAAAAGTACATCATACTACCTCACAGGATCATCACCTTCAAAAAGCATTAGACTTTACAATTTTAAAGGAAGCACATCCTGCAATTTTCAGAAAAGAAAAACTAACCTTAACACATAACATAAAGAATACAGATAGAGCAGTAGGCGCTATTTTAAGTAATGAGATTTCCAAAATTTATGGCGCCAGTGGCTTACCTGATAATACGCTCAAAATTAAATTCAACGGGGCCGCTGGTCAAAGCTTTGGAGCTTTTGCAACACGGGGTCTTACACTTATTGTTAATGGGACGACCAACGATTATTTGGGAAAAGGTTTATCGGGCGCCAGAGTCGTTGTACGTGTACCAGAAGGAACAACATTTATACCTCACGAGAATGTAATTACAGGTAATGTTACCTTGTATGGCGCTACCTCTGGAGAGGTTTTTATAAACGGAAAAGCTGGAGAGCGTTTTTGTGTACGCAACTCGGGCGCATTGGCAGTTGTCGAGGGAGTAGGGGATCACGGCTGCGAATATATGACGGGTGGGGTCGCTGTCATTCTTGGAGAAGTAGGACGTAATTTTGGAGCAGGCATGTCTGGCGGACTAGCCTATGTGTACGACAGTAATACTTCCTTTAACGATCAATGCGGTAATCGTGATTTAAATATTGAACCTGTTACTGTGGCAGAGGACCGTATGATATTAAAGCACTACATAACACAGCATTTTGATGCGACTTTGAGTCCACAAGCGCAGCATATTTTATCTCATTGGGAAGAGGAAATTAAACATTTTAAAAAAGTGACACCAGAAGAATACAGACAAGCATTGTTACGTCTAGAACAAGAGAAGCAAATAGCCAACGCATAAAAAAATAGTATGGGAAAAATAACTGGATTTTTAGAATACGAGCGAGTTACCGAAGCTTATAGTGAGGTTGCAGAGCGCATCAAAACATATAACGAATTTACACAGCCGTTACCCCAAGATAGTTTAAAAAAACAAGGAGCACGCTGTATGGATTGCGGGATTCCATTTTGTCATAGTGGATGTCCTTTAGGTAATTTAATTCCAGATTTTAATGATGCAGTGTATAGGGGTAAGTGGAAAGAAGCTTCACGACTATTGCATACGACAAATAATTTTCCTGAATTTACAGGAAGACTCTGTCCTGCACCTTGCGAAGCGGCGTGTGTTTTAGGAATTAATGAAGATCCTGTGGCTATTGAAACTATCGAAAAAAACATTGTTGAACGTGCCTTTTCTGAAGGGTGGATAAGCCCACAAACTCCGTTAACCAAATCTGGTAAACGAATCGCCATCATAGGTTCTGGTCCTTCTGGTTTGGCAGCAGCACAACAACTTAATCTAGCAGGACATGAGGTTACTGTGTATGAAAGGGATGCTTACGTGGGCGGACTTTTACGGTACGGAATTCCTGACTTTAAACTAGAGAAACACATAATCGAACGACGTATTGATATCCTTATGGATGAAGGGGTGCATTTTAAAACTAACTGCGAGGTTGGTAAAGACATTACCATAACCCATCTTAATGAACAGTATGATGCGATACTACTATGTACAGGAGCTAATCAATCAAGATTGTTATCTGTTCCAGGTAGTTCAAATGCAGGGGTGATACCCGCCATGCAATTTTTGGCACAGAGTAACAAAAGAGTTTCTGGGCAAGCATTTAGTGAAGACGAGTTGGTAGCAACAGGAAAGCGCGTTATTGTCATTGGAGGTGGTGATACGGGGTCCGATTGTATAGGAACCGCTATACGGCAAGGTGCTACATCAGTTATCAATTTTGAAATTATGGCGAAGGCTCCTAACACGCGGCCAAAAGATCAACCTTGGCCCTATTGGCCTATGCGATTACGCACCAGTAGTTCGCACGAAGAGGGGGTAGCGCGTAACTGGGCGGTTGCTACCAAAGAAATTTTAACCCATAACGATGGCACCTTAAAAGGGATAGTCACTGTACAAGTTACTTGGAAAAAAAAGGATGGACGCCTTACTATGATCGAAGTTCCAGATACTCAAAAAGAATGGCCCTGCGATATGGTACTATTAGCAATGGGTTTTTTGGGTCCAGATCCTAAACTAGCTGAAGCTGCTGGACTCGCTACCGATCAACGTACTAATTATAAAGCTTCACCAGAAAATTATAAGACCAATGTACCCAAAATTTTTGCAGCTGGTGATGCTCGTAGAGGACAGTCCCTAATTGTATGGGCAATCTCTGAGGGACGAGAGGCGGCCTATCACATTGATACTTACCTTATGGGATCCTCCAACTTGCCACGTAAGGGTGAGGGTGATTTACCACGGGTGTAAATAAACCATAGTAATTAAAAAAGCAGCGTCTTTACTAGCGCTGCTTTTTTTGGTTTAAAGAGCTTACTACAGCTACTACCATGTAAACTAACCAGGTTTTGTTTGTTTATAGTACTAGTCTTGGTTTGCAGAACATTAAAAAAATAAGTCATCAAGGTTAAATTATAGGTGTTCTTAACTCAAATTAAGTAAGCAACGTATCTATTGTATACGCCATCACACAAATTTATAGTACTATCGGACTTACTATAGTTAGCATCAAGCATATTTTAGTTATCAGCGGACAAACTAGGGTAATCATCGGTAGTGTTTGACTAATCAGCGGATAAGTTATATATCTCAGCGTTAAGCTGGTTTTAAAATTTTACTTGATGCCTATTATTTTGATAGTGGTGGTAGGTTTTAATCTATAGATAAATAGCAAAATCATTTAGCGGAGTAGTAAAAGTTATGCGCGTGTTTATGGTGTGGTTCATTAGAATGATGTGTGTAGGTTTAGGTAAGTATACATGGGATCTGGATGTGTATTGATCTAGGATAGCAAGTTTATAAGTAATTAACGAAGTAGTATGTGCTATAGATAATTGTAGTATGTGAGGTGCGGTAAGGCGATGCTAGTGCGCGCTATAATCTAGTGTTTGTTTAGAATACATTATTATAAGAAAATCCGTTGACTAGTGTCCTCATTGTATACTATAAGGTTAAGGTAAGTCTAGTATTGCTCTGTTGGTACGTATAAAAGTAATATTGCCGCCAATGGCTATTCAATAGATTTACTATTTTTTTAAACGGAAAGGAACACGTTCTCTAGTTATAAAAAAACCTTCAGTCGTTATGACTGCAGGTTGTTGTATTTTACGCCTCTCCGCGAGCAGGGTAATCCTTCTTTTTGATAAAGTCAATAGCACTAATTATGTCTTTAAAAGAAGGTCTGGCAAATGGCATTGTCTGCACAGTTGCAAAGTATAATGTTTGATCGGGTTTTATTAGAAAAACACCAGGTTCAGAAAATTCTTTGGGTTCTTTATCGCTGATACCTTTAGAAATAAATAGACCCCACGCTCTGGCTTGCTCCATGGATAATCCGTAGCCTACGGGTAATGAGGGGATCTTCCAAGTATCCCCAGCTTCTTTAGCTCTCTTTTCAGAATCGCCACTAATAGCAATGATATTTACCCCGCGATCTACGAAATCATTGAGATGATCGGTTAAATCTTCCAGATACTTTTTACAAACGGGGCAGTGAAGTCCTCGATAGAAAACCAGCAGTGTAAATTTATCAGGATTTTGATCTGTTAAAGACCATTTTGTATCGTTAATAAGGTCCAACGTAAGGGCTGGAACTTTGGTTCTTGGTTTAATCATAATTTTTTTTTAGAAAGATACGAGTCGTGAATAGAAGTCTCTCTTAAGGTATTTAAAAGCTATTGTTAAACTATGTGAAGTAAAATAGCATAGTAGCTTAATTTTATGTGAAATCTTTTTATATGAGATAGTTTAAATAACTTGCGATTCTTAATACCTTTGGTGTTTAAAAGAATTTTAACGCAGATCCTAAGATCCAATGGCATATAATATTGTTCTTATAGAACCAGAAATCCCAAATAATACGGGTAATATTGGACGTTTAAGTTTGGCATCTGGATCTACGTTACATTTGGTAAAACCCTTTGGTTTTGAACTAAATGATACCAGAGTTAAACGGGCTGGTCTAGATTACTGGAAGCATCTTACATTACAAGTTTATGAGAGTGCTGAGGAGTTTTTTACTACACATGCTGACAAAAAAATGGCCTTTTTATCAAGTCACGGTACCAAAACGCATTATGAAATTGATTTTGAAGATGACATGTTTTTCATATTTGGTAAGGAGTCCTCTGGATTGTCTGAAGAAGTTGTCACAAAATATGCAGATAGTTTATATACAATCCCTATGTATAGCAACCACATACGTAGTTTAAATTTGGCTAATGCAGTGAGTATCGTGGTGTACGAAGGGCTACGTAATTTAAGATAAATGGATAGCTCAAACTGTTTGTTGTAAGACACAATAAATTAAAAAGGTAATTTTGCCAAGTCTACATTACCACCAGACAAAATAACCCCAATTTTTTTGTGTTTGAAATGTTCTTTTTCTTTGAGTAAAGCAGCCAAAGCTGTTGCCGAGGAGGGTTCAACTATTATTTTCATTCGTTCCCAAATGAGTTGCATAGCCTCAATAATTTCAAGTTCGTCGACCAAAATAATTCGTTCTATATAGTCTCGAATAACAGGGAAATTTAATGACCCCAATTGAGTTTTGAGACCATCTGCTATCGTATGGGCAGAGGTATTAGTTTCAATCTCTCCACTAATTAGTGATCGATAGGCATCATCTGCAGCACTAGGTTCGGCACCAATTACTTTACATGCTGGGTTTTTTGCAAGCGTAGCCAAAATAGTTCCGGCGATCAAGCCGCCACCGCCTACAGGTGTTAAGATATAATCAACACTTTCAATCGCAGAAATAAGTTCTAATGCTGCAGTTCCCTGACCAAGGATCACATCCCAATTATTAGACGGATGTAAAAATGTAGCACCTTTGTCCCGAACTATTTGCTGTGCTGTATTTTCTCTATCGGCCAAGGTGGGTGGACATTCGATGATAGTTCCGCCATACCCTTTTACAGCATTTTTTTTGACCTGTGGAGCGGTGGTAGGCATTACAACATATGCGGGAACATCTAAGCGTTTGGCTGCCAAGGATAATGCCTGTGCAAAATTACCCGAAGAGTGTGTCACTACACCTTTACTTTGTTGTTCCTTGGATAATTGTAAGATAGCATTAACGGCACCCCTCATTTTAAATGCCCCCATCTTTTGGAAATTTTCACATTTAAAAAATACGTGTGCATCAGCTAGGGTATCAATCGTTGCTGAGGTGAGAATAGGAGTGTTATGCACATAAGGTTGTATGCGTGTATGTGTGGTAAGGATGTCTTGAGGATTATATTTCATTTTTTTTTTTATCTTTTTACCAATAAGTAAGGTGTTATGCACTTCCACTTTTGAGTATTTCGTAAATGTAATGTTTGGTGCTAATTCTCTTTTCAATGTTTCCAAGTGTTGGTGTGACTCTAAGTTAATACCTGCATTAAAAATTACACTTCCGGTAACCGATAAATGTTTCTCTACCTTTTTCCAAAAAGAAAGTTTGTAAAAAGCTTCTGGAACTTGGTTATCGATAAAAATGTCAACAATTATAACATCGTAAGTTTGATTGAGTGTAGCCATAAACTGCATAGCATCTTGATGATAAATAGTAATTTGATCGTTGGATTGAATATCAAATTCTTTTGCAGCAATTTGGATAATGGATTGATCAATTTCAACCGCAGTAAGTAAACCTTGGTGTTTGTATTCTTGGAGGAGCGTTTTAATAATACTGCCACCCCCTAATCCTAAAATTAGGAAGGTATCTGTAGGTTTAAACTGAATCTTTGTAAGTCCATATGATAGTAATTTTTGCAGACTACCATAGGAATAATTGGCATTGGCACTATCTAACAGTTTTTTACCATTGATCCATGTGACTTCTAGGGTTCCATTATAGTCGCTATTGATATTTTTGGTAAACGGAAAAATATAGCTTAGGAACTTTTTCATGATTTGAAAACTACAATAATCACAAAGATTTATAAGTTTAGAATTTCTTTTAGTTCATTTTCGCTAACAGTTAATAATCCAGCTTTTGGCAAACGTTGGGTTAGCGTTCTCCAGTTAGGATCTTTTTCAAAAATACTTTTAAAAATAGGGAGCGCAGCATTGAGTTGTTTATTATTTGCCATGGCTATAGCCTTCCAGTATTTCATTTCAAGATTGTTTGGAAATAGCTTTTCGGCAGCACCATAGGATTGCATGGCTTTCTCCATAGCTCCGTGTTCAATATCCAAATCTCCTTGATTCATATATTGATAAGCAGTATGTACCTTTAATAAGCGTTCAAGTTCTTGTAATGGGTTTTGATGATCATCTACTCGTAAATTAATTTTTTTGTCTTGCCATGGATTTTTTACAGGTTTGGCATTGACAACTATTAAGGCTGCCGATTGTTTTCCGCGGATATCTCCTCCTGCATTTTGAGCTGCCTGTAGCGCTTTTAATACACGCTCTCCTAGTGGTAAATCACTATGCGCCTCATATGCCTTTGACATTGCAGGAACCACACTGTCATTAAGCATCATATTAGCTTGTACAGAATAATTGTTACCAACCTTATGATGTGCGGCATCTACACAATTATCTCCGGTATATGCAGATACATTTCCTGTAGCATCAAGAAACGCAACTTGGCGATATGCTTTACCCTCGTCTTTGTTAATAAGTTGTTGTAAAGCATCAGTAGCTGAGATTCCTTTTTCCATCAGTGCCAATCCTTCGGGACCAAAGGCCGGATTCACAAAAGATTGAGTGGCTACTACGCCCACGCCGGACTGTCCCCATGATACCAGATTGCCTACCGAGAACCAATGACTTTGAACACCCACCGCCATTTCACCAGTCATGGTATCTCTTGCGACTATAGAATAGGTATGTGCAAATTGGTCTTTATATACATTTTGAGACTGCATAGTAAAAGCTACACTTAGTACACACGTAGCTATTATATATTTTAAAAAAGATGCTATCATAATGAAGGTTTTTATAAGCATTAAAGATATAAAGATTTGATGCAGGATCATAAATTTCTTTAAAATAGGACGTACGGATACGTAAATAATACTAATACGCCATACATCCTAAAAACCTGACATTTCATCGAAAACTCGATTAGTAGGGGGAAAATCCCCCTTTCGACTTCCTTTTTTGTTAAATTTTAACTTTATGTTTGTAGGATTAATATTAACCAATTTAAGTATACCTTATGAAGCAGTTTTTAGCCTTCTTATGTGTTTTTTGCATTGCAATTAGTGGTAATGGTCAAGATTCGCCAAACCTTACTACTCCATCGCCGCAAGTGTTACCTACTGTGATACCACCTTCACCTACAGTAGCTAACCTTATGTCTTTTGAAGAGGTTCCAGTAGATTATTATACAGGTCAACCTGATATTAGTATTCCGTTATTTTCAAAAAATGTTCACCAAGATTTGGTGATAAATGTAGCTTTGCGTTATAATTCTCAGGGAATTAAGGTAGATAGCCGTTCAGGATGGACGGGTACTGGATGGTCATTGTTTTCTGGTGGGACCATTTCAAGAACTATTCGCGGATTTCCTGATGAAAGCCAATATTCTAGAAGTTTAGGTGTATATCACACTGATCAATACTGGGATTTTTGGAATCTAGAACAAGATGAAATGAACCAATATATGTGGTATGCAGCAAAGCCTTCTCGTGCACATGGTTATGATTCTGCATTAGATCTGTATCAGTTTAACTTTCTAAATTTCAGTGGTCGTTTTGTAGTTACCCGAGATGGTCCAAAACTTTTATCTGGTGATCCTAGTATTCGTCTAGAAATGAATCAAAATGTACAAAGTGGTGTCATCGATAATTTCACAATAATAGATGGTCTAGGTTATAAATATCATTTTAATATCATCGAAGAATCTTATAATGTTGCTTTTGAAGGTACGCCCTCGGCTATTACCAATGGCACTCTGAATTTTAGCCATGTAGGTATTGAATCA
Organism: Aquimarina rhodophyticola; assembly: GCF_042434915.1. Taxonomy (GTDB): domain Bacteria; phylum Bacteroidota; class Bacteroidia; order Flavobacteriales; family Flavobacteriaceae; genus Aquimarina. The sequence continues at coordinate 821,275 of NZ_CP170198.1, forward strand.
AAGAATATTTCAGCATGGCATTTATCCCGTATAACTACTAGCAATAATAAAGAGCTAGTAAATTTTGATTATCATAATGTTCATGAAGAGTACCTAAGTTCTTCAACATGGACTACTAATACGGTTATTTCGATGGGAAATGGGTATTCTGGTAACCAATCAAATCTCGACCAATTGAAACCTAAAGAAAAAACTTCCTTTACAGCGGTATCCACAATAACCAAAAAACTAAGCAATATTAATTTTAAAGATGGTACGTCTATTCATTTTACATTAGGAGAAGATCATCCAGAAACAGGAGGTAAAGTATTAAAAAATATTAAAATCTTTGATAATAATGGTCTTGAAAACACTAAATATAGCTTTAATTATGAAAAAACAGATCGTCTTTGGCTTATAGGGTTCAATGAGATTAGTATTAATGAAGAGTCTAATCCTTATCATTTTTCATATTTTGAGAAGGAAAACCTTTCATCATTCGGATCTGATAGTGATCCAACTGGTTTTAATAGTAAATTTCCTTATTCTTCAAATACTATTAAAGCAGGTATTTTAACATCGATAAAATATCCTACAGCGGGGATCAAGGAATTCATATGGGAGGGTCAAACTTTTTCTTATAAAAGAACTGATAAATTGGATATTTCTGAATTTATTGAAAATCCTGAAAACAGTAGTCAGCAATTGTTTAGCGATTCATTTACTGCATTTACTCCTTTTGTATCATCCCATACAGCCATGACTAAAATAAAAATTGATTATGCCCAGCGTATTAAAATAAAAATTGATAATGTTCAGGACTTTCAAAACATTGAAGATCGTGTTAAAGTTATTCTATCTCAAACCAATTCGCTAGAGGAAGGATCAAGTCTCTCTTTAAAAGCAAATGCACATGATTATTTAGAGCTGGAAGCTGGGGTTTATAATGTGTTTGTGCAATATATGGGTTACAATATAGATCCAAATTTCACTTTTGTTAATGGGAGATTACAAATTAGTTATAGATCACAGACTGAAGGTTCATTAAGTGAATTTCTCTTTGGAGGTGGTGTTCGAATTAAAGAAATAATATTCAAAGACAGTCTTGAAGTATCATTGCCTCAGAAACAAGTAATTTACAGCTATAATAACCCATATAATAATAAAGAATCCTCTGGGGTGATGGATTTTTATTCTACAGGGAAAGGTTTAGAGCAAGTGTATGAAAACTCAGAAGATTATATTTTTATAAATCAATATTATCAATGTGAGTCTGTATCAATTAAATATCGTACTACTCTCGAAGGACCAGACACACAACTTACCAAAGGGAACCATGTAGGATACCAATATGTAAAAGTTACGGAAATAGGAAAAGGTTATACTACCTACGAATATACTACTGCCAAAGATTATCAATCACCTGCTGCAGTTTTTGTATACCCATTTAAATATGCTCCTAATTTAGATTATAAAAGAGGTGTATTACTTAATACAAAGATGTTCAACGAGAATAACCAAATATTAAAAGAAGTTATTAATACAAAACATAAACATGTTGAACAAAAAATTGCTGAAATATTTAAACCAATCTATCCAGGTGGAATCGTTAATTTATTTAGTGAATATCACATTTATAAAGGAGGCTTATTGGAGCTAGATCATTGTCCTTTAATTAGTTTTCTCCCCCAACCCAATTCAGTACCAATGTCTATGATCACTACAGTATTAAACTTCGGTATCACCCAGCTAGAAGAAAGTATAACCCGGGATTACTATTATGATGTAGCGGGAGTACCTTCCATTATAGATACGAAGATTAACTACGAATATAATACCGAGAATTATCAACCTAAAAAGATTACTACCACCATTACTGAAGCTGGTACGACCGAGACCTATGTTGAGGATCGTTACTATGCTGTAGGAGATTATTCCACTAATGATTTCACTCCCTCAGAGCAGGCTATGGTGACTAGGATGGCCACGCTTCATAAAGTGAATTCTCCAATATATGTGCGAACTCAAAAAAACGATACAATGATTAGCACGCTTAAATATGGGTATAATGAGTTTCTACCTGATTTGGTAGCACTTGATACTATTACATCATCCAAAGGAGTATTAGCAAAAGAAAATAGATTAATATATCATAATTACGATGAATATGGAAATATACTGGAGGTCTCAAAATCTGAAGGAAATCATGTCATATATGTATGGGGATATAATCATTCTAAACCCATAGCAAAAATTGTCAATACTACTTATGTAGGAATGCCTGCCACCGTAAAAAGAAAAATTGATGAGCTTGTGGAGCTCTCTAATAAGGAAGTAACCAAAGATGAAGAACAAACCATACAACATCATTTTAATATATTGCGCAACGATATTTATTTTAAAGACTCACAACTCACTAGCTTTACCTATGATCTTCTCAAGGGAGTTACTAGTATGACAGATCCAAAGGGCTATACGATTTACTATACTTACGATAACTTTAATCGCCTCATGTTTATTAAAGATGATGATCAGGAGCTTTTATCCAAGTATAAATACCAATATAAATCTCAACAGTAGTTGCAATACCTTTTCAAAATGATTAAAAACAATTTAAAATATATCGTACTCTCCTTTATTATACTGTTTGTTGTAGATGGATTTGCCCAACTAACTGGTGGTGATGGTGGAACTCTCTATTTTAGAGATAAAGATAAAGATGGATTTGGAAATACAAATGACAGTAAAACAAGTACCACTCCTTTATCAGGCTATGTTACTATACCGGGAGATTTAGATGATAATAATATATGGATTACTAATATTCCACCACGAACTTTTTATAAAGATTTTGATGGGGATACATTTGGTACTTCAAACATAAACGTATATCGTAGTTATGCTCCTGTTGGGTATGTAGATAGAGGTGGAGATTGTAATGACAACAATATAGCAGTACATCCTAATACAAATTGGTACCGTGATAAGGATAATGATACTTGGGGAAATGCATCAGCAATTAAACAACAATGTATTAAACCTAATGGATATGTTCTTCGAGCGGGGGATCATAATGATGATACACCGAATATTACTAATATAGCTCCCAAAACTTTTTATCAAGATAGTGATAAGGATACCTATGGCAACCCTTATGTCAGTGTATTTTATAGTATCAAACCTGAAAATTATGTAGAGAACAATTTAGACTGTAATGACCAAGACTCTATAATAACTCCATATACTATTTGGTATCCCGATGGGGACGGCGATGGTTTTGGGCATAATCAATTATTGATAGATGAATCAGTTCTACCTCCAATTATACAATGCCTACAGCCTACAGGCTATGTGAATAATAAAGATGATTATCATGATGAGAATGAGTTTATCACCGACATTGCACCTCAGTTTTTTTATCGTGACAAAGATCAGGACACTTTTGGAGATAGTACGATTAAATTTTATAGAAGTAACCCACCTGACGACGGCTATTTTTATGTCTTAAATGGTGATGATTGTGATGACGAAGATTTTAATGAACACCCTAATGCAATTTGGTATGCCGATGGGGATGGTGATGGCTGGGGAGATCCAAACTTAAAAAGGACAGAATGTATACAACCTATCAACTATGTTTTAAATAATAAGGATTATGATGATACAACCGATCTTATTACAAATATAGCTCCAAAGTATTATTATGACGATTCTGATGGGGATACCTACGGTGACCCTTCTATAAGTCAATATGTAAGTGAGTCACCAGAAAGGTATGTTTTAGATAATACCGATCGCTGTCCTGATGAATATGGTGAAAATCAAGGCTGTATTCTGATTCCTCAAGAAGTGAATTTTTCAGATGAAAACTATATATATACTGCGCAGTATCAAATACCTGTTACCACTGAATCTGAAATTAAATACAACAAGGACGTTATAGAGAGTATCACCTATTACGACGGGCTAGGCAGAGCTAAACAGCAAATCGCTATTCAAGGATCTTCAGAACATAAGGATATCGTAACACATATTACGTATGATGCTTATGGTAGACAAGACAAACAGTATTTACCCTTTGTGTCAAACAGTCCTGCGGGGAGCTATAAAACGGTGAATATCAATAGCAATATTAATAGCTATTACTTAAATACGTATCCAAAAGATTTTCCAGGTATTACGAATCCAACGGAAGTCAATGCCTATTCACAAAGTATTTTTGAATCCTCACCACTCAACCGTGTGTTAGAACAAGGCGCTCCGGGAACAGTCTGGAAAGTCAATGCTACCACTGATACCGATCACACCATCAAATTTGGTTGGAATACCAACAAAATAGCAGATAGCATAATACATTTTAAAGTACGTTTCTCGAATATCAGTAGCACAGAGATGCCATCACTTATAAAAACAGGTTTTTATGGGTCAAGCGAACTAACTATCACTATCACCAAAGATGAAAACTGGACACCCATCGATGGACAGCTACATACCACTGAAGAATTTAAAGACAAGCAAGGAAGCGTTGTACTCAAACGAACTTTTAACAGCGCTGCTATGGGTGTTGAAAAACTGGACACCTATTATGTCTATGATGATTTTGGGAATCTTACCTATATTATTCCGCCCAAAGTCAATACAAGTGACGGGGTAGATGCTACAGAGTTATCCGAGCTTTGTTATCAATATCACTATGATTATAGAAACCGTCTTATCGAAAAGAAAATACCAGGTAAGGGCTGGGAGTATATTGTCTATAATAAACTAGATCAGCCAATTCTTACACAGGACACTTTGCTAAAACAAAAGGATCAATGGTTATTTACCAAATATGACGCTTTTGGCAGGGTTGCTTACACAGGTAAACTTACAATTCCTACTAAAACCCGAAAGCAAATCCAGATTGAAGCCAATGCCTTTGCTCAACACCTTTGGGTAAAGCCTGCAGCTCCAGCATTGATTGGAGGTACTACGCTTTATTATAACGATGGTGGGTACCCAAAAGTACAAAGTGGCGAAGTCCTGACCATAAATTACTACGATAATTATGATTTTTTAGGCGCTACTCCTGTAGCACCCTTTGCATCACCCGCGAGTGTGTATGAAGAACCGATAAGTAATCGCACGAAGACACTGGTCACAGGAAGCAGGGTAAAAGTTTTAGGAAAGGATAAGTGGACCACTACGGTGACTTATTATGATAAAAAAGCACGACCCATTTATATCGCCAGTCAGAATGAATATCTGGCGACTACCGATGTCATAAAAAACAAACTAGATTTTGTAGGAAAAGTATTAGAAACCAAGACCACCCATACCAAAGGTGATAATGCTGCTATAGTAACCATCGATACTTTTGAATACGATCATATGGGGAGACTGCTTAATCATAACCAACAACTCGATGGAGGTGCTATAGAACAAATTGCTCACAATACGTACGACCCGCTGGGGCAATTACAAAAGAAATATGTAGGTGGTGTGTATGACAGTCTGCAACCCGCAAAAGGCTTACAAGAAGTTGATTATCATTATAACATACGCGGCTGGCTTACTGGAATCAATGATGCTAATAGCTTAGGGAGTAAGCTCTTTGGTTTTGGAATTAATTACAATACTACAGAGACCAATCTGGGAGCCACGGCGCTTTATAACGGAAACATCAGCGAAACCCTTTGGCAAACGGCAAGTGATCAGACCCAGCGAGCTTATGGCTACCAGTATGATCCGCTAAACCGTATTACCGCAGCAAAAAGCTCTAGCGGTAACTATGATCTGAGCAATCTTACCTACGATAGTATGGGCAATATCAAAACACTAGATCGTACAGGTCACATAAATACGGACGCTACCCTTTTTGGAAAAATGGATAGTCTAAATTATCGTTATGATACAGGGAACAAGCTCCTAGCGGTTACCGATAATCGAAATAAAGCTTTTGGTTTTAAAGATGGTAGCAACACAGGAGATGATTATGCGTATGATCCCAATGGGAATATGATTAGCGATGCCAATAAAGGGATTACTAAGATCACTTATAATCATTTAAATTTACCTGACACCGTTACAGTAAATAGCACTACTCATACCGGAAATATTACGTATATTTACGATGCCACTGGGGCTAAACTAAAAAAGATTAGTACTGATGGGAGTTCTTTTACAACTGAATATGCGGGTAATTATATTTATGAAAATGGAGAGCTTAAATTCTTTAATCAACCCGAAGGCTATATCGAACCAAGTACGGTTAGTGGATATGATTATATTTATCAATACAAAGACCATTTAGGCAATATACGATTGTCCTATTTGGACAAAAATGCTGATGGTGATATTGATCTAATTCCTGGTTCTGCTGCTCATGAAATCAGAGAAGAAAAGCATTATTATCCTTTTGGAATGCAACAACAACTCGGTGTAGACCACCCCAGTTCTGCGATTAATGGTACTCAAAATAAATACCAAACATACATTGGTAAAGAATTAAACAAAAACCTTGGTTATAATATGTTAGAAATGGACTGGCGTCATTACGACCCAGCCATTGGAAGATTTGTGGCAATAGATGCTATGGCAGAGAGTTTTGAGGACTACACTCCATATCATTACAGTAACAATAGTCCAATAATGTATAAAGACCCCACAGGTCTATTCACCGATGTTGTTAACGAAGAAACAGGAGAGAAATATCACGTAGATGATGGATATGATTTTGAATGGATTGTTAGTGCAGATACTTTTAACACTATAACTGAGGCAGGAGAGATTCCAGATAACCTAAAGTGGGATCGCACCAAAGCATTTTGGAAACAAGTCTGGTTAGGTGTTACTACTTCAGATGGTAGTGCTTCAGATGAAGTAACACAACTTATGATTACTGATGATATTGAAGATGGTGTTGAAGTAATTAGTCAACTTTCTAATGGTCAATATGCAGCCGCTGCAATGGGCGTGGCTATGATACCTCTAAATAAGCTTAAGAAATTAAAAAAGCTAAAAAAGTGGTTAAAAAAGAATAATGGAAAGAAAATCCCTGGGACTAAAAAAGGCGGTGTAACCTTTAAAAATAGAGAAGGAAATTTACCTAAAACCGATGCTAATGGAAAGCCTGTAACATATAAAGAATATGATGTTAATCCAGCGCCAAAAGCAGGACAAACAAGAGGAACGGAAAGAATGGTAACAGGTAGTGATGGTAAAACATATTATACAAGTGACCATTACAAAACATTTACTGAAATTAAAGACTAATAATGATAGATAAATATTTAGAAAATAACAATTGTTTTATAACTGCAATTGATGGAAATCAATGTAAGAGTGTGAAAGATTTTGTTGTGGAAATTGGACGAGCTTTTAGCTTTCCTGATTATTATGGGGAAAATCTGGATGCTTTAAATGATTGTATTAATGATTTAGACTGGATATTAAAAGATAATTATATCCTCATTATCAATAATTTTGAATTATTTATTAGTGATAATAAACAAGACAGAAAAGATATGATTGATTTTCTAGATGAAATATCAGAGCAATGGAGATTGGGCCCTCAGGCAGAAGGGCAAGATAAATCTAGGAAAAAAGCAGATTTTAAAGTTATATATAATTAGAAAAGACCACCTTCGGGTGGTTTTTTTATATCATTCTTTTTTGCAGATCATATTTAAGCAGGAACGATTCTAAGAGTTCCTTTACAATCGCTTTTTTGTCTTTTGGCAACTGTTCTACTCTTTGGAACTGGCTAAGCAGTTCGCGGTCATTTAAAGAAGCTTCTGCCTGATCTTGATTAGAACCACTCATTAAAAAATCAGAAGTAACCCCAAGCGTGTTAGCTATTTTAGATAACACTTCACCAGAAGGTTTTACACCTTTACTCTCATACCTTCCAATCTGGGTGTAATGCACACCAACGATTTTACCCAACTCAGATTGCGAAATCCCTTTATCCTGTCTAGCTCTTTTAAGGCGTTCACCGAAACTCATAGTATATCAAATGCTTTAGTATGTTTACAAATCTACTGTATATGCACAACTAAAGCAATAAAAATAAAGAGTGTGCGCATAAAATAAAGCAGTAAAGTTTGGTTTAAATAAAGAGAATAAGTAATATTGTATGCAGATATGCACATACAAATATTTATCAATAATGTTTAATACAACCAATCCAAACAACTACCAGTACACCACAAACCATTTGGAAATAGCAATACTGGGCGGTTTAAAACTCAATCACTTGGACAGTTTGCGAGTAACATTGAGCATTAACAAAGTGAAATCAGAAACCAAACTGCGCCATAATATCGATTTATACAACGATAACCAAGTTGAGAAATTAGTCAGAAAAGTAGCAGAACGCATAGAAATAGGAACAAGTATAGTTAGAAGAACATTACAAGAGTTAACTAATGAACTTGAAACCTATCGTCTATCACAATTAGAGAGAGAAGATGAAAACGAGTTTATCATTAGAGAACTCACAAAAAAAGAAGTGCAAGTCGCACAGACGTTTTTAGAAAAACCTAATTTATTACAGCGTACAAATGACTTAATCGGAAATAGCGGAGTTATTGGCGAAGAGACTAACAGACTTTTAATGTACATCATCTTTACCAGCCGTAAAAGTGCCAACCCATTGCATTGTATCAGTTTGGGAAGTTCCGGAACAGGAAAAACACATTTACAAAGTAAAGTTGCAGAACTGATACCAGAACATGACATCGTAGATATGACAGTACTCTCTGAGAATGCTTTTTATTACTTCAATCGTACAGAATTACAACATAAATTAATACTAATCGAAGATATGGACGGCGCAGAAAATGCACTCTATCCATTACGCGAATTACAATCAAAAAGGAGTATCACAAAACGAGTAAGTCATAAAGACAGAAATGGAAATACTAAAACGATAAAGTTAACAGTTGAAGGTCCTGTATGTGTTGCAGGCTGTACCACACAAGAAAGTATTTATGAAGATAACAGCAACCGCTCCTTTTTACTCTACATCGATGAAAGCCACGAGCAGGACGAAAAAATAATGCAGTATCAGCGCGCCGTGTCGGCGGGACAAGTAAACATTGATGCAGAACGCGAAGCCAGGCGAAAATTGCAAAATGTACAAAAAATACTCAAACCCATCAAAGTGATCAATCCGTATGCAATGCATTTATCACTGCCATTGGCAGTATTTAAACCCCGAAGAACCAACGCACATTATTTACAATTTATAGAAGCAGTTACCTTTTACAAACAGTGGCAGCGCCACAGGCAATATGATAAACAGACCGGAGAGGAATACATCGAAACGACCATAGAGGATATTAAAGAAGCTAATCAGCTTTTACAAGAGGTACTCTTGCGTAAAAGTGATATGATAAGCGGAGCGTGTAGAAACTATTTAGAAAACCTTAAAACGTATTTAAAAGCCAATAAACAAACAACCTTTACCAATGCAGAAATACGTAGAAACTTACGCATAAAAGGAACAACCCTGCGAAGATACCACAGTCAATTAGTAGAAGATAATTACATCAAGAAAACCACTAATAATAAGTACAAAGGGTATATCTACGAAATCGTAAGCTATAAAGAATATACAGAATTACAGGAGCAAATAAATAATGCTTTAGAAAACTGTATTACCATAATGGAAGTAAGCCAGTAAACCACTATTGAGCCACTAACAAAATGGCTCACTTAACTATCACAATTTTAAATCATTACTAATCAAAATAGGTAAACCACCAAAAAGGTATATGCGCAAGAAAAAAATACTCAAAAATGAAACACTTAAAACTACAAAATGAGCATTATAAAACATTAGTAATCGCCTTTAAGGCGTGGTTAGATATACTGGGTTTTGCAGAAAGCACCGTGTACAATCTGCCTAATCATCTGCAAGAGTTCTTCTACTTCTTAGAGCAAAAACAGATTATGAATATCAATCATATTACCTCAAAAACCACAAAGGAATATTACAAGTATCTGCAAGAGCGAAGCAACGAAAGAAGAAATGGAGCCTTAAGTAAATCATACTTAAATAAACACCAGCAGGCATTAAATAAGTTCAAGGAATACTTGCAGAACCACAACCATAAAGGCTTCCAAATACATCTGAAATATGAAACTGATCCTACCGAAGAAAAACTCAATATACTCACGCAATCGGAAATAAAAGAATTGTTTTTAGCCTGTGGGTACAGTAACAAACGTAAATGTATACGATTACGTGACAAAGCCATCTTAGCAATTATATACAGTTGTGGGCTTAGGAGAAACGAAGCAGTGCACCTAGATGTAAAAGATGTGCTTTTTGATAAGGAGAGAATCTTTGTTAGGAAAGGAAAAAACTATAAAGAAAGGTTCGTACCAATGAACGCTTACAATTTACGAGTAGTAGAAGATTACATTTTTGAGGCTCGTCCAGACTTTACCAATTTTAGAGAAAGCGAAGCTTTGTTTATTAGTCAACAAGGAAATCGATTAAATGGAATGTCGTTCGCCAATCGATTAAAAGCCATAGTTATGGCCACAGAAAACAAAAACATCGAAAAAAAGCAAATTACACTCCATACACTACGACACTCAATCGCCACACATTTACTACAAAAAGAAGTGCCATTAGAAAGTATAAAATCCTTTTTAGGTCACAGCAGTTTAGAATCTACTCAAATCTATACTCACTTACTAAAAACCGTTGAAAATGGTCGAGAAGCTCGACACCTAAACACCAATGATTATGGAGAATTATAAAACATATTTACAAAAGAAAGGCTATACAGAAAGTACAATTGCCAGCTATACATTAGAAGTTGGTTTTTTTATAAAATGGTGTAAAAAACAAGCTACAACTCCTACTACAATTGATTATAAAACCTGCCTTAAGTATATCAAACACCTGCAACGTAAAAAAGTGACAAAGCGAACTGTGAACCATAGGTTAAGAAGTGTGAAGATATATCTCAATTATTTAATGACAGAGAACTATCGAAATGATAATCCTATTGAAAACACTGTTGTCAAAGGAGAAAAAAGAACGCTTCATTACAACCTTTTAGAACCCGATGAACTGGAAGATTTATACTATTCTTTTGAAAGCAATAAGACTGGTAATGAGTACCTAAAACACCGTTTAAAAAGAGATAAAGTAGTTGTCGGATTACTCGTATATCAAGGTTTAAGCACCACAGACCTTAAAAACCTAAGATTAGAACATCTTAAACTTAGCAAAGGTAAACTCTATGTGCCAAGCAGAAAACGAAGTAATGCACGCGAACTTGAACTCAAGCCTTGGCAGATACTGGAACTGATGGAATACGTAAATGAAATCAGGGAAAACCTTCTAAAATCACAAGATATCCAAAATGATCGGTTGATACTATACACGATAATGTCCAACCTAGTTAGTGCAATTATAAAAAAACTAAAAAAGATTAATCATAAAGTTGAGAATATCAACCAAATAAGAGCAAGTGTAATTACCAATTGGTTAGCTCAATATAATTTAAGAAAGGTTCAATACTTGGCAGGGCACCGCTATATCAGTTCCACCGAAAGGTTTTTACAAGATGATTTAGAAAACCTACATGAAATCGTCAACAACTTCCATCCGATACAATAAAATATAAGATATGAAATCCAAAAATAGAAGTCCATAAAAGCAGAAAACATAGTACATTTATCTCTGAAAATCGTAAAGTTACCAGATTATAATTAAGTCAAATCCCGCTATGTTTGCAAGAAGGGAAACCCTTGCGCTGTTTTTACGAGCAGTAGAGAAAACTAAGGCGGGTATTTTTAACTCTCTAAAAATCGTAAAAATGAATATTAAAAACTTCACAGAAAAGTATGTAAACATTATACATACTGATCAAACAACCAAAGAAAACTATATCAAAATACCAATACAAGATTATGAAGAACTATCCTTTATGCAACATACTTTGATAGAAAATCTGAACTTGTTAAGTCAATTAGATGATAATTTAAAAACGGATAGAGATATAAAAGACAATATGTTCTGGATATCTAAAATACTCTTAGCTAGTTATCCTGGCGAAGAACTCGAAGGAATAGCTAAACTGATCAAAGCAGCTTCAAAATTAATGTAGAAACATAATAATATTGGAGGTCACCAATTGTGATCTCCAGTATTAAAAATTACTTTTTCAATCGAAAGAAAATAGAATGAGCAAAGAAATCACTATACCAGACGAAATAATAACAAATAAAATATACTTAATTAGAGATCAAAAAGTAATGTTAGATCAAGATTTAGCAGAACTTTATAGTGTTGAAACCAAACAACTCAAAAGACAGGTTCGTAGAAATATAGAACGCTTCCCTGAAGATTTTATGTTTGAACTTACTAAAGAAGAGTTCGATGTTTTGAGGAGCCAATTTGGCACCTCAAACCGTGGAGGAACACGATATATGCCTATGGCGTTTACAGAACAAGGTGTTGCAATGTTATCAAGTGTACTTAATAGTCCTACAGCTATAAAAGTTAATATACAGGTCATTAGAGTATTTACTAAGATCCGACAGATGCTAACCGATAATTTAAGTGTAAAACTAGAAATCGAAGAAATTAAAAAGAAGTTATTGAATCACAGTAAAAACATTGAATTAGTCTTTGACTATCTTGATGAACTACAAGAAAAGAAAGAAAACCCAGACGATAGAAAGAAAATAGGTTACAAGAAATAACCAAGTGAATAGCTATTAATCAACACCTTGTATGTTTTGACAAAAAATATAAATTATTACTTATAGATTTTCAATCTCCCCGCGTTGAAAACTTTGTTGAAAACGTTCGTGAAATTTTAACTCGAAACAAAAGAGTTTTCCTGATATTTGATAAAAGAAAAAAGGTTAGCGGGCCGGCTAACCTTTATAAAAAGAATTGTTTAACCTAAAACCCACGTAATGGATTTAAGTACAATCGATTTTTGGTTGTTGCTAATTGCTTTTATGCGATTAGCTTTGGAGATGATTAAATATTTAGAAAATAAATCAAATCCATAATTTTTTTTTAATTTTATAAGCCGTCCTTTATGGGCGGTTTTTTTTGATGAAAACTTTATTATTACACTTGCAATATATAAAATACTTCTTTTATGAGGTCTAAATGAATCATAAAAGTGTAATATATTATACTTTTATAAGTTAGCTTTAAAATACCTGTAAAATAAGAGGTTATACAAAAACTGTTTAAAACTTGTTAGTATGTTGGAGTGTAAGTTCCTCTAAAATTACGTCAGATTTTAATAAAAAAGCATAAAAAAATTATAATTAGCTTCGCTGCTTCCTTTGGTCACAGCTCGCTAGAAATAGAATCCTAGATCGAAAGGTCTGGGATTTTTTGGTTAAACACCTATGATGAATCGAGATCACGTGCTGATCAAAGGTGTTCACTCCGCCCTACACTAGGCTTGCTCCCGGGCGTCACCGGGATGCTACACTGCCAAGGCTTCTGCTACGTTCACCCGTGGCTACTCTGTCTTGCTTAGCAATCCACCGCCACTTCATGGGCTACGCCGCTTAGTCGCTCGTTAGATGATTTTTTGTGGAAGTTTATACTGCTGAATCAAGGTCACAAAAAATCATCTGGCACACAGGCGTCCTTCGGAACTTCCTCTGTGTGTCACTCGCTCCTCTCCGCTATGGCTACGCCTCTAATATGCGTACACGCAGTTGTCTTCAATCGCCAGACGGCTATGATTAATATTAAAGTGGAAGCTCAGCCGCTACTGCCGTTACGCACTTCAACTTCAATATTAATCGCTCTTACTTGGAATAAAAAAATCCAGAATCTGTCCTTACAAATATTGAAAAGCAAGGTGAAGCAACTCTTTTTTTAAATTAACCTACTGATAATCAAATAAAAAAAGTGTCCAGATAAGTTTGGCTAAAAATCCATATTCTTGGAGCGGTAACACGGATTAATATTTTTTAACCTTAAATCCGTGTTGTTATGGAATCAGTAGATACAGAAATGATACTTACCATTATCAAACTCATTTATCATACAATTAAACTCCTCTTTACACTTCAAAAGTGGACGAGCGAAAGGAAGGAGCGTTGATACTCTTCCGCTTTTGAGGTGATAGCCAAAGTGGCGACTGAACGTCGCGTATGATTGGACACCTCCTTAGAAGGGAGGTGGTCGTAGGTTCGAATCCCTCCGACTCCCCAAACTCTGAAAAAAATCACTCAAAACGCCACCAGAGCCGTCTAAATCACGTCTATTGTCGAGTTCATATGGTTATAATATTATAATATCTTCTGTAAAAACAGCTCATTAGAAGTCAGAATCTTCAGTTATAGGAGTCTGTGTGCGGCTATTTTACATAGTTGCGTTATAGACCCTGACTACAGGGAAGAGCGGCTATAACTACCAATTATGTACAGATAGCTTTGGTCATGCGGCTGGCTTTAATGTAAAAATTACTATTTTAGCTAGTGCAAGAATATATGAAGGTGGATCGTTCTTATGAAAAATTTTTGGAGGTAAACCGCTGAAAACTGACCCGTAGTTAAAAAAAACGTGTAAACGTCTATCCCTTTGGACTTGAACATAAAGGGTATAATAACACGATTGTTGGTACTGAAAACAACTACTTCAACTTCAATGGTAAAGAACTAAATGAAAGTCTCGGTTTGAATGTAATTGAAATGGACTTTAGACAATATGACCCAGCTTTGGGTAGGTTTAATGTTGTTGACCCACTTGCAGAAGAGAGAGATTGGTTAACACCTTATAATTTTGTTCAGAACAATCCTATAGTACGAGTAGATCCAAGTGGTTTATTGGATGATTATGGTATTGACAAAGAAACCGGTAATATAACTTTGATAAAAAAGACAGAGGATGATACTGATACATTATACGCTGGTTCGGGCGAAGGAAAAAATTTTGTAAAGGATGAGAGTAAAGGCTCTGTGACTGTAAGTAAAAATAAAGATGGCAGTAGTTTATTAAGTGATTTGACAAATAATAATAAAACAGAAACTTGGGGAACTGATTCAGAAGGTTCTACAGCAGAAATAGACGTTGATATTGCAGTTACAGGAGAGGAAAATAAGAATGAGGCTTTTTCATTGTTCAATTTTGCTTCGGATAATTCTAATGTAGAATGGAGCATAGTAAAGTATCAAGTTTATCCTGGAGGTATAAATTATCAAGTAGGCACATATCACTTGAATGAACAATCTAAAGCAGGTTCTTATTCTCCAGGTTTTTCCACACTTCCAACTGGGGTAACTCCGTTGGGAATATCTCACTCACATCCTGGCCAGAGAACAGCTACTGCAAGAGCAGAAAGTTTAGCCGGAGATAGAGGTGTGTCGAGAACGTATTTTAACAAGTATGGAAATGTCCCTTACAACATATATTTTCCAGATAATCGTACAGAAACTAGGATGAGTTTGCCAAAAAACCCACTATCTAGAGGTGTAATAGTGAAGAATGGATTAAGAAGATCTAAATTTTAAATATAATGAAGTTGAAAATTATAATATTAGGCTTATTCATTTCTGTTTTTTTGTGCTGTAAAAAAAATCAATCAAAAGAAATAGTGAACAATGAATTAAAAGGGATTTTAAATAATTATGTAAAAGAAAATCCACTTAAATTAATAGGGGGAAATAACTTTTATAAAGAGGGGTTTTCATATCCTTCTTATCACGTTTTTTTTGAAAATATAAAAAGTGACACTGTTGTAACGATTGTACAGCTACCACATTTAATAGCTCTATCTTTAAGAGGTAAGCAAAATACAGAGAATGAAATATTTTATGAAGAAATAGTTCCTAAAGGGTACTTCATGTTAGATAAGAAAAATCCTGTAATAATTATTGATGCTAAAAATTATGGTGGCAATTATTATAATAAAAATAATCTTAAAGAAGTGCCAGATAGTTTAAAGTTCAATCAAAAAAATGTCCATAGTGAATATATAAGATGGAATTTTAAAGTCAAAAACAATAAACTAGTTAGGGAAATCAAATAAAATTTTAAATTATTGTAGATCATCCCCCACTCGGGTATAGTAAAGGTTAGTTTGCAACTAGCAGCGGTACAAGTAAGAAAATAAAGGACCACCTTCGGGTGGTTTTTTTATATCATTCTTTTTTGCAGATCATATTTAAGCAGGAACGATTCTAAGAGTTCCTTTACAATCGCTTTTTTGTCTTTTGGCAACTGTTCTACTCTTTGGAACTGGCTAAGCAGTTCGCGGTCATTTAAAGAAGCTTCTGCCTGATCTTGATTAGAACCACTCATTAAAAAATCAGAAGTAACCCCAAGCGTGTTAGCTATTTTAGATAACACTTCACCAGAAGGTTTTACACCTTTACTCTCATACCTTCCAATCTGGGTGTAATGCACACCAACGATTTTACCCAACTCAGATTGCGAAATCCCTTTATCCTGTCTAGCTCTTTTAAGGCGTTCACCGAAACTCATAGTATATCAAATGCTTTAGTATGTTTACAAATCTACTGTATATGCACAACTAAAGCAATAAAAATAAAGAGTGTGCGCATAAAATAAAGCAGTAAAGTTTGGTTTAAATAAAGAGAATAAGTAATATTGTATGCAGATATGCACATACAAATATTTATCAATAATGTTTAATACAACCAATCCAAACAACTACCAGTACACCACAAACTATTTAGAAATAGCAATACTGGGCGGTATAAAACTCAATCACTTGGACAGTTTGCGAGTAACATTGAGCATTAACAAAGTGAAATCAGAAACCAAACTGCGCCATAATATCGATTTATACAACGATAACCAAGTTGAGAAATTAGTCAGAAAAGTAGCAGAACGCATAGAAATAGGAACAAGTATAGTTAGAAGAACATTACAAGAGTTAACTAATGAACTTGAAACCTATCGTCTATCACAATTAGAGAGAGAAGATGAAAACGAGTTTATCATTAGAGAACTCACAAAAAAAGAAGTGCAAGTCGCACAGACGTTTTTAGAAAAACCTAATTTATTACAGCGTACAAATGACTTAATCGGAAATAGCGGAGTTATTGGCGAAGAGACTAACAGACTTTTAATGTACATCATCTTTACCAGCCGTAAAAGTGCCAACCCATTGCATTGTATCAGCTTGGGAAGTTCCGGAACAGGAAAAACACACCTACAAAGTAAAGTTGCAGAACTCATACCAGAACACGATATCGTAGATATGACAGTACTCTCTGAAAATGCTTTTTACTACTTTAACAGAACAGAATTACAACATAAACTAATACTAATCGAAGATATGGACGGAGCAGAAAATGCACTCTATCCATTACGCGAATTACAAAGTAAAAGAAGCATTACAAAACGAGTAAGTCATAAAGACAGAAACGGAAATACCAAAACGATAAAGTTAACAGTTGAAGGTCCTGTATGTGTTGCAGGCTGTACCACACAAGAAAGTATTTATGAAGATAATAGCAACCGCTCCTTTTTATTATACATCGATGAAAGCCACGAGCAGGACGAAAAAATAATGCAGTATCAGCGCGCCGTGTCGGCGGGACAA
This sequence comes from Aquimarina rhodophyticola, assembly GCF_042434915.1. Classification (GTDB taxonomy): domain Bacteria; phylum Bacteroidota; class Bacteroidia; order Flavobacteriales; family Flavobacteriaceae; genus Aquimarina. The sequence continues at coordinate 838,812 of NZ_CP170198.1, forward strand.
GTAAACATTGATGCAGAACGCGAAGCCAGGCGAAAATTGCAAAATGTACAAAAAATACTCAAACCCATCAAAGTGATCAATCCGTATGCAATGCATTTATCACTGCCATTGGCAGTATTTAAACCCCGAAGAACCAACGCACATTATTTACAATTTATAGAAGCAGTTACCTTTTACAAACAGTGGCAGCGCCACAGGCAATATGATAAACAGACCGGAGAGGAATACATCGAAACGACCATAGAGGATATTAAAGAAGCTAATCAGCTTTTACAAGAGGTACTCTTGCGTAAAAGTGATATGATAAGCGGAGCGTGTAGAAACTATTTAGAAAACCTTAAAACGTATTTAAAAGCCAATAAACAAACAACCTTTACCAATGCAGAAATACGTAGAAACTTACGCATAAAAGGAACAACCCTGCGAAGATACCACAGTCAATTAGTAGAAGATAATTACATCAAGAAAACCACTAATAATAAGTACAAAGGGTATATCTACGAAATCGTAAGCTATAAAGAATATACAGAATTACAGGAGCAAATAAATAATGCTTTAGAAAACTGTATTACCATAATGGAAGTAAGCCAGTAAACCACTATTGAGCCACTAACAAAATGGCTCACTTAACTATCACAATTTTAAATCATTACTAATCAAAATAGGTAAACCACCAAAAAGGTATATGCGCAAGAAAAAAATACTCAAAAATGAAACACTTAAAACTACAAAATGAGCATTATAAAACATTAGTAATCGCCTTTAAGGCGTGGTTAGATATACTGGGTTTTGCAGAAAGCACCGTGTACAATCTGCCTAATCATCTGCAAGAGTTCTTCTACTTCTTAGAGCAAAAACAGATTATGAATATCAATCATATTACCTCAAAAACCACAAAGGAATATTACAAGTATCTGCAAGAGCGAAGCAACGAAAGAAGAAATGGAGCCTTAAGTAAATCATACTTAAATAAACACCAGCAGGCATTAAATAAGTTCAAGGAATACTTGCAGAACCACAACCATAAAGGCTTCCAAATACATCTGAAATATGAAACTGATCCTACCGAAGAAAAACTCAATATACTCACGCAATCGGAAATAAAAGAATTGTTTTTAGCCTGTGGGTACAGTAACAAACGTAAATGTATACGATTACGTGACAAAGCCATCTTAGCAATTATATACAGTTGTGGGCTTAGGAGAAACGAAGCAGTGCACCTAGATGTAAAAGATGTGCTTTTTGATAAGGAGAGAATCTTTGTTAGGAAAGGAAAAAACTATAAAGAAAGGTTCGTACCAATGAACGCTTACAATTTACGAGTAGTAGAAGATTACATTTTTGAGGCTCGTCCAGACTTTACCAATTTTAGAGAAAGCGAAGCTTTGTTTATTAGTCAACAAGGAAATCGATTAAATGGAATGTCGTTCGCCAATCGATTAAAAGCCATAGTTATGGCCACAGAAAACAAAAACATCGAAAAAAAGCAAATTACACTCCATACACTACGACACTCAATCGCCACACATTTACTACAAAAAGAAGTGCCATTAGAAAGTATAAAATCCTTTTTAGGTCACAGCAGTTTAGAATCTACTCAAATCTATACTCACTTACTAAAAACCGTTGAAAATGGTCGAGAAGCTCGACACCTAAACACCAATGATTATGGAGAATTATAAAACATATTTACAAAAGAAAGGCTATACAGAAAGTACAATTGCCAGCTATACATTAGAAGTTGGTTTTTTTATAAAATGGTGTAAAAAACAAGCTACAACTCCTACTACAATTGATTATAAAACCTGCCTTAAGTATATCAAACACCTGCAACGTAAAAAAGTGACAAAGCGAACTGTGAACCATAGGTTAAGAAGTGTGAAGATATATCTCAATTATTTAATGACAGAGAACTATCGAAATGATAATCCTATTGAAAACACTGTTGTCAAAGGAGAAAAAAGAACGCTTCATTACAACCTTTTAGAACCCGATGAACTGGAAGATTTATACTATTCTTTTGAAAGCAATAAGACTGGTAATGAGTACCTAAAACACCGTTTAAAAAGAGATAAAGTAGTTGTCGGATTACTCGTATATCAAGGTTTAAGCACCACAGACCTTAAAAACCTAAGATTAGAACATCTTAAACTTAGCAAAGGTAAACTCTATGTGCCAAGCAGAAAACGAAGTAATGCACGCGAACTTGAACTCAAGCCTTGGCAGATACTGGAACTGATGGAATACGTAAATGAAATCAGGGAAAACCTTCTAAAATCACAAGATATCCAAAATGATCGGTTGATACTATACACGATAATGTCCAACCTAGTTAGTGCAATTATAAAAAAACTAAAAAAGATTAATCATAAAGTTGAGAATATCAACCAAATAAGAGCAAGTGTAATTACCAATTGGTTAGCTCAATATAATTTAAGAAAGGTTCAATACTTGGCAGGGCACCGCTATATCAGTTCCACCGAAAGGTTTTTACAAGATGATTTAGAAAACCTACATGAAATCGTCAACAACTTCCATCCGATACAATAAAATATAAGATATGAAATCCAAAAATAGAAGTCCATAAAAGCAGAAAACATAGTACATTTATCTCTGAAAATCGTAAAGTTACCAGATTATAATTAAGTCAAATCCCGCTATGTTTGCAAGAAGGGAAACCCTTGCGCTGTTTTTACGAGCAGTAGAGAAAACTAAGGCGGGTATTTTTAACTCTCTAAAAATCGTAAAAATGAATATTAAAAACTTCACAGAAAAGTATGTAAACATTATACATACTGATCAAACAACCAAAGAAAACTATATCAAAATACCAATACAAGATTATGAAGAACTATCCTTTATGCAACATACTTTGATAGAAAATCTGAACTTGTTAAGTCAATTAGATGATAATTTAAAAACGGATAGAGATATAAAAGACAATATGTTCTGGATATCTAAAATACTCTTAGCTAGTTATCCTGGCGAAGAACTCGAAGGAATAGCTAAACTGATCAAAGCAGCTTCAAAATTAATGTAGAAACATAATAATATTGGAGGTCACCAATTGTGATCTCCAGTATTAAAAATTACTTTTTCAATCGAAAGAAAATAGAATGAGCAAAGAAATCACTATACCAGACGAAATAATAACAAATAAAATATACTTAATTAGAGATCAAAAAGTAATGTTAGATCAAGATTTAGCAGAACTTTATAGTGTTGAAACCAAACAACTCAAAAGACAGGTTCGTAGAAATATAGAACGCTTCCCTGAAGATTTTATGTTTGAACTTACTAAAGAAGAGTTCGATGTTTTGAGGAGCCAATTTGGCACCTCAAACCGTGGAGGAACACGATATATGCCTATGGCGTTTACAGAACAAGGTGTTGCAATGTTATCAAGTGTACTTAATAGTCCTACAGCTATAAAAGTTAATATACAGGTCATTAGAGTATTTACTAAGATCCGACAGATGCTAACCGATAATTTAAGTGTAAAACTAGAAATCGAAGAAATTAAAAAGAAGTTATTGAATCACAGTAAAAACATTGAATTAGTCTTTGACTATCTTGATGAACTACAAGAAAAGAAAGAAAACCCAGACGATAGAAAGAAAATAGGTTACAAGAAATAACCAAGTGAATAGCTATTAATCAACACCTTGTATGTTTTGACAAAAAATATAAATTATTACTTATAGATTTTCAATCTCCCCGCGTTGAAAACTTTGTTGAAAACGTTCGTGAAATTTTAACTCGAAACAAAAGAGTTTTCCTGATATTTGATAAAAGAAAAAAGGTTAGCGGGCCGGCTAACCTTTATAAAAAGAATTGTTTAACCTAAAACCCACGTAATGGATTTAAGTACAATCGATTTTTGGTTGTTGCTAATTGCTTTTATGCGATTAGCTTTGGAGATGATTAAATATTTAGAAAATAAATCAAATCCATAATTTTTTTTTAATTTTATAAGCCGTCCTTTATGGGCGGTTTTTTTTGATGAAAACTTTATTATTACACTTGCAATATATAAAATACTTCTTTTATGAGGTCTAAATGAATCATAAAAGTGTAATATATTATACTTTTATAAGTTAGCTTTAAAATACCTGTAAAATAAGAGGTTATACAAAAACTGTTTAAAACTTGTTAGTATGTTGGAGTGTAAGTTCCTCTAAAATTACGTCAGATTTTAATAAAAAAGCATAAAAAAATTATAATTAGCTTCGCTGCTTCCTTTGGTCACAGCTCGCTAGAAATAGAATCCTAGATCGAAAGGTCTGGGATTTTTTGGTTAAACACCTATGATGAATCGAGATCACGTGCTGATCAAAGGTGTTCACTCCGCCCTACACTAGGCTTGCTCCCGGGCGTCACCGGGATGCTACACTGCCAAGGCTTCTGCTACGTTCACCCGTGGCTACTCTGTCTTGCTTAGCAATCCACCGCCACTTCATGGGCTACGCCGCTTAGTCGCTCGTTAGATGATTTTTTGTGGAAGTTTATACTGCTGAATCAAGGTCACAAAAAATCATCTGGCACACAGGCGTCCTTCGGAACTTCCTCTGTGTGTCACTCGCTCCTCTCCGCTATGGCTACGCCTCTAATATGCGTACACGCAGTTGTCTTCAATCGCCAGACGGCTATGATTAATATTAAAGTGGAAGCTCAGCCGCTACTGCCGTTACGCACTTCAACTTCAATATTAATCGCTCTTACTTGGAATAAAAAAATCCAGAATCTGTCCTTACAAATATTGAAAAGCAAGGTGAAGCAACTCTTTTTTTAAATTAACCTACTGATAATCAAATAAAAAAAGTGTCCAGATAAGTTTGGCTAAAAATCCATATTCTTGGAGCGGTAACACGGATTAATATTTTTTAACCTTAAATCCGTGTTGTTATGGAATCAGTAGATACAGAAATGATACTTACCATTATCAAACTCATTTATCATACAATTAAACTCCTCTTTACACTTCAAAAGTGGACGAGCGAAAGGAAGGAGCGTTGATACTCTTCCGCTTTTGAGGTGATAGCCAAAGTGGCGACTGAACGTCGCGTATGATTGGACACCTCCTTAGAAGGGAGGTGGTCGTAGGTTCGAATCCCTCCGACTCCCCAAACTCTGAAAAAAATCACTCAAAACGCCACCAGAGCCGTCTAAATCACGTCTATTGTCGAGTTCATATGGTTATAATATTATAATATCTTCTGTAAAAACAGCTCATTAGAAGTCAGAATCTTCAGTTATAGGAGTCTGTGTGCGGCTATTTTACATAGTTGCGTTATAGACCCTGACTACAGGGAAGAGCGGCTATAACTACCAATTATGTAAACATAGCTTTGATAATGCGGCGGGCTTTAATGGGAAATTACTATTTTAGCTAGTGCAAGGATATATGAAGGTGGATCGTTCTTATGAAAAATTTTTGGAGGTAAACCGCTGAAAACTGACCCGTAGTTGAAAAAAACGCGTAAACTACTATCCTTTTGGAATGCAACAAAAACTTGGCGTAGACCATCCCAGTTCTACGATAAGTGGGCGTAGACATAAGTATGGGTTTAACGGGAAGGAAGAACAGAACGAACTTGGTTTAGGATGGTTGGACTTCTCTGCTAGAAATTATAATCCAGAACTAGGAAGATGGATGAATTTAGATCCACTGGTTGAGCAAATGCGTAGACACTCGCCTTATAACTACGCATTTGATAATCCAATTTTCTTTTTAGACCCTGATGGGATGGCTCCACATGGATTTACGACCGTCGATCCAGTTAAAAACCCTAAGGTAGCCCCTACAAGGGCTGGGGTAAAAGGAGGTTTTTTTGGGTTTACACGTAGATATTCAAATGGGAAAGCAAAATTTCACGGAGGGGTAGATATATTAGCAACAAGAGGAACACCGTTGAAGTCTATAAAAGGTGGTATAGTTACAAATGTGGTTAATAGAGTCGGACCAGGCGAGAAAGGTAGGGTAGGTCAAGAAACAGGAAATTATGTTATCATTAAATCTAACTTAGAAGATGGTAGTTTAGTATATTTTAAATATTCACATCTAGATAAAATAAATGTTGAAAATGGTCAAGAAATAGGAGAAGGTGATGTATTCGGAGAAGCAGGTACCTCTGGTAATGCTTCAGGTCTCCCAGAAGAAAGACAGCACGTTCACATTGAAGCTTCCACAACATCTCAATTTTATCCAGGTAAAGGTAATGGAGGCACAGAAAAAGATACTAGAATTGATCCTTTACAATTTTTTAATAGCACATTTGATCAAAATGGGAATTCACAATCACCCCAACCGATAACCCCACCTGTTAGTGGTAGCTTAGATGGAATGTCCCCTTTAGATGAAGCTTTTAAGGCTAATGCAAATGCTGGAAGTTCCCAGTTTAACGTAAAATTACCAAATGGAGAAACAATGAAAAAAGATGATTCTTTTGGTCATTTTTAAAATAAATTTATCATGAAAATATCTTTAATTTTAACTGTTTTTATTTTTTCTATGTCTTGTTGGAACAATAAAAATCTAAATGAAGAAATATCAAATACAGAAATCAATGTAACAGATTCATTGAAATTTGATAATCCCATACAGAATAATCTATGTGAAAAGAAAATTACTGAGTTTAATATAGATGAAATTTCTATATCAGGAGTTGAGCATGGCGCATCTAGTTCTGAAATCGAAATGATATTAGGTAATCCCGATAGCATAACAGAATATGATAATGAGCTTTCAAATGAAGTTCATAGTTTATACTACTATGGTGAGTCTTATTTTGATTTAGTTCAAGATAGTGTTGTAAGTTTTAATATTGAAGGAAGTAAGCTCATTTTCGACAATTTAAATTTAACCTCTGGAAGTAGTTTATTAAGTTGCACTTCTTTGTCTCTCATTAAAATTAAGAATGGACGAATTCGTATACCTATAAAATATAGAGATGAGGCTATAATCTTCGCTATTGATCAGAATAAAAATGTTAAGTCAATTTATCATTGGGTTAATTGGTAGTAAATACCCCCGTATTCTATGACTAAAACAAGTAAAAGTTGAATTATTTTTAATAATAAAATTAAGCGGCAAACTTCATTGTATTTACGTATGGAGTTTGTCTTTTTATTACAGAAAAAATTCTAGCAATTAATTTAGTTCTGAATAATAGATTATATAGAGACCCCCCGCTCGTCCTAGTATGCGCTACCGCAAGTTTGCAACTTGTGGCCCCCGCTAGCGCTCGTCTGTGACGGGTGCCGTCAAAGTTTGACGGGTACGAGTAAGGAATAAAAATTAATAGCCAGTTACAATGATTTGTAGCTGGTTTTTGTTTTATAGAATAGATTGTATTTTACGTTTGGCAATAAAAGCATCAATAACGGAGAAGATATGTTCTTTATCAGTATCCTCCCACTAGTCCTAGTATGCGCTACCGCAAGTTTGCAACTTGTGGTGTCAAAGATTAGTGTGTACGCGTAAAGAAATAAAAGACAAGAACCAGTTACAATGCTTTGTAGCTGGTTTTTTGTTTTAAATGGTGTGTAAACTTAGCTATTAAGCATCACGGGCATTACAAGCATTGTTACCGTTTCGCCTTCATCTAGCCCATCGACAGGAGTAAGTATACCTGCGCGATTAGGTAGTGACATTTCTACCTGTACATCATCTGCATTAAGGTTAGTAAGCATTTCACTTAAGAAGCGAGAATTAAAGCCAATCTGCATGTCATCTCCTTGATAATCGCAAGTTAAGCGTTCTTCGGCTTTGTTTGAATAATCGATATCCTCTGCAGAGATGTTAAGTTCTGCTCCAGCAATCTTCAAACGGATTTGATGCGTGGTTTTATTAGAAAATATAGAAACCCTACGTACAGAATTTAGAAATTGATTTCTGGCAATAGTTAATTTATTGGGATTTTCTTTAGGAATCACCGCTTCATAATTCGGGTATTTTCCATCGATAAGTCTACAAATCAACTGTGTATCATCAAAAGTGAATTTTGCATTTGAGTCGTTATATTCGATTACTACATTGCTATCACTTCCTGCCAAAATACCCTTTAACAAATTAAGAGGTTTTTTAGGCATGATAAATTCGGCTACCTGGGACGCTTTAATATCCTCACGTGTATATTTAACTAATTTATGTGCATCTGTAGCTACAAAGGTTAATCCCTCTGTAGAAAACTGAAAGAACACCCCGCTCATTACGGGTCTTAAATCGTCATTACCAGTAGCAAAAATAGTTTTGCTAATTGCAGTAGCTAATACATCACCCATCATTTCTGTCGCACTAGGATCTTCTAACTCTACTGCTTTAGGAAACTCCTCACCATCAGCAAATGCAAGAGCATATTTACCGTGATTGGAGCTGATCTCTATCGTATTATTCTCTCCCGATACAAATGTTAGTGGTTGCTCGGGAAACGTTTTCAAGGTTTCAAGAAGCAGTTTTGCCGGTACTGCAATTGTACCAGTATCTGAAGATTCAACATCTAATTTAGCTGACATGGTTGTCTCTAAATCTGATGCAGAAACTATTAAGTTATTCTTATCTAATTCAAATAAAAAGTTATCTAAAATTGGGAGTGTATTACTGTTATTGATGACTCCACCTAATACCTGAAGTTGCTTTAATAAATATGAACTCGATACTATAAATTTCATGTGTGACGTGTTATGTACAATTTACGCAAATATAATTGTAATCTGTAAGCATTTTGTCATTGATAAAAGCATAGTTATTAACAAACATCGGGGAGTTATTTACTTTTTTGGTACAAATTTATAACCCGTGGAGCTATTTATTTAACATGACAAGCCAAACTACTTATCGGCTTAGTATTTCTATTTATTAAGATTCGTACCTATCAAATAGGTAATTTATTGCGCATATTTTCGTTTACGAATAAAAGAGAATATCCTTCCGAAAACAGCCAATAACAACAAAGGAAGCCCAAGATTAACCAATTGATAAAACGTTTTGTTTTGAACCACCTTCTCTATATTAAGAAATGCTACATTTACTTTACGACCTCTTACCGTCATAAGTCCGGAGTCATCCAGTAAATAATTAACTGCATTTAATAAAAACTCCTTATTACCATATTGTAACTTCATATAAGGATCATACCCTAAAGGAATAGGTTGATTTTTGCGCGTACTGTTTTTAATAATATCTCCATCTGCGACGATGATCATAGCAGTTTTTATACTAGTGTCTTTGACCGAATCTAAAGGAAAAGGTTTAATACGATTTTTATACGCCGATGTAAACGAACCTTCTAACAACACGGCTAGATTTTGTGGACCTTCAGTATAGGATGTTAAGTCTGGTTTTTGACGAATAATATCCAATGAGATCACTTTCGGAATTCCTTCTAACTTTGATTTGGCAGAACTGCTAAGCAAGATTGTTTTATCAACCTTGTTAGCCAATGTGTCGATTTGATTTGAAAAATTAAATTTAACCGCTTCGATATTTTTTACTATGGGATGCTCAGCTGTAGGTTTGGTTAACGAACTAAAAAACCACGGGTAAGGAGTAAATTGAGTCTCATTAGCTTCTCCTGCAGCAAGCACTATTGGAGCCGAATACAAGTCATTTACTAAGACCGGATTAATACGTGCCCCGTAAGAAAAGAACAGATCTCCCAAGCGTAGATCTTGAATCATTGCCAAGGCATTACCCGAAGGATTAAAAAGGCTATCCAACTCCATAGTTACAGCCTCTGTTAACCATATCGATTTACCACCGTCCATGACAAATTGATCCATGACAAATTTTTCCTTTTCTGTAAACGCTTTAGTAGGTTTGGCATTTATAATAAGATCAAATGCTTTCAATTCGGTCAAAGTTTTTTGAGGATTATTGCTTACAGAATCGAGTGTGAAAGCACCTACAAAATAATACTCTTGAAGCGTCTTTATAAAATCGGCTACATGTACGTCGGGTAATTGTCCGTTACCTTTTAACACGGCAATTTTATGTTTCTTTGGATGTAAAAGTTTGGTTAATGCATCTGCAAAAGTGTATTCTAATTGCTGTATTGATGCATTTACACGCTCTTCGGAGGTAGCACCGATCGTGTTTTTTATAAGCTGAACTTTTACACTTTTATTCTGATAACTTAATATAGCCCAGGGTACTAGCGTTTCAATATTGGTTTTACCATTCTCCTGTACGCTTACCTCCATCGGTGTTAAACCAAATTCTTGTAATTGCTGTAACGTTTCTGCTTGAAAATCTACTTCTTCCAGTGGATTAGTGAACGCGTACTGAAGGTTTTTAGTGTAGGCACTAAACTCTTCAAGTAGTTGTTTGGTTTCGGCTTGAAGTTTTTTAAATTCTGAAGGGAAATTACCTTTTAAAAGCACATCTACAGTAACAACCCCAGCTGTATCATCGAGTAATCTAGTAGTAGCATCGGATAACGTAAACCGTTGGTCATATGTTAAATCAAATCGTTTGTAAAAAGAAGTGGTGATTGTGTTAACGATAACGAGAGCTATAGCAATACCCGCTATAAATTTGACTTTATCAAGATTGCTCTTTTTTGAAATATAAACAATCGTAGTCCAAATAATCGCAATTATGGTGCTTATAAAATAAAGGATATCTCTAGTATCTAATATACCTTTGCTAATACGATCGTAATGTAATTGAATTCCTATAAGATTAAATAGGGAAGTAAAATCATCAGTTCTAATCAAAGAGGCTAAAGCATCAAAACCAAAAAACATAATAAAACATCCAAGTAAAGTAGCTAGAAATGCTGTGATTTGGTTATTAGTTAGTGCAGAGCACAAAATACCAATACTTGTGTATAAAGTGCTTAACAATAAAAGACCGATAAAGGAACCGATAAAACTACCACTATCAAAATTATCTGTATCATTTTTAAGTTGGATGACTGTAACTATGTAAAGAAGGGTAGGAAGTATGGCAAGGATAATAAGTAATACATTGCCTAGGACTTTGCCTAGTACAATTTGTAGTAGAGTCAATGGTTTGGTTACTAATAACTCAAATGTACCTTGTTTTTTTTCTTCAGCAAAACTACGCATGGTAACAGCTGGAATCAAAATGAGTAACACCCATGGAGCTAGTTCAAAATAAGGAGTTAGATCTGCAAATCCCCCATCAAAAACATTATAGGGTCCTTTAAATACCCATAAAAAAAGTCCGCAAATTGTTAAAAAAAGTGCAATAACAAGGTATCCGATTGCAGAGGTAAAAAATGAATTAAACTCTTTTTGTAAAATAGCCATCATACGATTTGAAACATTGTAAGGTTATTGACATAGTATTTAATATTCTTTTCCACTCCAAGCCTCAGGTTTTTGATTGAAATGCTTTTTTGTGTTAGCCCAAATATCTTTGAACAGTGCTGAGGCACGGTATGCATCGAGATGCTCTTGCGATTCCCAATGACTGTAGGTAAAAAATTGATCAGGATTATGGATATCCCGAATTAGTTTGAGATGAGTACATCCATCAAAACCTCTAATTTGCTCTTTTTTGGTAACAAACATCGCCAAAAATTCATCAATACGTTCAGTTTTAAAACCCATTTTCACAATTCGAATAATCATACATTCCTTTTATTTAAACTACGTTTTCTTCAAAAATAATACTAACTGTATCTTGATAATGCAATCCAAAAAGACTTGATGCGCCTCCTACAGTTTTAGGATTACTCTTATATATCGCTAATTCGAGATAACCAGATGAATTAAAAATGGCAAGTTTTTTACCATCTTCTTCACGTTTACTTTTTTCGATATTAAAATTAATGGCATCGCTGTATTGTTCATAAATATGCTCAAATATAGCGGTACGGGCCATAATTTTAAATTTACGCCCCTTACCAACGTCTTCAAAAAATTTACGTGTCACATTGGTAATTAGATTTCCATAATTATCAATATAAAGTATGCTAGCAACAATTTGTTTATCACCAACATTTACAATGGGTGTAATGCCTTTAATCATCTTTAACTCGGTACCAGTTTTACCTATGACCTCTAGGGTACCTCCTCTTGCAATATGACATGCCACAGTGACGAAAACGTCTAAAACTGGGAAATTAGTACCAATTGCATCATGAATATTAATTTCAACAATTTTTTCTGGGCGATATTCTGAAGCGATTAAACTGATCAAACCGTTGTTTGCGCATATAAAATAGTGATCATCCAATAACACAGCGATATGTCTATTTTCTGGATTTAGTTCACTATCGATGCCTATGATATGTATGGTACCTTTTGGAAAAGATTTGTATGCGTTTTTAAGAATATAAGCAGCTTCTGTAATATGAAATGGAGAAATATCATGAGATATATCAACAATCGTAATTTGATCCAATTCTGAATGAATAGCCCCTTTAACAGCAGAGACAAAGTGATCTTTGAGCCCAAAATCTGTAGTTAAGGTTATTATTGGCATAGATGAGAATTGTTAATATCTTTTAGTTATAAGCGTTTAAAAAAATGTAAATTTGTTATGAAGTTTCAAAATGCTTCCAAAATCTAATAAATGGCAGAATTACAGCGTATTTTTAGGTTTAAAAAACATCAGATAACTTCAGCAAACTTAGTTAATCCAACAAACAATTCATACTAAAATTTCTATAGCTTTTGAATGAACTTATTATAGAACTAACAGAGATAAATCCGAGAGAGCTTTTCGGTGATCAGAATAGTAACATCCAACTTCTCAAAAAATATTATCCCAAGTTGAAAATCGTTGCGCGTGGAAATAAGATTAAGGTCTACGGGGATCAAGATTTATTAGAAGAATTTGATGCACGTTTTACAATGTTAACCGATCATTTTATCAAATATAACAAGATTGACGAAAATGTGATAGAGCGTGTTTTAACCAGTCAAAGTAAAGCCGACTATGAAACCTCTGATATCAGTGGTGAAATTTTGGTTCATGGTACTGGTGGTAAATTAATAAAACCACAAACGGCGAATCAACGTAAACTTGTAGAGTCCACCTTTAAAAACGATATGGTATTTGCAATTGGTCCGGCAGGAACAGGTAAAACATATACAGGAGTCGCATTAGCTGTTAAAGCGCTTAAAGAGAAACAAGTAAAGCGTATTATCTTGACTCGACCCGCTGTAGAAGCTGGTGAGAATTTAGGTTTTTTACCTGGAGATCTCAAAGAAAAATTGGATCCATATATGCAACCTTTGTATGATGCCTTACGCGATATGATTCCGCACGAAAAATTAGAAAGCTTTATAGAGAAGGGAGTGATCCAAATCGCACCGATGGCTTTTATGAGAGGACGTACATTAGACAATGCTTACGTAATACTAGACGAAGCGCAGAATACTACGCATGCACAAATGAAAATGTTTCTTACCCGAATGGGTAAAAATGCTAAATTTATTATTACTGGTGATCCAGGACAAATAGATTTACCACGTCGTGTAATCTCTGGACTTAAAGAAGCTTTATTGGTACTTAAAAATGTGGAAGGTATTGGAATTATTCATCTTGATGATAAAGATGTAATACGTCACCGATTGGTAAAAAAGGTTATTGCTGCATACAAGGAAATTGAACATCGTAATGAATAATTAATTGCTAACTAAATAGAAGCACAACACAATAGATTTTTTAAATTCATGAATACAATTACAGATACAAACTATACTTTTCCTGGTCAGCAATCAGTCTATAAAGGAAAAGTTAGAGAAGTATACACACTGCATAATGATCTTTTGGTTATGATTGCTACTGATCGATTATCTGCATTTGATGTGGTAATGCCAAAAGGAATTCCATTTAAAGGTCAAATCTTAAATCAAATTGCGACTAAGATGATGCAAGCAACCGAGGATATTGTTCCTAACTGGTTACTAGCCTCTCCAGATCCTAATGTAGCTGTAGGAAAAGCATGTACACCTTTTAAAGTAGAAATGGTTATACGAGGCTATTTATCGGGTCACGCAGCGCGTGAATATAAAGCGGGTCATCGCAAGCTCTGCGGTGTAGCAATGCCCGATGGTATGCGAGAGAACGATCGTTTTCCTGAGCCTATAATTACTCCGTCTACTAAGGCAGAGAATGGTGCACATGATGAAGACATCTCGCGTGAAGATATTTTATCAAAAGGAATTGTAAGTGAAGCCGATTATTTGGTGTTAGAAGCGTACACCCGAAAATTGTTTGAACGTGGTACGGTTATCGCAAAAAATAGAGGATTGATTTTGGTTGATACTAAATACGAATTTGGTAAAACTAAGGATGGTGAAATAGTTTTGATTGACGAAATTCACACACCAGATTCTTCACGTTATTTTTATACAGACGGCTATGAGGAACGACAGAAAAATGGAGAAGACCAGAAACAATTATCCAAAGAGTTCGTAAGACAATGGTTAATCTCAAAAGGCTTTCAAGGCAAAGAAGGGCAGCAAATCCCCGAGATGACCGAAGCTTATATTGAATCTGTTTCTAATAGATATATAGAGCTATATGAAAAGATCACTGGAGAAACTTTTATAAAAGCTCCCGTTGACGCAATCGAAAAGCGAATAGAGACAAACGTATTAGCCTATTTCAACTAAGTGTACTACTAATGATCATCCCCCCAAAATTAGGACAGTAGTTTAAGTTCTGAAAAAAGAATTTTAAATTTACATATATGACACGAAGAAAATTCACATCCAAATTCAAGACTAAAGTGGTTTTAGAAGTTCTAAAGGAGCGAGAAACGACAAAGGAACTCTCACAACGCTTTGAGATATCCTCTCAATAGATTAATCTATGGAAACGAGAGTTTCTCACCCAAGCGGAATCTGTATTTGCCAAAGGAGACAAATCTGGAAAGAGCGAAGCAGAGGAAAAAGAAGACCGTTTATTGAAAGTAATTGGCAAGCAAAAAGTGGAGCTTGATTTTTTAAAGAACGCCTTGCACTAAAACCACTTAAGGAGCGTCGTAAAATGATAAGCAAGGGTCATTCCAATCTTAGTATTGTTAAGCAAAGTAAGCTCTTACAATTACACCGTTCGGTTTCTATTACAAGCCCAGAGTTGAAAGCAGTCTCAATCTAGAGCTAATGCGTTTGATGGCCAAACATTATAGCGATCACTATTTTAAAGGTACCAAACGAATGCACACTTGGCTTGCTTACTATGGATAAGGGGTATTAAATAAATCAAAAGCGCATAGATCGTTTGTATTATAAGATCAAGGGGTTAAGTGTTATCCAATACTATAAAATTAAGTATGGACGGTAAACGGAAGAGCAATTGACACTGTCTTTATCGGGAGATTATGGAGAAGCGTCAAATACGAAAACATCCACCTGAATCTGGAGTAGAATTGTATAGGCAGCTGAGTAAATACTTTGATTTTTATAATAATCGAAGAAGGCATCAAGGAATAGAAAACGAAACACCTAGTAACCGATATTAATGACAAGAAAGAAAAGCCGCATAAAAATAAAATATAACCTACTCCCAAAAAAAACTGGACAGTTAAAATCTAGAGGTTTCTCAAAAAAGAGAAGGATACAACAGGAAAAAACCTTCATTTCCTCGAGAAATCTTTGATAAATAACCCGATCATTATCACCATCAATAACGCAAAAGGTAACGAAGTTATAATCAATAATTTTTGCATAGCAATTAGTACATCGATATCATTTTTGGCGTTGCCCAATAGCAATATTCCGATAGAGAAAATAGTTAAAAGAATACTCCATAACAAACGATGTCGTTTGGAGGGTTCGGGAGTGCCTTTATCAGTAAACATACTCAACACAAAAATGGCAGAGTCCAGCGAAGTCACCAAAAAACTTACCAGTAACAGCATGGTGATGGTATTGATAAGCCCTTGGTAGGGATAGCTTTCAAAAAATACAAAGATCGAACTAAACACATTATCAAACTGTCCGTCATAGCTTCCGGCAGCAGCTATTAGGTCAAAAGCAGATTCACCAAACACCGTAAACCAAAAGAAAGTTCCCAGAGAGGGAACGAGCAGTACGCCAATGATAAGTTCACGTAACGTACGACCGCGCGAGATTCGTGCGATAAAAATACCAGTAAATGGCGCCCAAGCTAACCAAAAGGCCCAGTAGTAATAGGTCCAATCGGTTAAAAAAGCTTCTCCTGGGTTATAGGATCCAATCGCGAGACTCAACGGAATAAAATCTAAGAGATAGTGATACAATGCACTGCCAAAGCGGGTGACAGTTGCAAGGATATCACTTTGTGCAAATACAAAAAGAAGTAAAGCCAGAGTGACATAAATATTTATGGTAGAGATTACTTTAATTCCACGTTGCATTCCTAACAATACCGAAGTAGCTGCGAGTAGAGCGACAACTAATAAGATAATAATCGTTCCGCCTATGGTAAACTCATAGCCGAGTAAGTGGTTAAGTCCGCCTTGAATCTGTGTAGTTCCTAGTCCGATAGCGGCTACCAGTCCAAAAACGGTGGTGAGTATTGCCAATATATCAATACTTCCCAATACTCTACGTTGTATACGTTTTGAGGTAATCATATCAGTCAGCGCCATAAAGGCAGTACTAGGTAAAGCTTTTTTATTTCGAACAAATAAATAGTGACCTATTGCAATAGCAAAGATTGCATAAAATGCCCATGCAGTGAGTCCCCATTGATAAAACGTATATTCTAAAGCTACAGTAGCATCTGGCATTCCATTAATTATTGGAGGGTTTAGTTTCATATACACTGGTTCTTGTACAGCTCGCAGTAAAATACCAGCTCCCATTCCAGCACTATATAGCATTGAAATCCAGGCTAAACGAGAAAATTCGGGACGTTCCTCGGGAGTTCCCAACCGTTTGCTTCCCCATCGGGAAATTGCTAAAAGTACTAGCAGTAGCACGCATCCCAGTCCCAACCATAAATAAAAACGACCAAACCAAACCCTAACTGAAAGAGAGAATTCCTCTATAAAATTATAGGTTTCTAATGTAAAGGCATAGAGAAAGAAAGAGAATAAAAGTAGTATTGCTAAGGTGATGTATAATAGTTTATTGCTAGAAAAAGAATATGACATACAGTATTACTAAAATTTACGAATCCGAAAGCTACGTGCAAGGAATCAAGAGATATAAAAAAAGTGAAAAAGCTACTTAATCTCAATTAATTTTAAAGATACGTAGCACGAATGAGCAATTATAAAATTTATATTTTTTTAATCAAAAAATAAGTAGTCGACAGGATAATTTGAGATTGAAAAATGAATCATCAAGGTTTGCTGTTGTAAGTATGGTATGTTGCGTATAATTTAGAAAAAAAGAGCCGGCATTTGCCGGCTCTTTTAAGTGTATTTTAAAATTAAGAAACTATTTTATATGAATTAATTTTCCAGTTTCTACACGATTATTTATAGTTATTCTATAAAGATAAAGTCCAGCAGGCATCTCTGAAGCATCAAAAGGTATTTGATACGAGGTATCAGATTTTAAATTCCCCTTATATACAGAGGTAACTAATACTCCTTGAGCAGAAAATATTTCTATCATTGCCAAATCTGTATCCTGCGAAATGGCAAAATCAATGCTTGTAGAATTTTTAAAAGGATTAGGAAAAGCGGAGTGAGAGAGTTCAAGTTTTCTTGATTGTACTAAAGTAACCTCATTGGCAGCAATGTTAGTACTAAAACCATTAGAGTCACAATTCTGTTCAATATCTCGTACTCTTATTACTTGAACACATCTAGATGTTCTACCACAAGCATCTGTAGCACTCCATCTTCTACGAATATTAAAATTACCACATTCATCATCACCGTTAACATCTTGAATAATGTCTTCGAAAGTAATGATAGGTGCAGCATCTCTGTTATCAAAAGCAGTTGCTTGTCCTGTAATTTCTGGATTAGTATTCAAATCCTCTGTCCATGTTAGATTAACATTAATAGGACAAACTATATTTGGAGGGCTGGTATCTCGAACACGAATAACTTGAACACATGTAGTTGAAAGGTTACAAGTAGCATTTACAGCTGTCCAAACACGTCGAATGTTGTAATTATTACAGCCAGCGTCATCCAAATCAACGCGTGTATCAACAAAAGTAATGACATCTGTTGCATTAGTAGTGGTTGCCGTTCCCAGATTATCGACAGAAGTATCAAGGTTTGGACCATCTTCAAGCGTACTACTAGGAGGACAATTAAGCTCAGGTGCAACCTGTCTTACTCTTATAATCTGAGCACATCTAGTTGTGGCTCCACATTCGTTTGTAGCAGTCCATACACGTCTTATATTATAATTACCACAATCTCCATCCTCGTCTAATTCTATTCGAGTATCTTCAAATTCGATAGTTGGATCAATACCAGAACTATCGGTTGCAGTTGCTGATCCCAAAGTTTCTACAGAAATATCAATGTCTACCCCATTAGGAATAGTAACATTATCTGGGCAAGTGATTATAGGGCCACTGTTGTCTCGTATTTGAATTAATTGTAAGCAATTAGAACTGTTTCCACAGGCATCTGTTACTGTAAATCTTCTGCGAATATTAGCACTGCCACAATCTAACTCATTAACTCTGTCTGTAAATGTAATTTCTAAATCTGTACCACTATTGTCAGATACAATTGGATTCCCAGTGATTGATAGATCTTGAATATCAACATTTTCACTTAGTTGAAAAGTGATTGTCTGTGGACAAAATATTACAGGAGCAGTTGTGTCTTCTACAGTAATGGTTTGTACACAGGTAAGGCTATTTCCTGCAGCATCTGTTACCGTAAATGTTCTATTAATTATAGAGTCACCTAAGCAATTACCTTCAATGATTTCATCGACAAAGGTAAAGGTATTAGCATTGGTTGTAGGTTCTCCCGTTACTGATGGATCTATAGTAGTTCCAGCTTCTACAGTAACACTCTCAGGACATTCAAGTTCTAAGTCAGCACCACTTTCTATAGTAATAACTTGATCACAACTTATGCTATTCCCACAACTATCAGTTGCTGTCCATGTTCTAGTCAAGCTAAAGACATTTGGACTAGTTTCTGTAGGCATTGCATCTTCAAAAGAGATGTTCAAGGTATCCTGACCATCTACAATATCTGTAGCAGTTGCGGTACCTGTGACTTCTGGACTAGGAGTAATGGTAGAATCTCCTTGTACAGTTATTGCTTCTGGACATACAATTTCTGGAGCAGTTGTGTCTTCTACAGTAATGGTTTGTACACAGGTAAGGCTATTTCCTGCAGCATCTGTTACCGTAAATGTTCTATTAATTATAGAGTCACCTAAGCAATTACCTTCAATGATTTCATCGACAAAGGTAAAGGTATCAGCATTGGTTGTAGGTTCTCCCGTTACTAATGGATCTATAGTAGTTCCAGCTTCTACAGTAATACTCTCCGGACATTCAAGTTCTAAGACAGCACCACTTTCTATAGTAATAACTTGGTCACAACTAATACTATTCCCACAACTATCAGTTGCTGTCCATGTTCTAGTCAAGCTAAAGACATTTGGACTAGTTTCAGTAGGCATTGCATCTTCAAAAGAGATGTTCAAAGTATCCTGACCATCTACAATATCTGTAGCAGTTGCGGTACCTGTGACTTCTGGACTAGGAGTAATGGTAGGATCTTCTTGTACAGTTATTGCTTCTGGACATACAATTTCTGGCACAGTTGTGTCTTCTACAGTAATTATTTGTACACAGGTGAGGCTATTACCTTCAGCATCGGTTACCGTAAATGTTCTATTAATTACAAAATTTCCTAAGCAATTACCTTCAATGATTTCATCGACAAAGGTAAAGGTATCAGCGTTGGTTGTAGGTTCTCCCGTTACTGATGGATCTATAGTAGTTCCAGCTTCTACAGTAATACTCTCAGGACATTCAAGTTCTAAGTCAGCACCACTTTCTATAGTAATAACTTGGTCACAACTTATGCTATTCCCACAACTATCAGTTGCTGTCCATGTTCTAGTCAAGCTAAAGACATTTGGACTAGTTTCAGTAGGCATTGCATCTTCAAAAGAGATGTTCAAAGTATCCTGACCATCTACAATATCTGTAGCAGTTGCAGTACCTGTGACTTCTGGACTAGGAGTAATGGTAGGATCTCCTTGTACAGTTATTGCTTCTGGACATACAATTTCTGGAACAGTTGTGTCTTCTACAGTAATTATTTGTACACAGGTGAGGCTATTACCTTCAGCATCGGTTACCGTAAATGTTCTATTAATTATAGAGTCACCTAAGCAATTACCTTCAATGATTTCATCGACAAAGGTAAAGGTATCAGCATTGGTTGTAGGTTCTCCCGTTACTGATGGATCTATAGTAGTTCCAGCTTCTACAGTAATACTCTCAGGACATTCAAGTTCTAAGTCAGGACCACTTTCTATGGTTATAATTTGTTCACAAATTTCACTACAATTCTCACAACTATCTGTTGCTGTCCATGATCTAGTGATAGTAAATATGTTAGTGTCGATTTCTATAGGTTCGCTATCTATAAACTCAATAACAAGAGCTTCAGGATTATCAAAATTATCTGTAGCAGTTGCGGTACCTGTAACTTCTGGACTAGGAGTAATGGTAGGATCTCCTTGTACAGTTATGTTTTCTGGACATGTTATTTTAGGAGCTGTTGTATCCTCAACAGTAATTGTTTGTAAACACGTAAGGCTATTTCCAGCAGCATCGGTAGCAGTAAAAGTTCTGTTGATTAAAAATTTCCCTAAACATTCACCTTCAATAATTTCGTCAACAAAAAGAACCTCTACAGCATTGGTTGTAGGCTGTCCAGTAATCGACGGATCGATTTCAGAACCTGCCTCTAAGGTAATATCGTCAGGACATTCGAGTTCTAAATTAGCACCTCTTTCTATAGTAATGATTTGGTCACAATTACTGCTGTTCCCGCAGCTATCAGTCGCTGTCCATGATCTAGTGATAGTAAATATGTTAGTGTCGATTTCTATAGGTTCGCTATCTGTAAATATAAGTTCGAGTGTTGTTGAATCATCACCAATATCTGTCGCTATTGCAATACCTGTTACATCTGGATCTGGAGAGACAGTAGGATCTCCTTGTACAGTTATATTTTCTGGACAAATAATTTCTGGCTCTGTACGATCACGAATTCTAATTATTTGATTACAAGTAGCTACATTACCACAAGCATCGGTAGCCGACCAAACTCTTCTAACATTATATTGTCCACTGCAACTATTATCAATTTCTTGACGTGTATCTTCGAAGGTTATAGTAATATTTTCTGGTGCAGTCACACCATCAATTGCAGTAGCCGTACCTCCTGATATAGATGGGTCAGGAAATTCAAAGTCTCCAGCTTCGACGGTTAGATTGTCTGGGCATGTTATTTCTGGCTCTGTACGATCACGAACTCTAATTATTTGATTACATGTGGTGGTATTGCCACAGGTGTCGGTTGCAGACCAAACTCTTCTTACATTATAATTATTGGAACACTCACCATCTACTTCTTGTCGTGTATCTTCAAACGTTATAACAATCTCTTCTGGCGTACTAAGATTGTCAATTGCAGTAGCCATACCTCCTGAGATAGATGGATCTGGAAATTCAAAATCTCCAGCTTCTATTGTCAAATTTTCTGGACATGTTATTTCTGGATTTGTAAGATCGCGTACTCTTATAATTTGAACACAAGCCGAAAAATTCCCACAGGAATCAGTAGCTCGATATCGTCTTCGTATTGCAAAATTGCCCTCACATTGTCCTTCAAGTTGTCTAATTTGATCTTCTCCAACTTGTGTTACTTCAACTACACCATCGACATTATCGGTTGCAGTAGGGATCAAATCCAAAAACTCAAAGAGGTCTGTGTCCGAACTTATTTCGGGTAGTGGATAATCGATTAAAAAAGGATCTAAACATACGATGCGCGGAGCTTCGATATCGTCACATTGATAATTATTGTAATCATTCAGGTCTGTAATATCGTAACCAAAAGAGTTGAAAAATATAAAAATTAGAAAAAAGAAAAGTGACCATTCTTTCTTAGTGGAGTTTAGTATGTCTGGAAAAACGATTCCCAACATACGTTTGCCTCGATTTCTCGAGGTCTTTTTTGGTTGTAATTGAGGTTTCATGAGTATGTATTTATGTTAATTAAATTGATTACGGAGTTTTACGTATCCTTTTCATAATTTTAAATTAAGCGTATGCTAATGGTTCAAATCTTTTAACACTTGAGATAAGTAAACTAGATATTCGATTTCTTTATCTATTATTCATTCGTTGGTAAATGATTAAGATAACTGTTGTACGTTCAAAATAAATTAAAAGCTATTGGTACTGCTCTAATCCTTTATAAACAAACAAAATGGAACATCAATTCACACACTTAATTGGTTAATAATTGCTTTAAAGGTATCTAAAGGAGAAGGTCTTTTAAAAAAAATGTTAATTATTAACAAAAAATTAATAATTGTTTACAATTTTGAGATCTTAATGATCAATTTTAAAAAAGCTTCTGTAATTATATGTAATTATAAAGGTATGTTTATTTTAACTTAAACTTCCGGTACTATTAATTGGGATACCAACTTATTGGATCAGTACAGCTAATAAAATTTAATTACCACATATAATAATAATCATATTACTTTTATAGCTATCGATATACTATCGTTTGTAAAAATCTAAATATGTAATTTTTTCTTTTTTTTAATTTTAAATAATACAAAGTATCATTTTTTTTATTTACCATTGCATCAGCATTAAGCTGAGCATTATGACAAGTGTTTTTACCTTGGGACTTATGAGAGAGAGGAAGTTACTCTCAGAAAGTGTTTATTGGATAATCAACCCAAACTTAAAGCTTACTTCATTATTTGGTATTCTATCCAGTCAACATGACTATTTTTTCATAGCGACAACTGCCAAACGCATTCGCGTTTAATTGAGCAGTTATTTTTCTCGATATAGTATGAAAGATCATAGCTTAGCGCTATACCATCCACATACAAACATTAGATATTTTAAGATTATTTTATAATTCAATATAAGTTTTCACTGCTAATTATTAGTAGTATTGAATACAAAATCGCATTAACAAAATGAATACTAAATATATAGATTTAATAGATCAATCCTTTTATTTCCCGCAAGAAGAGTTTAACCTTAAAGGGAATACTTTAACCTTTCATGACATTGACTTAATGAAATTAGTCGAACAATATGGGGGGCCACTTAAATTTACTTATCTACCCAAAATTTCAGAAAACATTAATAGAGCCAAGCAGTGGTTTGCTAATGCGATTGAAAAAAATCAGTATAAAGGAAGTTACAACTATTGCTATTGTACTAAGAGTTCACACTTTAATCATGTACTTAACGAAGTACTCAAAAATGATGTGCATATCGAAACTTCGTCTGCTTTTGATATTGATATTGTAGAAAATTTAAAGACTAAAGGTAAAATCACAAATGATACGTTTGTTATTTGCAACGGATTTAAACGAGAAAAATACGTTCATAACATAGCACAATTGATCAATGGTGGACATACAAATTGTATTCCCATCATAGATAATTATGAAGAATTAGATTTATTGTCTGAGGCGATAGATGGTAAATATAAAATTGGAATTCGTATCGCTTCAGAAGAGGAACCAAAGTTTGAGTTTTATACTTCACGTTTAGGAATAGGATATAAAAATATAGTGCCTTTCTACAATCGGCAGGTTAAAAATAACGATCAAGTAGAACTCAAAATGCTTCATTTTTTTATCAATACAGGTATTCGTGATACTGCGTATTATTGGAATGAATTATTAAAATGCTTAAAAGCTTATATTCGACTAAGAAAGGAGTGTCCAACCTTAGATAGCCTTAATATTGGCGGAGGTTTTCCAATCAAAAACTCTTTGGCGTTTGAATATGACTATCAGTATATGATTGATGAGATTATCAATCAGATTAATATCGCTTGCGCGGAAGCAAACGTACCAGTGCCTAACATTTTTACCGAGTTTGGAAGCTTTACGGTTGGAGAGAGTGGAGGTGCGATCTATGAGGTGTTGTATCAAAAACAACAAAATGATCGTGAAAAATGGAACATGATTAATTCTTCGTTTATTACAACTCTGCCTGATACATGGGCAATTAATAAACGTTTTGTGATGTTAGCGGTCAACCGATGGAATGAAGAGTATGAGCGCGTATTGTTAGGAGGTCTTACCTGTGATAGTGATGATTATTACAATAGTGAACAGCATATGAACGCTATTTATCTACCAAAATATAAAAAGGATAAACCTTTATACATAGGCTTTTTTAATACAGGAGCGTATCAAGAAACCATAGGCGGTTTTGGCGGACTGCAGCACTGCCTCATTCCGCAACCAAAACATATCTTAATTGATAGGGATGAAGATGGGGAATTAATAACCAAACTTTTTAGTGAACAGCAAAAAAGTGAAGACCTTCTCAAAATTTTAGGATATGACAAGTCTTAATTATTCCATAATAAATAGTAATTTTAAAAAACTAATACATAAAACTCTAATAAAGTGAATACTAAAAACTATGCGGGTATACCTGACCAGTATGCAAAACTAGAAAGTTCGAAGGTTGTATTAATTCCAGTTCCATATGATGGGACCAGTACTTGGCAAAAAGGTGCCGATAAAGGTCCCGAAGCATTTTTGGAGGCTTCAGAAAATATGGAGCTTTATGATATTGAAACAGATAGCGAAGTCTATAAGCACGGGATATACCTAGCAGATCCAATTACCGAAAATACCTCACCAGAAGCTATGGTAGATGCGGTACACAAAGCAACCAAAAAATATATCACACGTAATAAATTTGTCACCCTGTTTGGCGGCGAACATTCAATCTCTATTGGTACTATACGAGCTTTTGACGAATGTTTCGATAACCTTACCGTATTACATATTGACGCACATGCAGATTTAAGACCTGAGTATGAAGGGTCAAAATGCAATCACGCTTGTGCAGTCTACGAGGCAAGTCAAAAAACTAACCTAATACAGGTAGGGATCCGAAGTATGGATGCCTTAGAAAAAACAGTAATGAATGAGGAAAAAACATATTTTGCACATGAAATGGCAACCGATGAGTATTGGATGGACAATGCAGTAGACCAAATGACAGATAATGTATTTATCACATTTGATTTGGACGCATTAGATCCCTCAATCCTTTCCTCAACCGGAACCCCAGAGCCAGGAGGACTATTTTGGTATGAAACTCTAGAATTCTTACAAACAGTGTTTAAAGAAAAAAATGTAGTAGGATTTGATATTGTAGAGTTGTGTCCTAATAAGATAAATAAATCGTCAGACTTTTTAGCTGCAAAATTATATTATAAAATGTTAAGCTATAAATTTGCTGGTGCAGAGGCAGGAAACGAATACGAAGGTGCTCAAATCGACTCAAATACATCAAAAACTAAAAAATTAAACTTACATAACGATGAAGACTAAGGGTGCCATTTCTAACTTTATAGAAAAGTATTATTTGCATTTTAATGCAGCCGCGATAGTAGATGCAGCAAAAGCTTATGAAGAACAATTAGCTGGCGGAGCAAAAATGTTAGTTTCTCTAGCCGGTGCCATGAGTACAGCAGAACTGGGTAAGATTTTTTCTGAGATGATTCGTAAGGATAAGGTGCAAATCATATCCTGCACTGGTGCTAATCTCGAAGAAGATATTATGAACCTAGTTGCACATTCTCATTACAAAAGGGTACCTAATTATCGTGATCTTACTCCAAAAGATGAATGGGAACTTCTCGAAAAAGGATTGAATCGTGTAACAGATACCTGTATTCCCGAAGAAGAAGCCTTTAGACGTTTACAAGAACATATCTTTAAAATCTGGAAAGATGCCGAGGATAAAGGAGAACGTTATTTTCCGCATGAGTTTATGTATAAGATGTTGTTATCTGGGGTATTAGAGCAATACTATGAGATCGATATTAAAGATTCTTGGATGTACGCTGCTGCAGAAAAAAACTTACCCATCGTAGTGCCAGGTTGGGAAGACAGTACTATGGGTAATATATTCGCATCCTACGTACTCAAAGGTGAACTAAAGGCGAGCACCATGAAGTCCGGGATCGAATATATGACCTTCTTGGCAGACTGGTATACAGATAACTCTAAAAATGGTATCGGCTTTTTTCAAATAGGAGGAGGTATTGCAGGAGATTTTCCAATCTGTGTAGTACCAATGCTATATCAGGATATGGAGCGACCCGATACGCCTTTTTGGAGTTACTTTTGTCAAATATCTGACTCAACGACTAGTTATGGATCCTATTCGGGAGCGGTACCTAACGAAAAAATTACTTGGGGTAAATTGGATATTGATACTCCAAAGTTCATAATTGAAAGCGACGCAACGATAGTAGCTCCCTTGTTGTTTGCGTATATTCTTGATATGTAACCCAAAAAAACTAGCGTAAACCATGAAGAGAGTAATTGTAGACTTTAAAAAACTCAATCAGAGTATTTTAGAACTATTAGTAGCAAAATTTCCAGACGGTTATGAAGATGAACATGTAATCACCTTCAAAAATCAGCATAATGAAACTATTGAAGCCGTAGAGGTGCGAACCGATGATACTATCTATCTAGTTAAAATAAGTAAACGTTTAGCAGATACAATGCAAGCATTTGATGATGATAGTGAAGATGATATAGGAGCAGACGTTGATGATTCTCAAATGGAGGGCATAGAGGATATGGATGATTAACTAGAAATAAAAGTAGTAATACGGCACCTCAATCTTATCAGTAACAATGGGGTGTTTTTATCTTTACCATAAGTTAAATATCTATAGTTCGCTTGTATACTTGAAATTTACACTCTTTGCTGGACGCCCTATAAATATACATACCTTATTTTGTAGAGTTACGATGTGAATCGTATATAAAACATTCAAATAGTATATACAATAATTAATACAATACACATGAAAAAAGTAGTGTATGCCTTACAAATAGCAGATAATATTACTATTAAATCAGTAAGAGCATCTTTTTCGGGAACGCTTCTGTTTTCAGATAGAGACGAACTCTTTTTTGAAAATCAATCAGAACAATACGTCTATATATTTAAATATGGAGTTGTATGCTTTTTTAATACAAGTCAGGACTCAATAGATAAGATAGTTGAAGAAATACTACCTTTTTGTCGCAATCCATTGACAACATACCTCGTCGAAAAAATTGATGTTCATAAGAATGAATCTGAAACTTTAGTACATTATGATAGTATTCATCTTACTCATTTTAATCAAGATTTTTTACGTCTTATCATGTTAAATACGTCGCAATCGGTAGCTTTAGATCGCTATGCCGAAATTACTGAAGAACTTTTGGACGATACCAATAAGCATACGATGTATCTTGAAACCAAAGGAAGGTTGGATATTAGCGGGAATAAACTAAAACGTTATATCGGAAAGATTCTAAATATCAAGAATAAAATATCAGAAAACCTCTATATTTTTGATTCTCATGACTTAACGTGGGATGATGAAAAGCTAAATCGTTTTGATACGGATCTTAAAAAAACTTTTGATATCAAAGATAGGTATCGTGATATACACGATCGTATTGAGATTATTAAAGAGAATCTAGAACTCTTTAAAGATATAATGGATCATAGAGAAAGTAGCCGCTTAGAGTGGATTATTATCATATTGATTTTGGTAGAAGTTTTTGATCTTTTTATAGCCAAAATTTTATAATCGAACCACTATTTATTAAGACTCAAAAGATATTGTGCGGCTGCAAATGGAGTTATCTTATGATTACGGACTGCCAGAATTTGTTCTTGTAACACTTCTTTAATTATGGGGTGATTATAAAAAGATGTTTTTAATTGATCCTCTATAGTCTGTAAAAGCCAGTAGGTGTTCTGCTCTGCCCGTCGTCGCTCAAAATACTTATTTTGTGTAACGACATGCAAGTAGTTTTCGATAAGTTGCCAAACCTCTTGTATCCCTTCATTTTGCAACGCACTGCACATCAAAACTTCAGGAATCCAACCACTAGGACTTTGCGGGTAGAGATGTAACGCTTTTTTAAATTGATTACGAGCTTCTCTTGCACGTTTTTTATTATCCCCGTCGGCTTTATTAATCACAATAGCATCTGCCATCTCTATAATGCCGCGTTTTATACCTTGCAGCTCATCACCAGCACCGGCTAGTTTAAGCAGTAAGAAAAAATCTACCATACTGTGAACTACAGTTTCACTTTGTCCTACTCCAACAGTCTCGATTATAATAATATCATACCCTGCTGCCTCGCAGAGTATTATTGATTCGCGAGTTTTTTGTGCTACACCTCCTAGGGATTTACCAGAGGGAGAGGGTCTTATAAATGCGTCTTTGGACCGCACTAAGGTTTCCATACGTGTTTTGTCTCCCAAGATGCTACCGCCAGATATAGTACTGCTTGGATCTACAGCTAATACAGCAACCTTTTTACCCTGCCTTATTAATTCATTACCTAGAGCTTCAATAAAGGTACTTTTACCAACACCAGGAACTCCCGTTATACCAATACGAATTGATGAATTAGCATGGGGTAAGCACTGATTAATAAGACGTTGTGCATTTTCAGAATGATTGCTTTGCGTACTCTCTACTAAGGTAATACCTTGACTAAGAGCCGTAGTATTGCGTGCAAGAATTTGCTCTACCAATATCGCAATATCTACCTCTTTTGGTTGATTTTTTTTAAATCGTAACAAAGCTTTATTAGTAGTGTTTTTAGGAGCCTTCATAGTGTTTTCTAGCAGTAAGTCTTACAAGTTATTGATAGCTGTGATTTACATTTATGACAAATTTATGAATTCATTTTTGGATACAATCTGTTTAAGCAGCTATATTCATTTCTTATTATAAATAATAAAAGATTACAATGAAAACATTATACACAGCAATAGCAACAACAGAAGGTGGTAGAACTGGTCACGTATCTACAGACGATAAGGCTATAGATACTCCATTAAGCGTTCCCAAAGCAATGGGAGGAGAAGGAGGTGAATACACGAACCCAGAACAACTTTTTGCTGCGGGATACTCTGCCTGTTATGGAAGTGCGTTACAAGTAGTAGCAAAAAATCGTAAAATAGACTTGGGCAATTTTAGCGTTACTGCGCATGCAGAGATAGGAAAGACTGAAGAAGGTGACTTTCAATTAGCTGTGGTTTTGGACTCGTACTTGCCTGGTTTAGATGTAGAGACAGGAGAGTCATTGGTCAACGAAGCCCATGAGATTTGTCCTTACTCTCGTGCAACAAGAGATAACATTGATGTAACACTTAATCTTCTTCTGGACGAGTAATTCTTGAAATAAAAAATATCTTTATAATTAAAAAGCCTTATCGTATTCTTGGATAAGGCTTTTTTTATGGTATAACTTGTATAGGAACACGGACTCCAGTATTTTCCCATTCTAAAGTCAACATGATAAATTCATTTTTATTTTTAAATGATATAGTAAACTGTTCAACAAGTTCTGTAAGTTGATAGGAAGGAACCTCGATAACTAAAGCATCATATTGGGGGTCTCTAGCTACAGATCCATCCAGATTTATTCCCCAACAATATTGTCTGCTATTTAATAGAATTTTCCAAGACGAGGGTTTGGGTACTGTCCATAGTGAATAAGTGCCTTTCTTAAGTAGTGATCCATCAAGTAAAATATCTTTATCAAATGTCAACGTAGTTGGCTCGTTGGCACCAGTTCGCCAGATTTGATTGTAAGGAACTAGGTTTCCAAATATCTTTCTTTCTTTTACAAATGGTCTATTATAGTACAAGACAAAATTACATAGATCTGCAGCGTGATAAACTATTTCTTCTGGGCTATCTTGTTTGGTTTGATAAGTAAAGATTAAAAAGGCACAACTTACTATCAGAAATATACTGATACTGCTTAAAATAAAAATTTTATAAGTTCTTCTCATTATCAATTTTTAAAACTAAAAAGAAATGTCAGACTGCATGCTATAATTTATGTACTTTTAACCCTAGGGATATCATATATGGCTGAAAAATATTTTAAAAAATTTACTTCGGATAGTACATTTGATAAAGATACTTATATTATTATAGGTTCGGGTATTGGAGGTTTGACAACAGCCGTTTTTTTAGCCAAAGCTGGAAAAAAAGTAGTGATTCTTGAACAACATTATGCTCCAGGTGGTTTTACTCATACATTTAAACGGAGAGGAGGTTTTGTCTGGGATGTTGGAGTTCACTATGTAGGCAATATGGCCGAAAACTCCAAATTACGTGGTATTTTTAATTACTTATCAAATAATGAACTAAAATGGGATGCCATGGGTGACCCATATGATGTCGCATACATTGGTAACAAACGATATGAATACGTAGCAGGTATTGACAATTTTAAAAATAAATTTTACGAGTATTTTCCAAATGACAAAGCTGCCATTGATGCTTACCTAAGAAAGTTAAAAAAATCAACGCTCAAAAGTTTTCTGTTTTTTGTACAAAAAGCACTTCCTTCTCCTTTACGACATATTGTCGGACCATTTTTTAGAAAATTACATGCACCTATTGCCAAAAAAACTACGTACGAAGTTTTACAATCATTAACAGATAATCCAGAACTTATTGCGGCACTTACGGCACAATGTGGTAATTATGGTTTACCTCCCAAACAAAGTAGCTTTGCAGCACACGCAATTGTTATTAGTCATTTTATGGAAGGTGGGTATTATCCTAGAGGTGGTGCTGATGCAATATCTAAAACAATTTTAAAGCACCTTAATGAATTAAATGTTGAAATTTTTATCAAGGCAAAAGTAGATCGTATAGTAATAAAAAAAAATAGAGTATCGGGTATAGTAATTAATAGTAAAGAATATACATGCAATAATATAATTAGTAATGCAGGTGTGCACAATACTTTTGAGAAGTTATTACAAGGAAGACATGCTATCAAATTAGCAAAAAGTGGTAAAACATTAGAGCGATCTACGGCACATTTTTGTTTATATATTGGTCTCAATAAAAGTGATAGGGTCTTACGACTTCCAAAGCATAATATTTGGTGGCACGCTAGCCATGATCTAGATACAAACTTAAGTGGTTCTATTTTAAATAACGAAGAGCTTCAATTTGCTTATATATCCTTTCCTTCGGCAAAAGATAGTACTTGGACACAAAAGCATCCAGATACAGCCACTATTCAGATAATAGGAAAAACCGATTTTAAAAACTTTAGTTCGTATCAACAAAGTGAGTGGATGCATAGAGAAGCGGCCTATAATACCCTCAAAAAAAACTTTGAGATGGCTGCATTAAAGATATTACTCAAATTATACCCGCATCTCGAAGAGTCAATAATCTATACCGAGGTGTCATCTCCATTGAGTACAAAGAAATTTAGTGGTTATCAAGAGGGTGAGATTTACGGGGTAACGCATGCGCCACAACGTTTTGTTCAAAAAGAACTCACTCCTCGTACAAAAATAAAAGGACTGTACCTTACAGGTCAAGACATAGCGTTGGTTGGTGTAGGTGGTGCGATGTCTAGTGGTATATTGACAGCAATTACCATAATCAAATGGAACATGTCTCATCAATTTAAACAAATCACCAGTAAATTCACGAAGAACTAGCTTTGATAGGTTTTATGTAGCTGTACTTACTTTCAAATAAAATATTTGGGTTTTCCAAATTGCTATTTAACGTGTTTCTAAGCATTACCGCCTGTCCAATAGCATCGATTAATTGTGACTTGGTAACAGCTATAAGTTTAATAAGATCCGAGGGTAGCACAGACTTTTCAACCATACGTTCTGCAAGTTCAATAATTTTTTTATCTTGTTTAATACATTGATTAAGAAAATAGGTGGCATCTTTTTTAAAGAATAGATATTTTAAATCAATTAAAAATTTTAACGGTTTCAAAGTATCTTGAAAATAAGCATGTTCGTATCCTAAGTGCTCCAGAGTACCTTTTAATTGGTTACTGAAACCATTACGTTTATCGCTCTGGGATTTCAAAAATTTTTTGATAATTCCATTGGTTATACTCTCACTAGCTTCAAAGTAACGTAAGGCAGCTTTATCACTTTCTGTAATAATGCTGTCCAGATAAGAATAGTCATAAATCATAAATAAGCCCTAATATTTAATGCAATATAGAGGGTGGTACAAAGCATTCATCTTAATCACACGTTAAATCGATATTTTTTAATAAAAAATTCACAGTTTACTATAAAAGATTGTTAAGAAACAATGATTGTTATGTTGATACTCGACTGTCGGTTAGCAATCTACTCTTAATCTTCATCGTTTCTATAGCTAGTAATGTGCGCTCTTTGGTAAGATCTGTGTATACATTGTCTGGTGTATGTGCAGAACAAATTAAAGCATCTATCTTCTCGATCAATTGCTCAGAATCTAATACGATTTGCGATAGTATCGAAATTCGGTTTTTTGACATACCTAGTTTGTTTATCATGTTGAATCTATTTTAGCTATATACGTATAAAGCGGTACGCTGGTTTTTAGTAATAAACCAAAATATTAAAAAAAAGTGCGTTACACATATCAAGGCACTAACAGTCAGTATGTTATTTTTTTATGTTTGTAGTCTATTTTTATAAACACGAGCTAAACATTTGCAAAGTGGTTGTAGTACTTTAAAATTTAATTACAGACCTTTGCAACACATATAATAATTTATCGTCTATATAAAAGAATAGACGTAACAATCATCAATAAAGATGATCACTAACCAAAAGTTGAAATAGTCTTGTTAAAAAATAACCTAATAGAGTTATGTAGAGCTAACGATCGAAAGGCTCAAATGAAGCTTTATAATAAGTATAGTAAAGGCATGTATTATGTTGCTTTGCGGTTTTTAAAAGATCCGTTTGAGGCAGAAGAGGCAATGCAAGAATCCTTTATAAAAGCTTTTGCAAAGCTGCATCAATTTACAGGAGATGTTACTTTTGGGGCATGGCTTAAACGAATTGTTATTAATAAAAGTATTGACATGCTCAAAGCCAAAAAAATGAATATGGTAGCTATTAATGAGCAGGTTATGGCAACAGTTGATGAACAAAATGACTGGTCGGTTGCAGACTCGGTAACGGTAGATGAGGTAAAAAAAGCAATTGAAGATTTGCCAGAAAAATATCGATATGCTGTGATGCTTTTTCTAATAGAGGGGTATGATCATAATGAGATAAGTGAGATTTTAGATATCACACCAGTATCTTCGAGAACATTAGTACACAGAGGAAAAAAACAACTTCAGGATAAATTAAAACATTTGAGAGATGGCACAGGATATTAGAGAATTACTGAAGCAGGAGAGTAAGCTACCTGTAGAGCCGTTAAGAGCAGGACATGAAAAACGATTTTTGGATCGTTTAGATGAGAGTCTTCCCGTAAGGAATAAAAGATCTTATACTAGTTGGTTCAATATGGCTGCTAGCATTGCTATTTTAATTTCGATATCTATTTTTGTATATCAACCCTTTCAATCAGATGTTGTTACAAATAGTACAGTTTCAGTTGACGACAATAATACCAAAGATGCAACTATTGTTTTAGCTAAAGAATCTTCACCTTTAGCAAAAATATCGCCCGAATATGAAAAAGTCGAAAATTACTTACTTACAAGTATAAAATTTGAACTTTCGCAGATCGAAAAAAATGATAAAAACAAAGAACTTATAGATAGTTTTATGGTCAGGCTTAGCAATTTGGATGCAGAGTATCAACGTCTTAATAATGAGTTGGTAGAAGTAGGTAATGTGCAGAGCGTAGAAGCAATGATCGAAAATTTGACGCTACGTCTGGACTTGTTAAAACGACTTAAAAATAAACTTAAAGAATTAGAAACTATTGGTGATGATGGACAATATACCGAGATACATGCATAGGACTGCACAATTAATACTTTGTATAGCAAGCATATCTGGATTTGGTCAAGATAGAGTAGTACGGTTAACCGAAAAATTTTCTGTAAAAGACCAAGTCGTAGTTAATCTCAACTCAAGTTATACGCAAGTTATTTTTGAACCTTGGAATAAAAATACAGTAGAAGTAAGCGCCTATATACAAGGGTCGGATATATCTGAAGAAGATCAACAACGATTATTTGATAGTTGGGACTTAACAGCCGTAGGAAACTCTAACGAGATTACTATAAATTCCTTGACATCTTCTGCTTGGTCAAACAGTGTTTCTTCTTTAACCCAAAAGGGTAATTTATCTGTAAAAAACTTACAAGAGCTCAATCCAGTTATCAATGATATTCTTAAACCAGTCTTGCAAAATATAGAGAATAACCCCATGCCCAACGCACTAGCTACCAACCTAGCTAGTATGGATTTTGACTATTCAAAGTATAGAGAGAATGAAGAACGGTATATTCAACAATGGGAAAATCAGATACAAGAAAAATTTGGAGATGAGTATAAAAGCAAAATGAAATCATTGGTTTTACAACTCAATGAGAATAACGTTACTGTGCCACATATAAAAACTCAAATAACAGTAACTGGTAATCCATCAGCACAACAACTACAATATTGGCAAGAGCAATTTGGCAGGCAGATGGTGCAATGGGCATCGCAGTTTGCTCAAGATGTTAATAATGTAAATGTACAGTCAAGTATTACTATTTATCAAAAGAAAGCTATTAATAATGGAACTACTGGTATTCAAAAAATTGTAAAAGTAAGAATGCCCAAAGAGGCTCGGTTGAAACTCAAGGTACGTCATGGCACATTGGATCTGGGAGAGGGAGCTGTCAATGCGAGTGTTGTGTTATCTCATTCGCAGTTAAGTGCTCATACGATCAAGGGCAAAAATACTTTTATACAAGCCTCGTATTCTCCCATTCTAATCCATCGTTGGGAGCAGGGTAAATTAGCTATAAGTTATGTAAAGAATTGTAGGATACAAAATGCAAAAGATATATGGGTTAATGCAGACTCGAGTAATATTTATATACAAGAGTTAGAGGCTCACGGAGCTATTGCTGGTAATTTTGGAGCGATAACTATTGCTGCCTTGGGAGATACATTTTCTACTTTGGATTTGGTTGTCGAGAATAGTGATTTTAAATTAAAATTGCCAACTTCTGCTTTTAATTTCACCTATAATGGTGTACAAAGTAGAATCTCATTACCCAAATCTCTAGAAACCAATGTGCGAAAAAACTTTGGGAATATTTTTATCAATGGATTTCAAAATACCCGAAATACAGATAAAACAATTTCAATCAACGCAAAGTACAGTGATGTGATTTTTAAATAGTGCTGTTTACAGTTTTTGCTTTGATGCTACAGCAATACAGGTTGTAGCATTGTTGGTTATAATTGTATGTACAAGCAATAGAAAATAGTTGTAAAATAGAATTTTTTTAGATTCATTAATTTTGCTTAACCCTTTCCACCACTACTTGAAAAGTTGCCGCCCGTGTCCTGAAGGTTTTAAAATCTGTTGGATCATTAAGTAGTTTATATATAATAAATTATGTGGTTTAGTAATAGCAAAACTCACTACCAACCCCACTTAGTATGCTAAGTGTAGTGTTTGTAAAAGAAAAATATAGTTACCATAGGTGTCTATATAACATTGTTAGCAACAAGCAAAGACAAACATTGTGACTAAAGAAGAATACCAAGCAGAAATAACAGATTTAAAGAGTGAAGATGAAAAAAAAATCTTTACTCAAAAAAATTACTTTTACGGTATACCGGTTGTTTTTGATACAAGAGAAAATGAATATTACTATTTCAGAAAAAGAATAGCTGACAATTTTGACATTCAATTTTATGAAGTCCTTATTGTAGGTTCTTCAAAGTTTGGTTTTAGTCCTTACAAGTTTACCGACTTTTCATTGGAATCTGATATTGATGTTGTAATATTCAATGAAAGACTATTTGACGAATATTTTGAACTAATTAGTGAATATCAATATCTTATTAAAAAACAAAGAATACGTCTTAATTCTAAACAGCTAAAAGAATATTCAAGATTTATAAAATATTTTATTAGAGGATGGATGCGTCCAGATTTATTACCACAGAACACAAATGATTTTAAAGAATTAAAACAAAATTGGGATGATTTTTTCAAAAGTATTTCTCATTCAAAATCAGAAGTTGGAAACTATATTGTTAAGGCAGGATTATTCAAAAATCAAAAATATGCTGAAAAATACTATCGCTCATCAATAGATGACATATCAACAAAATTAAAAAGTTTATAAAATGGCAAAGCAAATACCGGCTCAACCGGACAAAAAATCAATTTCTGATTTAATAGGAAAAATTCAAAGAAAAGAATTAATCCTTCAGCCAGACTTTCAAAGAGAATTTGTTTGGACACCTGGACATATGGAAAATTTCATTCAAACAATTTTAGATGGTTTTCCTTTCCCAGAGATTTATATTAGCCAAAAAGGAATTGATTTAACTACGCTTGCAACACAAAATGTTGTAGTAGATGGGCAACAGAGATTAACTACCATCCAAAGATATATTGAAGGTAGCGATGATTTTGAAAAAAGAATTCCAAAGTTCGCAAATTTAGGAGAAGAAAATCAACGTGATTTTTTAAATTATGATGTAACTGTTAGAGATTTAAAGGATGTTCCAGCTGATACAATTATTGAAATTTTTAAAAGGATAAATTCAACTAATTTTACGCTTACAGCAGTAGAAATAAATAATGCTATCTACAATGGAGAGTTTATTTCTTGTGCTAAAGAAATTTTAGAAACTATAAATCAAGCGGAACATAAAGTGCCAATCTTTAGCGAAAGTGAATTAACAAGAATGGCTGATTTACATTTTATCTTACTAATAATGGCAACTTTAGAGGAAGGTGGATATTTTACACAAGACACAAAAGTAGAAAACTACATAGCAAAGTATAATAATGAGTATCCAAACTCAGCAAATACAAGGGATTTAGTTTCTAACACAATTATAAACATTTTAGATAGTGATTTACCATTAGACTCTATTTGGTTTAGAAAATCAAACTTCTTTACTTTAGTTACTGAACTATGCTTTGCACAAACGAAAATTGACGATAAAATTGATAAACTAATAACAGCAGAGGAAAACATTATTACGAATAAAAATGAAGATAAGATAGAAAACAAATTTGCGAAATATTATGCAAGTATGTACGCAGGAACTAACAGCCGAAGTTCAAGAGTTAGGAGAAGTGAATTTATAAGAACTGACATATTGTAAAATGCCAGTTGCTAACACCGTATCCTATGAAAAGCACTAGCCTAGTTCCTTACAATTAATTTTTATTTTTTTAATTATTTCATATTGTTAATGGTTGGCTGTTAGAATGTTGATAATTCTGATTGGATTATCAATATTTCAATAGCTTTTAAATAACTTGCTCAGGACCCTATATTTGATCCATTGTTTGATATGATGGTCACCAGTATCTATATGATTATACGTTATAATAAACCTGGTCATTTGCTATTTATGTATGATAACTAATTCTCTGGTTCACTTCAGTCTTTCTTTAACAATGATAAAATCTTAGATTCAATAAACTTTATCTCCTGATCAAGCTGTTTTTTGTTTCGTACAAGAGAGCGATATACAAATCAAGAAGGTATTCCCCAAAAACCTCTTCGCCCTGTAGCTAATTTTGGTTGGAGTATGTTGTTTTAAGTAATTGTACAATAATCTAAAAGAGGTGGATACACTCACTTTGAACGTTCGTGAGAGTAGTGTACAAGGACACTTCTTCGTATATCGAATAGTTATTAATTACTTATGAATCAGTTTTATCTGTTTTTTATTTTAATTTATTTGATTGTACTACAGTCTATGTTGATATTATAGTACGGAACGCTATGAATAAAAAAAGAGTATCTTGTTCAAGATTTTAAACATATCATTTATACCCAACTACATGAAAACTAACTACATTACGCAATTATTTTTTATACTATGGCTAGTGCCTATAGTTTTAAGCGCTCAACAGACCAAAATATGGAAACAATCTAGCAACAACCAAAAGCTTGACAGTAAATGGAGTGGAATTAAAACGTACACCAGCGAATTAAACCAAACAATATTGACAACATTTTTGGAAAAAGCACCTCAAAAGACAGAATCTCAAATGTCATTTTTAGACCCTAATGGAAAAGAGATGATATTCACCGTGAAACCATCAGGTATTATGTCTAAAGGTCTTCAAGAAAAATACCCAGAGATAAAAACATATAAAGGCTTTAATGCCAAAGGAGCCACTGTGCGTTTCACCATCACTCCTAGTGAAATGAATGCTATCATTTACTCTAAAGACGGAACTATTCTAATAGAACCCATGACTTCTAAGAGTACAAAATATGTTAGTTATTATCAACGAGATTACTTAAAAGTAAATAACTCTGAGGCACCCTCTTGTACAATTGACGGAGCCCAGTCTATAAAAAAAACTAATATAAAGGCTTCAGGCTCTAAAAGTTCAAACACTGTTTTTACGAAAAGGTCGCTAGGTGATAAGATGAAGAAATACCGAATTGCAATAGCTGCAACGGGCGAATTCACAGCGCTTTATGGAGGAAAAACAAAGGCTATGACTTCGATTATAACAACCTTAGATGCGATTAGTGCTATTTTTGAAAACGATGCCGCTATTACATTTGAGTTAGTCGATAATAATGACAAGCTTATATACACAAAAGCAAACGACCCTTATAGCGCCATTCCTAAGACATCTTCGCAATTGCGTACGTTTAATCAAGAACATATAGATGATGTAATTGGTTTTGATAATTATGATTTAGGCATTCTGTTTACCTTTACAGGGAAAAAAATGGGAGGAATATCAGCAACAGGTCATGTGGGTAGACAGTTGAAGGCTGCCACCATGACTGATTTTAATCCTTCAACTAAGAGCCTAGGACTCAATTATTCGGTTCCATATGTAGCTCACGAAATTGCTCACCTTTTTGAGGCGCTTCATACATTTACCGGTAAATGTGCAGGTACTATTCTGCTCCAGCCAACTTATAGCTCTTTTACTATACGAGACGCTTATGAATTAGGTAGTGGTAGTACCATAATGAGCTATGCTGGGTTTTGTGGATATGCAAGTGTAGTTAGCTTGGAAGAAGCTGGTCACTACTTTAATGCTATCTCTATTCATGCAATGTTACGTTACATTGATAAAAACATACCTACGACCGCAGTACTTATAAATACAGAAAATACAGCACCTACTGTAGAAGTAAAGGAAGGAGGCTTTGTAATTCCAATAAATACGCCCTTCGCATTAACTGCAAATGGTGCAGATGCAGATAATAATACTCTTATAACGTACTGTTGGGAACAGTTTGACCAAGCCAAAAAGCAGGAGCATTTAAAAGGTTTTGTTATCGATGAAACTGGTTGGTTTACGAGAGAAGATATGGAAGCAGCAGGACCTCCTTTTAGTGACGAAAATTATATCAATACCATGTTAGCTACTCAAGAAGCCGAAAGAGAACTCTTGTTTGAAGGTGATGGTCCTTTGTTTAGAAGCTTTCCCCCAACCAACGAAAACACTAGATATTTTCCAAAAATGGATGATGTTTTAGCAGGTAATTTAGACTCCAATTTAGAGGTGCTTCCTTTTAAAACTAGAGATTTAAATTTTGTAGTTACTGTAAGGGATAATGTAGGGGGTATGACCAATGGCTTAGTGTCCTTTTCATCTACAGAGACTGCAGGTCCTTTTGTAGTGTCTACATCTTTTACCGAAAGCGAGTATAAAGGTTTTAGCGATATTTCACTTGAATGGGATGTAGCTAACACCAACATACCTCCAGTTAATTGTCAAAATGTGACAATACTTTATTCTATAAATGGTGGCAAAACTTTTGATATTATCCTCAAGGAGAGTACTCCTAATGATGGCTCTGAGGTTATTACGTTACCTAATACCGCAACTTCGATGGGTCGAATAATGGTGAAAGCGGCCGATAATATATTTTTTAATGTAAATAGCACTAATTTTAATGTATCCGAATCAGATGAAGATGATATAAGTGAGCTAGCTAAAGCTGGATTGATATATCCTAACCCTACCCATGAGTTTCTTAATTTATCATCATCATTAATATCCCAAGCCAAGGAGATAAAAGTTTATGATCTAAATGGTAAATTACTAATAAATAGTAAAATTAATTCATCTACAGAGAAGTTGAACATAGCCCACTTAGAACAAGGTATGTATATGATTTCAATTTTGACTGATGATGGCAAAGTTGTTCATAAATTTCAAAAGCAATAAACTGTATAGTATATAAAATGTTTTGAATAAAAAGTCTCAAATTCACTTATAATACACAAATAAAAAAAATCTCGGGTACATAACATACTCGAGACTTTTAGTAGGTAAGTACTATAATTTTCTTAATTAAGCTATAAGCAGTGAGCAACATACAAGTGCCCTCGCCGACCTTTTTATTGGATTTGAATTTTCGAAATTGGTTGCTCGATCACGCAATAAACTGTTTGTAAGTGCGTTGTACATCATTAAAATAAGTATGATGAAGCGTACCCTCCAAAAAAAGTTAATAATAGTAATATTTCTCTTAATGAGTCATACTTTATTATTAGGCCAGTCTATTAACTATACAGCATCCACAGATATTATAGCAAACCCTGAGCGGGGTTTACAAAAATATTCTATTACATCTAGTAACTATGCATCAACTCCTAACTATAGTAACCTATCTGTAGCAACCTTGTCTAATTGGAAAACTAGTACAGATAAAGTGACTGTTGTTTATCGTTATTTTCTTTTAGATTCATTTTTAAACAGGAATATTAATAAAACTTATTTAGAAAATATTCAAGGTGATTTTGATAATATTAGAACCGCCGGTCTCAAAGTTATTGCAAGATTTTCGTATTCTAATGCTAGAGGTACGACACCACAGCAGCCAATTAAATCTCAAATTTTGACGCATATTTCTCAGCTTTCGCCATTACTACATACAAACAAAGACGTTGTTTTTTCTGTCCAAGCTGGCTTTATTGGTACTTGGGGTGAATGGTATTATACAAATTCTACAGAATTTGGGACTGATGGTAGTATCTCTCAAGATCAATGGGCTAATCGTAAAGAAATTATAGACGCAATGTTGACAGCATTGCCCATAGAAGTTCCGATACAGGTTCGGTATGCAGCTATCAAAACAACAATGTACGGTACCACACAATTAAATGAACAGACTGCTTATCAGGATACCCAAAACGCGAGAATTGGATTTTATAATGACGCTTTCCTAAATGATTACGGGGATCAGGGAACCTACAGTGTGTCTTCGCAGTGCGAGAGTCCGGTGGGAACAGTTGATTTTAACTACATTGCTAATGAGACCAAGTATGTACCAATGACCGGTGAGACTAATGGATTGAACACGTGCGATAATGGTTTTAGAACAAAAGCTCCCAATGCAATGAATGAATTGAATTTGACCAACTGGACAACCATAAACAGAGATTATTATACTCCCTTCTGGACGCAAGCAATTGCATCAGGTGATTACGAGGAGATTGTAAAAAATATGGGATATCGATTTGTTTTAAACTCATCAACAATAACAGTTGATAATAACAATTTTGACATAACTTTAAATATTTCCAATGTAGGTTACGCCAGACCATTTAAAGAAAGAAATGTATATTTACTTTTAAAGAATACTGTAAACGATGAAATTACAACTGCCATAATCGATACTGATATTAGAACATGGGAAACTTCGGTTTCAATTACTCAAAATTTTGATTTAGGTATAACAGGTACATTTCAACTATACCTTTGGATGCCTGATAAAGAAGATAATTTAGCAACAAATTCTGATTATAGTATCCAATTTGCAAATCAAAATACATGGGAAGCAGCAACAGGGTATAATAATTTATTACAAACCATAACCCTAGATAAAAGCACAGTCAGTGTAGATAGTTTACCAAATGATAAGGTACTATCGATTTATCCAAATCCATCATCAGATTTTATAACATTCCAATTAAACGACGAAAAAGCCGATAACATTCAAATATTTAATATCAATGGTCAATTTATTAAAACGGTTGCTATTGCTGATAATTTTGAATTAGATATATCTAATTTATCCAAAGGAGTATACTTTATACGCTTTGAAAATAGATCAATTGTCCATAGATTTATAAAAAAATAATAAAAGCTGAAAGGTACTCGAACAACAGTTTGTAGTTATCTAGTAAAACGAATTACACAAGAGATGCTGTGTTACAACTAGTAACTTAATAACCTATGAATTTAAATCAAATAACAGTTCCATCTTTGGATTTGACAAAATCGGTTCCTTTTTATGAAAAATTAGGGCTTAAATTGATTGTAAACGCTCTTCCACATTATGCGCGATTTCAATGCCCAGATGGAAACTCAACCTTTTCAATACATCAAACGGACGAATTACCAAAAGGTGATGGAATCTATGTATATTTTGAGTGTAAAGATCTTGATAAAAAAGTTGAGGAGGTTAAACAAAAAGGAATTCGATTTGATCTAGAACCAACTGATCAAAATTGGCTATGGCGAGAAGCCAAACTAAAAGATGTTGACGGAAATCAACTGATTTTATTTTATGGAGGAGATAATCGACTTAACCCACCTTGGCGAGTAGAGTCTTAAAACACGAACTAGATATATAAATATAAAACTTGCTAGCAGCTAATTTTTTTACTTTTAGAAACATGGATGTTTGCTATAGGGATGTAGCTCATGGTCAATAGTAAAGTTAAAGTTTGCTGAGTCTTTACCTCTTTGATATTCGACATAATCCCAGTTACCCGAATGTATTGTTTTGTAAACACCGTTAATTTTTCCTCCATAAATTTCGTTGTAATATTTTATCAATGTAGGATGAGCTCCTCCTTCTATATATTCTGAGCTGTTATACTCTAGGACAATACCTTGAGCTTGTCCTTTATATTTTACTTTTAGCGCAATATCTTCTTTATTAAAACCGATCCAAATTTTTTGATTTTCATTTTGATTGTTTTTGTAGCAAATGTAATAGTCAATAGTATTTGATGTACGCAATTCATTATATAACCCTGTATCCATAAAGAAAGTCCCGCAGCCATTGTACGATTGTTGTTTGTACCTCAATACAATAGAACTATGACGAGAATTTCCTGCATTATCAAAGCACTCTGTTAAGTTGATCTTACTATCAATAGTTTCAAGTTCATTTACTAAAACTAAGTTTAGATAATTTGACTTATCTAATCTTTGTAAAGTTGCATTTCCTTCTTTGACAAGATTACCATTGTCTAATTGAAGCTTGTAATATAAATGGTCTGCCTTTTTATTAATCTCAATCGACCAACCTGGCTCGCTACCATCTGCTTTAAAAAATAATTTGTCAGCTATTTGAAAATTCTCTTGTTTGTCCTCTTGGGAGGTTTTTACTTCTTCTTCATCACTAATAGAAACCGTATTTTTATTAGTTGTTTGATCACAGGCATAGTTTAAACTTATCAATAGCGCCATGCAATAGCTAATTAAT
The DNA here is from genome assembly GCF_042434915.1 of Aquimarina rhodophyticola. Taxonomy (GTDB): domain Bacteria; phylum Bacteroidota; class Bacteroidia; order Flavobacteriales; family Flavobacteriaceae; genus Aquimarina. Next base: position 882,429 of record NZ_CP170198.1, read on the forward strand.
CCTTGTAGGTTAAAATTTTTGTGTTTCATACAATCTTCACTATAATTTGGTCAGCTCAAATAGATTTTTATACTAAATAGCTAGTGTATTAATTAAGTTAGTTATCTCGATCTTTATAGAACCGGCTGGTATTATTATCTATTTAAACGATTCTGGATACACTAACAAACATAAGGTTTATATAGCTTATTGACGAGTATAGAAAGCTTTTTTTGATCAAAAGTTTAGCGCAAGATTTTGAAGAATTATATCGTCAAGACAAATCGTAACAAAAAGTTAGTCGAACAAGTATAGATGCATATTGTATGCATATAAAACCGCGTCTTACTTGCATGGCTCTGTTAAGATTATATGATGTATAATAGTTTTATAAGCTACATTATAAGAATTTGTTAAAAGATTTTTTATTTCTAAATGATTGGTTAGTTTTGCTTTGTATTTATGGCGAGAAAAAAGCAATACATAGAAGAGGATGTAATAAACAAAGCAATGCATGTGTTTTGGTATAAGGGGTATGAAAATACATCCATGCAAATGCTAGAAAAAGAAATGGGGATTAATAAATTTTCAATTTATGCGAGTTTTGGTAACAAACAGGGCTTATTTTTAGAAAGTTTGAAAAATTATAAAGCCAAAAGAAAAGAAATGTTTGATAAGTTAAGAAGTGGCACAAAGGGAGTAGAGGATATTAAACAGTTTTTTTATGACTCTGTAAAAGTTTGTGATCAAGAGGGCAATCAAAAAGGTTGTTTATTAACTAATACATATTATGAATTTTCTAATAAAGAAGATTCGATAATACATAGCCAAGTGACTACTTTTATGAATAATCTTAAAACATTATTTATTGAAAAGTTAAGAATGAACACCTCAAAAAGTGAAGAAATAATTGGTAGGCAAGCTAATTTTTTGGTTTTAGCAAAACATGGTTTGGCTGCAGCAACACGAGTAAATAATAAAGAAGAAATTGAAGATTTTATCGAAATGACCTTCAAGAATATTTAATCATTTTTTTTAATTAATAACTAAACGATTGTTTAGTTTATAACATTACAAATATAAGTTATGACTACATTAAAAATTCATACTATCGAGACAGCTCCAGAAGGGGGCAAGGCATTATTAGAAAACTCTCAAAAAGCGTACGGAATGATTCCGGGTTTGCATGGAGTATTAGCTGGTGCACCAAAAGTTTTGGAAGCTTATCAAGCATTACACGAACTATTTACACAAACATCTTTTGATAATGATGAATTGACAGTTGTATGGCAAACCATTAACGTTGAACATGCATGTCATTATTGTGTACCTGCACATACTGGTATAGCCAATATGATGAAAGTAGATGAAGCGATAACTAATGCTTTGCGAAACGAAGCTCCTCTCGAGAATCCTAAATTAGAGGCGCTGCGTACTATGACCTTAAAAATTGTTCGTAATCGTGGACACGTAACACAAGAAGATTTAAATACCTTTTATGCAGCTGGATATGAAGAGAATCATGTGTTGGAAATTATTTTAGGACTTTCCCAAAAAACTATTAGTAACTACGTAAACCATATTGCTAACACTCCCGTAGATGACGGATTTAAAAAGTTTGCATGGTCCAAAGAAAACGTTGAAACTTTATAGTTGGAGTTGATCGTAAGATTATAAACCTTTCGCTAATGCGAAAGGTTTATCTATGGTATTGATAGCAGCGTACTAGCAATTTTACAATAAATTCTTAGTGTTTTAATTAGCTCTATAATCTAATAGTTCTTATATTTTTATCAATATAGTAGTATTAAAATACCCTTATAGACACAGAAGCTTTACCCTTGAAACTTAGACGATACACTATCAGCTTTATGCTTTAAATTTTTATAAAATGAGCGTTTTAAAGTGTACTCATAAATTAACGGGTTCCAATCATAAGCGGTGGCTGTAACACATGTTACAACTAGTTATCTATAGTAAAATAAATAAATGATGAATTATAAAAAATTAATTTTTGTGAGTGCAAGCATGTTTTTGATAGCCTGCGGAAATAAAGATGCTACAACGAAAGAAAGTACAAAAAGTGTAGATAGTCAAAAAATAGATTTTCAAAATAAAGGACACGAACTAGTGTACAAAATGACACAAGAGGTAGGTAATTATCAAGATTTATTAGATCTAAAAGATGTTGTTTTCAAATATACATATCGTACACCCGATAAAAAAGAAGATGTATCTATTGAATCCTATATTTTTGATGGCGAACTATCACATGGAAAATATATAAAACACCAAAGAACATTACCCTTTTTAGCGGATACAATGGAGCAAGGATATAACGGAAAACATTTTTGGGTTAAGATAGATGCAAAAGAGATAAGAGATAGTACTATAACTAAGAGTGCAGCCTTTACCCGTAAAACTAATTTTTATTGGTTTGCTATGATGCAAAAATTGTTAGATCCTGGTATTCGTTATGATTACTTAGGGCAAGATACTATAATGCATACTATGTATGATATAGTAAAGATTACTTTTAACATTGGGGATTCCGTATCTTCTGATACCTATCAATTATATATAAACCAAGAGACTCATCTTGTAGATCAGTTTTTATTTACTGTGGTATCCAAAAATGTATTAGATCCTATATTAATGCGTGTTAGCTATGAAAAAATAGATGGTATTTTGTTAACAACCTATCGAAAATATACAAAATCTGATTGGAATGCCAAGGTTCTTACAGATTCTTGGGTTGAAGAAATTAGCACTGATATTAAGTTTAATCAAAATTTGGACAAAACATTATTTTACAATTGATCAGTCTTATTTTGTATGAAGATAAAATGCTAAATAGCAAACCCGTAATTTTTTCAATGTATAACAAATGAGGCACTTAAAATATTAGTATTCTTCAATTTAAAGTGCTTTATAATAATGGATGCAATCACTATTTAACTGTAGCTCATTCGTGATTAATGTGGGATTACATTCATTCAATAGATTTAATGCAAAAAAGGTATACTTGTTTAAATTCGGTTTTAAAAAATTATAGATACCGATAGTTTATCTTTTTGTAGTCTATAACTAGTGAAATCGTTATGGTTTGTGGAACGCTATAATTTGTATGCAAAGAATCTTATATTGCTCGTTTTGCGCTTTTAATTCACCAAATATGATTTATTTTTGCAATAAAAAGGATTACTATGGATTTATTGGTTTATAAAAAGGAATTACTGTATACATTCATACTTATATGTCTCTCGATAACGATAATCGTGATAGCAAAAAGAGCAATTAGAAAATTTTCTTTTGTTCGTGCTATTGAGGTGAACCGCAGAAAGGTGATTTTTAATCTCGCCTATTTATTGACATATATCATCACAGGAGCATTTTTGGCGATTATTTGGGGTATGGATATTAAACAATTTTCGGTTTTTATATCTTCAATTCTGGCAGTTCTCGGGGTTGGTTTTTTTGCTCAATGGTCTATACTATCCAACTTAACCTCGAGTGTAATTTTATTTTTTAACCATCCGGTACGTATCGGGGATAGAGTTAAAATTTTGGATAAAGATTTTGATTGGACAGGTATTGTTGAGGATATTACAGGTTTTTATTTTTTTATGCGAACTGACAAAGGTGAAAATATAACCCTTCCCAATTCTTTGGTTATGCAAAAAGGTATTCAAATTATGGACAAAGAAACAACATTAGGTGAAGTGTTACCCGCAGATAATGTAGTTATGCACTCTGATACAATAAAAGAAGATTTTACCGATTAGCGATCATATTGTTATACTTTAGTTCAAATCTTTTGGGTCCATTAATTTTTCTTCTAGCAATTGCTTCATCACAATCTCTGTCATATCACTTTTAAAAGCAAATTCATACCGTATGTCAACTACATAGGCCTTTAATCGCATTTTTAGATACGATCTATTTTCTTTTACTTCATTAAAAAATAAAACCGCAATAGGTTTATTTAAATAAATATACTTAGATACTTGTGCCGATTCTATAGCCACTTGTCTCACACGGTTTGTGTTAATAGTGATCGGAAGGTAAACTTCGGCAACGACCTGACAGTTTGCTTCACCATTGTTGGCATTGGACACAGATTTATTCATTAATTCACCATTAGGAATACTCACTAGAGAATCATCGGGGGTTATAATTCTAATAGATCTAAGGCCTATCTCTACAACTTCTCCATAAAAGGTTCCAACTTCGATTTTATCTCCCACCTTAAAGGGGCGATCTAGTAAAATCATGACACCTCCAAAAATATTTTTTAAAATATCTTGAGCTGCAAATCCTATAGCTATACCTAGTGAGGCCATAACAGCAATCACTGTAGCTGCTGGAGGTCTAAAAACGCCTATAATGATAAGAACCATAATAAAGATCCATCCAAAGATTTTTACAATCGGGATTAATCCTTTAATTGTGATACGTTGTGTAGTAAACTTCTCGGCAAACCGTTCTAAAACAGTAACAATAAATCGAATGAGAAGATACCCTGTAATGATAAGTAATAATGCCCAAAAAATTTTACTGAAGGAAAAGAGTTCCCATATTGGGGGCGGAGTCAATTTGTCAATTACTTCATTTTCTACCTTTTTAGTAATTTCTTCACTCGCTTGTTCAACTTGGATAACCTTTAAAGTATCAATGCGTATCGTACTGTCTTTTTGGGTAGGTGCCGCCTGCTGTGCAAAGCCAAGGCCAAGGTTGCAGAATACGTAGAGTAGAAAAATTGTTGCTTTTTTAAACATAAATTTTAATGTATAAAGTTTTTACTCTTTAATAAGTTGGTTATCTGGCGGTACAATAGTGTATTGATATTATAGTAGCTTTCTTTATCCAATGTTAATAAACCATTTTCATATAAGGAGTTTACTATTCGATGTGTTTTTTGTTTGTCAAAACCCGATAAGCTTACGAGGGTATCAAGCGTTACTTTTTCTTGCAACAATATAGCATGTAACATAAAGAGTTTATTTGGGGCTAACTTTTCAAGAAATGTTACATCAATACTTTTTAAGGAGCGAAGTGTAATCACGTTGCCCGAGACGGTTGTCGTAGAACGTAGCCAATAGGTGAAAGCTATTTTAAAATTACTTCTAGCAATTTTGGTAAGGTCTTTAAAGAAATCTTCTTTGAGTAACCGTTGTTTTTCTTCGTTGGATGCTTTATTTATTTTTTTGGTAAGGTACTCTCTAGGGGGTTCTTCAAACATAAGATCATATCCACTTTTTTTATGTCGTTTAAGTAAGGCTTGTGTCATTGTATCGGTATCAATTCCGTCTATATCGATACGATAAGAGAAGCGTTCTGATAATTGAATAGCTTTGTCTAAAAACTGATAAGAATATTTTGCACAGGTGAGTATCCAAAATACTGACTTTTGAGTTGCATACATCAGTTCTGAAATTTGATGTAAGGCTTCAAAACCTTTCACTTTTCTCACATATAAATATTGAATATTTTCTAGAACAATAACTTTTTTACTACCAGAGTTTAAATAACTAACCCAATCCTCAAAAGTGTAAAGCTCTTGTGCAAAAACAGAGTTTAGAAACTCAAATAATGCCTCACTGCTATATAATGCGTCTATGGGAGATGCTATGATCGTTTTGGTAGTTTTGGGAATCGAATTAATGAAGAAATCGAGTAAGGAGGTTTTACCAGCGCCACGCTCACCATAAATAATAACCGAAGAAAAACGAGTACGCTGCCAGGAGGTATATGCTGTATTTAAAAGCGCTAAATCATGCGATCTCCCCACAAAAAGATCTTCACTAGTTACGGTATCTAAGTGAAATAGTCGCTTGTAAATAAACGGTAATTGTTCTAAAGCTTGTTTTTCTTCTTTCAAAAAATCCGAAAGGTCTTTTGTAATATTGGTAGCAGGTTTATAAAGTCCTGTACGCAATAAAAAACTTTGGGTCTTGTCCTTAGTTTTGAGCCATGTTGTGCGCAATTTTGTAATAGCTATGGGAACAAAGTTTATAACTGTATTTACAACCTTTTGTTTAATAGCTTTACTCTTTTCTACAGATTTGGCTTTGGCAATGGTAAGCCTAATGTTATAGATATTTTCGGTTTCTGTTAGCGCTACACTACGTTTAATAAAACCATCGACGCCAGGATACAAAATTGTATGATTAGAGGTTTCCCAGTCCAAAATCGATTGCTTAAGCGCAGTAATTTTATCAATACTTCTTTGGATTCCATCGACCGCTATAGTTTCTGGATTATCTTGCAAAGACGCGGTGTCAAATAAAGTTAATGCAGATTCTAAGTTAAACTCTATGGTCTGCCCCAAAGCTTCGATCGTTTCTATAGCCTCTTCAATACTAAGTGACATATCAACCTTGGCTGTATTGATAATTTTAGAAAAAAGTGGCCAACTTTCGTAGTTAATCAACTCATAAGGTGAGGTATAATTAATCTCGGATAGCTTTGTGGGGGTTAAGTAATCTGCTGTAGTGCTAATAGCTCGCTTATGAGAAATATCTTTTAATAATGCTTGCACCGTTTCATCAAAGGTGGTTAGCACTTCGGGTACATCTTGTGACGTAATATAAGTGGTAGCGCCAACAATAATTTTGGGAATAAAATCTTTACGTATGGCTTGAAGTTCCTTTGCAATAACCGTTTTAAGCACCGTATCCTTATCGGTTGTAATAATCGCGTTTTTTGAAATAGTAAGATTACTAATAAGGGTATCCAGATGTAAATTAATAGTTACAGCACGCTCGGCAATACGCTGCTTAGTATGAAAATAAGTAGACAACAAAGTAAATACTATGATATATATTTCATTATCCAGTCCCCAGTCATCATTTAATAACTCGTGGGTTGCATCCCATCGTTGTTCATTTTTTAAAAGTAACTGTACAGTATGCTTTTGTTTTTCTAGGATTCGTTGATCCGAGAATTCACTTCTTGATAGCTCAATGGTATCGCATTTGTCAATGGCATCATTATACTCTTCAAAAATCTCATTAAAAACCACATCGATTTGTTGACTAAGTTGAGTAATCTTATCACTAGCAGCTATAATGACTTCTGATGGTGCACTTCCCGTATCAGACATATCAAAATCATCGGCACCCTCTAGATAGGCATTTATTTTTTTATCATAGGCAGTATCGATAGACCAGCAAACATTGGTAAGTACCGTAATCTCTTTATATAGGCTATCTATAATTGGTAAGAGCTTACGAGTAAGTTCGGACTTAAAATAGTACTGTGTAAGGTTTTTGTATGGTATAGTATGTGTCCAATAGGGGATAGGCCTTTCTTCTTTTTTAAATAATCGTCTAAAAAAATTTGTGAAACGAACGGGAGACTTACTTAGTTTAAAAAGAAGTCGCTTGCCATATTTTTTGAATCGTATAGCCTTGGTGTCGGTGGTAGTTGGGTAGAAACGATCCCTGTCTTGAATTTTAATTATGGTTTCATCCAAACTGTCAAGATAGCGCTCAAGTGCAACATAATAAGTAGTAAGTGGATGATTGGAAGGGGTATACTTATTCGGAACAAAATATGCATTAATAAGTGCTGATATATCTTTTTTATAGGCTGTTAGATCAGCAAGTGCACGGTTTTTTTCGGTACTACTATAGTTTATGGAACGCTGTTTGGTTTGTAACTTTAGAATGTCCGAAATAATAGCATCATGACTTTTAATCCGATGTTCTAAAACGGGTAAAATATTTTCTTGATAAAGATGCGCTAGCACATCTTTAGATTTAAGTATGCGTTCTTCCATATAGAAGAGTTAGTGATTAGGATTAACTAGTATCTATCTTCTTAGATATGCGAAATATAACTAAAAGATTTAGTTTTGATTCATAATTTTTTTAGCCTAAACTGTTACCTCAAGCAGGATGCTCTTAATCCATAACTTAGGATGTATGCATAACGCCAATATTTAGGCACTATAGCATGCGTTAAATTTTATCTTGCTTTCACAAAAATTTGTAGCTTTGCTATCAATGAAACAGATTGTCTTCAAGTTTATGGCTGCGTTTATGGCATGTATAGTGGTACTTACTACCATGTCGTTTACGGTCGATATGCACTTTTGTGGCACTACAATGGTTGATTTCTCATTCATTCAACAAACCAAATCTTGTGGAATGGATAAGGTACTAAATACTGCAGATTGCAAGTTTCCATTAATCTCTAAAAAATCATGTTGCTCTGATACTCAATTAACGGTAAAGGGGCAGGACGAACTAAAAAACTCTTGGGATTCAACCACCTTTGTATCTCAAGTTTTTGTCGCTTCATTTTTATACTCGTATACGCTTCTTTTTGATGTCAAAGATACCCTAGTGTTACCAAAACCTGATTATCGGCAAACATGGGTGTTACAAGATTTATACCTGTTGCATCAGAGCTTTATTATTTGATATTACAACTAGTTCATTCTCTAGTCCATTTACATATCTTTACTCTTCGGATATATTTTTTAGACAATTACTGGGTAACACCTCGCAAAACGTCTTTTAACATGTAACTACTATATTCTATGCTTAATAGAACCATCAAATTTTTAATAGAAAATAAACTTGTAGCTTTCTTGATCCTTTTTATAAGTATCGGTTGGGGTATTGTACATGCTCCTTTTGGTTGGGATACAGGTTTTTTACCATCAAACCCCATCGCTGTGGATGCGATACCAGATATAGGGGAAAATCAACAAATAGTCTTTACACAATGGGAGGGTCAATCTCCTCAAGACATAGAAGATCAAATCACTTATCCATTAACCACCTCATTATTGGGTATTCCCGGAGTAAAAACTATTCGAAGCTCCTCTATGTTTGGATTTTCAAGTATCTATATCATTTTTGAAGAGGATATTGAATTTTACTGGTCACGTAGCCGTATTCTTGAAAAGTTAAATTCGCTACCCGCAAACCTTCTTCCACAAGGTATTAAACCTTCTTTAGGACCAGATGCTACGGGATTAGGGCAGGTATTTTGGTATACCTTAGAAGGTAGAGATACACAAGGTAATGTTACAGGAGGGTGGGATCTGCATGAGTTACGTAGCCTGCAGGATTACTACGTAAAGTATGGATTATCAAGTGCTAGTGGAGTATCAGAAGTAGCGTCGATAGGAGGGTATGTGCAAGAATATCAGGTAGATGTGAATCCTGAGTTAATGCGTCAATACAAAATAAAGCTTGGTGATATCGTAAGCGCAGTCAAAGAAAACAATAAAGACATAGGTGCTCAAACATTAGAAATTAACCAAGCCGAATATTTGGTACGAGGCTTAGGATACTTCAAATCGATTGCAGCCATAGAGGATGCTGTTATCAAATCAACAAACTATACATCACTAAGAATCAAGGATGTTGCCAATGTAGTTTTAGGTCCCGCTGCTAGGCGCGGTATACTCGATAAAGAAGGAGCAGAAGTTGTAGGGGGGGTAGTCGTTGCTCGCTATGGAGCCAATCCTATGGAAGTAATAAATAATGTAAAAAATAAAATTGAAGCGATAAAAGGTGGGTTGCCATCCAAAACCCTTAAGGACGGTCGATTATCACAGCTCACCATTGTACCTTTTTATGATCGTACGGTGCTAATAAATGAAACATTAGCTACACTTGATGAGGCACTAACCCTAGAGATACTTATCACGATGTTGGTGATTATCATCATGGTAGTAAATGTAAGAGCTTCGATCCTCATTGCGGGACTATTGCCAGTAGCAGTATTAATGATCTTTATAGCAATGAAACTATTTAATGTAGATGCAAATATTGTCGCACTCTCTGGTATTGCCATTGCTATTGGAACCATGGTTGATGTAGGTGTTATTTTGGCAGAAAATATGATTAGGCACCTAGAGGATCCCGATAGAGACCCTACTTTAACTACAAACGAGATTATATACAAAGCTACTGCCGAAGTTTCGGGCGCAATCCTTACGGCCGTGTTAACTACCATTATAAGTTTTATTCCTGTATTTACTATGATTGGAGCCGAAGGAAAACTCTTCAGACCCTTAGCATTTACCAAAACCATGGCACTCTCGGCATCCCTTGTCATAGCACTCTTTTTGATTCCGCCAATAGCTGCTTTTATATTTAGAAAAAGAACCCTAAAACCCCACTACACATATAGTATCAATGCTAGCTTAATTCTTATAGGTATTGTAGGTACTTTTTACGATTATTGGATAGCAAGTATTCTTATTCTATTTGGGATTACAGGAATACTACGCTTAAAAAGTTTGCTTTCGCGAAAGCAAATAAACCTGCTTCACAGCATAATTTTGGCGTTTGCTATTGTTGGGATGTTAGGAGCCTATTGGCGACCTCTTGGGGTGGACCGTAGTTTATTAATGAATCTAATTTTTGTAGCATTGATTTGTTTTGGACTGTTAGGCATTTTTTCACTTTTACGACGGTACTACAGTCAAATTTTGAAGTGGGCTTTACAATACAAAGCTGCATTTATAAGCATACCAATCCTACTCGTAGTACTGGGAGTAATTATTATGCGAACTACAGCCAAAGAATTTATGCCCTCCCTTAATGAAGGTTCTTTTTTACTAATGCCAACATCGATGCCACATGCGGGCGTCCAAGAAAACAAGCGTGTATTGCAACAGTTGGATATGGCAGTAGCGACCTTACCAGAAATTGAAACAGTTGTTGGAAAAGCAGGGCGTACATCCTCGGCACTGGATCCTGCACCATTATCTATGTATGAAAATATTATTCAATATAAATCAGAATATATGTTGAATGCAGAAGGTAAAAAACAGCGGTATAAAATTAATAAAGATGGATTGTTTGTGCTGAAGGATGGGGGATATAGTAACAATCCAAACATAGCCACTAGGGTAAATATTTTGGACTACGACAAGTCAAAATTGAAAAATCCATTTGAACTAAAATCTACCGATTTGATTGTTGATGATGAGGGTGAATTCTATCGCAATTGGCGACCAAAAATTAAAAATCCTAACGATATCTGGAACCAAATTATAAGCGTTACAAAATTACCAGGCGTAACCTCTGCTCCCAAATTACAGCCCATTGAGACCAGGTTGATAATGTTACAAACAGGGATGCGAGCCCCCATGGGGATCAAGGTCAAAGGACAAAACTTGGATCAAATTGAAGCTTTTGGATTACAGTTAGAAAATATTGTAAAGCAAGCCGAAGGTGTAAAAAAAGAGGCAGTATTTGCAGATCGAATCGTAGGAAAACCCTATTTACTAATCGATATAAAAAGAAATCAATTAGCTCGATATGGCTTAGCTATTAATGATGTCCAAGAAATTTTAGAAATTGCCGTAGGGGGTAGAGTTCTAACCCAAACCGTAGAAGGTCGTGAACGTTATGGAGTGCGAGTACGGTATCCAAGAGAATTACGTAATACACCCGATGCGCTTAAAAATATATATGTCCCAGTTCAAAATGGGAGTCAGATACGTTTGGGAGAGCTTGTAGAGATTCGTTACGAACAAGGACCACAAATTATCAAAAGTGAAGATACGTTTTTGGTAGGGTATGTGTTGTTTGATAAAATAGACGGCTTTGCAGAAATAACAGTTGTTGAAACGGTGCAAGCTTTGCTTGCAGAAAAGATAAAATCGGGTGACCTTACAATCCCCAAAGGCATAAGCTATCAATTTACGGGATCGTATGAGCATCAAGTTCGGGCAGAGAAAACATTGCTCGTAGTAATACCTTTAGCCTTGACGATCATATTTTTGATTCTTTATTTTCAATTTAAATCGGTATCAACATCGCTTATGGTGTTTACCGGAATTACTGTAGCCTTTGCTGGGGGATTTATCATGATTTGGCTGTATGGACAAGATTGGTTTCTTAATTTTACTCTGTTTGGCGAGAATATGCGGGAACTCTTTAATATAAGAACGATTAATTTGAGTGTCGCGGTTTGGGTAGGATTTATTGCATTATTTGGTATCGCAACCGATGATGGTGTTGTAATGGCTACTTATCTAACACAAACTTTTGAGCGTGAACAACCACGTGACATACGACAGATAAGACAGGCAACATTAAAGGCTGCGCAAAAAAGAATACGCCCGTGTCTTATGACAACTGTAACTACAATTTTGGCATTATTGCCCGTATTAACCTCAACAGGTAAAGGAAGCGATATAATGATCCCGATGGCTATTCCTATTTTTGGAGGAATGGTAATAGATATTACTTCGTATTTTATAGTCCCAGTATTGTATAGTTGGAAGAAAGAGATGGAGTTGAAAACCAGCTCGAAGCAGTAGTATACTAGTTCGAGCTGTTACTTTAATAGATTAAGGTCATCATTTAAGGCCTGATGACCCTAAAAGTTTGGCACATAGGCATGAGGATATGGGGTATTTGTCCTAAAATACTGCAAATAAGAGTAGTTTAATGGGTTAATAGTAGTCAAAATAATACTTAGAAATAGTAAAACCATTCTTAGATCTAATAGGGTAAGGGAGTAACCCCCTTCACTTGAGGGGATATAGCGTTACAATGGCAATTTTTTAGGTAAACGTCTCAGGATTATATATGACCTACTCTCGATAACTGTAGCCTGCTATAAAAATAAAACAGTTTTGTTAAGCCCTTGCTACTACTGCTTGGAAAGTTGCCGCACTTGTCAGGAAGGTTTCCCGAAGGTGGGAAGTGTTGCCGCCCGTGTCTTAAAGGTTTTAAAATCTGTTGGATCATTAAGTAGTTTATATATAATAAATTATGTAGTTTAGTAACATTAAAACCAAATCCCCACACCACTTAGTATCCTAAAGATAGTGTTTGTAAAAGAGAAATATAGTTACCATAGGTATTTATATATTGTTGTTGTGTGCAATGGTTAAAATTCTGATAGGAGACAATAATCTTAATAAAACAATGAATAATATTAATTAAAAAAAGAGACAATTATGAAAAGAATTAATCTAATAATTGGTATTTTATTTCTTACTACCCTGACTTTATCAGCACAAGAAAACTTAACATTTGAAAAAGTTATACAGACAGATGGTATTGGAAAAGCAATGATTTTTACAACTGTCAACGATTGGTTTGCGACTACTTACAATTCTGCGAATGACGTTATTCAAATAGCAGATAAAGATGCGGGAATAATTGTTGGTAAAGGCTCAATGTCATTCAAGTACGGAGGAATGTTATATTTGTGTTTCGTAGGATATATAAAATATACAATCAAGGTTTATGTCAAAGACAATAGATATAAAGTTGTTTTAACTAATTTCAATCACTCAGTAAAACCAGGAAATGGAGCTCAATGTGCTTTAGGACTTATTACAACTGCTAATTTTTATGCAACGAAAGGTATGTCAAAAAAATACCATAACAAAGTGTGGATTGGAATTAAATTAAAAGCAGAAGAGTACTCAAATGATATATTTACATCATTAGAGAATAAAACGAAAAATGTTAAAATTGAAACAGTCGGTGATGATTGGTAAAACCAAAGCACACAACAACGCATCAAAAATAATTGCCGTATATCAGAAATGTCATGGGTTGTAGCCCGCATCAATATTAGTGGTTTTGAAAGTTTTGAATCCCAGACTTGGCAACTATTCTTATGCAAACGTTACCCACAATTAGAAAATAAATGTGAAAAGGACAGAATTAATATTAATCGGAATTACAGTTTTAGCTTTAATTATGAAATTTTTACATTTACCTGCATCAGGAATATTGACGGTATTATCGCTGAACGTCCTTTTTCCTTTGAATCTGTTGACTATATAAAAAAAGGATACAGTTGCGTGCATGGATTTGATAGTATTTTCTATAAAGTCAATGAAAATAATGTTGAAATAGTGACAATAATTGGAAGACAAGATTTGAATGAAAATTTATAATGGAATTTAAAAAGATGTAGCCAACAATAGTAACCGTTGCACAAGTCCTTTAAAAAACTAAGAACACCTAATGAAATTTAGTTTAATAGTCATAGCCTTTTACCTTCTAATTTCCTGTCAAACCAATGGACAGAAAAAACAAGACTACGATTCTGGTTTGTCGTTAAAAATTGACTCGATTATTAACGAACAAAAATTCAATGGTGTGATTTTGGTTTCCGCAGACTCAATAGACATTTATTCTAAAGCAATTGGTTTTTCAGATTTGGAAAACAACACTAAACTTGATGTAAATGACCAATTTGTAATAGGTTCTATAAGCAAACAGATTACAGCCGTATTAGTTTTGAGAGAATACGAAAAGGAAAACCTTGAACTTGACGATTCGATTGGAAAATACTTACCCCAAATAAGTCAGCCTTGGATAAAAAAAGTAACCATTCATCATTTATTGACTCACACACACGGAATTGTTGACTTGAATAAACCTTTGGAATTTGAACAAGGTTCCCAATTCCATTATTCGCAATTGGGATATGAATTGCTCGCTCAAATCCTTAAAAAGGTTACTGAAAAATCTTTTGAACAATTATCGACCGAACTTTTTGAAAATTATGGACTTAAAAACACATTTCACCCTAGCAACAAAAAATATGAACACCTAGTAAAAGGCTATGAAGAAAACGAAAATGGAATCTTGGTTTTTGCTACGAATAGTTTAGACAATTATGTCTCAGCTGGTAGTTTCATATCAAATGGAACCGACCTGAAAAAATGGAACGAAAATTTATATTCGGGAAAGTTGATTACGAAAGAAACTTTGAAATTAATGACAACCAAATACGCAACTAGAATCCACCCGATTTTTGAAACAGTTGAATATGGATATGGACTACTTTTCAAAGACGGAGAACAAAATATTCAAGTCGGTGCATTAGGTTATGTACCTGGATTTGTATCTGCTTGCTATTATTATCCACAAGAGAATTTGAATCTTGTTATTTTGGAAAATACTGCAAACAATTTAGATGACTTTAAACAAACATTTGAGGTACATACCGAAATTATGGAATTGATAAAAAAACGAACGCACAACACCGTATCCTATGAAAAGCACTAGCCTAGTTCCTTAAGATTAATATTTATTTTTTAAAGTATGTCATATTGTTAATGATTAGCTATTGAAATAACTTGCTCGGCATCCTATATGTGATCCATTGTTTGATATGATGTTCACCAGCATCTGTATGATTATACGTTATAAACTACTGAGCATAGAACAATATGCTCGCTTAAAGACACTCTCAAAAGCGTAATGAAGAACGCTGTCGGTAAGCCGTATGAGGGAAAAGTTTACGTACGGTTTGATGAAGGGGGCACTGATAATTCTAGAAAGTTATATCTTTAACAGATACAAATAGGAGTAGCGCTATCAGGCGCTACTCTACTTTTTATACAGATGGCTACGAGGAACGACAGAAAAAAGGAGAAGACCAGAAACAATTATCCAAAGAGTTCCTAAGACAATGGTTAATCTCAAAAGGCTTTCAAGGCAAAGAAGGGCAGCAAATCCCCGAGATGACCAAAGCTTATATTGAATCTGTTTCTAATAGATATATAGAGCTATATGAAAAGATCACTGGAGAAACTTTTATAAAAGCTCCCGTTGACGCAATCGATAAGAGAATTGAAACCAATGTTCTTACATATCTAGGATAGCTTATTATTGTATTGCAACACTTTATAAATTCTCGATGTAATTAACGTTATTTCGAGAATTTTAATTATAACAAACTGCGATTACTTTTATCAAACCCAAAAGCGGCTAGTAAAAATATAAAGACAAATTGATAATAGAAATAAAGCAAATCATCTTCAGAAATCTTTTTATGCCTACTGGGCACTAGGATAGATTTTAAAATACCCCATTTGAGTAGTGGTAAAATGTATATGATAACACCAAAACATAGCGCGATATAAAAAAGTGAGGTTTTTTAAGGTTATTTTATCAGAATTTAAGAGAGTCCCTATAAAGAAATTAGTTGATTAAGTTGTTTATTTGTGCCTTTATATAAATTATGGTCTTTTTTACATGTTTGTTTTTAGGGTTTGCAGTTGCCGCATCTGGTAGCATAGTTCCTAGTTTTTTAAATTTAACTGTGGTTAAGTTTAGTTTAAAAAGTGGAATAAAATCTGCTCTTTTTTTGATAGGAGGTTTTGCGACCGTACTTTTTTTTCAGGCGAATATTGGTGCATACTTATCGAATATTTTGATGAAAAATTCAGAGTATATTACAACGATTCAACAAATAGGCACGGTTATTCTCTTTTTGTTATCTATAAACTTTTTTAGGCTCTATTTTACAGTTAAAAGAAAAAACAAGAAAGAGGATATAGATAAATCAAAAGCTTACCTTTACGGTGTTGGGATGTCACTGCTCAATACTTTTGCAATTCCGTTTTATTTTACTACAATTTCATTGCTTATAGGTCTGGATTATTTTGAATACTCTTTTCTAAATAGTTTATATTTTTCAATAGGTTCTACAGCTGGTTCTTTTTCATTATATGCTGGATATGCCATATTTGCGAATAAAATTGAAGAAAAATTAACCTTTATAGCAACAAAAATAGATTTAATTTTGGGATGTTTAACTGGGGTAGTAGGAGTAGGAAACCTCATTTATTTGCTTTAAAAGAAGTTTTATCCTTCCTATTTACTTTGAGCTACACTTATCCTTCAGCATAAACCTTTAGATCTTTATTCATTTGCTCAAAACCATTTTTGGTATTTTTATCCAGACTTTTGCTGAAAAGTTTAACTAAAATTCCGCTAAAATGTTCACTATGTTCAAAATTAGTTGTACCGTTACCGTTGTCGATCAACTTGAAGATATGTTCACCATCAAATAATCCCCCAAAGCACAACTGTCCTAACCATTTTAATTCACAATTTTCATTTAAAGTTAGTATAACTGGTTTAAAAGTCATTCCTAGTAATGTTACTCTAAGTTGGTTTCCCACGTTTAAACTATGATCATCCCCCCAAAATTAGGACAGTAGTTTAAGTTCTGAAAAAAGAATTTTAAATTTACATATATGACACGAAGAAAATTCACATCCAAATTCAAAACTAAAGTGATTTTAGAAGTTCTAAAGGAGCGAGAAAAGACAAAGGAACTCTCACAACGCTTTGAGATATCCTCTCAACAGATTAATCTATGGAAACGAGAGTTTCTCACCCAAGCGGAATCTGTATTTGCCAAAGGAGACAAATCTGGAAAGAGTGAAGCAGAGGAAAAAGAAGACCGTTTATTGAAAGTAATTGGCAAGCAAAAAGTGGAGCTTGATTTTTTAAAGAACGCCTTGCACTAAAACCACTTAAGGAGCGTCGTAAAATGATAAGCAAGGGTCATTCCAATCTTAGTATTGTTAAGCAAAGTAAGCTCTTACAATTACACCGTTCGGGTTTCTATTACAAGCCCAGAGGTGAAAGCAGTCTCAATCTAGAGCTAATGCGTTTGATGGCCGAACATTATAGCGATCACTATTTTAAAGGTGCCAAACGAATGCACACTTGGCTTGCTTACTATGGATAAGGGGTATAAAGTAAATCAAAAGCGCATAGATCGTTTGTATTACAAGATCATGGGGTTAAGTGTTATTATGCCTGGAAAACAAACCTCTAAACGTAATAAGGCTCATAAAATATATCCATACCTGCTAAGAAACTTAACAGTGGAAAAGCCGAATCAAGTGTGGGCCAACGATATTACTTATATACCAATGCGTAAAGGATTTATGTATTTAGTAGCCATTATAGATTTAGATAGTCGTTATGTAGTCAATTGGTAATGGATGCACTATGGGGCAAAGAGGTCTTAGAGGAAGCTATAGCCATACATGGTAAGCCTGGGATTATCAATACCGATCAAGGCAGCCAGTTTACATCAGCAATATTCGCTCATTTTGTGTTATCCAATGCTATAAAATTAAGCATGGACGGTAAACGGAAGAGCAATTGACACTGTCAATATCGGGAGATTATGGAGAAGCGTCAAATACGAAAACATCTACCTAAATCTGGAGTAGAATTGTATAGGCAGCTGTGTAAATACTTTGATTTTTATAATAATCGAAGAAGGCATCAAGGAATAGAAAACGAAACACCTAGTAACCGATATTTAAGACAAGAAAGAAAAGCCGCATAAAAATAAAACTTAAATTAGCAGCTAGACTATCTTAATAAATAGAGGTATTTTATTGTTATTCCGAATAGTTTATTTTTACTTCTGTTTTTGTAGGTGTAAATAGAATGAAATCAAATCTGGAAATTAAAATTTTAGACAGTATCCATAGTTTTGTGTAACCAGTTATGAAAAGAATATTCGTAATTCGGTACTGCACCTTGAAAAGTTGATCATTGAACTATTTATAAAAATATTTGATTACATCACCTGAGTAAAAACTTCCGTCCCTTCGCATTTCCAATGGTCGGTTTTTGGCGTCAACAATATATCTAAAAACTATATTTTCATTAGTTCGGTGTGCATGAAGAAACACTCTCTCAAGATACTTATTAGTTTGCTCTTCAATATAATATCTTATCGGATGATTCTTAATTAAAAATACATTCAAGCTATTACCAAAGAAATTATTAATTAAAGGTTTTTTTTCATTACCATAAGTATAATCCGTTTGCCATGAAAAAACATCTAAAGGATCGCCTAAATACTTTTTTTGATAACGATCATTTTGTTTGTCAAATAAAAATATGTGGTTGGTCTTTAAATTTTTAATCGTATCTAAATTCCCCCTTATTAGGTAAAGATCTTCCTCCAAAATTTTGTCATTATCTAAGTGGTCAACTCTATATTTTCTTACAGTATCTGATTTGTATTCATAGTAAGTGCCATAATTATATAGTTTTGAACCCCAGTTAGAGGTCTTAAACTTGACATCTACTATTTTCTGTACTCTAAAATTTTCATCATAGAAATAGGTTGTAGTAAGATAAAGGTTGGTTAAATTTTCATCCGTAAAATAATTTATTTGAGTAAGCAGCATATTTGCATCGTAATCGTATGTATTAAAACGTTTATAAGTTTTTTGCGTATATGTCAGAAAATACTCTGATCTGGTAATTAATTTGTTTTCATAGTATTCAATTATACTGTCTCTTCCAATTGTATCAGGATCTCCTCTACTCACAAACAATCTCTTTTTTAGATTATCCGATAAAATTTCTATTTGATCTTCATCATTATTACATGAGATAAGTGATACAATAAATAGAAATAATAGTATTTTTTTCATATCAATAGAATTAATCATGAGTAAACAATTATAGTTTTATGCAGAACGTTTTGGTCAATTGGTTACAACGTTAAATATATGGCAAATAGGGCAGAAAACCAATAATTTTTTTCGGTTGAGCTACAAGCCAAATTTTTAAATTTTATTATTTATCTTTTTTATTGGAAATCGTCAAATTTAAAAATTTGGCTGACTTTCTAAATATACATAAACCTTTCGATTAAGTATTTATTAGCTATGTTTTATACATCGTTTTGTGCGTTCGTTTCTTTTTTTTGTTCCTCTAAATATTGTTTATAAGGTTCAAAAGCTTCTTCATATGCACCTTCCAAGAGGTTTATTACTGCATATGATAGGCAATCTATCCAATCGGCTAAAAGTTCTACTTGTTTTTTGGTGATTAAATTATTTCTTCTAAGCATTCCATTTTTCTCAATTCCCCAAGATTTACTTAGGTGACAAATTCCCCACAAATTTGAAACTAATTCACGTTCAATATTTTCTTTATAAAAATCGTATTTTAGAACTTTTAAAATAGAGATTAATTCGTGAAAATTAGACTCAAGTAATTCTCCTTTAAATGGACGAAGCATACCTAAAAATCCGTTTTCACTTTTCGGGTGAGAATAATTCTTATGGGTAAAACTGTGATGTCTTAAAAGCTCTTTTGCTTCTTTTTTAGTCATTTTGAATATGTATCTTAAAGTGCTCTCTCGAATAACGCACAACGGTCTCATATAACCGTCAGTTACGGGTTAATATGCGTTAATTTTCGGTTTAGCACGGATGTTAGCAATTCCGAGTGGATTCGGACGTAGTCGAATCCGCCGTAATTGCGGTTATCATTATTGTAAACAGTACTTTTTTCATTTTTTAACTCTATTTACTTTGACATAAAGCCAAGGCACAGGCTCAAATCCATTAACTTGGTCATTCATAAATTCCATTATCTCGTCCCAGTTTTCGCAACTTTCTATAAGTCCAAATTTATTTATTTGCAGTCCGAATTTAGCTTTCAAATCATTCGATACGTCATGGCAATGAAAAGAGTGGAAATCTCCGCTTGTTTCAATTCCAATTATGTCGTAACCTAAAAACTCGTTTTTTTCTAAATCAAGCTCTTTGGTTTTAAGTTTGCTATAAATTCCGATTTCTCCACTACTCGATAGAGTTGGTTTTGTCATTTCCAACGCTTCGCTCAAATCAGATTCGGGAAAGCTGATACTTAATATTTCAAAGTTAGAATCATTAAAAAAGAACTTTTCTTTGTACTCGGTCAATGTTTTTAAGTCCGAAAATGTGTTTATCCAACCGAGTTTTTCTTCATTCAACTTTTTGTCAACCCAAAATTGTATTTCCTCAACATTTTTGTCAGTCAGATTAAAAGTTTGTTTAGTTTCTTCTAATTCTTTCTTTTCAGTTGTAACCCAAGAAATTGCCCAAGAGTCAAAAAAAGAGTTGTTAACACAACGACTACAAGTATAGATTTCCGAACCTTTAATCGTTCCGTATTCGATAGGTTTTAATTTAATTAGATAATATGCTCCTATGTAGTACTTCATTTGCTTTTCGGCATTGTTTACAACAAGGTTATATAGTTATCCATAGTAACTATATTTCTCTTTTACACACGCTACCCTAAAGATACAAAGTGGGGTTGGTAGTGCGTTTTACTGTTACTAAGCTACATAATTTCTAATACATACGCTAGGTAAGAATTCAATAGATTTTAAAACTATCTGACTCATAGAGTCAAACCCATGCCTCTATGTACACAAAAGCCTATGACCAAGTCACACCATTGTTTGCGTAAATTTGTAAAATACTTTTAATTAATCCTTACCTGATAGCAGTTGTATCAGATGAGAATTGTTGACCTTTACCGTTACTAGTCGCAGACTAACGGAATATGGGAGCCATTGTTGTGCTTAGTATTTATTTCTGATTTCTTGTTTAGATAAAACATATGCTGAATAAGAAAACCAAGAGAATAAAGCAATTCCAAAAAGTCTTTGTGTCAATCCTCGGTAATCGAATGAAACAAATTTTACAGCTAACAGATCCCAGAAATAAAGGAAAATTATTGTCGTCACAATAATTGCAATTTTCATAGTCAATTTGGATGCCTTCTTCTTTTCCATTTCATAGAGGAATGCAAATGGAAGCAGCAGTATTGACATTGGTAATCCATATAGTGAGTGCCATGGCGAGCCAATTGAAATAACTGCTCCACACAAAAAAGATATTCCAAATAGGGTTATCAAAAATGAACTTATTAAAAACTGTCTTTTAAACTTCACGTATAAACCAATTCCAAATAGAACCAATGATACTCCAGTTATGAATATTCCAATAGTTAAGACTATTCCGGCAGTTTTGTTTTCATTGAGTGCTAATTCACTAACTTGTTGTCCTATTTGACTGTAATTTTCGGCAAATAGGCTTCCAATTATTACAGTTCCAAAATAATACATTGGTAAATAAATTGCTTGTTTGATTAGAGTGTTTTTCATCTACATTTTAGTTAATTATTAACTTGGTATAAAGTAAGCACAATGGTAATTATAAGAATAGTAGCGGGTTGAAAGCGCTTACTTTTCGGTTTTATCACTTAGCCAAATTTAGAATTTACTATTATTTTTATACCGTGTTGTATGGCGTTTTTAATCTTAGTTTTCCTTTTAGCTTTTCATAACCAATATTCTCAAAAATTGTATTCCAATCAGAGATTATTTTAGTTATATTTTTTTCTTTTTTTCCTTCAGCAATTTCTTTTTTTCTTAATATGCTCAAGTTTTTGTCAATAAGGTCTAATAATTCTTTATCGGTATAATCTTTATAGTTTTTTCTAAAGGCAAAATATTTTAAAAGTGTTTCTAAACGCTTAATTCCAAAACCAATTTCACTTCCTAATTCGTGTGTAAGCATTAGTATCATATTTTCAATTTCTGATGCACATAAGTTTTGTTCATCAAATTCATTTCCAAGATAATCCTCATAGGATTCTAAAAATATATTTTCTAAAGTCTGAAGTTGTTTTTTGACTTTATGCATTTCTTCAATAAATTGATTAGTTTTTTCCATTTTCGTTAATGACATACAATAATATTATATAGACACCTATGGTAACTATATTTCTCTTTTACAAACACTACCCTAAAGATATATAGTGGGGTTGGTAGTAGGTTTTACTGTTACTAAGCTACATAATTTCTAATACATACGCTATGTAAGGATTCAATAGATTTTAAAACTATCTGACTTATAGAGTCAAACCCATGCCTCTATGTGCCTAATAATCTGTGACCAAGTCATACCCTTGTATATTTTAATATATAAAACGTTTCGAAATAACCCTTACTTACTAGCAGTTGTATCAGACGAGAACAGTTAACATATACCGCCACTAGTCACAGACTAGCGGAGTATGGGGTTTAGAGCACTTTGTATTGCAGTAGTTATTAGTATATTGTTTTAGAAAACTAGCGCTTAGACTCAAAATTTTATACCGATTTTATCTTTTTAAAGGACTTGAGCAACCGTTACTGGTGTTGTGGTACATATTTTGTGTTAAATTGGAAATCCTTTTCTCCGTAATTCACTTTTTTCTTGTTCGTTAAAGTTCTTTTTAATTAATTCCATTCTTGTTCTGTTTTCCCTTTTCTGTCTTATCCAATGATATAAATTTCCAATTTTCGATTCGGTCAAAGACCAATAGCCTTCTGGATTAATCGATTTATCGTAACGAAATGATTTCCATTCTTCTGTTCTATCTTTTTGTCGAGTTCTAATCCTACCTAAAGTACGTTCTTCGTCAAATACCAAGTACCAAACATCAACAATGTCTTGCTGTATTTCGTCAGGGATTTCATTAATTCTATCTCTTAAGGCGCTATTAAACCTGTTTTGAAAATTAGCTTTATTTGGATTCTCTCTTTCTAAAAGGTCATTAACAAATCTTGTAGCTGTATCTACTGGGGTTCTGCTTTTATTATTTTTTGTAAATGCCAAATTTTATAGTTGGCGACTTTGCAAATAAGCACAGATCTTTCATTTAAGCTCAAAAGCCCTATGTTTTCTTATACATTGTTACCATTTCGTTATTTTCTCGGAGTATTTTGTCAATTTATTTTTCAGATCACTTTTAACATTTTCAAACCACTCATCTTTTAAAATACTCAAAAAAATAGCATCAATTCTATTTCCATAATTGTCAAGGCAGTAATTCCTAAAAACTCCCTCAACTTTGCAACCTATGCTTTTCATAGCATTTATACTTCTTTCGTTTAGGTTACTCGCTGCGAATCCTACTCGTTCCACTCCAATTTTCTCAAAAGCAAATTCTAACATTAAATATTTACAATTTTTATTTGTTCCATCTCCGTGCGTTTGTTTCCCGTACCAAGTATACCCCAAATCAACTGTATTATTTAGTGTTTTGAATGCATAAAATCTAGTACTACCCACAAATTTCTTTTTTCGCTTATCAAATACTATGAAAGGATATTCCTTTTCCTCTTTGCGTTGTTGAATGGCATTAGCGATATAATTTTCAAGATTTTTTTCACCATTCGCTCCTCCAGAGTTAAATCGCCACAATTCAGGTTCATTTGTTGAGTATTCTAATAAATGTTCAAAATCAGATATTTCTAGAGGTCTTAACTTGACTAAATCATTTTCTAATATGTAATTCTCTTCGAAGTCAATTTGCATTTTTAAAATTTTAAAGAGTTTTTTACTAATGAATGGTAACAACAATATATAGACACCTATGGTAACTATATATCTCTTTTACGATTACTACCCTAAAGATACAAAGTGGGGTTGGTAGTGGGTTTTACTATTACTAAACTACATAATTTTTTTCAGTCTGGGATCGTATCGATTTTGATAATAGGATCTTTTATTAACATCAAGCTTTATTAACATACGACGATACTCCAAATTTATTAGGCGTGTATAACTATAAGGTCTCCCTGCAAGGTGTAATAGCTTCCTGCGAGGGGATAACCCCTCCCTGCGACTCCTAGTATAGCTCCTGCGAAGGTTGGAGCCTGTCCTGCGCAGGTATAAGGTCGTCCTGCGAGGGTTTAATAGCTTGCGGGGCGGGTAAGACTTCTTCCTGTAAGCATGGTGTGCGTTCCTGATTAGGGAATAAGGCTTCCTTGGTAACTGGAGTACAAGATAATCGCCACGTAAGAGTGGTAGGTATCGCAGGGAGCTGCGTATAGCCGCCTGCATAGCTAGTTGATTTTAGAAAAGCATGTTTTACAATCCAGAGCGTCTACCAAGCTCTTTACCAATAGGGGTAGAGTACCAAGGGTTTGTAAAGACTATGAGTTACTTTTTCTTTTTATAAAAAGGAATCAAATAACTTATCGAGTAGCCATAGCCCACGCCAAAATTGCTGAAATCATTGGTTTTGCCAAAACCAGGAATAAATAGGTTATCAAAAAGTGTTGGAGATGTCTCGTTGATCATGCCCCGTATGGATACATTGGCACCTAGGTAAATATTAGCAATCAGTTCTACTTTAATTCCTAAAATGAGTTCGCCCCATCCTGCGGTCAGTCCTTTCTCCTCGATAGGTTGGGTGACACGTGTAGGTCCGTAATAATTGGTTCCTGTAAATACGGCATACTCGTCCAACCGTTGCGAAAACGTAGCAAAACCATATCGCAAGCCAACATAGATGTTATTTTGCATCCCATACCAATTATCATAAGCGTTATAATCTACACCAACACGCACGTAGCTACCTGTGCCTTCACCCACTACATTTTCTTCTTCTCTTAGTAATTTCTCATTTCCGATCTCGGCAGCCAGATAAAAATCTTTATAAAATCTATAGTCGGCAGTAATCTCAAATCCAGTATACGTATCATTAATTGCTGTGAGTAGTAATTTACTAAGATCTGTTCCTATGCGTAAGCCATACTTTTCACCAGGCGGCAGGGTATCGGTGATGGTAACTTGTTGCTCTGTTTTTGGGCTAGTCGATGTTTCTTGAGCAAACAGCGTGGCTGCACTTACAAGACTAATGACGAATAAGTACGTGCGTAGTGTTTTCATCCTTGACATTTAAACTTTGTACATTAATTTCGTTAATCCAAGTATCAGTATCGACAACATTTTCTCGTGTAGCCGATATGCCTTCAAACGTAGCTCTAAAACCACAAGCGCTACTCACATATTCTTCGACTGTGGTGTATTGAAAACTTACCATATCTGTATTTGATGGGATGGAGTCATTCTCGGTAATACTATTTATCGTAAACTCAAATTCACTAAGCGTTCCATTGGTGCGTAGCGGTATTGTGATGGTATCTAGCGTTGCACCAAGTTCTAGCAGTTCGTCAATACCCTCTGCTTTAATTTGTAATTCTACAGGAGCTTCTGGTTCGCCAGAGTCAGATGATATAAATGCGATAACGAGCATTGGGGTTGTTGCCGTATCTGGTGCACAAATGTCATCGCGCTCACAGCTTATCTGCGTAAGCAAGAGCATTGGTAGCACCGATAAACAGGTAATTAGCAAATACGGTTTTAATCTCATGATTGATAGTGTTATCTTTTTTCTAACAATACAACATTTTCGACATGATGTGTTTGTGGAAACATATCTACTGGCTGTACCTTGGTTACTTTGTATGCCTCATCTAATAACGCCAAATCTCTTGCCTGTGTTGCACTGTTGCAACTCACATACACAATTTTTGATGGAGCAATATTAAGCAATTGTTGCACTACATCCTTATGCATCCCATCTCTAGGAGGGTCGGTTATTACAACTTCTGGTTGTCCATGCGTGGCAATAAATTCTTTGGTAAACACTTTTTTCATGTCTCCAACATAAAATTCTGTATTCTCGATCTTATTGTTTCGCGCATTTTCTTTGGCATCTTCAATTGCTTCGGGTACAGCTTCTACGCCAACTACTCTTTTTGCTTTTTTGGCTATAAATTGCGCTATGGTACCAGTGCCTGTATACAAGTCATACACTAATTCTTCACCCGTTAACTGTGCAAAATCACGGGTAATTTTATAGAGTTCGTATGCTTGTAGAGAGTTGGTTTGGTAAAAGGACTTTGCATTGATTTTAAATTGTAAGCCTTCCATTTCTTCAGTAATATGATCTTTACCGTGATAGCAAATCACATCTTGATCATAAATCGTATCATTACCTTTACCATTAACAACATATTGCAGCGAAGTAATTTCGGGAAATTCAGTTTTTATGAAATCCAGTAATAGATTTCGTTTTTCGGCATCATCAAAAAAGAACTGTACCAAAACCATAATCTCACCAGTAGAGGTGGTGCGTATCATTAAAGTGCGCAGCAATCCAGTTTGATTGCGAGCGTTATAAAAAGAGAGATTATTTTGAGAAGCAAAATCTTTAACCTTGTTACGTATGGCATTACTTGGATCCTCTTGTAGGTAACAGGTGTCGATATCCAATATTTTATCCCACATCCCAGGGATATGAAAACCGAGTGCATTTCTATCCTCAATTGTAGCATCATTCTGTATTTCTTCTAAGGATAACCAGCGGCTGTCACTAAAAGAAAATTCCATTTTATTACGGTAAAAAAACTGTTCTGCAGATCCTAAAATCGGTGTCACTTCTGGCAGTTCTACTTTACCAATGCGAGTCAAATTGTTTATAACCTCTTGTTGTTTGTAATCTAGTTGATGCTCATAGCCCATAAATTGCCATTTACACCCCCCACAGGTACCAAAATGTTTACAGATTGGTGCTACGCGTTTGGACGAAGCTTTTATTAAGTTGGTAGCCGTACCCTCATAATAGGCTTTTCTTTTTTTGGTAGTTCTAATATCAATGATATCACCAGGAACTGCATTGTTTAAAAAGATAACTTTACCATCGGGAGCTTTGGCAATACTCTTTCCTTTTGCTCCTGCATCAATAACTTCGACATTCTCGAAGACTTGCTTTTTATTTTTTCTCGCCATAGCGCAAAAATAGAATATTTAGTAGGATTAAAGAGATAAGCGTTAAAAAATTCGATAAAGATTTAGTAATTTGCGATCCACTTCAGTACGGTTGATTTCTCGCCGCTCTCACGAGTAGGATAAGTAGGAATAGTAAAGTTTTATTTTAATACGTTTATAATGGCAGTTTTAGAAAAAAAGTCATCACAACATTCAATTGATTTAGAAAATAAGTATGGAGCTCATAACTACCATCCATTGCCTGTCGTGCTAGACCGAGGTGAAGGAGTTTTTGTATGGGATGTAGAGGATAAAAAATATTATGACTTTTTAAGTGCATACTCGGCTGTAAATCAAGGGCATTGTCATCCCAAAATAGTGGGGGCAATGACCGAGCAGGCCAAAAAACTAACGCTGACATCTCGTGCGTTTTACAATGATAAGCTTGGAGAATTCGAGAAATTTGCTACCGAGTATTTTGGCTTTGATAAGTTATTACCTATGAATACAGGGGCTGAGGCGGTTGAGACTGCTTTAAAAATCTGTCGTCGTTGGGCTTATGAGAAAAAAGGAATTGCCGAAAATGAGGCACAGATTGTAGTATGCGAGAATAATTTTCATGGTCGTACGACAACTATCATTTCTTTTTCAAACGATCCTGTTGCTCGTGATAATTTTGGCCCTTATACCAATGGATTTATCAAAATTGAATATGACAATTTAAAAGCGTTAGAAGACGTTTTGGAAAGTACTCCTAATATTGCTGGATTTCTAGTAGAACCAATACAGGGTGAAGCAGGTGTTTATGTTCCTTCTGAAGGTTATTTGGCTCAGGCAAAAGCATTGTGTAAAAAACACAACGTACTTTTTATAGCAGACGAGGTGCAAACAGGTATTGCGCGTACAGGTAGATTATTAGCTACTTGTGGAGATTGTGGGTGTCCAGAGAAAAATTGTTCGGGTACACCCGAGGTTAAACCAGATGTTTTAATTTTGGGAAAAGCAATTAGTGGAGGTGCTTATCCAGTATCTGCTGTGCTGGCAAATGATAGTATTATGGAAGTAATACGACCAGGAAGCCATGGTAGTACCTTTGGAGGAAACCCTATTGCTGCTGCCGTAGCTACAGCTGCACTCGAGGTTATTCGTGACGAAAAGTTAGCAATTAATGCTTTTGAGTTGGGAGAACTTTTTAGAGCAGAGCTTAACAAGTATATTAAAACATCAAATATCGTTAATCTGGTACGTGGTAAAGGTTTATTAAATGCGATTGTAATCAATGATAGTGAAGATAGTGATACTGCTTGGAATATTTGTGTTGCTTTAAAAGAAAATGGTTTATTAGCAAAACCAACACATGGTAATATCATTCGTTTTGCACCGCCATTAGTAATGACCAAGGAGCAATTACTGGATTGTGTACGTATTATTACTGAAACGTTGAAAACTTTTGAAAAGTAACTCAGGCTATAAAGATATAGTTTTGATCATAAAAAAAAATCCCGCTCATTGCGGGATTTTTTATGACAGGTAAAGCAGTATTAATTATACTGTTCAATCATTTCTTGTTGCATTTCCATGATCCCGTCATAACCAGCAATGATAAAAATGATAATTATTGTAATGAGATATAGTGCGCTTAATACCAGGCCAATGATTGCCAAAATCTTTCCTGTCTTTACATTTTGATAGCCATGATATAGCTCAGGATTCTCTAGATAAAGCTCAGTTGCTTTTTTTGACATAATAATGGCAATAATAGCAAATATGATTCCGAAGAAACCATAACAGCAACATCCAAGAATGGATAAAATTCCGAATACTAAAATTAACGTAGAGTTTGGTAATGTTTGTTTTTCCATAATTTTGAAAGGTTAATTAAATAAATAATGCATTTTGATAAAATAGCTGGTGATCATAGTCATTGCGGTAATTATGAGCAAACCATATTTAATATAGGTATCGAACCTAAATTTTAAAAACAGATTGATTCCCCAAAAAGCCAATAGTAGCACCAATGGATAAATGGCAGGATACATTTTAAAGGCTTGCGCAAATTCTCCCTGTGCCAAAAAGGCAAGAGCACGTTGCAATCCACAGCCCATACAATCTATCCCAAAAAGTTTTTTATTTAAACAAGGAAGCATGTAATTATCCACAGTTATCTAGCTTAGATTTGTGACACAATATACGTATTTACATATTTTGTACCAGAGATAATTCCATTTTCATAATTTCCTTATATTTTTACAGAATGAAAAGCGTGTATATAAAGTCTGTTTTGAAAGTGATTTGTATCTGTATTGGGATTACACTACTGGTATATGAACTAATTGTTGAAGAAAAAAATTACTATGTACAAAGTGTTGGTATTATTTGCTTAATGGGGGGGATGTATATGGTCAATGCAGGCTTAACATCTCGCTCTCAATCTAAGGATAACCAACTTACAAATCAAAAAGAAGTATGATACAAATAGGGGATAAGGTGTCTGTTTTGGACGAGGATATTAGTGGTAAGGTAATTGCTATTAGTGAGCACGAAGCTGTTATAACTAGTGAAGACGGATTCGAGTTAAGTTTCCCTGTCAAAGAACTTGTCAAAATACAAACGGGTGATATGACCTTGCCTTCGTATGAAGAAGTGCATAAAAATTTGCAAGAAAAAGAGCACTTTCAAAAAAAAACAAAACGACCAGTAAGTACTCCCAAAAAGCAACAAGCACCACCAATGGAGGTTGATTTACATATTCATAAACTAGTAAAATCGAGTAAGGGTATGACAAATCATGACATGGTTAACCTTCAATTAGACACGGCAAAACGTCAGCTAGATTTTGCAATACGTAAACGAATACCTCGTGTAATTTTTATACATGGAGTGGGGCAAGGGGTCCTCAAAGAAGAACTAGCCTATTTTTTTGGAAGGTATGATAACCTGAGTATTTCTGACGGGGATTATAAAAAATATGGATTAGGTGCGATGGAGGTGTACATAAAGCAAAATCCTAATAAATAATATTTTAAGGGGTAAAAGTTTTGACCACTTCTTGCTCGCCCAAAGCCAAGAATTCTTTTCTGTAAGCAATAGCATCACCTATTAATGTAATATCCCTAAGTACTATAGTGCGTTTAAATATAGAATCAGTAGCCTCTGTTCTCAAAAAATCATAACTAATTTCAGCTGTTCCACTAGTACTCGTATACTCAAGTGTGGTGGTGTTTTCTTTTGGCGGAATATCACTACAAAAATAACTCGAAGGATTTATTGAAGCGCTAAACTCACGATAGGTTACTAGATTAGTAGTCTGGTTAAGCAACACAGTTTCAACATTTGCTAGTTTTTTGGAATCTGGAATAAGATCAAAATTTGTTTCTGTAAAATTGAGCAAGAGGGTTTTGGTATTGGCAGAATTAAGTTTATAAAATACAAAGGTGTTTGCGTTAGTATTCGCACAATTATCAAGTACTCCATCAAACTCTAACTCAACAGTTATTATGTCCCCTTCGCTACAGCTAATAGTACCCATTAGTAAACATAGCAACGCTACAAGATATGAGGTGTTAGATAGGTTATTATTTTTCATCTTTCTCATTTATCTTATCAATAGTGGTGTCCTTAAAACCTAGCACATAAGTATCAGAGTCCAAGGTTTGCGACTCAGAGCTTAATGCCAACTCGGTAATACTAACCGATGTTCTATAGGTGGTTTTTATAGTATTAAAATTATTGATCGCTGTAGGGTACTCGGTAATCTGGTCTACTTGTAAATAATTAGGAATGTTATCATTATTATCGTCATCTGCTCTTGGGCCATCCTCCCCATTGGTATCTTCATTTCGTGTCAATATACCATCATTATCATCATCATTATCCAAATAGTCCGGGATTCCATCCTCATCACTATCTCTTGGATCGTCATTGTCTGGAATATTATTAGGTAGTTCTATAATAGTTGGAATGTTATCATCATCATCATCGGCATCCTTATAATTGGGAATACCATCCTTATCGGTATCATCATTTTCGAGATTTCCATCGTTATTAATATCTTCATCTTCGGCAGGTACACCGTCGTCGTCGTCCTCGAGAATTATATCGGTAACAATAGTTGCATTGCCAGCGAGACTAAACAACTCTTCGGTAATAGTCACATTTGTTGGAGGTACAATACTGCAAAAATAATCGGTAGGTACTTCACTGCTAAATTTACGATAGGTTAAGGCCCCTTCGTTAGTAGCAAGATTAATTTTTATAGGGATTACTGTTGGTACAATATTAGAGAACTCGTCACTTTTAAAAGTTAGAGCAATGGCTTCATTCACCGCTACACCTAGCTTAAAAAAAACAAACTCATTTTTACCAGAACCCTCACATAATTGAAGCTCTACATCATCAAATTCAAAAGAAGTGATGATAATATCACCATCATCACAGGCACATAAGAAACTACTTATTAATAGTAAAGCTATAAGTTTATTCATAAAATTTAATACGCTTTTTAGCAAAAATAAGGCAATTGAAAGATTATAACGTTATCCATGGAAAATAATTTTATTTACTCTAGTTTTGCCCTATTAAACATGTAATATGATGCTTTTGGTTTTGTAGCTAAAATGTATCAATAATTATTAAAACAATGCGAAAAGTTTATTTTGACAGCGCCGCTACTACACAGGTACATCCAGATGTTATTACTAAAATGACCGAAGTTTTACAGGAGAGCTATGGTAACCCTTCATCCATTCATTCTTTTGGACGATCTGCAAAGAATCATGTTGAGCAAGCTCGTAAACAAATAGCAAAACAATTGGGCGTAACCGCAGGTGAAATTATTTTTACATCTGGGGGTACCGAAGCCGATAATTTAGTTTTAAATAGTGCGGTTCGAGACTTAGGTGTTCGTCATATTATTACTACAAAAATAGAGCATCATGCTGTTCTCCATACAGTTCAAGAACTTCAAAAACTTCAAAATATAAAAGTTAGTTACGTAAGCATTCTACCATCTGGTGGTATTGATTACGAGCATTTACAAAGTGTGTTAGAAAACTCTACAGAAAAAATGTTGGTAAGTTTAATGCATATAAATAATGAAGTTGGCTGTATTTTGGATATAAACAAAGTGGCAGCTTTATGTGCTACTCACAAGAGCCTTTTTCATAGCGATATGGTACAATCTATAGGTCATTATGATGTGAATTTAGCAGAAATTTCAGTTGACTTTACAGCAGTAAGTGCACATAAATTTCATGGGCCCAAAGGTGTTGGGTTTGCATTTCTGCGAAAAAATTCTGGGCTTAAGCCTTTAATTTTTGGAGGAGAGCAGGAACGAGGCTACCGTGCAGGTACCGAAAGCGTTCATAATATTGTTGGTATGGCAGAAGCCTTACGATTGGCATATGAAAATTTGGACGAAGATAAAAAGTATGTGACTAGTATAAAAGATTATTTGGTAGCACAATTAAAAGACAATCTTCCCAATATTAAATTTAATGCAGCTTGTTGTAATAATGATCACAATACGTATACTTTACTTAACGTGTGTTTACCAATACCTACAGACAAAGCAGAAATTTTATTATTTCATTTAGATATTAATGGGATCGCTTGCTCACGAGGTAGTGCTTGTCAGAGTGGTAGTAGTAAAGGTTCTCATGTACTGTCAGAAATTTTATCTGCTGAAGACTTGGAAAAGCCATCGGTACGTTTTTCATTCTCCAAATTTAATACCAAAGATGAGGTGGATTATGTCGTTGCGGTACTCAAAAATTTTATCGAAAGCTAAAAATAGTTTTCTAAAATTTAAAAGCTAACTTAATATTGAAGGTTCTTGAGGTCAAATAATTTGGTATTGCATATTGGCGTTGGGAGGATGCATCACGAACAAATGTGTTGGTAATAGAATTCTGATTATTGAACAAATTATAGATTTCAAAACCAATACTTAAGTCATTAAAACAATGTAACCATTTTGTTGATGAATCGGGTCTGGTGGCATCTACTAAAATATAAGAGATGCCTAAATCTGCACGTCTATAGTCAGGTAATCTGTTCTGGTATTCATAAGGATCCGCATTATTAGGCGACCCACCGGGAACCCCTGTTTGATAAATCATATTAAGATACATTTTTAAATTAGGTATGGTGGGAATATAATCTTGAAAAAGTACGCCGACCTTAATGCATTGATCGGTAGGACGATCTATATAACCTCTGTTATCTTGGTTTTCTTGTGTTTTAAGATAGCTTAGACTTACCCAGCTTTCTGTACCCAATACAAATTCACCATTAAGACGAAGATCAATTCCTTGTGCAAATGCATTGGTGTTATTATTAGCACTATAACGAATCCTAACATTCTCGATGGTATATGCATTTACGTTGGTTAATTCTTTATAATACAGTTCTGTAGATAGTTTAAAAGGACGCTTCCATAATAAAAAACTATAGTCGTTACTTAGCACAATATGGATAGATTTCTGTGCTTTTACATTGGTGTTTATCTGACCCGTGAGATCTCTTACTTCTCTGTACATCGGGGGTTGATAATACAACCCACCTGATACTCTAAAAAGCATATCGGTTTTCCAATCTGGTTGTAAAGCAAGTTGTACTCTAGGACTTATAATAAATTCGCTATTCGAATTAAGATTTTGACCAAAAATTGTATAATGTTGCCCACGAACGCCAAGATTGGACCAAAGAAGGTGTTCACCCAGCGTACTACGCAAACTGTATTGTAAATATCCAGAGAGTCTTTGGATATCCACATCGTTTTGAGCACGAACTGCAGTAAAGGGGGTTAGTTCACTTGTAAAGGGAGTATAGGGTTGATCATTTGTAATGTCATTAATAGGTGGACGGATCGAAAATCCTGCAGAATCAATAATTTCATATTCCTGAATTCTATCTTGTATATTTTCGAGATTATACTTAAGGCCCCATTCTAATTGATGATTGTTTTTGTTGTAAGTACCTTTGTGTTCTATGGTATAAAAAAGAGCATCCAAATCATTTCTTGCATGGGTGAGTTGGGATCCAATACCTTCACTAAATTCTATTTCCCCTAAATTTTCGCTACCAATATTATTATTTACAGTTCCTAGCTCATATTGAGCTAGTATATCATAGTATTCTTGTTCTTTGGTGTGATATATCGAAGCTATTAATTTTACATCTACATTTTCATTAATTCGAAAGGTAGTTTTAAAAGCACCTAAGGATGTGGTGTAGCGATCTTCTTCTTGACCTTGGTAATATACCAAAAGCGCTTTGGTATCAGTTATAGAACCAAAGTTTGTTTGTCGTGTAATTGGCTCATAAGAATAGGTATTTAAACCTATATTACCCAAAAAACTCATTTCAAGTTTAGAAGTAGGGGTGTAGGTAAAAAATGTTTGTAGATCTGCAAATCGGGGATTAAAATTTGTTTCGGTCTGTTTTGCTGCTACTAGCATACTGTTATCACGATACCTAAACCCTAAAATACCATTAAGTTTTTTGTTTTTTGTTACCCCTTGTGTTGCTATGCTAGCACCCAATAAGCTAAAGTTCGCAGAAGTTTCAAAGCGAGTAGGGCGTTGGTAAGTAATATCCAAAACAGAGGATAATTTATCACCATACTTTGCTTGAAATCCTCCAGCAGAAAAATCCACGGTACGCACAAGATCTGTATTTACAAAGCTAAGACCTTCTTGTTGTCCAGATCTCACTAAAAATGGACGATATACCTCTATCTCATTAACATATATCAAGTTTTCATCATAATTACCTCCTCTTACCGCATATTGAGTACTCAATTCATTAGTACTACTAACGCCAGGTAATAATTTTAATAAGCCTTCTACACCAGCATTTGCCGATGGTGTTGATCTTATCGTTGCAGGGTCCAAGGTTGCTAATCCCTTAATATCCTTACGTTCGCTACCAGTAAGAACTACTTCGGCTATTTGTTCTATAGTTCGTTTCAAAATTGGATGAAGTTCGTAAACTTGATTAGGAAGTAAGTCAATCGTAAAGCTCATATTTTTAAAACCAATATGAGAAATGGTCACGGTAGTTTTATTATTTGATGGAATAATAAGTTGATATACCCCATTGGTATCACTTTGCGTACCGTTCTCACCATAGGTTATTAATGCTCCTGCAATAGGTTTATTATCTGTATCTAAAATAACACCTTTTAGATACGCCGTTTGGCTAATGATTGGTGCAAAACTAGATAAAAGTAGGAGTGTTAAGAGATTAAGTATGTTTTTCAAGGTTGTAAAAGCTATTTTCTGAAAAATTTGGTAGTATAAATTGCTGTGTTTCCTACATTATCTTTAACAGTAAGTTTTAAATTATTTTCGGTATCAGTTATAACAGCATCTTTAAAATCATAAAAAAGTAGGCCTGTTTTGTAGTCGTATTCCATTAAAATAAATGTATCATTAATGGTAGCGTAGTAACTATCAATGCCGCTATCGTCATCATGAATTTTAAATTTTAGATAGGCTTCTCCAGTAACCCATTGTCCTTTCGATACATTAAGCGGCATAATGGTTGGTTTCTTATCATCCTTGGCTAGGGTATACTTGCCAAAACTCCGTGTTTTGGTAAGTAAACGGTTTTCATTTTTTTTTGTCGAGGCGTACGAGGTTTTGTTTTTAGTATGAACCCGAGCTATGTATAATTGTTGTTGATCTAGTTTGGAATATTTTGAGACATCAAAAGAAATACTCATATTTTTATGAAGCGGAGTATCATTTTTATGAATTGTTATGGTATCGTTATTTTGAACTATATTGAGATAGGTAGTATCGTAGAGACTATATTTAGGGATATACACATCAATTTGATTTCCAGAAAATATAAAATCTTCTTCCCATGAAGCATAATAATCTGTTTTTGATTCTGTTCGTGGCGGTACATCGATTTTTGTTCCAGCGATGGGTATGTTAACCTCTGTTATATTTCCAGAATAATCTTTTATGGCTAGTGCTATCAAATAGGATAGGCTGTCTTTCACAGTTATGAAGCCATCGTTTTTTACGTTTTGGTAAATGGAGAGCGGATTATTTTTTTCGATAAAGAGTTTCGCTATTCTAAGATTATTATTCTTATAATGTTCAAAATCAATAAGTCTATTAATATACCGAGTTTCAGAGAAACTAAAGCGATCCAGTTTTATTTCAAAATTAAGAGTACCGTTAATACTTGTAGTTATTTGGTATACTCCATTTTTATTAGGAGCTAAATCTTGTTGGTCGTAGGTGGCTATACCAATCCCCAATTTGCCATAAGCTTTAATTTCATCTGCCCTATAGGTGCCATCTGCCTGTAGGGTAAGCGGAATTTTATATTTTTCTTGTTGTTTTGCTACGTGAGAACTATCATTATAAGGATAAACATATAATTCCTGTACTATTGGACGTTTAGTATCCAACACGGTAATGCCGTGTGCCATAGGATTTAAAGGACGAGAATTTTTATCTCGAATTTCAAAATGCAAATGCGGACCGCCACTACCTCCAGTATTACCACTATAAGCTATAGTATCTCCTTGAGATACGGATAAAAGACCAGCTTTTGGATATAATTGAATATCATAAGACTCTTTTGCATATTGTCTTTTTTTTACATAAGCTTCAATCGTAGTATTAAATCTTTTGAGGTGTGCATATACAGTCGATTTACCATTAGCGTGTTTTATGTACAAAGCTTTACCATAGCCAAAAGGAGAAACTTTTATCCTTACAACATTGCCATCGGCACTTGCGAGAACGGGAACACCTTCTTCGCCATTTGTTTTTAAATCTAAACCAGAGTGAAAGTGATTGGAACGTAATTCACCAAAGGTTCCCGATGTTTTTAATGTAATTGGTAATGGATGAATAAATTCTGTTACAGCATCTGCATTTTGTGAAAAAGCAGCAGCCGATATAAAGAGAAAAATGGGAATGAATTGTCGCATAGAAGGTAAATGTAAAAAAAAATGAACTGAATATGGAAAATTTGTTTTCTATACTATCATAATATACTAATAACAAGTTAGTTGATTTTACTTATATAACTACATAAAAATTAGTTTAAAAACTATTGGGATTTTTCAATTGGTATGTTAACTTTGTGTAACGAAGTATTGCGTAGCAAAACTATGAGTGATTTAATTGGAACTATTGATTCTCTGGAAGATAAGATAAGCAAGTTGTTGGATCGATACGATCAGTTACAGCGGCAAAATATCGATCTAGAACGTAAAATAGGGGAATTTCAACGAAATGCTGAAATACAATCAGATCAATTAAGGCAATGGGAAGAAAAATTCAGTGCCCTTAAAAATGCTAACGCAATGTTAGGCAGTGACAAATACAAAAGAGAAACTAAGCTCAAAATAAATGCTTTGATACGGGAGATAGATGCTTGTATAGCACAACTCTCAGAATAATATAAGGGATGGCCGATAAGCTCAAAATTAAGATAACTGTTGCCGATCGTGTCTATCCTTTAACGGTGATCCCTGATCAAGAAGAAGGTTTAAGAAAAGCCGCAAAGAAGATTGATGAGATGATTAAGCAGTTTGAGCAAAGTTATGCGGTGAGAGATAAACAAGACGTTTTGGCTATGTGTGCTTTGCAATTTGCAGCACAAGTAGAACAAAAAGGAATAGATAAAGAAAATGATAAAGACAACGTTACAACTAGACTTAATATTTTAAGTGATTTGTTGGACCAACATTTATCATAACGTTCATATCATAGGACATAAGGTTACTGCCTGCACTAGTCGTATTTTTTGATAAACTCAACAAGAATTAATTCAAAAGGGTGAGTTTAAGTTGTAAAAGCGCGCCGCCTTGAGCGGATTCTTGACCAGCTTGTTAGCCCTAAACCTGTTTTTACAGAGTTTATACAAAACCCATGCTAGTGCAGGCTTTTTTTATACACAAATATTAAATTTTAATTATGGATAATATAATATTCTTAATTGTAGCATCAATAGCTGGAATAGCAGTTGGCTTTTTTATAGCTAAAGTATTGGAGCGCAATAAAGCTTCTGAAATTCTTTCGAATGCAAAGAAAACCTCGGATCGAATGTTGAAGGATGCAAAAAATGAAGGAGAGGCTATAAAGAAAGATAAAATCTTACAAGCGAAAGAGAAGTTTATCGAATTAAAATCTGAGCACGAAAAGGTAATTTTTTCTAGAGATAAAAAAATAGCTGATGCCGAAAAAAGGACTCGTGACAAGGAGTCGCAAGTTTCTAGTGAGCTTGCCAAAAACAAAAAATTAAATTCTGAGCTCGAGATCAAGTTAAAAGAAAGTGATAAACAAATTGAATATCTTGATAAAAAGAGTAGTGAATTAAAAAAGTTACACAAGAGTCAAGTACAACAGCTCGAAGTCATTTCTGGGCTATCTGCAGATGAGGCTAAAGAACAGCTGGTAGAGTCTTTGAAAGAACAAGCAAAGGCAGATTCTATGGCATTGATTCAGGATCGTATTGAAGAAGCTAAATTAACAGCAAAGCAAGAGGCCAAAAAAATCATAATCAATACTATTCAACGCATTGGGACAGAGGAAGCGGTTGAGAATTGTGTATCTGTTTTTAATATAGAAAGTGATGATGTAAAAGGAAGGATAATTGGTAGAGAAGGACGTAATATCAGGGCAATAGAAGCAGCCACTGGAGTCGAAATTATCGTAGATGATACGCCAGAGGCTATTATTCTCTCCTGTTTTGATTCGGTACGACGAGAAGTTGCACGATTGGCTTTGCATAAGTTAGTGACCGATGGTCGTATACATCCTGCTAGAATCGAAGAGGTAGTCAAAAAGACTAGAAAGCAAATTGATGAAGAAATCATAGAGGTTGGTAAACGTACAGTAATTGATTTAGGTATTCATGGTTTACATCCTGAGTTGATCAAAACAGTTGGTAGAATGAAGTATCGTTCTTCTTACGGTCAAAATTTATTACAGCACTCACGCGAGGTAGCAAAACTATGCGGCGTAATGGCGGCAGAGTTGGGGTTAAATCCAAAATTAGCTAAGCGAGCTGGACTGTTGCATGATATAGGTAAAGTTCCTGACACAGAAACTGAAGTACCTCATGCTATATTAGGAATGCAATGGGCAGAAAAATATGGTGAAAAGCCTGAAGTATGTAATGCGATTGGAGCTCACCATGATGAAGTAGAAATGACATCTTTAATTTCGCCAATAGTGCAAGTTTGTGATGCTATTAGTGGTGCAAGACCTGGTGCAAGAAGACAGGTATTAGACTCTTATATTCAACGATTAAAAGATTTAGAAGAAATTGCTTTTGGTTTTAGTGGTGTTAAAAAAGCATATGCAATACAAGCAGGTAGAGAATTAAGAGTTATTGTAGAAAGTGAAAAGGTTAATGATGAACGTGCAGAAAGTTTGTCATTTGAAATTTCGCAAAAAATTCAAACAGATATGACATACCCTGGTCAAGTTAAAATCACTGTTATTCGTGAAACTAGGGCTGTAAATATCGCTAAATAAGAGTGCTATTTCACTCAATTACGATACATTACAAAAAAGGAAGTAACTTTATAAAGTTACTTCCTTTTTTTGTAGTCGAGGTTAGCGTTTAATTTTTTACTACGATAACTTTTCAATTTATTTATCTAATAGAAATTTCTCTTTCCATGCTAGAGCCTTTTCCAAGGTTTCAAAATATTTAAATTCTTTTTTGAAAAATGTTCTTTCAATCTTAAACTGTTTCTTATAAATGTCTTGATTAGAAACAATTATAAAAGCTACCAAATTTTTAATTTGAGAGGTTTCAAAATAAACGGTAGGGTCTACGGCATACGAATGTATACGGTGTGTAATATATAGAAAAGGCTTTTGTTTGAAAAACTGTGTTGCGATTTCTGTCAATATGTTATTAAGCTCTAGTGTAATACAAACACCTTCGTATACAACGACTTTCATATAATCATCATATAATTCTAATGAGCAAAAATCCAGATTGTGTGTTTCAATAATTGAATTACCCATTATTCTCGAGATTATATATTAGAAAAAAAAATTCAATAATTACTAGTATATTAAAGTAATTAATTTGTCAAAAAAGATATGCCTCGCAAATAGCGAGGCATATACTTACTTAAAATATGTTGTAATTTTTATGATTCGGTTGACTTTTCAGCCTTTTTAATTGTGATGA
This sequence comes from Aquimarina rhodophyticola, assembly GCF_042434915.1. Taxonomy (GTDB): domain Bacteria; phylum Bacteroidota; class Bacteroidia; order Flavobacteriales; family Flavobacteriaceae; genus Aquimarina. Next base: position 922,762 of record NZ_CP170198.1, read on the forward strand.
CCAATTTTTCCGAAGTATCATCCATGTCCATAAAAATGCTATCACCTTCAGAGAGGTTGGAGTTGATGATCTCTTCAGCTAGTGCATCTTCAATATATTTTTGAATAGCTCTTTTCAATGGACGTGCACCGTATTGTTTATCAAAACCTTTGTCTGAGATATAGTCTTTTGCTCTATCTGTCAAGTTAAGATCATAACCAATATTTTTAATACGACCATAAAGTTTATTTAATTCGATGTCAATGATTTTATGGATGTCTTCACGCTCTAAGGCATTGAAAACGATAACATCATCAACTCTATTTAAAAATTCTGGAGCAAATGCTTTTTTAAGTGCGCTTTCAATCACCCCTCTTGCGTACTCGTCAGTCTGTGATTTTTTGGCAGAAGTTCCAAATCCAACACCTTGTCCAAAATCTTTTAGTTTACGCGCCCCAATATTCGAAGTCATGATAATGATTGTGTTTCTAAAATCAATTTTTCTTCCCAGACTATCGGTAAGATATCCATCATCCAAAACTTGCAGCATCATATTAAATACATCTGGATGCGCTTTTTCAATCTCATCAAGTAAAACTACAGAGTATGGTTTTCTTCTGATCTTTTCGGTTAATTGTCCGCCTTCCTCATATCCAACATAACCTGGAGGTGCACCAATCAATCTTGATACTGCAAACTTCTCCATATATTCACTCATATCAATTCGTATCAAAGTATCTTCGCTATCAAAAAGTTCTTTTGATAATACTTTTGCAAGCTGTGTTTTACCAACACCCGTTTGACCTAAGAAGATAAAGGATCCAATAGGTTTATTGGGATCTTTGAGTCCAGCACGATTACGTTGAATAGCTTTAACAACTTTGGATACAGCATCGTCTTGACCAATGACCTTCCCTTTGATAAGATTTGGTAATTCGGCAAGCTTATTACTTTCTGTTTGTGCGATTCTATTAACAGGAATTCCTGTCATCATAGACACGACATCAGCGACATTATTTTCGGTAACAATTTCTTTATGCAGTTTAGAATCTTTTTCCCATTGTTCTTGAGCTAGGGATAAGTCTTTTTCTAAATTCTTTTCATCATCTCTCAATTTTGCAGCCTCTTCATACTTTTGCTTTTTGACTACGCTGTTTTTGAGTTCTCGAACATCTTCTAATTTTTTCTCTAAATCAAGAATTTTTTTAGGAACATCGATATTAGTGATGTGCACTCGTGAACCAGCCTCGTCTAAAGCATCAATAGCTTTGTCTGGTAAAAATCGATCGGTCATATATCGATTGGTTAATTTTACGCAAGCATCAATAGCTTCTTGCGTGTAACTAACATTATGATGGTCTTCATATTTATCCTTTATATTGTTCAAAATTTCAATAGTCTCTTCAATATTGGTTGGTTCAACTATAACTTTTTGAAAACGTCGTTCAAGAGCTCCATCTTTCTCGATGTATTGACGGTACTCATCAAGCGTTGTAGCACCAATACATTGTATTTCTCCACGTGCCAAGGCAGGTTTGAACATGTTTGAAGCATCTAAGCTACCGGTAGCGCCACCAGCCCCTACAATGGTATGAATTTCGTCAATAAACAAAATGATATCATCATTTTTCTCAAGTTCATTCATGACAGCTTTCATTCGCTCTTCGAATTGACCTCTATATTTTGTACCGGCCACAAGACTTGCTAGATCAAGAGTTACTACACGTTTATCAAATAGTATTCTTGAAACTTTTCGTTGTACTATTCTAAGAGCCAAACCTTCAGCAATAGCCGATTTACCAACTCCAGGTTCTCCAATAAGTAAAGGGTTGTTTTTCTTTCGACGGCTTAAAATCTGGGATACCCTTTCAATCTCTTTGGCTCGACCCACCACAGGATCAAGTTTTCCATCTTCTGCCATTGCTGTTAGATCCCGTCCAAAATTATCGAGCACCGGCGTTTTTGATTTTTTGTTTGGTTTACCTGCAGAGGGAGAGTTAAAAGGATTTTCTTTTGAGTTATCTCCGCTTAAGTCATCATCTTCAGAGAACGACTCTGCTAGCGGAGTTTCTATAAATTCTTCTTCATTTGTGATCATAAACTTAAATTGGTCTTTAACATTATCATAATCAACTTTTAAACGATTTAAAAGTTTGGTAGTTGGGTCATTTTCGTTTCTTAAAATACACAGCAGCAAATGTGCAGTATTAATAGATGCGCTTTGAAACAATTTAGCTTCTAAAAAAGTAGTTTTAAGTGCACGCTCAGCTTGACGGGTAAGGTGCAAGTTTTTCTTCTCATTAGAAGCAATAGCGATATCAGGATTTGCAGGACTTAATATTTCTACTTTTCTTCTCAGATTAGTTAAATCAATATCCAATGCATCCAAAATACTTATTGCTTTTCCACTTCCGTCTCTCAATAAACCCAGCATTAGATGCTCTGTGCCTATAAAGTCGTGCCCTAATCGTAGCGCCTCTTCTTTACTATAAGCAATTACATCCTTTACTCTAGGTGAAAAATTATCATCCATAAATTTCCTTTTCTTTTTCTTAAACTAAAATAGTAATTTTTACTATGTATTAGGCAAAAACTGTACCCTTTAACCAATCTTAACATTGCAAAGGTTTAAAATGATCATTTGTCAGTTAGTCAAATTAACTGAGGTGGGTAATAAATCCTTTTTGTGAATTCATTTTGCTTTTATTGTAGTAAATAGACAAAAAAGTATTTAAATTTCAAAATGATCCAGATACTACTTATCAACTAGTAAAGGTAGCTGTATTGTTAATAAATTAGTTATATTACAAATGAAAAGGGTTGTTAAAGCAATCCTAAATTCCTTAAATTAGCGCGTTATTAAATAATGTAAGAACAAAAATAAGTTTATGGCTGAAGGAGAAAAGCTAATACCTATCAATATTGAGGATGAAATGAAATCTGCTTACATCGATTATTCGATGTCAGTTATTGTTTCTCGTGCTTTACCTGATGTACGTGATGGTTTGAAACCTGTACACAGAAGAGTTTTATTTGGAATGTATGAGTTAGGCGTTCGTGCAACTGGAGCTCATAAAAAGTCTGCAAGAATTGTTGGAGAAGTTTTAGGTAAATATCACCCACACGGTGATACATCTGTATATGATACTATGGTTCGTATGGCGCAAGAATGGAGTTTGCGCTACATGTTAGTCGACGGTCAAGGTAACTTTGGATCTGTAGATGGTGATAGTCCTGCTGCAATGCGTTATACAGAAGCACGTATGCGTAAGATATCGGAAGATATGCTAGCCGATATTGATAAGGAGACAGTAGATCATACCTTGAATTTTGATGATACATTACTTGAGCCTACTGTTTTACCTACTAGAGTACCTGGGTTATTGATAAATGGAGCCTCGGGAATAGCGGTTGGTATGGCTACCAACATGCCTCCACATAATCTATCTGAAGTGGTTGACGGTACCATAGCGTATATCGAAAATGAGGATATTGAAATCGATGAAATCATTCAACATATTAAAGCACCGGATTTTCCAACGGGTGGAATTATTTATGGGTATGACGGTGTTCGTGAAGCATTTAAAACAGGTCGAGGACGCATAGTTATTAGAGCAAAAGCTAGTTTTGAAGAGGTTAATGGACGTGAATGTATTATAGTTTCAGAGATTCCATATCAAGTCAATAAGGCGGATATGATCAAAAAAACTGCCGACCTAGTTAACGATAAAAAAATAGAAGGTATTTCGTCGATACGTGACGAATCCGATAGAAAAGGAATGCGAATTGTTTATATTTTAAAACGAGATGCTATTCCAAACATTATTTTAAATTTATTATATAAGCATACAGCTTTGCAATCATCCTTCAGTGTGAATAACATCGCATTAGTTAAAGGAAGACCGCAGATGCTTAATGTGAAAGATATGATTCACTATTTTGTAGAGCATCGTCACGAGGTGGTAGTGCGTAGAACAAAATATGAATTACGAAAAGCTGAGGAGCGTGCTCATATTTTAGAAGGATTAATTATAGCATCAGATAATATTGATGAAGTAATAGCTTTGATAAGAGCTTCCTCAAATGCTGATGAAGCTCGTGAAAAGTTAATTGAGCGATTTAAGCTTACAGAAATACAAGCTAAAGCGATTGTTGAAATGCGTTTAAGGCAATTGACCGGTCTTGAACAAGATAAGCTACGCGCAGAGTATGAAGATTTAATGAAAACTATCGACGATCTTAAAGACATTCTTGAGAAAAAGGATCGTAGAATGGAAATTATTAAATCAGAGCTGTTAGAAGTTAAAGAAAAATATGGTGATGCCCGTCGTTCACAGATAGAATATGCTGGGGGAGATTTGAGTATCGAGGATATGATTCCAGATGAGAAAGTTGTTATTACCATATCACATGCTGGCTATATTAAACGTACTTCACTAAATGAATATAAGAAACAAAATCGTGGAGGTGTTGGACAAAAAGGAAGTACGACTCGTAATGAAGATTTCTTAGAGAATTTATTTGTAGGAACCAATCATCAATACATGCTTTTCTTTACACAGAAAGGAAAATGTTTCTGGATGCGTGTGTATGAAATTCCGGAGGGTAGTAAAACTTCAAAAGGAAGAGCTATACAGAATTTAATTAATATTGAGAGTGACGACAAGGTTAAAGCATTTATCTGTACGCAAGATTTAAAAGATAATGACTATACCAATTCTCACTATGTCATAATGGCAACCAAAAAGGGTCAGGTCAAAAAGACATCTTTGGAGCAATATTCTCGTCCAAGAACCAATGGAATTAATGCAATAACAATCAAAGAAGGAGATGAACTTCTAGAAGCTAAACTTACAGATGGGAAAAGTCAAGTTATGTTAGCTGTAAAATCTGGAAAAGCTATTCGCTTTGAAGAAGAGAAGACCAGACCGATGGGAAGAGGTGCTTCTGGAGTAAGAGGAATTCGATTGGCAGATGAAAAGGATGAAGTTATCGGAATGGTATCTGTAAATGATATGGACAGTAATATTTTGGTAGTTTCTGAAAATGGTTATGGTAAAAGATCTAATTTAGAAGACTATAGAATAACGAATAGAGGTGGAAAAGGTGTTAAAACTATCTCTGTTACAGAAAAAACTGGTAAATTAGTAGCCATAAAAAATGTTACTGATGCCGATGATCTTATGATTATTAATAAATCAGGTATCGCTATACGTTTAGCAATTGAAGAATTACGAGTGATGGGTCGAGCCACTCAAGGCGTTAGACTTATAAATTTAAAAGGTAAAGATTCAATCGCAGCGGTGGCCAAAGTCATGCATGATGATGAGGAGGTTGTGCTAGACGAAGAAGATGACATTATAACTGAAGATATTAATGACACCACCAATGGCACGACTATTGATCAAACCTCGGAAGAATAAAAAAACTTATAAAACGTAATACGATGAAGAAAAGAATTGTTGTAGCATTTTTACTTTCAGTAAGTGCTATTGGATTTTCTCAAAAACAAGCCCTTAAATCTGCTTCTAAAGCTCTTAAATCTGGAGACTTAGTTATAGCCAACGAAGCATTAAAAACGGCTGAATCTCAACTTAGTACCGCAGATGAAAAACAAAAAGCACAGTACTATTACTTAAAAGCCCAAGCTTTTAATGCTGCTAATGATAAAAACGATCTTGCTAATATTGAAGGGGCAGCTATGGCTTATGCTAAAGTTTTGGAGATAGAAAAAGCTTCTAAAGGTTCAAAATATAGCAATGATGCAAGTCAAGAATTGGATAAAATTCGTCAATCGTTAATAGAACTGGCTATAGAGGATCAAAATAAGCAAAACTTTAAAGGTGCTTCAGATAAGTTATACTTAGGATATAAAACTAATAAGACTGATACAATTTACCTTTATTATGCAGCTTCCAATGCTGTTAATGATAAAGATTATGATACAGCTTTAACCTATTATAAAGAGCTTAAAGATCTTAATTTTACAGGTATTCAAGAAGAGTTTGTCGCTATTGAAAAGAAGACTGGTAAAGAAAAAGAATTCACTTCAAAGGCAATTATGGATCTTCAGGTGAAAACAGGTGAATTTATAAATCCAAAAGTTCGTTTTACGGATTCGAAAAAGGCTGAAATAGCTAAGAATATCACATTAATTTATATTAGTCAAGGTAAGGATGAAGAAGCGATGCAAGCGATGGCTGATGCAAAAAAAGAGAACCCTAATGATACTTCTTTGATGCAAGCAGAAGCTGATATGTTTTATAAATTAGGCAATATTGCTAAGTATGAAGAAATTATGGAGCAGATTGTAGCTAATGATCCAGAAAATCCAGATCTCTATTATAACCTAGGGATTAGTTCTTCAAAATTAGAAAATAATGAGCAAGCTATTATGTATTTTAAGAAAGCGTTAGAGCTTAAATCAGATTATGGTGCTGCTCAGCTTAATATTGCTTCACTTATTTTAAGAGGAGAAGTTGCGATTGTTGAAAAAATGAATGCTTTGGGTACGAGTAGTAGTGATTATAAAAAATATGATGCACTCAAATTGAAGAGAGAGGAACTATATAAAAATGCTATACCTTACCTTAATGGGGCTCTTAAGAGTGATCCTGATAATATTGAAGTAGTACGAACATTAATGAATATCTATTATCAGTTAAATGATTCTAGAGCTGATGAAATGAACAATAAGTTAAAATCTCTAGAAGGAGGTAATTAACTTTTTCTTAAAAAAATAGTTTAACCCCTTAAAATGAAAACTTTAAGGGGTTTGTTATTTGAAATATTGCTTTAAACAAATCTTGTTAGTTCTAATAATTGAATATTACTTTGTATGCGTTCTTTAATTATATTCATAATACGCTTGTTAAGCGAGGACGAATTTTTTGTGTAATCGAGATATTCTTCTACTGTAAATTGACCGATAATAATTCCTTTTAAATTATTTCTGAATTTTATATCCTTCTGTATGGCATTTTCAACGAATAGCATACGCTCATCAACGGTAAGATCGTAAAAAGTGTTTTTTCTTTTAGATATATAATTCCTAAATACTTCGATTAGTAAATCGTTTTGTAACTTCACTACGGGTCTTATAGTTCGGTTTTGAAATTGCTCGTCAGTAGACATTTTAGAAGTAACTTTCGCATTCAATATCTCAGGACGTAGTGCGATTAATTCATATGCTCTGTTTTCCATTTTTAATCGTTTTATTAAATATAGGATTTATGATTTGTGTTTTTATTGAATTCTATTTTAATTATCCACCAGTTGTAAACAATCGTTAGATAATTATTTATAAACCGCTCGTAAGTAGCGAGAATCTTTTATGTATTTTTTGTTATTAGAAAGTCTTTATAACTTAGTTGTATATAATCGAATATCTCCTTTTTAGTATTGGATACATTCATTTATTAATCAACCTATTCACAATTTTTGAGATTATTATTCTCTTTTATTTAAGTATAATTAATATTTTAAAGAAATACTGTAAGTATGAAGTTTGGTAAAGTGGATAACCCACAAACAATAGATTTTAGGATGCCAAATGATAATCCTGCTACCGAGCGTTTATTAGTAACTGGCAAAAGTAAAGCTTTAGAGGTATACGTAGGTTGTGCAAAGTGGAATAAACAAGAGTTAAAAGGATTTTATCCTAAGGGCACAAAAGATGAATTACGATATTATGCTACACAATTTAATGCAATAGAATTGAATGCTACATTTTATCAATTATTCGCCGGGGATCAATTTGAGAAATGGTACGCCAAAACACCTGCTGAGTTTAAATTTTTTCCAAAATTAATTCAGGATATATCGCATAATAAACGTCTTGAAAGTGATGTGTTTATGATAGTTCAAGAATTTTTGCGCAATGCGGTTTATCTTAAAGAAAAACTTGGAACTATATTTTTACAAATGCCTATTAGTTTTGATCCTACCCAAATAAATAAGTTGTATCAGTTTATCAAAGCATGGCCAAGTAATATTTCGTTGGCTGTAGAATTGAGACACCCAGATTGGTATAACGACGATTTGTTAGCAACACTTGGTACCTTCTTGGAGCAGTTTAATATTGCCCTTATAATTACAGATACTGCTGGCAGAAGAGATATGCTGCATATGCGATTGACTAATAAGGAAGCTTTTATTCGTTTTGTTGGATCAAATCATGTTTCAGATTATATGCGGTTGGATGATTGGGTTGAGAGATTAGCTCGTTGGAAAACCCAAGGATTAGAGAAATTACATTTCTTTATTCACCAACATATAGAAAAAGAGTCTCCTTTATTAGCGTCATATTTTATACAAAAATTAAATATGCGGTTACAGTTGGATTTATCTTTGCCTACTGATCATTCGAAAACATTACGATTATTTTAAGTAAAGATTATTTATGTATTTTGTCTTTATTTTCAGAACTTATTTACTTGTTAAATCAGCAAAGTTGATTAGTTTTTGAGTAGGATTAACGAATATAAATTGAATCTATATAGAGATATTTACTTGTATCGTTTACAATTTGTAGTTTGAGTTTTTTCAATCTATCTGTATAGTCGATTACAGATCAGGATAATACCATAGCTACTAACTCGCAGCTAATTGCTAATGAAGTGCAGGATTATCGCAAATTCACATTTTATAGGCGACAACAATTTTTAATAAGAAGTAAGGAACTTTTTAATCTAGTTATATCATTGCATACCACCTTATCGTCTGATTTAGGATTTGATTCTAACTGTTATGGTGTGTCCTGTATGACGTCTAAACCTTATCACAAGAAGGACTCTTTCAAAATAAATGGTCATTTCATACTATATAAATGTAGCAGCATAGATAACTTTTCGGATATCAGAGTGCGGTTAACTAGAATAGATTACTTTTACGCAATAAAAGCAATAATATTATGAATTTTTTAGAATTAGGAGTGTCAAAGGCACTAAACATGGGATTAAAGGAAATGGGGATTACCTCTCCAACCAAAATTCAAGAACAGGCCATTCCTATTTTAATCAATAGTGCAACCGATTTTATTGGTAAAGCACAAACAGGAACTGGAAAAACAGCTGCCTTTGGGTTACCATTGTTATCTAAAATTGACCCTAAAAACTCAAAAACCCAAGCACTTGTTTTGGCTCCAACAAGAGAATTGGGTCAGCAAATTGCAAAACAGCTTTTTAAATTTACTAAGTATACCGATAAGATTTTTGCAGAATCTGTATATGGGGGAGAGAAAATCGATATTCAAATTAAAAGATTGCAACGACCTACACAAATTATTGTCGCCACTCCTGGTAGATTAATCGATTTAATCGATAAAAAGGCCGTAGATATTTCGGCTATAAAAACAATTGTTTTAGATGAAGCAGATGAAATGTTAAGTATGGGTTTTAAAAAAGAACTGACTACTATTTTAAGCAAAGCCAAGGGAAAAAGAAATATTTGGCTTTTTTCGGCTACGATGCCTTCAGGCCTTAATGAAATTATTAATTCTTATTTAAGCAAAGATGTTGTAAGAGTTACAATTGACAAAAATGCTTCGGTTAATAAGGGAATCGATCATAATTTTGTAGTGGGAGAAGAATCAAGTAAACTAGATACTTTGACATATTTCTTAAAAACTAAGAAAGAAGGTCGAGGAATTATCTTTACCAAAACCAAAGTAGCTGCTAGAACATTGTCCAAACAGCTAATTGCAAAGAATTATGAAGTAGGTTTGTTGGAAGGTGAAATGACTCAAAAAGATAGGGATAAAGTCATGCGTGCATTTAAAAATAAAAGTTTGCAATTTTTAGTGTCTACAGATGTTGCTGCAAGAGGAATAGATGTAGATAATCTTGCCTTTGTTGTGCATTATCAATTACCTGATCAAATAGAGTATTATACGCATCGTAGCGGAAGAACCGCGAGAGCTGGAAAAACTGGAATTTCACTCGCTTTGATTGTTAAACAGGAAATTAAAACAATCCGTACGTTAGAAAGTGAACTAGGTATTCGATTCAATCAAATTAGATAGTAGTAAGTGTTTTGTGGTGTTTGATACACAATCAGAGTATTGCTATAGCATCTAATAGTTTTTCGAAATTTACTGGTTTTGAAAAATATTGGTCAAAGCCCTGTTGTAAAAAACGGGTTTCGTCACCAGGCAAAGCATACGCAGTAACTGCATAGATGGGGATTACTTTTACCGTTTCTATAAGTCGTAAAGCTTTTAAAAGTTGACATCCATCCATTTGATTAACACCAAGGTTAATATCTATCAAAATCAAATCAAATTTAAATGTAGTAGCTTTTTGAAGTGCCGCTTGTGCATTGGGTACAGAGATTACGTTATATGCGTTTTTTGAAAGCATTTTACTCATGACAACGGCGTTAATCTTATTGTCTTCGACGTAAAGTATTTTCATAAATGTTTTGGTATTTTAATTTCGAAACTAGTGCCTTTGTTTACAATACTTTTTACTTTGACAGAACCGTTTAAAATTTCAATGAAACGTTTAGCTAGACTCAAACCGATGCCAGTTCCTTCATACTTACGACTTAGGCCTATACTTTCTTGAACAAAGGGATCAAAAATTTTCTTTAAATTTTTCTTTTCAATGCCAATACCAGAATCTTTGATTAAAATACATATCTGTTTCTTATTTGAATCATCAATAATTCCAACATCTATTTTTCCTTTATCTGTATATTTTATAGCATTATGGATTATATGGTGAAGTGCCGTTGCCAAAAGTTCTTTATCAATTATGGCAATTGGGTTCGTATCACATAGGTGCAAGGTGTAGGTTAATTTTTTTGATATCGCTTTATGTTTCAGGTTTCTAAAACAACTCTCTACTTCAAAATTTATATCGGTAGGTTCTAACCTTAGTGATGACTGTATGGTTTCAATTTCACTAAAGTTTGATAGGTTGGTAAGTGTTTCTAGTAAGCGGTCTTTACTTTCTTCTAAAAATGTAATGAGTTTTTCGCGCTCTTCATTATTGTGCTCGTCGAGTAGTAGTTTTGAAATAGTCATTATACCATTGAGCGGAGTTCTAATTTCGTGGCTAAATACAGATAGTAAGTTTGATTTTAAGGTACTTAATTCTTGTTCTTTGGAATGTGCTTCTTTGATTTTGTATTCTGCTAACTTGAGATCTGTTATATTTTGAAACGTTAAAAGTACAGAATGTACTTCCTTATCATCATCACATATAGGAATGTAAGAAACATGGTACCATTCAGTTTGACCATCATCTGCGATACGTTCAATTTGTTTTTTATTTATAGTACCTTTTAACGCTTCGTTAAATTCGTGAGCAAAAGGTACTTTAAAATTTACCGGCATTACATCGATAAAAAAACTTGGTTCTTGTAAAGGGTCAACATCAAAATCGTTCTTTATAATCTCGACGCTGTTGGTGTCGGCCATGATAATTTTACCTTGGGTGTCAAGAAGTATAGCATGCATAAAACCGTTGTTTATTATTGCTCGTAGTCTGCTTCCTTGCTCGGTTATAATTCGTTCACGCTCTTTGTTCTCTTGGACATTGATAAGAGTTCCTATTATTTGTTTTGTTCTTTTATCAGAATCTTTTTTTTTGAAACCGTAAACTTCGTAAAGACAGTAGTTACCCATAACATCTCGTAGTCTATAGCTATTAAAATAATGGGGATCTGCTTTTTTTAAATTTTCTATATGTCTTTTATAAGCGTCTTCGAGATCATCTGGGTGTATTTTTGAATAAAGATCATTTTCATGAATAAATTTTGAAGTTAACGGCAATCCTAGCATTTTTTTAAAAGACCCGTTATAATAAATTTTATGATTCTCGATATCATGATCAAATAGTTCGGATTGAATATTTTTATACGCCAGTCTTTGAGTAACTTCGGATGGCTCATTTGGATTAAATTTTTTATGAAACTTAGTTACATCTTCAATAATTCCTTGAACTTGTATGACTTTGGTATTCTTAATTAAAGGTTTTGCGGTGACATAAATCCATTTTTCGCTCCCTTTTTCAGTAGTTATCTTTTCGATATATTCATACGGTTTTTTATAATTAATTAGATTTGATAATAGAGCATTGATTTTAGCTTGACTTTTTTTAGAGTAAAATTGTAAAGCAGCTATATGATCCATATTTTTATCTCTGTCTACTTCATGAATAGCATAACAGGCTTTGGACCAGGTAAGGCGTTTGTTAACGGGATAGTAGGTCCATGTTCCTGATATATTTGCTTTATCAGTTGCGTTGCGCTTGATAGATTCTTTTGTATGATCTCCTACTATTACTCCTGTAGCATATATTACCGTATTTTCAATTATAAGATCGAATTTAACTGTACATATGGTGGTGGCGACAGTAAGTAATCCCAATACTACTGTGGTAGCTTGTTGGGTAGCGTGTAATGATACTATTATTTTATCAAATAGAGCAACATCTTCGTCAGTTAGTAATTGTTTAATATTAGGTTGCTCTTTAAATGTGTTTGAGAAACATAAATCTTTAATACGCGTATTATAATCTAGAATTTCTCCATCTGGTCTAAACGCCAAAAGCAAAAGTGTTGTCTTTTCAGGATCAATTTTGAAATTCTCTTTGGTTAGTGGCATTGTCAGATCAATTAGTATTTAAAGTTACAAAAATGAATTGATTTTAATGAGCCAATGCAGGAGTTCTGTTGGGTCTTATTTCTAAATTGGAAAGAAAGGAGTTATAAGTAATTGAAATAAAAACTTTTAAATAAATCTACGATCAATAACATAAAGATAAATTCATAATAAAAATTTAATAATAAGATGATTTAATTTATTTTTTAACTAAAACAACTAAAATTATCAGCGAATAACGTTAAAATGAGTACAGGATCTTAAGCTATCTATTAATTTTATAGTCTAATCATAAAACAAATAAACATGTTACGTTGGACAATCATTTTTGTAATAATAGCTTTAATAGCTGCAGTATTAGGTTTTGGTGGAATTGCTGGAGCTGCTGCGGGAATCGCTAAAATTCTATTTTTTATATTTTTAGTACTTTTTATAATTTCTCTAATTTTTGGATTTATGAGAAAATAAGTTACATCAATTCAGGATTTCAAGGAATTTTTCTATATGATAAAGAGGATATGTCAAAAACATATCCTCTTCTCTTTTTTTTAAACTTTCCTATTTTTCTTAAAAAAAAGGAAAGTTAAACTTCTAATCATACAATCGTTAACGTAACATTTGCACCCCATGTTAAACATTGTCAAATATAATTGTCAGCGGTGTAGAATAGCTAAATTTAACAGCAGATATCTAATAAATTAGCTAGTTTCAAAGAGTTATAGTACGCTAATTGAAAAAGAAAATCGGCAATTATTTAATTTTAAACTTGATAGATATGACAACCACAAAAAATATTATAGAGGTTATAAATAACCTTATTGAAAAAAATTATGATGCTAATAAAGGCTATTTGAAAGCAGCTGAAAAAGTAGACGCCACAAATCTTGCAATTTATTTCAAAGAAAATGCATCCAACCGTTTGGAATTTGCAGAAATGTTAAAAAATGAACTACATACGTATGCCGAACACGATAAAATAAAAAGTGATGGTAGTACAACAGGAACTTTGCATAGAACATGGATGGATATAAAATCTGCATTCTCATCAGATAACGATGAACAAATTTTGGAAGAATGTATTCGTGGTGACAAAGCTAGTTTAGCTGAGTACGAAGAAGCGTTAGAAACCTATGCAGAATTGCCACCGCGTTTTAAAAGACTTATTCAAGAACAAATTACAACCGTTAGAACAACATTGAATAGAATTAAATCTCTCGAAGATTTTGCATAATTCTGTATTCCATAGAGTTCTAATTTAAACAAAGAAATCTAGAATAATTTTTTCTTAAATATTTAATCTTCAAAAATATAGCTCAACAATTCTAATATGATAGTTAATAAAGTTATTGATGGATGGGAGATTATTTATCATTATGCACATGGATTGTTAGCAGGACAAATAGCACAGCAAATAACACATGCCTACAGACCCAAATATTGGATTGAAACGTTAACAGCAATAATCGAACATGATGATAATCAACTTGATTTTAAACAAAAAAAGTATTTAGATTCGGTAGGTGCACCCTTAGACTTTGAATTGGATATACCTACCAACGAGGAACTTTATAAAAGAGCAAGTGGTGTATTACAACTGGCAGCGTTTAAATCTGGATGGATTATGCTATTAGTCTCTATGCATGTTCATAATTTATACCATAAAGAGTCTTCGCCAAAAGACAAATTATGGAATTTGCTACAAGATCAGATTAAATTGAGGAAAACATTGCGCAGGCGTTACGGAATAAGCGTAGAAGAAGCCGAAGCATATTACAACATTTTATTGTTTTGCGATCGCTGCTCCTTATTGATGTGTCAAAATGCGATTCCCTCTCAAGGAAGAGCAATAGAAATTAATAAGACAATCAATAATGAACAATATTTTATAAAAAATGTGGATCAAACAACATACACCATCGAACCATGGTGTTTTGAACGGGATAGCTTTGAGGTGGCTGTAGAAAGTAGAACGCTTACCCAGTTAAAATTTAACAATAATCGTGAGTTACAAAAGGCTTTAGCTGCAGCCAACGTAAAAATCAAAAAATGGAATTTTAAACGTTCCTAAATCGTTTCCAAAGTAAGTTTGGAGTATACACAGGGTATAAACACCTTTTGAATCAAATTATATGATTAATTTATTAGATACAATACCTTCATCACAAGTGATGATTCCACCTATAGTAAATCCATCTAATATTATGGAAACTATAGGGCATACACCATTGGTGGGTTTGAATAGAATTTCAAATGCCTATCCCTTTCAGCTATATGCTAAAATGGAAAGTTTTAATCCAGGAGGAAGTATTAAAGATCGTACAGCGTTTACAATTTTAAGAGACGCACTACAACAAGGAAAAATTAAGGAGGGAGGTATTGTGATTGAATCCAGTTCGGGTAATATGGCTATAGGATTAGCTCAAGCTTGTCTATTTTTTGGGTTACAACTAATTGTAGTAGTGGATCCAAAGTTAAACAAGCATACTGCTAAGATTTTAGAAGTTTATGGAGCAACCATTGAGACGGTTACCAAACCTGAAAAAAACGGTGGATTTTTAAAAAGTCGATTAAACAAAGTTGCCGAACTTTTAAAAGTTTATCCTAATAGTTATTGGACTAATCAATACGGTAACACTTTAAACCCAAAAACGCATCATACCACGATGTCAGAAATCGCAGCCGCCCTACATGGAGATGTAGATTATGTATTTATTGCTACAAGTACGTGCGGAACTCTAATGGGATGTGCAGAGTATATAGCTCGCAATGGACTTTCGACCAAGATAATTGCAGTAGATGCGGTAGGAAGCGTTCTCTTTAGAAAAGATAAGAAAGAACGTTTAATTCCGGGTCATGGTGCAGGGGTTCCTTCAAATTTTTTGGATATACAAGCCGTACATAAAGTAATTCATGTATCAGATGAAGAGTGTATTAAAGGTTGTTGGAAATTGTTGAAAGAAGAAGCTATTCTTTGTGGAGGTTCCTCTGGTGCTATCATTTCTGCAGTCGAAAAAATGAAAGGAACTATTAAACCAAACAGCGTATCTGCACTTATCTTATGCGATCGAGGCGAACGATATCTTGATACTATATTTAACCTAGATTGGTTACAGTTACATTTTCCTACTATCGAAATACCTCATACTATTACGGCTAGTTAATTATGGACAGTATACAAGAATTTAAACATGATAGAGAAGTGATTGGAATCATTGGATTTGGTCCCAAAGGTCTATATGGATTAGAACGACTTTTAGCTTTTTATAAACAACAAGGCTTTAAGCAAAAAGTTACTATCCACCTTTTCAATAACAATAATCATTTTGGAAGTGGAGCGGTGTATCAAACAGATCAGCCTTCATATTTGCTTATGAATTATGCGAATATGTATATTGATATGTGGCCCAAAAATTCTCCAACACCAATCGTTCAAAATCCTCTAAATTTTACAGCATGGTATATCAATAGGTATGGAGGAAAGAAAGAAATTATTGAAACCACTAATGCGCCAAGAAGGTTGGTGGGAGAATATCTTGAACAAGGTTTTAAAGCGTTACTGGATAATATTCCAAAAAATATAACCATCGTTCAACATATTGCAGAGATTGATACTATTGAAAAGATACATAGCCAGTATTACCTGTCGGGTACAGATGAAGCTGGAAAGAGGTTTACAGTGCCTAGCAAATTTGATAATTTGTTAGTGACGACTGGGCATCAAAGAGATTATGCTGCTTCAGGGTCCATGTATCATAAATGTTCTAAGGGTGCGTATATAGATTTTGTATATCCAGTACAGACAAACCTATCAAAAATAAAAGAAGATGCTACTGTTGCAGTTAAAGGGATGGGTTTAACATTTATTGATACTATGTTAGCATTGACCGAAGGAAGAGAAGGTAAATTCATAAAAATAGATAATAGTTACAGCTATTCTAAAAGTGGTAAAGAACCCAAAGTTTTATATCCATTTTCTAGATCTGGTTTGCCTATGATACCAAGAGCTCCCGTCGTTAAGGGAGAACATGAAACAGGAAAACCCGTATACTTTGAGAAAGAGTATTTAAAATACACCAAAAATAAACGTAAGAAAGTACAAGTTGATTTTAAAAATTCACTTTTACCAGCAATAGAAAAAGATATTCAGTTCGCTTACTATCAAAAACTTTTCGCAATAAAAGAAGAATCGTTGATTTTTGATGAAACGTACACCAATATACTTGATAAGATTGATCAGTTTCATCAAAGGTATCCCAAAGAAAAACGATTTAGTCTAGAGACGTTATTAAATCCTATTCCAAAGGATGAGTATACTCATGAAGCTGTGATTATATATATAAAAAATAATTTGAAAGCCATAGAAATTTATGGAGCTCAGGCTCCTATACAAATGGCAGTGTCTGTATGGAGAAATATTAGTCCACTATTTAATGAACTATATAGTTTCGGTGGTTTGACTGCAGCTTCACAAGAAGATTTTGATACTAATTTTGCAGGTCATTTTAATCGTGTGGCTTATGGAGCTCCTGTAATTAATATGAAAAAACTAGTAGTTCTCGCCGATATGGGTATGGTTAAATTTGAATTTGGAAAATCTCCAGCATTCGAAATTATTAAAACCAAGAAAACGATACGCTTAACAACTAGTGATAAAAAGCTAACTATAGACTGTGATCAATTAATTAATGCGCGTATACCAAAAACAAACATAATGGCAGAGAAAACGCAACTTTTTAAAAAATTATGTAGACAAGATCTGGCATACGAATTTATTAATAGCACGAATAATGATCACTACAAACCTGGCTGTTTAGTAATTAACTGCTATGGACAACTAATGACCAAAAATGATGATGTTGTAGAAAGCATTACACTTTACGGTACCCCGACTGAAGGAATCACATTTGACAATGATACCTTATCCAGAGAGCGTAATGATTTTGCATCGCACTGGGCAAAAAAATATGCAATGACTAATTACCCAACTTCAATATAATAGAAATGAATCAAATCGAAGAAGCTATAACAACACTACCAAAATTGACACCTCGAACTTCTGCATGGATGCATGAGATAGCAGGCAATAAATTAGTACAGCAACAATTGCTTGCAAAATATGGTTCACCTGTAAACCTACATGAGTTAAATAGTTTTGCAAAAAATACAGAGGCTTACCAAGAAGTATTAGATCGTTTAGGAGTCCAACATTTGATCTTTTATGCGCGTAAAGCCAATAAAAGTAAATCACTTGTAAAAAAAGCTAAAGAAATCGGTATTGGGGTTGATACAGCTAGTTTTAACGAATTAAAACAAAGTTTGGATTTAGGTGTAAGTAATGATAGGTTAGTTACTACAGCTGCTATTAAAAACGATGCCTTATTACGACTTGCAATCTTACATGAGGTAGTTATCATTTTGGATAATGAAGATGAGTGTCGTGCAGTAGCTCAAATGGCAGCACAATTAAA
This sequence comes from Aquimarina rhodophyticola, assembly GCF_042434915.1. Taxonomy (GTDB): domain Bacteria; phylum Bacteroidota; class Bacteroidia; order Flavobacteriales; family Flavobacteriaceae; genus Aquimarina. The sequence goes on from NZ_CP170198.1 coordinate 940,816, forward strand.
TAAGAAAGCAATTGTTGGTTTTAGGGTTAGCGGTTTTTATCATGCAGGTAAAAAACTATACAGTCGTTTTGGATTTGATATAGACAAAGTCACAGATTTTATAACCACCCATATCGGATGGGATAAAGAGTTTGGTAATCTCGAGTATAGAGGCTTACATTTTCATCTCAATGGCTACTCAATCACCCAGCGAGGCGAAGCCTTACATCAAATGTTAGAAATAGCAGCACAACTTAAAGCCGAAAAATTTGAAACGTTATTTATTGATATTGGTGGCGGTTTTTTGATGAACTATTTGGAAGACGAAGCCCAGTGGAATGATTTTCAATCCTATTTAAAAGAAGCAGTTCAAAGCAAAAAACCTCCAATCACTTTTCAAAATCAAGGATTAGGGTTTGAAATGATAGATGATAAACTTAAAGGAGCGTTAGCAACGTATCCATACTACAATAGCATACATGGACCTCAATTTTTAGAAAAAATATTGACCCATACCAATTTTGAACAAAAGACTACAGCAGCTCGACTCATAGCGCAAAAAATTCAATTACGTATGGAACCAGGGAGATCACTTTTGGATCAAGTGGGATTGACTATGGCACACGTCGTTTTTAGAAAAACAGATAGCGAAGGATCCCTGTTAATTGGATTAGAAATGAATATGAGTCAAATGATGAGTTCTAGCGCCGATTTTTTATTAGATCCAATAGTGATTCATCAAAATAGTAAAGAAGAAGCCCCAGTAGAGGGATACTTTGTAGGAGCTTATTGTCTTGAACGGGACGTTTTGTTGAAACGAAAAATAACTTTCAAGCAAAAACCAGCAATAGGTGATGTAGTTATTTTTGTAAATACAGCAGGGTATATGATGCACTTTTTTGAGACAGAAGCACACCTTTTTGACCTTTCAAAAAACTTGAGCTTTGAAAGCAGTACACAACAAACCATCATCGATGATTTTATCGATGATACATTAATACATTAAATTTTATAAATTATGGAAAAAGATAGAAGAGACGACGATTCTGGAAAATTAAAAAGTAGGGATCCAAAAAAGGAGAAGGGACCGCAAAAAGACAATCATACAAATCAATATGGTAATCAACGCGGTAAAGATGATAAACGTTAAATAAAAGAGCCTGAATTTATAAATTCAGGCTCTTTAAAATTTATGCATTATCTCTTGGTTGATGCTGTTCTTTACGCTGCTTTTTTTGATAGTTAATTTCTTTTCCTTGTGTTTCATCAAGATTAATTGCTTGTTCTTTTTTACTTTGTTTTTGCGGTTCTAATTTCTTTTCTGAAGTGTTCATAATTTTAAATTTTAAATTCTATTTTTAATTTACTAGAATCTCTCGATTTCTTCTAGAACCTTATCATAGTTTAACATGGGGTTGTTAAACGTTGACTGTCATACTACGACCTCTGACAAAATTTAAGTTAAAATTTTAATGGATAGTGCCTGTTTTTTTTGCTATTAAAAATGAAGATCAGTAAGGCAACTTGTTAAGAGAAATGCGTTAATAGTTAAAGTGTATTAAGATACTCCCAAAGTTGAGGGGTAGGAGTATGAATTAATTAGTACAAAACTTACATTTAGACAGTAATGAAATCACAACAATCGATTTTCTTACATTTTTCACACAAATTAATTACAATAATCATGAAACAGACATTTAAAAAAACTAGAGGCTATACTCTTATTAGTAAAATAAAAAACTTTGTTGTATCTCTATTGACAATTCGATCAATTTTTTCTTCATTTTTTCAACGAGAAAAAAGAATTTCAGAAGATGTAAGTAATTTACGTTTGTTAATCATGAACTCCAAAAATCACAACATAGGTCCAGAGTGGTAAGGTATTTTGTTTAATGTTATAGTTCAAATCCTGTCCATAATTTCAACACTTTGGTAGCCTTATAGTAAAACTTTGTAGTTTATGAATAAATTCAGTCTAATCACGATATATCAGAATCAAAAGAAAGATTTAAAAAACTTATTAGATGCAATAGAACATGGTAATGAGCATCCAGATGAGGTGATCATTGTATGTATGAAATGTGATCTTGATATATTAAACGAATATTCTTTTGATATTCGCTGTATTTCTTATAATTATAAGCATACTGGCGGTGTGCCAATTTCAGAAGCGCGTAACTTGGGTGTCAAATCTGCTAGTTTTGAGAATTTGATTTTTTTAAATATAAACTGCATACCAGACAGTAATTTTGTGGGTTCTATGATTCGACATGCCTTGTTATATGAAGGTTTAATCATGGGGACCCCCAAGTATGTAAATCAAAAAATGGACGGTGATATAAGTTTAGAACGTCTAGCTGCTGCAAGTGTTTTTCATCCACAACGACCCGAGGTATACGATATAAAACAAGAGTTTAATTATCAGCTATTCTGGAGCTTGTGTTTTACTATTAGCAAAACACAGTATACAATTTTAAATGGATTTGATACCAGGTTTTCTGGTTATGGGGCAGAGGATTTAGATTTTGCTTTTAAAGCGAGAGAATTAAATTGCCCTTTTTATATCAATGATGCTATTGTGTATCATCAACAATATGCATTTTACTCTTTACCATTAAATAATTTTGAATACGTTATTAAAAATTCGGATTTATTTTATGAAAAATGGGGTGAGTGGCCAATGGACAGTACTTTAGAAAAATTCACTCAGTTAGAATTAATCGAATGGAAAAACGATCAGAAAAAGCCTATAACTATTCGTAAAAAACCTTCGGTTCACTTGATTCAAGAACATACTTTAAAAGGTCAAACGCATATATAAAATAACGTTTTAAATGAAAACAGCTGCATTTGTCAATAAAAGGAAATATACCTTTGATAAAAGTGATTATATACAATTTAGATTACGTAAAATTACGCCAGAAATTGTAGAAAATCAAATAGTTACCCTTAAACGTAATCAAGAGAATACCAAAATTGAAAAACCTGTAACACTTGAGGATGGTATAACTACTTTGAAAAAATCTGATAGACGACGTTTGCTACGTATTTTTCAAGATCAAGCTGGCACTCATACTTTTTGTCATTTTATCCCTGCATCAGGTGCAGGTACTAGAATGCTCAAATTTCTTAATCGCTTTTTAAATGAGTATAAGCCAGGCGAGGAAAGTTTTAGTAGTTATGTAAATAGAACCAAACAGTTTGAATTGTTTACTTTTTTTAGAAAATTAAAAAAGTTTCCTTTTTACAGAAATTTAAAAATTATTTCCAAACATTTAGAAGTGCGTAAGTTAGCTAAGGATGAGCGTAAGTTGATGATTACAAAGATCCTATTGTACGATCCTCAGTTTAAACTTTTATCTTTGCCCAAAGCTTTGTTTCCTTTTCATAAAGAAGGAAAAACAGAAGTTCTTACTGCTTTTGATCAGCAACTTCGTCAATTTGTAAATTTTGGTAGTTATTTTGAGCAGGCAGAAATGCATATGACTACTGCCAAAGATGCTCAATCAAATTTTAACGATGCGTTAGATACCTTATATTCAAAAATACCTGAACTTAAAAAAAACACTATTTCTGTTAGTTTTTCTCATCAATCAGAGCAAACGGATACAGTAAGTTTAACCGATGATCATTCGCTAGTGCGAGATAATCGTGGGAAAGTTCTTTTTAGACCCGCAGGACATGGAGTATTGCTATCTAATCTCAACGCTTTGGATCATGATATCATATATCTTTCTAATATTGATAATATAGCAAAAGCTAAAACTCAAAAACAACTGATTGAATTTAGGAAATTGATGGTTGGGAAATTAATTTCGCTTCAAAATTTTGTATTTGAAATCTTACCAAAGTTAAAAACAGGAACTAGTAGCACTATAGAAATAAAGAAGGTTTTAGAGTTTATCAAATTAGAATTGCCAGGATCCCTACCTCACAATTTTGAAAAAAAGAAAAAGAAGGAGCTTTGTAAACTTTTATTCGACAAACTAAACCGACCTATTCGAGTTTGTGCAGTAATTAAGAATACTGGGCAACCAGGTGGAGGTCCCTTTTGGATACAAGACCATACGGGTGCTATGACAATGCAAATTGTCGAAAAATCCGAAATAAACTTAACTGATTTAACACAGAAACAGCTTTTTGAAAATGCCACACACTTTAATCCAGTAGAGATTTGTTGCGGGGTAAAAGATTATGAAGGCAAAAAATTTAATTTAAATGAGTACTGTAAAGATGGAGATGGTATGATTGGTAAAAAAACCTATGGTGGCAAACCTATTACAATTCTGGAAAGACCAGGATTATGGAACGGAAGTATGTATCATTGGAATACATCTTTTGTAGCCATGAAACCTTCTCTTTTTAATCCAGTAAAATCTATCAACGATTTACTTAAAAAAGCACATCAATAGTTTATAGCTATCAAAAAACAACCTATGGAGTGGATATTAAATTCAGATTTAAACATAGTAACATTATTAGGGAGCGTATTGGGTATTTACATCGCCATTATAGCGATTACCAGAATAGCGGGTTTACGCACTTTTGCCAAAATGACAAGCTTTGATTTTGCATCAACTATAGCTATTGGTTCTATACTAGCTTCGGTAATAATGAATACTAATCAATCTTTGGTAAAGGGAAGTATCGCATTGGCAGGAATGGTATGTTTTCAAGTGTTATTCTCTTTTATTATTAGAAAATCAAAAGCTGCACAAAAAGTAGCAACCAATACGCCACTGTTCTTGGCTAAAAACGGTGAAATCCTATACGATAATCTTAAAAAATCGAATGTGTCTGAGAGTGATGTCCTTGCCAAGTTAAGAGAAGCAAATGTCATCAGAATGTCAGAGGTAAAGGCTGTAATTCTCGAATCCACAGGCGATGTTTCGGTTTTGCATACCACCGATACTATATCAGTAGACACGATACTGCTAAAAGGTGTAAGGGATGAGTAATTGGTTTTGCTGTGATGCAGCTATAATTTGACAACATATTGTACACATAAACTCTCGTATATTAAAATTTCAGAATGAAAAAGCTACCCAAAGTACTTATTTTTGATGTCAACGAGACACTTTTGGACCTTACACCTATCAAAATTAAAATAAATGATGCCTTACAATGTGATACAGCATTTGATCTATGGTTTTCAGCTTTACTACATCGTTCATTAGTTGAAACAACTACTGGAGGGTATATGGATTTTGGTATACTGGGAAGTGATACCTTAAAAATTGTGTCCAAAAAATTACAGAATCCCTTTACCGATGGACAGATTGATGATATTTTATCAATTTTCACAAAATTATCTCCCCACCCAGAGATTATAGCCTCTCTTAAATCCTTACAAAAAGAAGGTTTTACATTAGTAGCTTTAACTAACGGAGGGCAAAAAACTGTTGAGGCTCAACTTGATTTTGCTAAACTCTCTATGTTTTTTGATAGGATAATAAGTGTAGCCAAGGTGAACAAATTTAAGCCCCATCCCAGTACGTACAAATATGTACTTGATACTTATGGGATTCAGCCCAAAGAAGCTATGTTAATAGCCGCACATAACTGGGATGTATATGGAGCGCAAATGGCTGGATTACAAACCGCATTTATCACCCGTGATAAAAAAGAATATTATGATATGACATCTCAATTAGATTATGTGGGTACAGATCTAAGGGCAATTACACAACAATTAACTGGTAACAATAAAATATAGTTCTCGCTAGCATTTAGCCAAAATTTAAAAATACGTACTTGATTAATTTTAGATTAGGAAAAAATCCTAAAAATAGGAATAATTCCAAAATTTAAGTTTAATTTTGCTCTGCCTTAAAAAAGTTACGTTATGGAGCAGCGCTATGCTATAATTGATGTAGAAACCAGTGGAAAAGGGATTAACGGAAATCGTATAACCGAGATTTGTATTGTACTATTATTGGGCACGCAAATCATTGACAAATATACTACGCTTGTAAATCCCAATCAAGATATACCCAATTATATAACAGGCCTCACCGGTATAGATAATGATTTGGTTCATGATGCTCCATTTTTTGAGGATATAGCAGAGCGCATTTTGGAAATTACAGAAGGAGCAGTATTCGTAGCACATAATGTTACATTTGATTATACCGTAATTCGCAATGAATTTAAGGCGTTGGGCTATAATTTTGTAAGAAAAAAATTATGTACTGTTCGGCTTTCGCGAAAGATTTTTCCAGGTTTATATTCATATAGTCTAGGTAATGTATGTACTTCGCTCAACATACCCTTAAAAAATAGGCATAGAGCAGAGGGTGATACCGATGCAACAGTGATCTTATTTAAGAAGATTATCGAAGAGGATTCAAACCTAGAGATCATTCATAGTTTTTTGAATATCCGATCCAAACAAGCCACGATACCTCCTCATTTGAAAGCTGAGCAAATAGATACCCTACCAGAATCCACGGGAATCTATCTTTTTAAAGATCAAAAGGAGAAAATCCTCTATGCAGGTAAAGCTAAAAATATTAAACAACGGGTACTGAGTCATTTTTATGACAAAAAGAATAAGGAGTATTTATTAGGTCAAAAAACGCATAGTATTGATTATACGGTGACCGGTAATGAATTAATCGCATTATTACTGGAAGCCGAACTTATAAGAAAGCATTATCCAGAATTTAATGCAGCTCAAAAAAAGCCTGTAGTACCCTATCACATTATCAGCTATGTCAATCGACGCGGTATTATGCAGTTGGCTATTGATCAATCCTATAGTGCAGATAGCTCTATTGAGTTTTATTATTCACGAGCCGATGCTATTGCTGCGTTAGAACAGCTTTGTATACAGTTTGAGTTATGTCCTAGATACTGTAATTTGCAACAAAGCACCGCACGTTGCTCTCATTATAAAATCAAATCCTGTAAAGGAGTTTGCAGTCAAGAAGAGGCTATAGAGCTATACAATCTGCGGGTACAAAAAGCTATGGAGTGCAGCCTGAATAAGAAAACAAGTTATGTAATCAAGGAGAAGGGGAGAACCTGTGAAGAACAAAGTTTTGTGTTGGTTAAAGACGGATTGTATCGCGGTTATGGTTTTATCGATCAAACTATGCAGGTAACGAATCATGAAGATTTTGAGAGCCTGATTGAACTACAAACCCATACGTACCATACTTCAAAAATTATTACAACCTATGTGCGTAAACACGGGGATCGTGTAGTGATCCCGTTGACCTAATCTAAATAGATATAGTTTTAGTGTAAGCTATCGTAAGAAATTACTTCATATACGTTTGCCAAGTAATTAAAACATATGTATGTTTTAGGTCAAGAAAACCATATTCATAACAAAATAAATATACTTGCTTCTTTCTGTTTTTCCAATAATGAGTAAAGTAATTTGGGTTAAATCCCGCATTCAGTAGTTTCTCTTTTTTTACTGTAGCGAGTCCAGCTTTATTATACGATTTTAAAATTTTTCTATTTGTTTTTAGATGCCGATCGATGGTTTTAAATAGACTACTTTCTTTTTGCTTATTCATTTCATAATGATAGGCAGATCGACAGTAAGGAGAACAAAATTTTTTGTCAGATCTACCTTTAAGTTCAGTAGAGCAATGTAAGCAAGAGGGTTTCATAATCAGCGGTTTAAACGGTTAATATACGTATAAATATACGTTTAGGATTTCTTATAGTTTCTTTTTAGTGATTTTTACAAAATGCAAAGGCCCTCTAAACATATCACCTTAAAACATTTGCTGATTGGTGACCAAAAGATGATTGGACTACAGTTTCATCCTGATAAGGTAATCCAGGCATTGATAAAAGAACTCCCCAATCCTAAATGGAGCAGAACGTTTGCGATGGTATATATAATTCATACCAAAGAAAACTTGAATCATATTTTTGAAAAATTTAGAGGTGTCGCTTGGATTAACGGAAATTCTTTTTTTAAAGAGAAAGTTATACGTGATAATGAGCCTGTCGATGTTAACCGGTATCGTAATAGAGCTAAAGCAGACTCATATAGATATGTGCCAGAAGCGTATCTTCTGAAACTAGAACTCAAAAGATATGCCCTAAACACCTGTAAAATATACATTTCGTTATTTGAGAAGTTCATAAACCAGTATCCCGATAAGGATATTGTGGAATTATCAGAGCAGGAGATAAGAGCATATTTGCAATTACTTATTTGTCAAAAAAAATCTAATATTTATATTAATCAAACAATCAATAGCATTAAGTTTTATTACGAAGTAGTGATGGGAATGCCCAATCGATTTTATAGTATAGAAAGGCCTAGAAAAGAACAAAAGCTTCCACAAGTAGTATCAAAAGAAGAAATTCTCACTATGATTGCCAACACTAACAATATAAAACATCGTTGTATTATAAGCCTGTTATATTCTGCTGGACTACGAAGAAGTGAACTATTAGAATTGAAAATTCAGGATATAGATAGTAAGAGGATGCTAATTCATATTAAAAACGCAAAAAATAATAAAGACCGATATTCATTGTTATCAGAAACTGTGCTAAAAGAATTAAGAGTATATTACAAAGAGTGGAAACCACAAGACTACTTGTTTGAAGGATTAAAAGGAACTAAATATAGTGGAAGTAGTGTAAAAGAAATAGTAGTTAAGGCAGCAGAAAAATCGAAGATAAACAGGAGAGTAACTCCGCATATGTTACGGCATAGTTTTGCTACTCATCTTTTAGAAAATGGTACTGACTTAAGATATATTCAAACACTGCTTGGACATAGTAGTACAAAAACAACAGAAATTTATACTCAAGTGGCGGTAAACAATTTCAAATCAATTAAAAATCCACTAGATTTGTAATAAATACATGGAATATAATAGCAATTGCTATTATAACATTGTTGTGCAACATTAGAGAAAACCGTGAAAATCGAATTAGTCCCATTAATTGAACTACCAACTTTTAAGTTTCCAGACTTAAATGAGATAACGGATATTGATGAGAAAAATCGACTTCTAATTGAACGGAATTATTCAGATGTTAAAAATCTTAAACCATTTAATGAGCATCACTACAAGCTATCAGAGATTAGCGATGCTGATTTGAAAAAAGCAATCGAATTACATGTTTCAGATTTACCAATAACTGAATCCTGTACTTTTTTTGGCGGATATGGATTGAAAATAAATGACGAGTTTGTTCTGTTTCCACAATGTTGCGGATTGTTAAGCGAAATAAATGATTGGAAAAAAATACTGAATGTGAATTTTGAACCATTTTATTTACCAGAATGCCATCCATCACCGAAATTTAAAAAAGTCGGAAACGAAGTTGTCATTGAATGTGATTCAACTTACGAAGACTTTTATCCTGAAACCAAAAGAGTGATAAAAGTAAATCAGGAATCTTTGATTTTTGCTATAAACAATGTTTGCACTGAATTAGAAGAAATATCAAAAAGACTTGATACTTTCAATTTGGAATATGGAACAGAAAGCGTTGCAGAAAATTTAATATGGAAAGAATAACGTTGCACAACAATGTATAACCGCAATTACGGCGGATTCGACTGCGTCCGAATCCACTCAGAATTGCTAAAGCCTGTGCTATACCAAAAATTAACGCATATTAACCCGTAACTGACGGTTATACGAGACCGTTAGTATTAATTGAAAAAATGAGACGATTAAAGTTATTATTGACTAGCCTATTTATATTAATCTCAATAGTAATTATAACAGCTTATTTTATACCTAATATTATTAAAATAATTGCTGATTATAATTATAGACCTAAAATAAACATCTACAAGCTTATAATCATTTTGATTCAATTGTCAATATTGATTTATGTTGCTTATAGAGCTTTAAAATATCTGAGAATTAATCTATCAAATCGAGAATTAAAAAGAGAAATGCTAAATTCCAATTGGATAAAGATTGAGTCCAAAAATTATGTCTTTGATTTATATAAAGATGAGAATTCTTCTTCATATAAAGTTCATACATATAAACCCAAACATGGAGGAGTTGACGTAATCCACTATTTGACAAATGACGAAGTAAAAAATTACCTGTCAAACGGAATTGATAGTTTAAAACTTAGATTTGATGATATGGATAAAAACTATTCTAAATATGAATTGAAATCGTGGAGATAAACTAATACTAACACTATGTAAACGCAATGCTTTTAAGGACTTTGGTCTAAGGGAGTTTTGTGTTTGTGAGGTCGACGTCACAAATTTTATTATTTTACAATCAAATTTAAAAAACTAAAAAGTGTAACGCCTTGCGCCCTATCGAAAGTCACTGACTTTTTACACGCACAGACGTTTACATTTAACGTTATGCCCAAGCATCATAAGTGAAAACAGCAGCTGAAAAGCAGAACGCAAGCAATACGTTTGACGGACGGGCTACACTGCAAAGACCTGAGTATTTTTCAAAGGTTTTTACCGATTCAAAAGTTGGAGCTTTTACCCGATTCGGACGCTGTACGCGGTTGCGAACTTACGTTGGTTAAGCCTATTCCCATAGTATCAAAGCGATCGCGAGAGTTAGAAAAGCAATACGTAAGGGTTTCGTAAGAAATTATCGCTTTGCTAAGCAAGTTTGCAAAATACAGGCTTCGTAAAAGCCAGAGCATAACAAAATGTATAAGTTCATAGCGGCGGAAATTCCTAACGGAATTTCACGCGCATTTGCTATCTTTGAGCTGTGCGGAACATTCTTTTTCGAGTTTGCCCGCTACGAAACTATACATTAAGCGTTGCCCATAATTATGAAAAAAATCCGTCTGACATTAACAGTTGCAGTTTTAATTTCAAGTTTTGGTTTTTCACAGTCAAAATCTGAAATTGAAAATCTGCTGGATGGAATTTCAAAAATTAAGAACTCGAAAGAAATAACGAAAACCGAACAAGCCGAAAAACTGATTGAATATGGCTGGCGGATTTTACCAACTATTGCGGAATTTTTTACCGACCAAACTCTGACTGATATAAAGTCGGAATGTCACGACCGAATTTTAAAAAAAGGGGAACTTGCAATAATATTAGCTGACCGAATTGAGGGAATGCCATACTTTACGCTAACTGGAATGCAAAACTGTATTTTGACCTTCTGCGAGAACAATCCGAATTTAGTTGAGTATTATCTTCCTGCAATTGTAGCTCAAGGAATGGCTGAATTCCAAGAAAAATATAACGAGTGGATGGCAAGCGATGACCGAATTGATTGGACACCAATGCTGAATTATAAATCAAAAAAAGAATTGCGGAAAATAAAGCGAGAGCGGAAAAAAGCAATTCGTGAAATGCAATCGAAAAAATAACTATGGGCAACAATGTATAACCGCAATTACGGCGGATTCGACTACGTCCGAATCCACTCGGAATTGCTAATGTCAGTTCCTAACCGAAAATCATTAACTTTAAACCGTAACTGACGGTTATACGAGACCGTTATGCCCAAGCATTAGAAGTGGAAACAGCACGTGAAAAGCAGAACGCAAACAGACTCTAAACGGACGGGCTACACTGCAAAGACCTGAGTATTTTTTCAAAGATTTTTGCCGATTGAAAAGTTGTAGCTTTTCCCGATTCGGACGCTGTACGCGGTAGCGAACTTACTTTGGTTAAACCTATTCCAATAGTAACAAAGCGATCGCGAGAGTTAGAAAAGCAATACGCAAGGATTTCGTAAGAAATTATCGCTTTGCTAAGCAAGTTTGCAAAATACAGGCTTCATAAAAGCCAGAGCATAACAAAATGTATAGATTAATAGCGGCTGAAATTCCTAACGGAATTTCACGCGCATTTGCTATCTTTGAGCTGTGCGGAACATTCTTTTTCGAGTTTGCCCGCTACCAAACTATACATTAAACGTTGTGTACAAGCGGGAAAATTATGAACGAAATAGAAATCGCTAAATATTACTTTATAACCAAAATAAATGAACCTGAGGATAATTCGCTTGAATTTGAACTCATTTGCGGAGTGGTTTCTGAAAATGAAGAAGACGTGTTAATTGGGGATAAAAACCTCGGACCGGCGCGACGAATTTTAGAGGATTATAACAATCGTTATAAAATCACATTTGATAGTTATATCGGATACGCTGTTTTAGATGAAAGTTATGCGGATAAATTAAGTGATAATTTCACTGGATATAACCCGAGGATTTACACTGAATCAAATTTCCTGAATTATATAAAAGAGGATACTTTTGCCACTAAGGATTATCCTGGAGAATTTAAACATTATGCTTTTCTGAGTGAAAATCACTTACTGAATGTAGCAGCGGAATCGGAACCCAAAATTGAAAAAATAAAATAGCCAGTACACAACAACATATATGTGATCATAGCAGTTAGGTGATCAATCGAAAGGTTCTTGTATATTTGGTAAGGCGCAATGCTTGCAAAATGGAAAAGTTAGCAACCAATGTGCAGTTTTTGTCGAAAAGAGGGTAACATTTTGCTCTGCTACGACACATATATTAAACGTTACCCACAATGTAAACCAACCTATGAATATTGATTTAAAATTTTTAGAACCATATCTTATTTACATTGTTGGTGGATTTATAACTCTTCTGATTTTATACTTACGTAGTTTTTTTCAAGAAAGCGGAAAAATCGCAGCTCTAAAACTAAGAAATAAAGAATTAGTTGAAGAAACTGAATCAATAAAGAAAAATCATCAACTAGATATTGAAAAACGAAAATATCAATACGAAAGTAAAAAAGAACAATATGTTAATTTTTTCAAATTAATAGATAAGTTCACCAGAGAAGCAAATAAGTCTACACAAGAAAAACTAATGCCAATTTTGGACGAGTTTAATAAAAACTACCTGAATGCTGCGAGCCAAAACAACAAACGGAATGAAACAAAAGCCGTAACTGTAATGTCTAAAAAAATGCAAAAATTAGCATTTGAAGCAAACGAAGATTTAATCAAAATTAAACAAGAAACTAATACGATTAAATTAATTGCAAGTGACGAGATTTTGAATAAACTAAATTTAATGGAATTGGCTTATGATAAAAATATGGAAAAGTCGAACAAAATGATGTCGGACTTACCACGCCAAATGATGATTAATGACCAAGAAGGAATGAAAAGAAACCAACGAGAAATAGAAGTTTCTGGATTAGTTATTCAAGGAATTAAGGATGATATTATTAAATTAATGAGAAAAGAATTGAACGAAATCTAAAAAACACTGTGGGTAACAACGTATAAAATTAATTGCTAGTTCTAGCCTACTTACGAAAGTCCTCACGGACTTTCTATCTGTGATTTATTTGCTAACTTTAGTGCTTAAAACACGCAACTAATCTTATACAAAACCGTTGTGTGCAATTACCAAGCAAACCCAAAAAAGATGAATCAAAAACGTTTTTCTGAATTAATTAAATCATTTTTGGTTGAGAAATTCCCAGAATTCACCAAAACTATCAATTACAAAGACGATAATTCTTTTGGTTGCGACTTAAGAAATCCGACAAACGAATTTTCCATTTGGATTGCTACATATAATTCTGAAATCACAATCGGATTGGAAGACCCAAGTGGAAAAACTGATATTCATACTCATATATCCTGTTATAAAGAAGAGGATATTAATAATGCATTGACTGACTTAGCAACCGAAATAAATAATATTACGAAAGGAAAGACCTTCTTGTATCATAGTGACGGGATTGGCTACCAATTGACGAATGATATTAATTTGATTTTAAAAAGAAAAAATACATTTGAAAATATACGAGTGTACAATTGGAATGTAAATTAGATAAAAAGAAAAAACTGCACACAACATAGTATCCTATGAAAAGCACTCGCCTAGTTCCTTAAAATTAATATTTATTTTTTTAATTATTTCATATTGTTAATGATTAGCTGTTAGAATGTTGATAATTCCGGTAGGATTATCAATATTTCAATAGCTTTTAAATAACTTGCTCGGCATCCTATATGTGATCCATTGTTTGATATGATGGTCACCAGCATCTGTATGATTATACGTTATAATAAACCTGGTCACTTGCTATAAATGTGTGATACCTAATTCTCTGGTTCACCTACGTTGTTTTGTGCTTCAGGTTTTGCTACTTCTGTATGAGCTTTGTTATATGTTTATATTATTCTATAACCCCTATAGTGTATGGTATTTCGTTCTTTATAACCGCTAAGGTTCTACTTAATAATTTACGTGCTACTTTTATGATTATACTCTTTACGTTCTTTCCTATATGTTTTCTATAATAGGCTTGCATGACTGGATCAGTGCGTATGGCTTGCCATGAGGCCTCTATAAAATAGCTGCGCATAAGTCTGTGTGCTCGCATGGTTATACCAGTGTGTTTTAGATTATCTCCACTTTGATGAATCCCTGGCGCTAGCCCCACATAACCTGCTAGATGTTTTATGCTATGAAATCGACGTAAATCACCTAGCTCACAAATAATACCACAGGCTACAATACCACCAATACCAGGAATGCTACGTAATAGATAATAATCTTTCTTAAAATGTTTACGACAATATGCTCGTAGTTTTGTAGAGACACTTCTTAGTTCTTGATCTATAAATCTAAAGCTTCGCATTCTACTATCGAGGGTCTCCCGGGCTGTAGGATGATCAAATACTACAGCATCCACCCAATCTCTAAACTTATGGCTCCAATGATCATTATCATAGGCTTTGGGAATACTTACTCCAAAATAGAGCAACTGCATTTTTATATAACTCTTAACGCGTCTAAAATCTTTGACTAGATCGTTACGTCTTCTAAAAAGGCTTCGCAGTTGCTCTCGCTCTATTGTTGGGATATGGATACTCTCCAATCGTGCGTCTTTTAGTTCTCTTGCGATACGTTGTGCATCGATTTTGTCGGTTTTGGTAAACCGCTCTTTTCCTTTGCGATGAATATCAGCGGGATTCACAACCAATGAGCGCCATCCATACTGCTCAAAATTCCGATGTGCATAGTACCCACAACAGCCTGCTTCATAAGCGGTAGATACCTCATAATTCTTAAAATGTTTATAGACATACGCCTTAAGTATCTCTGGATTTGGAGGCATTGTAAAGGACTTTCCAGAAAATAGATCGGTAGCACAATGAATTCTCCAACTACGTTTGTGGATATCAATGCCAATGTATAACTTTGGTTGAGCAGTTTGTTCAGATTTCATATCTTAATTG
Source organism: Aquimarina rhodophyticola (assembly GCF_042434915.1). Lineage (GTDB taxonomy): Bacteria > Bacteroidota > Bacteroidia > Flavobacteriales > Flavobacteriaceae > Aquimarina. Next base: position 955,991 of record NZ_CP170198.1, read on the forward strand.
TTTTTAGTGAACTTTAAAGATACTGGACTTTCTGCTTTTTCATGGATGCTAAAAATAATGCGTAAGTTTATTTCTAAATCAAAAGTTAGTGCCTGTTTGGAAAGTCGCCAAATTTTAAATTTGACGATTTCCAACAAAAAAATAAATAGTAAAATTTAAAAATCTGGCTTGTGGCTCAACCGAAAAATAATCGCTAATTTGCACGCAACGAGCCATACACAAGACCGTTGTACCTCATTAAAACCAAAATTGTGAAAAAAAACATTATTCTAATAATCCTAACTTTTTCAATCTCAATTTATGCACAAAAACCAAGAGCAAGAGATTTAGGAATTCAGTTTGAAGGAAGTACTGGAAAATATAATGCTATAACAGATGTTAAAGGTGTTTCAGTTGGTCATTCTACTATTATTTCAGGAAATGGAAAGAATGAATTAGGAAAAGGACCTATTCGAACTGGAGTGACTGCAATATTCCCAAGTGGAAAAAAGAAAAAACCCTTGTATGCAAACTGGTATAGTCTAAATGGAAACGGAGAAATGACTGGAACTACTTGGATTACGGAATCTGGATTTTTAGAAACACCTATAATGCTGACTAATACATTTAGCGTAGGAACTGTTAGACAAGCAACTTTAAAATGGATGGTTGATACTTCTTGGAGCAATGAAGATTGGTGGTGGGCTTTTCCAGTTGTTGCTGAAACTTATGACGGTTTTTTAAATGATATTTACGGATTTCAAGTGCAGGAAAAAAATGTTTTAGAAGCAATTGAAAATACTACTACCGAAAAAGTTGAAGAAGGCAATGTTGGAGGCGGAACTGGAATGATGAGTTTTGGATTTAAAGGCGGTATTGGAACTTCTTCTCGAGTTTTGAAATTTCCTGATACAACCTATACAGTTGGCGTGTTAGTTCAAGCAAATTATGGCGATAAAAAACGACTCAAAATAGATGGAGTTCCTGTTGGAAAAGAATTGAAAGACACCTTGAATCCTAAATACATAGCGCCACCGAAATCAAGAAGAAAAAGTGGTGATGGTTCTATTATTGTAGTCGTTGCCACTGATGTACCACTACTTCCGCATCAACTTAAAAGAATTTCTCAACGTGTACCAATTGGAATTGGAAAATTAGGTGGAATTGGAGCAAATGGTTCAGGAGACATATTTATTGCTTTTTCGACTGCGAACCAAGAAGCGTATATTCGAGAAGGTAAAACTACAGTTCAAACAGTATCGAATGACTGGATGAATGATATTTTTGATGCCACAATTCAAGCTGTTGAAGAAGCAATTATAAATGCTATGGTAGCAGCTGAAACAATGGAAGGAATTAACGGAAATAAGGTTTATGCGTTACCACACAATAAACTGATTGAGATAATGAAAAAATATAATCGAATAAAATAACGAGGTACAACAATATATAACCGCAATTACGGGGGATGCAACTACGTCCAAATCCACTCTGTAATTGCTAAATCCTGTGTTTAATCAGAAAATAAACGCTAAATTTATCCGTAACTGACGGTTATACGAGACCGTTGTACACAATACCTGAAATGAAAATCGTAGCAAAAATATTAATACTACTTTTGACCTTAAATTTGCTTTCTTGCAAAGATTCAGCAAAAGAAACTATAGCATTATGTTCTTTGGAAATGGAAATGGATATTTTTCCAAAACCTATCGGAATTATAAACGATTACGGACAAATATTCACGAAATCACAACGGACTGAATTAACAAACATTCTTTATGATTATTATGTTAAGACTAAGAGACAAATTGTAGTTGTAACCGTAGATAGCATTAAACCCTATGTTGAAATCCAAAAATACGCAACTGATTTAGGAAATGATTGGAGAGTTGGAGCAGCAAAGAAAAATAACGGACTCGCAATAGTAGTCTGTAAACCTTGTCGACAAATCGGAATTGCAACTGGACTTGGAACTGAACTAATTTTAACCGACGAAATCTGCAAAGAAGTAATTGAGAAAACTATCATACCTGAATTTAAAAGTGGAGAATTCTATAACGGAATTAAAAACGGTGTGACTGAATTAATAGCTAAATGGAAATAAAGTACTGTGTACAACATTGTATAAAAATAATGCGTAAGTTTATTTCTAAATCAAAAGTTAGTGCCTGTTTGCTTGCTTCTGATTTTCCTACGGAAAATCCTCGCACTCAAACTACGCACTATTTTTATACGAGACCGTTATAAGCAAGTTCATAAATAACTAAATGAAAAACATAATTTACTTTTTAATCTTTTCATCAATTGCCTTCTCTTGTCAGGATGAGCAAAATGAAATTATCCAAGAAATTGCGCCCAATGATGGTAAATGGATTAAAGGTGAAATAACTTATTGGATAGCAACTGAGGAAGATGGCATTTGGAATGAAATTAAACCTAATGATACACTAAAATATTCTAGATATGAAAAGTGTACTGAATTCAAACTAGTTGTTAATAATAACTTATCTATAGAAAAATTGGTACTGGTAGATCCGTTAACAGAAACCAAAATTTCAGAAACAGTAGAATATTCAAAAAGAATAAATGAAAACTTAGAAACTCTTATCAGTTTAAGATATGACTATAAGAGTGATAGCTATTTCTCTTATATTATCGATTCAATTGGTACGGAAAAAAAACGAAATAAAAATAAAGTAAAATTAGATAGTATCTATAAATATGCCGAAAAACACGGCTTATCTTTATGTGGAACAGCAGCTAATGAAATCTTACAAGAAGGTATTCCTGAGTTTCCAATACCTCGTGAAATAAGCTTAGATTCAACTATATTAAAAATGAACCAGTGGAAAAACACAAGCTTATAACATTATATATGAAATCAGAGCAAAGTTTAGTCAATCGAAAGGTCATTTCCTTTTCGCAGTGGCGTTAGATTTTTATAAATTGAATAAGAAATAAAAATACGCAGATAGATCGATTGGCTCAGGCTTTTTTGCCTTGCTCCGATTCATATATTTGGCGTTATCAACAATACAAAAAGTGATAAATGAAAAAACTTTATTTAGCTCTTGGAGCATTATTAATTACATTCAATTCAATCTTTTCACAAGATCAAAAAATCAATTTCGGAATGATCGCAGGAATGAACTACTCTTCTTTATTAAAAGCGGAAAGTGAAATTCCAACTGATTATAAAGGAAAAGTGGGGTTCTTAATTGGAGGATTTGTAAATATTAATCTTACCGAAAAACTCTCTATACAACCAGAATTAATGTTCTCTTTACAAGGAGGAGATTTTTCAATTGATCCAAACAGAGTTTTTAATAATGGTGATCCAAATTCACCTATTTCGCTTTCAAATATTGAAGGAAAGATAAATGAGTCAATGATTTTACTTCCTATAACTGCTAATATTCATTTCAATAATAAAATAGAGATGCAAATTGGTCCACAGTTAGGCTATAGTATTAAAAGAAAAATAGAATACGATACTGAAATAGTAATAGAAGGTGATTTCTTCCAACTTGAGCCAGATTCTAAAAAAATTGAATTAGGTGCAATTCTAGACTTGGGATATAATTTGTCTGAAAAATTAAGAATCGGAATACGCTATGCTTACGGGCTAATTAAACGCCAAAATGTTAACACTTCAGTGTTTTCATTAGGTTTACAATATCAGATTTGACAAGAAAAGTTGATAACATCATATATGAAATCAGAGCAAAGTTTAGTACTAGATCGAAATATTATTCCCTTTTGTAATGGCGCTTAAATTTTTATAAGTTTAAAAAGAAATAAAAATGCGCAGATAAATCAATTGGTTCAGGTATGCTTGCCTTGCTCCGATTCATATATTTAGCGTTGGCAACAAGCTGAAAAACGAACTAACCAAAACAAAAGACAACTGAATGAAAAAATCAATATTAATTATATTTCTGCTTTCAATATCAATTTCTTGTAAACAAAAAACAGAATCAAAATCAACCAAAACAAAAGATTATACAATTCTTAACGATTCTTTGAATTCGGGTTTGAAAGATATTTACGAAAAGAAATCTATTGTCGGATTTTCAGTCGCAGTTGTAAATGGAAAGGAGACAATATTTAACCAAGGGTTTGGTTATTCCGATTTAGAGAAAGAAGTAAAATACACAAGCAAAACAAACCAAAAAATTGCTTCTATTTCAAAAACACTAATTGCTGTTTCTCTGCTAAAAGCACAGGAGTTAGGAAAACTTAATTTGGATGACCCAATTAATAAATACTTGCCATTTAAAGTCTTTAACCCAAATCATCCTGATAATGCGATTACAATACGACATTTAGCGACTCATACTTCAACTATTGGAGATATTGATGCATTTTTTCTAAACTCTTACATAATTGACAGCACAGGAAATTCGAAAAATGCTCTTCCATATGATTATTTTAAGAAAGCGGAAAGCAAAATACCACTTATTGATTTTACAAAAAAACTACTTGATAAAAATGGAGAATGGTATTCTTTGAACATTTTTTCCAAGAACAGACCCGGAGAAAAATTTCAATACTCAAATACAGCATCTACATTATGTGCTTTAATTATTCAAATTGCTACAAATGAACCATATGAACAATTTGCTCGCAGACATATTCTTGTTCCTTTAAAAATGACAAATTCTAGATGGTCTATTGAAAGTAGTACTAGCAAAAACGACAGCAGACATTATATTGATAATAAAAGAGTTACTACTAATTACTCTACCAACTCTTATCCAGAGAATGGTTTTATAACTTCGAGTACAGATTTAGCAAAATATCTATCAGAGCTAATAAATGGATATTCAGGAAAGGGTACTATTTTAACTAAAGAAGGGTATAATGAACTTTTCAAAAAACAACTTTCAAAAGAACAAATAGGAAAACGGAGAGATGGAACTTTAGGTATCTTTTTTGAGCACACGAATGATTTTATGGGAGATTCTACCATCTCAATAGGTCATAATGGTAGCGACCCAGGAACACTAACTGCAATGTACTTTAATCCCAAAACACTTATTGGAAAAATAGTTCTCACAAATACAGACTTTGACTTTGACGAAAATGTAATGCCTCAATTTACAGATATTTGGACTGAATTAAAGAAATATGAAGAAAAGCTAGATTGAGGAAAAGCCAGTTGCCAACATTGTATATAAAAAATAGCACAAGTCATTGCAAACCCAAAGGTTTGGGTGTTTTTGGAAAGTCACCAAATTTTTAAATTTGACGATTTCCAATAAAAAAAGATAAATAGTAAAATTTAAAAATTCGGCTTGTGTATCATCTGAAAAGTAACAGCTTATTTTCAGCGCTACTTTTCATATACGGAGACGTTATGCTCAAGCATCAGAAGTGGAAACAGCACCTGAAAAGCAGAACGTAAGCAATACGTTTGACGGACGGGCTACACTGCAAAGACCTGAGTATTTTTTCAAAGATTTTTACCGATTAAAAAGTTGGAGCTTTTCCCCGATTCGGACGCTGTACGCGGTAGCGAACTTACGTTGGTTAAGCCTATTCCAATAGTAACAAAGCGATCGCGAGAGTTAGAAAAGCAATACGCAAGGGTTTCGTAAGAAATTATCGCTTTGCTAAGCAAGTTTGCAAAATACAGGCTTCATAAAAGCCAGAGCATAACAAAATGTATAAGTTCATAGCGGCTGAAATTCCTAACGGAATTTCACGCACATTTGCTATCTTTGAGCTGTGCGGAACATTCTTTTTCGAGTTTGCCCGCTACGAAATTATACATTAAGCGTTATGCCCAAGCATCAGAAGTGAAAACAGCACCTGAAAAGCAATACGTAAACAGACTCTAAACGGACGGGCTACACTGCAAAGACCTGAGTATTTTTTCAAAGATTTTTACCGATTGAAAAGTTGGAGCTTTTCCCTGATTCGGACGCTGTACGCGGTAGCTAACCTGTGTTGGTTAAGCCTATTCCAATAGTAACAAAGCGATCGCGAGAGTTAGAAAAGCAATACGCAAGGGTTTCGTAAGAAATTATCGCTTTGCTAAGCAAGTTTGCAAAATACAGGCTTCATAAAAGCCAGAACATAACAAAATGTATAAGTTCATAGCGGCTGAAATTCCTCACGGAATTTCACGCGCATTTGCTATCTTTGAGCTATGCGGAACATTCTTTTTCGAGTTTGCCCGCTACTAATTATACATTAAACGTTGGCGTGCATTTAATACAAACATTATGGATAACTGTTACAATTGTGGAATAGAATTGAATGATGAAAATCGGACAAGAGAGCATATTCCAGCTCAAAACACATTTGCAGGATACTCAAACGAATACAAGCAGAATCGATTAACTGTTCCTGCCTGTCATACTTGTAATAACCAATATTCAAAAATTGACCAAGAAGTTCGAGATGCAATTGGAATTATGAATGAGGATAATGAAGAACAGCAAGAACTGACAAGAAAATCAGTTAAATCAATAATGAGAAGAAGAAATTGGATGGACAGGGTTCATTTTTCTGACGGGAAGGTCGTTGCCGTATCATTTGACTATAATGTTTTTAGAGAATTACATATTAAGAACTTTAAAGGTGTTTTTTATGAAAAATATGGTTATCCAATTCCAGATAAATATGGAATTGAAATAATTGCGGAAGGAGATGAAGAAGACCAAAAACTAATGGGAATTGCCCAACATCTTTATAATTATGTTTCAGAAGGAAATGACTGGAATGTTTCAGGACACGAAGATATTTTTCAATACAAAATGAAATCGTTAACTCCAGACGCAAATGACCAAATTTTTGATAGTTCTGATTTGAAAAATGCTCTAGGAATTGTTTCTGTGTTAGTATATCACAAAAATTTAAGTCCAGTAATTATCGCTGCAAAAAAGGACTTTCTTGAAAGAATAAAAACGACACGCCAACAACGTGTATAAAACATAGCTAATAAGTACTAAATCGAAAGTTTGGATCTTATTTGTTAAGACCGCCAAATTTTTAATTTGGCTTTTAAAAGTGATAAATTAAAAACAAAATATAAAAATTCGGCTCTGTGTTAACTCAAAAATTTAGTGTCTTTTTGCACGCTACGTTTCATACACAAGCCGTTATGCTCAAGCATCAGAAGTGGAAACAGCACCTGAAAAGCAGAACGTAAGCAATACGTTTGACGGACGGGCTACACTGCAAAGACCTGAGTATTTTTTCAAAGATTTTTACCGATTAAAAAGTTGGAGCTTTTCCCCGATTCGGACGCTGTACGCGGTAGCGAACTTACGTTGGTTAAGCCTATTCCAATAGTAACAAAGCGATCGCGAGAGTTAGAAAAGCAATACGCAAGGGTTTCGTAAGAAATTATCGCTTTGCTAAGCAAGTTTGCAAAATACAGGCTTCATAAAAGCCAGAGCATAACAAAATGTATAAGTTCATAGCGGCTGAAATTCCTAACGGAATTTCACGCACATTTGCTATCTTTGAGCTGTGCGGAACATTCTTTTTCGAGTTTGCCCGCTACGAAATTATACATTAAGCGTTATAGCCAATCAAATAAATATGCTGACAGAATCCGATTTTGAAAATCTCCTAAATAAAAGTGAAAGTACAACATTGGACTTTAAAAAAGATTTTTATGACTTCAGCAACGATAATAATAAGCAAGTAACTTCTAAATTTGTTAAGGATGTAATTTCCTTTTCAAATACAATACGGACGGAAAACGCTTATATTATTTTTGGAGTTAAAGAACTCGAAAGCGGTGAACTAAATCTGGTTGGAATTTCAAAAAAGGTCGATGATGCAATACTACAAGAGAAAGTAAAAAGTAAAGTAACTCCAAGACCTGTTTTTCTTTATTACAGCATTAAATATCAGGGAAAATTATTTGGTGTTCTTGAATTCCCAGTCACTAAATATGAAATGCCAATAATTCCAATAGTAAGTTCTTTAAAAGGTCTGGATCCTGAAAAGGTTTACTATAGAAATGGTACCTCTAACACAGAAGCTAGCCCATACGACGTAATTAGAATCAATGATTGGCTAAGAAGATTGCCTCAAGAAGAAAATCCAAATTCTATTAATGACGACATATCTAAATATTTAACGGAGCTTACAAAAAATGAACACAAACTCTCTGTTATAATATCAGAATTGCTACAAATATCTAAAAAGCATAATTTACAACGATTAAAAGAGTTTTGTGAGGATCAAATCAAAGGTATCAATTCGGGAAAAACGGACGGTTATGGTTATAGAACACAAAAGGTTCATATCTCTTGGAACAAGGTGGAAATTAATCCTTATTCAATAATCAAACCAACAGCCCAATCAATGAAGAATGATTTTGACAATCATAAAGAATTTTTTGATTTCAAATTAATTCTGCAGCATCCAATAATTGAAATTGAAAATCTTCTAGAGAGAATAGGTAATAACCCAGATTTTTATTTAACTTTTAAAACTGATACTGTCTCCGCTCTAGATATGGAACGAAAAAGAGACTTGTATATTTATCTATTTGCGGAAAACATCATTATGCTTTATAAAAACATAAGACAAAAAGCAATAGATCTTCTAATGGAAATTTAAAAAGGCTATAACAATTTGTATATTGCATATGCTTCCTTCGGGAAGCAAACGCAACATACAAGGGACGTTGTGTTTCATTAGGAAAACCTAAAAAATAATATGAATATCTCCGAACGTGCTCAAAAATATTTACAGACGTTAAAAAGAGATTCTAATTTTGTTTCAGACGAAAAAGAAACTAAGGAATATCTTTTTAGTCAGAATATTGAGACAACAGATGAATTCTTGAAATTCCAAGTACAATATTCTGGATATGAATTGACAATTGATAATGATTGTGGGAATTCATTTTCTGCTTCTTTATTTTCTAAAACTCAAATTAAAAAAAACTTAAAACTAGAAATTGAAAAAGCTGGAGATAGATATATAGAGGTTTGTGGTGACCATAAAACCGCTCAATTCACTTTTTTTCTGACTCATAAAGGTGAATTTTGCACATTAGACGATGATGATTTACCAAATATCCTTCATTCTTCTTTTGATAAATTAGTGGAGGAATATGCATTAAGAAATGAAATTTCTGATTGGGATTCCAATCCATACTATCACGAAATAAAAGATATTAATCGGTTAGAAAGGTTAATGAATGATAATTTTGATGTTATTGAGGAATGTTCGGACGAATATTCTACTTGGTGGAGAAAAGATAGTTTGATTGCTGTTAAAGGTGTTTGGTTGGATAGACCAGAATTTTATTTTCGTATTTATGGAAAAAATGAAGATGAATGTTATGATTTTATTGAGGAATTGTCGGATAAGAATATAATAAAATAACGAAAACACAACAATTTGTATATTGCATATGCCGCCTTCGGCAGGCAAACGCACCATACAAGAGACGTTACCTGCAAGCAGAAAAATGAATATTCCAAAAACATCAGATGACCTTAAAAATGAATTCTATTCCTCAATTGACTTAATTGATAAAATAGGAGATCTAAGAATTCGACAGCTGACTGAAAAACTGAACAAAGTTTCGGATGAAATTATTGTGATGGGAATAATCAAAATATTTGAAAATACGGACAGACAAGAATCGCAATATACTGACCAAAAATATGCAGGAAAAATATTGACCGAACTAAAACCGAAAACTGACATTGATTTAAACCTAATTCTAAAATCAACTCTTGGAAATTGGAATAAAAGTGTTGAAGAGTTTCCGTTTTGGTTAAAAGAAAATTATGGAATCGATTTACTCAAAATCAAACTGACTGAATTGGAAACTCTAGATCTGACTCAATTGGAATCGGACAAATTGAAAACAATCAAATGGTGGCTAAGAATATAATATTGAATAAAAGCCAGCAGGTAACATTATATATGAAATCAGAGCAATAGTTTAGTGTCAAATCAAAAGGTCATTTCCTTTTTGCGATGGCGCTAGATTTTTATAAATTAACAAGAAATAAAAATGCGCAGATAAATCAATTGGTTCAGGTATCCTTGCCTTGCTCCGATTCATATATTTGGCGTTATGCCCAAGCATCAGAAGTGAAAACAGCACCTGAAAAGCAGAACTCAAGCAATACGTTTAACGGACGGGCTACACTGCAAAGACCTGAGTATTTTTTCAAAGATTTTTACCGATTCAAAAGTTGGAACTTTTCCTCGATTCGGACGCTGTACGCGGTAGCGAACTTACTTTGGTTAAACCTATTCCAATGGCAGCAAAGCGATCGCGAGAGTTAGAGCAAGATGACTCAATAAGTACGAAAGCAATCATCGCTTTGCTAAGCAAGTTTGCAAAATACAGGCTTCATAAAAGCCAGAGCATAACAAAATGTATAAGTTCATAGCGGCGGAAATTCCTAACGGAATTTCACGCGCATTCGCTATCTTTGAGCTGTGCGGAACATTCTTTTTTGAGTTTGCCCGCTACTAATTATACATTAAGCGTTATGCCCAAGCATCAGAAGTGAAAACAGCACCTGAAAAGCAGAACGCAAGCAATACGTTTAACGGACGGGCTACACTGCAAAGACCTGAGTATTTTTTAAAAGATTTTTACCGATTCAAAAGTTGGAACTTTTCCCCGATACGGACGCTGTACGCGGTAGCTAACCTGTGTTGGTTAAGCCTATTCCAATAGTAACAAAGCGATCGCGAGAGTTAGAAAAGCAATACGCAAGGGTTTCGTAAGAAATTATCGCTTTGCTAAGCAAGTTTGCAAAATACAGGCTTCATAAAAGCCAGAGCATAACAAAATGTATAAGTTCATAGCGGCGGAAATTCCTAACGGAATTTCACGCACATTTGCTATCTTTGAGCTGTGCGGAACATTCTTTTTCGAGTTTGCCCGCTACGAAACTATACATTAAACGTTAGCAACAAGGCTGAAAAACCAACAAACATTATAGAAAATTTAATAAATCATATTACCAATTTCATTCCTGTATCAACCGAATTAAAAAAGCGACTTGAAACAATTTGTGAAATTCAAAATTTTCCTAAAAATCATTTCCTTCACAAACCAAATAGGACTTGTTTATACACATATTTCATAAATAGTGGTCTGGCAAGAATTTATTATTTAAAAGATGACAAGGAAATCACAGATAATTTTGCGGCAGAAAATGAGTGGATAACATCAATTTACAGCTTTCTTCAAAACGTTCCCGACAACTTCCATATCCAAACTTTAGAAGAAACGCAAGTGATAAGATTTTCTTTAAATGACCTCGAAGATTGCTTTAAGGATTTCCCAAAAATGGAACGATTTGGACGAATGTTGATTTCAAAATACTTTTTAGAGCAGTCCGAACGTATTATCTCACTTCAGTTTAATTCTGCTAAAGAACGCTACATTTTTTTTGAACAAACTTCAAAAAACAAATTAGCAAGAGTACCGCTTGGAATGTTGGCATCTCACTTGGGTATGACACAAGAAACATTGAGTAGAGTTAGATCATCAAGTAATGCTTTTTGATATAAATCAAATTTACGAATTGTGATTATCCATACCTTTGAACTCAAAAATCAAAATGACCAACAAATCTTACGGAATAATCGGAATTGCAGCGCCAATACTATTTTTAATAACATATTTGATTATGTCCTCAATTCGTCCAGAATATTCAATGTTTACAAAAGCCATTAGTGAACTTGGTTCGATTGATGCGCCAAATAAATGGATTTGGAACTTCTTCGGTTATATTCTTTCTGGAATTTTAATCGCAATTTATTCTTTAGGACTTTATAAAAATGTAGTTATAACAAAATCAAGCAAATTGTCGCTTTACGGAATTTTATTTAGTGGTATTTTTATGACAATATCAGGAGTATTTCCTGGTGATTTTGACAACAAACAATCCACAACAATGCTTTTACATACAGTTGGTAGTTTTGGAAGTTATATCTTCTTTTTAATTGGAGCTTTTACCTATCCTAAATTGATGAATAAAACGAATTATTGGAGTAGTGTAAAAAAACCGACTCTAATTTTCACATACTTAACTATTGTATTCGGTGTTTGGCCATTTATCTTTCCGAACATTCCCGCATTTGGTCAAAGAATTGTTTTCTTCTTTTATTTTTTATGGATATTTTACACAGCCATTAAACTCTTAAACCAGCCGAAAGAAAGCCCAGTTGCTAACAAGGTATAAAAAACATAGGGCTTTTGTGCTTAACCGAAAGTTCTGTGCTTATTAACAAAGTCCGCTAAATATAAAATTTGGCGTTTATAAGTAAAAAGATAAAAGCAAAATATTTATATTTAGCTAAGTAATAAACCGAAACGATAGTGCTTATCACTTGCCCTACGTTTCTTATACGAGACGTTATGCCCAAGCATCAGAAGTGAAAACAGCACCTCAAAAGCAGAACGCAAGTAATACGTTTAACGGACGGGCTACACTGCAAAGACCTGAGTATGTTTTCAAAGATTTTTACCGATTCAAAAGTTGGAGCTTTTCCTCGATTCGGACGCTGTACGCGGTTGCGAACTTGCGTTGGTTAAGCCTATTCCCATAGTATCAAAGCGATCGCGAGAGTTAGAAAAGCAATACGCAAGGGTTTCGTAAGAAATTATCGCTTTGCTAAGCAAGTTTACAAAATACAGGCTTCATAAAAGCCAGAGCATAACAAAATGTATAAGTTCATAGCGGCTGAAATTCCTAACGGAATTTCACGCGCATTTGCTATCTTTGAGCTGTGCGGAACATTCTTTTTCGAGTTTGCCCGCTACGAAACTATACATTAAGCGTTATATGCAATAAGAGCAAATGAACCAGATAATTTCTAAAATAGAACGGGCGAATTCTGAAAAATTGGCTTTACTAAGTCTAACAAAGGAAGATTTAACCAATATACCGAGTGAAGTTTTTGAGTTGGAACATTTGACAAATCTCAATTTGAGAGATAATAACATACAGAGTATTCCAAGTGAAATTTCAAGACTTAAAAAACTCAAAGTTCTTTATTTGGACGGGAACAATATCAAAGAGCTACCAACCGAGATTTTTGAACTTGAAAATCTTGAAATACTAAACATTGACAAGAATAATTTGAAATTCCTACCAAATAATATTGGTAGTTGCAGAAACTTAAAACGTTTACACATTTCTAAGAATGACTTGACCGAATTACCTGAATCAATAGGTGATTTGTTAAATCTTGAACACTTATTTGGTCATGGTAACAGCATTGTAAATTTACCTAAAGAGGTAGGGTATTTGGAAAAACTAACACATTTAAACTTTTTCAACAACCAAATACAAAACCTTGATTTCGATTTAAGTCGATTAACTAAACTTGAGTATTTAGAGCTTGGATTTAATGAAATTAAGAAGGTTTCTACAACCATTGGCAAGTTGACAAAATTGAAAATACTTTCCCTGTTTGATAACGCATTGAAAATTCTACCAGCGGAATTGAATTCTCTTGTGGAGTTAACGAAGCTAAATTTGTCATATAACAATCTGAAAGAAATTGATTTTGACTTAAACCTAATGAAAAACCTTGCCGAACTCCACGTTTTTGCAAATGAAGAATTGAAATTTAAGCAACTAGACATCTTAGAACTTTGTAATAGAACTCCTAATTATTCAACACACAGCAGACTAATAATAGACCAAACTCAGGAAAGTTTAATTGAAAAGTATCGAAGGAGAATTGAGTCTTCAAAAATTGGAATTGTTGACTTAGATAAAAGAAGAATGCCAGAAGACCATTACAAACAAATCCCAATCGAACTCTCGGAAAGATATAAACTTACCGACCCAAGACTTGAAAAATTCAGAATGTTAAGAGAAAAAAGAAAATAAAGCATATAACAACATGTATATTGCATATGCACCCTGCGGGATGCAAACGCACCATACATAAAACGTTAGTATTAATTGAAAAAATGAGACGATTAAAGTTATTATTGACTAGCCTATTTATATTAATCTCAATAGTAATTATAACAGCTTATTTTATACCTAATATTATTAAAATAATTGCTGATTATAATTATAGACCTAAAATAAACATCTACAAGCTTATAATCATTTTGATTCAATTGTCAATATTGATTTATGTTGCTTATAGAGCTTTAAAATATCTGAGAATTAATCTATCAAATCGAGAATTAAAAAGAGAAATGCTAAATTCCAATTGGATAAAGATTGAGTCCAAAAATTATGTCTTTGATTTATATAAAGATGAGAATTCTTCTTCATATAAAGTTCATACATATAAACCCAAACATGGAGGAGTTGACGTAATTCACTATTTGACAAATGACGAAGTAAAAAATTACCTGTCAAACGGAATTGATAGTTTAAAACTTAGATTTGATGATATGGATAAAAACTATTCTAAATATGAATTGAAATCGTGGAGATAAACTAATACTAACACTATGTAAACGCAATGCTTTTAAGGACTTTGGTCTAAGGGAGTTTTGTGTTTGTGAGGTCGACGTCACAAATTTTATTATTTTACAATCAAATTTAAAAAACTAAAAAGTGTAACGCCTTGCGCCCTATCGAAAGTCACTGACTTTTTACACGCACAGACGTTTACATTTAACGTTGCCAGTAATTTGAGAAAAACATTGGAAATCACAAAAAAAGACATAGAAAAACTAATTGAATTGAGAAAAGAAAACACTTTTCTTAATCATTTATGGAATGTTTTTTCTCGTGATTTTAGAGCAAAAGGAGAAATTGGTCGGAATGAAATAAAAGTTTGGAAACAGAATATGTGGAATATGACTTTCTATCCGATTTTCACGTTTGAATTAAACGCTAATAATCATCTGACAAACATAACGCACAAATTAAATCCAATAGGAAAAACAATCGTTGGATTATTTTCAATCGGAATTATCTACTTTGTTTTTACCAATTTCTCAACCGATTTTGACTTTTTGGAAAATTGGTTGGCAATTCTAATCGTTTCGGTTTTCTTGCTAATTTTTATTATCGTTTTCAGAAAACTTTATCAATCCGAAAAGCAAAATCAACTTGACGAAATATTTGAGTTTTTAGACATAGAAGTTGAGGAAAAGAAACCAGAAAAGGAATGGTCACTGAAAAATATATTAATCAGATTATTTACGTATCCGTTTTGTCTGTTTTTAATCGGACTTAACATTTTTCTAATAATTCCGAATGGACAATACATTTTAGCATTGGGAACTTTTGGGTTTGTTGGATTTTATCTATTTGCGGATTTGAAAATGATATTTAAAAAATAAAAACTACTGGCAACACCATGTATAATTAATTGCTTTTTTAAGTTCTTACTTGCGAAAATTCCTGCGGAATTTTCTCGGGTTCGTAAATGTTTGTTAACTTAGTTGCTTAACCACGCAACTAACCATACACAAACACGTTGTAGCCAATTACGAAAACGAAAATGAGGAATATAATATTAACTTTTATTTTATTGATAAGTGGAATTTTGTTTGCTCAAAAAACTGACAGTCTGAAATTGGAGCAGATTTATCAAAAAATTGATTCGATAAAATATTCTGAATCGGATTTTATTAAAATGCAGAAGTATTTTAATGAGAACTCAGAATTAAATACCCTGATTTCAAAAAAAGCTAAACAAGGAGATAAAAATGCAACTGACTTCCTTGAAATACTGACTCTTCCCTATGACAAAGCAAATGAAAAATACGGAGAGAAAGAAATTAAGGTTATAATACATTCTCATTATATGTCTGTTGGAGTTCAGGAAAAGTTTAACAAATTGAATTCGGAACTGGACGCGAAACTTGATAGTTTAAAATTGCAAAAAGAATATTTTGAAAAAGAAATAGAAAATGACAAACGAATAATAGACAGTCTAAAAAACTAATAATGATTATCGAAGAAACTTATGGACTTACGAGTTTTAATGGATTTTTCGAAATACCTATTTATAGACTTACTAATGAAAAGTTTGAGGTCGAATTAAGCAGTTATATTACTAAAGAGATTCCATATTCAAAAGAGGATATGGAGAAATGGAATCCTGGAAAAGGTAAATCAATGTATGATCAAGTTTGGTCTGATATTAAAGACTTAAGTGAATATAACTGGAAATTTAACGAAATAATTGGTTGGATAACCCTACACTTAAATCACAATACTATAATAGGAGAGATTTTTCTTAAAAAAGCAAAACGAATTGTAAAAAATAGTAGATCAAAAATTAAATTTTACGATTGCGCTTTTAAAATACCATTTAACAATCAAGATTCAAATCAAAAGATATTTGAAGAAACGTTGAATGAAATAAATAAGGTTCAACAAATGACCAAATTTAAAAACCGATATATTGACAAATCCAAATTTGAACTTATTGGACCTCATATTGATTGGAAAAACCTTTATAAAATGCTCAATAAATAAAAAACTGGCTACAACAATTTGTATATTGCATATGCCGCCTTCGGCAGACAAACGCAACATACAAGAAACGTTATGCCCAAGCATTAGAAGTGGAAACAGCACCTGAAAAGCAGAACGTAAGCAATACGTTTAACGGACGGGCTACAGTGCAAAGACCTAAGTATTTTTTCAAAGATTTTTACCGATTCAAAAGTTGGAGCTTTTCCCAGATTCGGACGCTGTACACGGTAGCGAACTTGCGTTGGTTAAGCCTATTCCAATAGTAACAAAGCGATCGCGAGAGTTAGAAAAGCAATACGCAAGGGTTTCGTAAGAAATTATCGCGTTGCTAAGCAAGTTTGCAAAATACAGGCTTCATAAAAGCCAGAGCATAACAAAATGTATAGATTAATAGCGGCTGAAATTCCTAACGGAATTTCACGCGCATTTGCTATCTTTGAGCTGTGCGGAACATTCTTTTTAGAGATTGCCCGCTACGAAACTATACATTAAGCGTTGTAAAACATTTGAAAAAAAATGAAAACAAGATTAAAATATTTAATAATTCCTTTTTTAGGATTGCTAATTGGTTGCGCAAGTGGACAACTGAAAACTACGGAAATCGAGAATGATGAAGCTATCATAATTGCTCGTACGTTCATAAAAAATAATGGAGAAAATATAAATACAAAATGGAATTTTCTTTGGGATGAAAGATTATGGGGGAAAAACGCTGTTTGGGTTGAAAAAGATGGATATGTATTTATGAAATTACCAAAAGGAAAACATTTTATATCTCTACTTCAATACAATGAATATCGAAAAAATATTCCTGACAATTATTTATCTGTAGATTTAGAACCCAACAAAATATATTATATCGGAGATTTGACTTTTAACTGGAATATCAACAAAAATGATGTTGCGAATACTGGTGTTGTCGGAGCAGTTTCAGACGCAGGAAAAAATGAAAATAAAATTCAAGTTGACCTAATTGACAATTACGAAAATATGGTTAAGGAATTTAATGAAGAGTACGGAAATTCAAAACCTGTTGAAAAGCAACTAATCCAAATTGAATAAATAAAAAACGTTTTACAACACCGTATAAACTTTATTGCTAGTTTTGGCTCACTTAGGAAATTCCTTCGGAATTTCGCCGTTCGTGTTTTATTTAGTAAATTCATTGCTTAAACAACGCAACAAAGCTTATACAACAACGTTGGGCGCAAGCTGACCAAACCAAAACTATAGAATGAAAAAAACGCTAAATGACTTGACCAAAGACGAATGGAATACACTATATCCAATTGAATTGGTCGACCATAATCCAGAATGGAATAGAATTTACGAGGAAGAAAAAAATCGTATCGTTGACAAGGTTGGAAACGAAACAATACTGCGAATCGAACACTTTGGGAGTTCATCCATTCCAACTATAAAATCGAAACCATATATCGACTTAATGATTGAAATCCCGAAAGAGAAATTATTTGATGAGAATTTAATTGCTCAATTTACAGAGTTGGGATATTCACATTTTGTAGTACCAGCAAGAGAAAATATTGAGGCTTATTCGTCTTTCGGAAAAGGATATAATGTTGACGGAACCAAAGAGCAGATTTTCCAAATCCATATGTGTCCAAAAGATAATGTAATGTGGAAACAAATTGATTTCCGCGATTACCTAAACTCGAACGAAAAAAGAGCCAAGGAATACGAAAGTTTGAAACTGGAACTGGCTTTAAAATTTAAAAACGACCGAGGAGCATATGTCTTGGGAAAAACTGAATTTGTAAAAGAAACATTGGAATTAATAAACGAATAAAGCCAGCGCACAACATTGGCTATAAACAATTGCTATTAGAGGCTTATCCTGAAAATTCCTGCGGAATTTTCAGCTTATCTTGTACTTGCAAAAGTCCGTGCTAACACACGCAACTGTTCATAGCCAAACCGTTATGCCCAAGCATCAGAAGTGAAAACAGCACCTGAAAAGCAGAACGCAAGCAATACGTTTAACGGACGGGCTACACTGCAAAGACCTGAGTATTTTTCAAAGATTTTTACCGATTCAAAAGTTGGAACTTTTCCCCGTTACGGACGTTGTACGCGGTTGCGAACTTGCTTTGGTTAAGTCTATTCCAATAGTAACAAAGCGATCGCAATAGTTAGAAAAGCAATACGCAAAGGTTTCGTAAGAAATTATCGCTTTGTTAAGCAAGTTTGCAAAATACAGGCTTCATAAAAGCCAGAGCATAACAAAATGTATAAGTTCACAGCGGCTGAAATTCCTAACGGAATTTCACGCGCATTTGCTATCTTTGAGCTGTGCGGAACATTCTTTTTCGAGTTTGCCCGCTACAAATTATACATTAAGCGTTACAAGCAATTTAATCAAAAAAATACTTGCAAATAAAAATTATGAAATTTATAAAATTAACATTTTTAACAACATTTCTATTGATGAGCTGTTCGAAAGAAGAATTGATAGTGAGTGAAGAAAATTATTCAAAAAATTCAACAGATTCTAGTAACAGTTGTTCTTCTGCAGATTACCTTATAACTTCGAATGACAGTAAGAATAGTTTTTATGCAGCCATAAACAGCATACAAAATTTAAGAGAAAATGGCGATACTTCAATAAAAACTATATGCATTGAAAGTGATGTTGTAATAGAGTTTAACAAAAATGATAGACCTCCATCTGAATGGTACTTTTTTAAAGTTCCATCAAATGTCGAAATTAAAGGTAACGGCGCTGTTTTTAAAAGTCAACAAGGTGCTTACAACATAATTTTTGCTTTAATTACGGAAAGTAATATAACACTTAATGGTATAGTTTTTAAAAATACTACAGAACACAACTACCCCCTTCAAATAGGTGTTAAAATATTTGGTGACTCCAACGAAATTATAAATAATATTACTATCAAGAATTGTGATATTTCTGGTAATAACAGAGCGGCGATAGATATTTTTAACGCAAAAAATGTTTTTGTAGAAAATAATTATATTCACCATAATTTTGGTACTTGTGATACCGAGGGTTGTAGAACAGGTGGCTTAGGGTATGGAATAAGTGTAGGAGATGGAAGTACTGTACAGGCATTAAACAATCGTTTTTTATATAATAGACATGCTATAGCTTCTTCCAATATAACAGAAAATTCACATTACATTGCTCGAGGCAATACTGTTTTGCAAGAATACAATAATGATCCTATAATAAGAAACTATAGCGAAAAGGAAACCCTATTGAACAATCTAAATTCCATTCACCATTTTGATGCTCATGGATCAGGCAATAATGGACAAAATGGTGGATCCACAGGAACATTTGTAATAGAAGAGAATGTCTTTTACAATAATAGAAGTTTTGCCGCAAACAATAATAAAATTATTTCCATAAGAGGAATTCCTAGGGAATGCTCATATGTTAGAAATAATATTTTTCCAAATGGGAATGGATTTGATAACTTGAAACAATCATCTGGAGATAATTCATTAATAATTCCAAATTGTTCCAATAATCAATTCAAAAATATTATTATAGAAGGAAATACAGCAAATAATGAACCGTCTGCTGGTCTAATCAAAAATTTAATAGTTTTTAAAGAAAATGGAGACTTAATTAATTACCCCACCCTAAATGACCTAAAAGGAAACGGAATTCTTGTTGGAAATGGTTTTTCTCAGACCAATTATTCTGACTATTTAGTTGCTAATTGGACAGGAAATGGAACTTCTGATTTGATAGTCAGAAATACTCAAGGAGAATTGCGTGCACTTAAATTCAACGGAAGCACTTTTTACGGACAGACCATTAATGGTGAAAGTTTTCCAGTCGTTGCTCACGGTTTTTCTCAGACCAATTATTCTGACTATTTAGTTGGTGATTGGACAGGAAATGGAACTTCTGATTTGATAGTCAGAAATACTCAAGGAGAATTGCGTGCACTTAAATTCAATGGAAGCACTTTTTACGGACAGACCATTAATGGTGAAAGTTTTCCAGTCGTTGCTCACGGTTTTTCTCAGACCAATTATTCTGACTATTTAGTTGGTGATTGGACAGGAAATGGAACTTCTGATTTGATAGTCAGAAATACTCAAGGAGAATTGCGTGCACTTAAATTCAATGGAAGCACTTTTTACGGACAGACCATTAATGGTGAAAGTTTTCCAGTTGTTGCAAATGGAATAAATGAATCATACTTTAAATTTATTGTAGCTGACTGGACAAATGACGCTATTAGCGATTTACTAATGGTTAATTTAGATGGTGATATTTTTATCAACAAATTTAATGGAGTCACTTTTTACGGCCAAACAATTAATGGAAAGTCAAATCCTGTTAAAGTTTTCGATGGGAGTTTATACAAAGATTATTACATTGGAGATTTCACCGGAGATCAATATTCAGATTTATTGGTAATTGATAATTCCAACGATGTATTCCTGTTAAAATATAATCCGTCCACAGTTGAATTTGGTACACCAAACCTAATTACGACTAATTTTGAGTATTCAAAAATTTTAATTGGTGATTGGAATAATTAAAAAAAAGCTTGTAACATTATATAACAAAACATAGTTGCCCTTTGGGACAACAACGTTTGTTATATTTACCGTTATGCCCAAGCATTAGAAATGGAAACAGCACGTGAAAAGCAATACGCAAACAGACTCTAAACGGACGGGCTACACTGCAAAGACCTGAGTATTTTTTCAAAGATTTTACCGATTCAAAAGTTGGAGCTTTTCCCCGATTCGGACGCTGTACGCGGTTGCGAACTTGCTTTGGTTAAGTCTATTCCAATAGTAACAAAGCGATCGCGAGAGTTAGAAAAGCAATACGCAAGGGTTTCGTAAGAAATTATCGCTTTGCCAGGCAGGTTTGCTAAGTATAGGCTTCATAAAAAGCCAGAGCATAACAAAATGTATAAGTTCATAGCGACGTAAATTCCTAACGGAATTTCACGCGCATTTGCTATCTTTGAGCTGTGCGGAACATTCTTTTTTGAGTTTGCCCGCTACGAAATTATACATTAAGCGTTAGCACCAATTAGAAAAAAAAAACATTGAGAGACGACTTTAAATACGACCTAATTGACAATTCAGTATCATTTATCTGCTCTAAATGGATGTTAGATAGAACACCTTTTATATTTGATGATGATAGAATAAAGTACATTGAGTGGAAAGAACAACTGGCTGAAAAACTTAAAGTTGATAGTAAATCTATGGTGTTTACTGGAAGTTCAAGTTGTGGCTTCAGTCTAAATCCAAATAAAAATTATCGTGACTTCAATGAAGAATCTGATATTGACATAGCTATAATATCTGATTTTCATTTTGATGTTGCTTGGAAAACTTTGAGGAATTTAGGAACTAAACGTTTTGACTTAAACAACATTCAACAAAACAGCCTCAAAGAACACGTAAACAGATTAATTTATTGGGGAACTATTGCTACTGATAAAATATTAGAAATACTTCCGTTTGGAAAAGAATGGGCATTACATTTACTTGATATGGAAAAAGTCGACCCAATAAATAATAGGACAATAAACATTAGAATTTATAAAGATTATGAGTCTCTACGAGCATATCATATAAATAATTTAACGAACTTAAGAACTCAACTATACGAGAACGAATAATATGAAAAATTTTTTAAATACAACGAACAGGAATGTAGCTTGGTTCAAAGGTGCATTTGACCGTGGAGAATTAGATATGAAACCACCTTTTCAGCGAAATCCAGTTTGGGTTACAAAACAAAAAAGTTATCTAATTGATACAATATTAAATGAATACCCAATTCCTGAAATCTATATGCAAGAAACAGTAGATGAAAAAGGAAAAGCAAAATATATCATTGTTGATGGACAACAAAGAACAAGAGCTGTTTTAGAATTTCTTGAGGGTAAATATTGCATTAATGCTAAAGAAAGTCCAGATTTTGGAGATATGTATTTCGAAGATTTAACAGCTGACCAAAAAAAGACATTTTTTCAATATAATTTTGTAATTCGAGTTTTACCAGATATTCCAGATGGACAATTACGAGAAATCTTTCAAAGATTAAATAAAAATGTTGTTTCACTAAATAAACAAGAACTTCGTCAAGCAACATATTGGGGACCATTTATCAAAACTATGAATTCATTGTCAGATAAAGACTATTGGAGTAAAATTGATGTTTTCACAGCAAATGATATCCGAAGAATGTTAGATGTAGAGTACATAAGTGAATTAGCAATTTTTTATATGCACGGATTTCAAAACAAAAAGGATAATTTAGATAAATACTACGCTTTGTATGAGGAAGAGTTTGAAAACAAAAAGGAAGTAACTGAAGCATTTGACATAGTTAATGGAGAAATTTTAAAAATCCTACCAGAAATTAACAGAACAAGATGGAGTAAAAAAGCTGACTACTATACTTTGTTTGGATTTTTTGCAAAACAAAAAGAGGAATTGCCACTTACTAAAGAAAAGCGAGAATTTGCTCGAACGAAACTTTTAGAATTTGCGGATGAAATAAATTATTTCGTAAAAACTGATAAAGGAGATGAAGTTGTAGATTATAATCCAGCTACTAAAGAATACGGAAGAGGAATTAGAGCAACTACAGATATTGGAAGTCGTAAAGTCAGAGAGAATGGTCTGAATATGAAACTCGAAGGAATTTGGGAATAATAACTGGTGCTAACACCGTATATAATTTATTGCTAGTTCTAGCCTATTTACCAAAATCCTCGCGGATTTTCTATTTGGTTTTTATTTGCTAAATTAGTTGCTTAAACCACGCAACAAACTATATACAAACACGTTGGCGGTAATTAGAAAATGGGATACAAAATAATATTTAATGATAATTCAGAATTTAGTCTTTTTGATAGTAGTTACTACAATGATAAAGCTATATTCAATATACAACATCAATCAAACTTGATTTCTTTTAGTGTTGAAATTGTTAATAAAGGTATTCCTAAAAAAGTTATTGATGAATCAAAAGTCAAAATTGAATTTAATAACGATGAGAGTTTTTACTCTTGGTTTAAACGAAATCAAGCTACTGAATTTGACTTTGGATTTGCTAACCTGAATAATGAAAAACTAATAAAGTCTGAATGTCAAAAGAGAAATGACTTAATAATTGACAACTTGAGAAAAGAAATTGATGTATTAAAACCTGAAGTTAAATTTAATCCTTGGAGAATAAACGGAGGTTATAAGAAAATTGAAAAATTGTCTCTTGTAACGATTAAGTCGATTGAAAAACTTGAGAATAAAAAAGTTAAATATTTAAAATCAACAAAATCTATTTTTGAAACTGTTAATGAAAGTGGATTAATTGATTATAGTAAAAAACACGACTCTATTGACCAAAAAAAGCTATTAGACTTATGCCAGACTACATTAAAAAAGATTGAGAAATTAAATAAAAAAAAATGGTGGAAAATATAAAACTACCGCCAACACGGTGTATTAAATATAGCTAATAAGTGCTAAACCGAGAGGTTTGTGTGTTTTTAGAAAGTTCGCCAAATTTTTAACTTGACTTTTTAAAAGAGAAAAATTAAAAACAAAATATAAAAATTCGGCTCTGTGTTAATCCGAAAAGTTAGTGTCTTTTTGCACGCTACGTTTCATACACAAGTCCGTTGTAAACAATACGAAAAATGACATTTCGGAACATAATAATAATTTTAATTTTGACTTTCTTCTCTTGTAAAACTGCAAAAGTTGAAACCAAAACTGAACAACCAAAAACGGAAATAAATGCGTCTGAATTTCCTCAACAAATAGGTTTTATAAATGACTTTGAAAAAATATTCACGGAAGATGATATTAAATTTTTAGAAAATGCTCTTTTGTATTACAAAGACAACTCTAATAGAGAAATCGCAATAATTACAATCGAATCTGTACCAGAAAACATGGAATTTGATCAATACGCTATCAGAATGTCGGGCAATTGGAATGTCGGAAAAAATAATGACGGAAACGGACTAACTGTTGTGTTGAGTAAAAAATTAAGAAAAGTAAGAATATCAACAACCGAAAAAACTCGAAACTATTTGACAGATGAATTTTGCCAAAAAGTAATCGATGAAAATATGATTCCTGAATTTAAAAAAGGAAATTATAACGATGGAATTTTACTCGGAATAAATGAATTAATAAGAAAATGGATATAAAGTACTGTTTACAACACCGTATAAAAATAATTGCGGTTTAGTGCTTAATCAAAGGTCGTTGCGTGTTTGTAACGTCTGATTTTCCTTCGGAAAATCCTCGCATACAAACCCGCAACTATTCTTATACATAAACGTTATCAACAATACAAAAAGTGATAAATGAAAAAACTTTATTTAGCTCTTGGAGCATTATTAATTACATTCAATTCAATCTTTTCACAAGATCAAAAAATCAATTTCGGAATGATCGCAGGAATGAACTACTCTTCTTTATTAAAAGCGGAAAGTGAAATTCCAACTGATTATAAAGGAAAAGTGGGGTTCTTAATTGGAGGATTTGTAAATATTAATCTTACCGAAAAACTCTCTATACAACCAGAATTAATGTTCTCTTTACAAGGAGGAGATTTTTCAATTGATCCAAACAGAGTTTTTAATAATGGTGATCCAAATTCACCTATTTCGCTTTCAAATATTGAAGGAAAGATAAATGAGTCAATGATTTTACTTCCTATAACTGCTAATATTCATTTCAATAATAAAATAGAGATGCAAATTGGTCCACAGTTAGGCTATAGTATTAAAAGAAAAATAGAATACGATACTGAAATAGTAATAGAAGGTGATTTCTTCCAACTTGAGCCAGATTCTAAAAAAATTGAATTAGGTGCAATTCTAGACTTGGGATATAATTTGTCTGAAAAATTAAGAATCGGAATACGCTATGCTTACGGGCTAATTAAACGCCAAAATGTTAACACTTCAGTGTTTTCATTAGGTTTACAATATCAGATTTGACAAGAAAAGTTGATAACATCATATATGAAATCAGAGCAAAGTTTAGTACTAGATCGAAATATTATTCCCTTTTGTAATGGCGCTTAAATTTTTATAAGTTTAAAAAGAAATAAAAATGCGCAGATAAATCAATTGGTTCAGGTATGCTTGCCTTGCTCCGATTCATATATTTAGCGTTATGCCCAAGCATTAGAAGTGGAAACAGCACCTGAAAAGCAATATGCAAACAGACTCTACACGGACGGGCTACACTGCAAAGACCTGAGTATTTTTTGAAAGATTTTTACCGATTCAAAAGTTGGAGCTTTTCCTGGATTCGGACGCTGTACGCGGTAGCGAACTTGCGTTGGTTAAGCCTATTCCAATGGCAGCAAAGCGATCGCGAGAGTTAGAAAAGCAATACGCAAGGGTTTCGTAAGAAATTATCGCTTTGCTAAGCAAGTTTACAAAATACAGGCTTCATAAAAGCCAGAGCATAACAAAATGTATAAGTTCATAGCGGCTGAAATTCCTAACGGAATTTCACGCGCATTTGCTATCTTTGAGCTGTGCGGAACATTCTTTTTCGAGTTTGCCCGCTACGAAACTATACATTAACCGTTAGCAACAAGGCTGAAAAACCAACAAACATTATAGAAAATTTAATAAATCATATTACCAATTTCATTCCTGTATCAACCGAATTAAAAAAGCGACTTGAAACAATTTGTGAAATTCAAAATTTTCCTAAAAATCATTTCCTTCACAAACCAAATAGGACTTGTTTATACACATATTTCATAAATAGTGGTCTGGCAAGAATCTATTATTTAAAAGATGACAAGGAAATCACAGATAATTTTGCGGCAGAAAATGAGTGGATAACATCAATTTACAGCTTTCTTCAAAACGTTCCCGACAACTTCCATATCCAAACTTTAGAAGAAACGCAAGTGATAAGATTTTCTTTAAATGACCTCGAAGATTGCTTTAAGGATTTCCCAAAAATGGAACGATTTGGACGAATGTTGATTTCAAAATACTTTTTAGAGCAGTCCGAACGTATTATCTCACTTCAGTTTAATTCTGCTAAAGAACGCTACATTTTTTTTGAACAAACTTCAAAAAACAAATTAGCAAGAGTACCGCTTGGAATGTTGGCATCTCACTTGGGTATGACACAAGAAACATTGAGTAGAGTTAGATCATTAAGTAATGCTTTTTGATATAAATCAAATTTACGAATTGTGATTATCCATACCTTTGAACTCAAAAATCAAAATGACCAACAAATCTTACGGAATAATCGGAATTGCAGCGCCAATACTATTTTTAATAACATATTTGATTATGTCCTCAATTCGTCCAGAATATTCAATGTTTACAAAAGCCATTAGTGAACTTGGTTCGATTGATGCGCCAAATAAATGGATTTGGAACTTCTTCGGTTATATTCTTTCTGGAATTTTAATCGCAATTTATTCTTTAGGACTTTATAAAAATGTAGTTATAACAAAATCAAGCAAATTGTCGCTTTACGGAATTTTATTTAGTGGTATTTTTATGACAATATCAGGAGTATTTCCTGGTGATTTTGACAACAAACAATCCACAACAATGCTTTTACATACAGTTGGTAGTTTTGGAAGTTATATCTTCTTTTTAATTGGAGCTTTTACCTATCCTAAATTAATGAATAAAACGAATTATTGGAGTAGTGTAAAAAAACCGACTCTAATTTTCACATACTTAACTATTGTATTCGGTGTTTGGCCATTTATCTTTCCGAACATTCCCGCATTTGGTCAAAGAATTGTTTTCTTCTTTTATTTTTTATGGATATTTTACACAGCCATTAAACTCTTAAACCAGCCGAAAGAAAGCCCAGTTACTAACAAGGTATAAAAAACATAGGGCTTTTGTGCTTAACCGAAAGTTCTGTGCTTATTAACAAAGTCCGCTAAATATAAAATTTGGCGTTTATAAGTAAAGAGATAAAAGCAAAATATTTATATTTAGCTAAGTAATAAACCGAAACGATAGTGCTTATCACTTGCCCTACGTTTCTTATACTTAACGTTATGCCCAAGCATTAGAAGTGGAAACAGCACGTGAAAAGCAGAACGCAAACAGACTCTAAACGGACGGGCTACACTGCAAAGACCTGAGTATTTTTTCAAAGATTTTTGCCGATTGAAAAGTTGGAGCTTTTCCCGATTCGGACGCTGTACGCGGTAGCGAACTTACTTTGGTTAAACCTATTCCAATAGTAACAAAGCGATCGCGAGAGTTAGAAAAGCAATACGTAAGGGGTTCGTAAGAAATTATCGCTTTGCGAGGCAGGTTTGCTAAGTATAGGCTTCATAAAAAGCCAGAGCATAACAAAATGTATAAGTTCATAGCGACGTAAATTCCTAACGGAATTTCACGCGCATTTGCTATCTTTGAGCTGTGCGGAACATTCTTTTTCGAGTTTGCCCGCTACTAATTATACATTAAGCGTTGGCAACAAGCTGAAAAACGAACTAACCAAAACAAAAGACAACTGAATGAAAAAATCAATATTAATTATATTTCTGCTTTCAATATCAATTTCTTGTAAACAAAAAACAGAATCAAAATCAACCAAAACAAAAGATTATACAATTCTTAACGATTCTTTGAATTCGGGTTTGAAAGATATTTACGAAAAGAAATCTATTGTCGGATTTTCAGTCGCAGTTGTAAATGGAAAGGAGACAATATTTAACCAAGGGTTTGGTTATTCCGATTTAGAGAAAGAAGTAAAATACACAAGCAAAACAAACCAAAAAATTGCTTCTATTTCAAAAACACTAATTGCTGTTTCTCTGCTAAAAGCACAGGAGTTAGGAAAACTTAATTTGGATGACCCAATTAATAAATACTTGCCATTTAAAGTCTTTAACCCAAATCATCCTGATAATGCGATTACAATACGACATTTAGCGACTCATACTTCAACTATTGGAGATATTGATGCATTTTTTCTAAACTCTTACATAATTGACAGCACAGGAAATTCGAAAAATGCTCTTCCATATGATTATTTTAAGAAAGCGGAAAGCAAAATACCACTTATTGATTTTACAAAAAAACTACTTGATAAAAATGGAGAATGGTATTCTTTGAACATTTTTTCCAAGAACAGACCCGGAGAAAAATTTCAATACTCAAATACAGCATCTACATTATGTGCTTTAATTATTCAAATTGCTACAAATGAACCATATGAACAATTTGCTCGCAGACATATTCTTGTTCCTTTAAAAATGACAAATTCTAGATGGTCTATTGAAAGTAGTACTAGCAAAAACGACAGCAGACATTATATTGATAATAAAAGAGTTACTACTAATTACTCTACCAACTCTTATCCAGAGAATGGTTTTATAACTTCGAGTACAGATTTAGCAAAATATCTATCAGAGCTAATAAATGGATATTCAGGAAAGGGTACTATTTTAACTAAAGAAGGGTATAATGAACTTTTCAAAAAACAACTTTCAAAAGAACAAATAGGAAAACGGAGAGATGGAACTTTAGGTATCTTTTTTGAGCACACGAATGATTTTATGGGAGATTCTACCATCTCAATAGGTCATAATGGTAGCGACCCAGGAACACTAACTGCAATGTACTTTAATCCCAAAACACTTATTGGAAAAATAGTTCTCACAAATACAGACTTTGACTTTGACGAAAATGTAATGCCTCAATTTACAGATATTTGGACTGAATTAAAGAAATATGAAGAAAAGCTAGATTGAGGAAAAGCCAGTTGCCAACATTGTATATAAAAAATAGCACAAGTCATTGCAAACCCAAAGGTTTGGGTGTTTTTGGAAAGTCACCAAATTTTTAAATTTGACGATTTCCAATAAAAAAAGATAAATAGTAAAATTTAAAAATTCGGCTTGTGTATCATCTGAAAAGTAACAGCTTATTTTCAGCGCTACTTTTCATATACGGAGACGTTATGCTCAAGCATCAGAAGTGGAAACAGCACCTGAAAAGCAGAACGTAAGCAATACGTTTGACGGACGGGCTACACTGCAAAGACCTGAGTATTTTTTCAAAGATTTTTACCGATTAAAAAGTTGGAGCTTTTCCCCGATTCGGACGCTGTACGCGGTAGCGAACTTACGTTGGTTAAGCCTATTCCAATAGTAACAAAGCGATCGCGAGAGTTAGAAAAGCAATACGCAAGGGTTTCGTAAGAAATTATCGCTTTGCTAAGCAAGTTTGCAAAATACAGGCTTCATAAAAGCCAGAGCATAACAAAATGTATAAGTTCATAGCGGCTGAAATTCCTAACGGAATTTCACGCACATTTGCTATCTTTGAGCTGTGCGGAACATTCTTTTTCGAGTTTGCCCGCTACGAAACTATACATTAAGCGTTATGCAACATTTAAAAAAAACGATGGCGTTAATATTAGAAAACACAAAACAAGTTGAATTTCACACGGATTTGTATGAAATAGTAGAACCGTTTGAAAAGGAGTTTTCAGAATTAAATTGGCTGTTAACAAATCAAGATTATCGAATTTTAGATTTCGACCAAAAAGGCGGAATTGAAAAACTGAATTTTGAATCGGACAGAATAACTTTTAGCGGAATTGAACTTTTGGAAATCATAAGAAACCGCAAAATTGATTTTATTTGGTGTGTGTTTTGCGGATTTAAAAATGACATTCCTAAACTAAAAAAAACGGAATTGCCTTATGCGGACTTAAACTCTGATATTTGGAATAAACCGAATGAATTTTTAAACAAACAAAGCGAAATTGAAATTATAAGTTTTGACGGAACATCAACAATCTTTAAAACAAAAATTAAGGAAATTGAGAATAAGTTTCGTGAGAAATTTACAGATGCAATTGAACTAAAAAAACGTTGCACAACAATGTATAACCGCAATTACGGCGGATTCGACTACGTCCGAATCCACTCGGAATTGCTAACGTCAGTGTTTAACCGAAAATTATTAACTTTAAAACCGTAACTGACGGTTATACGAGACCGTTGTACACAATACCTGAAATGAAAATCGTAGCAAAAATATTAATACTACTTTTGACCTTAAATTTGCTTTCTTGCAAAGATTCAGCAAAAGAAACTATAGCATTATGTTCTTTGGAAATGGAAATGGATATTTTTCCAAAACCAATCGGAATTATAAACGATTACGGACAAATATTCACGAAATCACAACGGACTGAATTAACAAACATTCTTTATGATTATGATGTTAAGACTAAGAGACAAATTCTAGTTGTAACCGTAGATAGCATTAAACCCTATGTTGAAATCCAAAAATACGCAACTGATTTAGGAAATGATTGGAGAGTTGGAGCAGCAAAGAAAAATAACGGACTCGCAATAGTAGTCTGTAAACCTTGTCGACAAATCGGAATTGCAACTGGACTTGGAACTGAACTAATTTTAACCGACGAAATCTGCAAAGAAGTAATTGAGAAAACTATCATACCTGAATTTAAAAGTGGAGAATTCTATAACGGAATTAAAAACGGTGTGACGGAATTAATAGCTAAATGGAAATAAAGTACTGTGTACAACATTGTATCCTATGAAAAGCACTCGCCTAGTTCCTTAAAATTAATATTTATTTTTTTAATTATTTCATATTGTTAATGATTAGCTGTTAGAATGTTGATAATTCCGGTAGGATTATCAATATTTCAATAGCTTTTAAATAACTTGCTCGGCATCCTATATGTGATCCATTGTTTGATATGATGGTCACCAGCATCTGTATGATTATACGTTATAATAAACCTGGTCACTTGCTATAAATGTGTGATACCTAATTCTCTGGTTCACCTACGTTGTTTTGTGCTTCAGGTTTTGCTACTTCTGTATGAGCTTTGTTATATGTTTATATTATTCTATAACCCCTATAGTGTATGGTATTTCGTTCTTTATAACCGCTAAGGTTCTACTTAATAATTTACGTGCTACTTTTATGATTATACTCTTTACGTTCTTTCCTATATGTTTTCTATAATAGGCTTGCATGACTGGATCAGTGCGTATGGCTTGCCATGAGGCCTCTATAAAATAGCTGCGCATAAGTCTGTGTGCTCGCATGGTTATACCAGTGTGTTTTAGATTATCTCCACTTTGATGAATCCCTGGCGCTAGCCCCACATAACCTGCTAGATGTTTTATGCTATGAAATCGACGTAAATCACCTAGCTCACAAATAATACCACAGGCTACAATACCACCAATACCAGGAATGCTACGTAATAGATAATAATCTTTCTTAAAATGTTTACGACAATATGCTCGTAGTTTTGTAGAGACACTTCTTAGTTCTTGATCTATAAATCTAAAGCTTCGCATTCTACTATCGAGGGTCTCCCGGGCTGTAGGATGATCAAATACTACAGCATCCACCCAATCTCTAAACTTATGGCTCCAATGATCATTATCATAGGCTTTGGGAATACTTACTCCAAAATAGAGCAACTGCATTTTTATATAACTCTTAACGCGTCTAAAATCTTTGACTAGATCGTTACGTCTTCTAAAAAGGCTTCGCAGTTGCTCTCGCTCTATTGTTGGGATATGGATACTCTCCAATCGTGCGTCTTTTAGTTCTCTTGCGATACGTTGTGCATCGATTTTGTCGGTTTTGGTAAACCGCTCTTTTCCTTTGCGATGAATATCAGCGGGATTCACAACCAATGAGCGCCATCCATACTGCTCAAAATTCCGATGTGCATAGTACCCACAACAGCCTGCTTCATAAGCGGTAGATACCTCATAATTCTTAAAATGTTTATAGACATACGCCTTAAGTATCTCTGGATTTGGAGGCATTGTAAAGGACTTTCCAGAAAATAGATCGGTAGCACAATGAATTCTCCAACTACGTTTGTGGATATCAATGCCAATGTATAACTTTGGTTGAGCAGTTTGTTCAGATTTCATATCTTAATTGTTTTTAGTGAACTTTAAAGATACTGGACTTTCTGCTTTTTCATGGATGCTAAAAATAATGCGTAAGTTTATTTCTAAATCAAAAGTTAGTGCCTGTTTGCTTGCTTCTGATTTTCCTTCGGAAAATCCTCGCACTCAAACTACGCACTATTTTTATACGTAACCGTTATCAACAATACAAAAAGTGATAAATGAAAAAACTTTATTTAGCTCTTGGAGCATTATTAATTACATTCAATTCAATCTTTTCACAAGATCAAAAAATCAATTTCGGAATGATCGCAGGAATGAACTACTCTTCTTTATTAAAAGCGGAAAGTGAAATTCCAACTGATTATAAAGGAAAAGTGGGGTTCTTAATTGGAGGATTTGTAAATATTAATCTTACCGAAAAACTCTCTATACAACCAGAATTAATGTTCTCTTTACAAGGAGGAGATTTTTCAATTGATCCAAACAGAGTTTTTAATAATGGTGATCCAAATTCACCTATTTCGCTTTCAAATATTGAAGGAAAGATAAATGAGTCAATGATTTTACTTCCTATAACTGCTAATATTCATTTCAATAATAAAATAGAGATGCAAATTGGTCCACAGTTAGGCTATAGTATTAAAAGAAAAATAGAATACGATACTGAAATAGTAATAGAAGGTGATTTCTTCCAACTTGAGCCAGATTCTAAAAAAATTGAATTAGGTGCAATTCTAGACTTGGGATATAATTTGTCTGAAAAATTAAGAATCGGAATACGCTATGCTTACGGGCTAATTAAACGCCAAAATGTTAACACTTCAGTGTTTTCATTAGGTTTACAATATCAGATTTGACAAGAAAAGTTGATAACATCATATATGAAATCAGAGCAAAGTTTAGTACTAGATCGAAATATTATTCCCTTTTGTAATGGCGCTTAAATTTTTATAAGTTTAAAAAGAAATAAAAATGCGCAGATAAATCAATTGGTTCAGGTATGCTTGCCTTGCTCCGATTCATATATTTAGCGTTAGCATAAATTGATAAGAATAATTATGAAAAAAATATTAAATAGCTTACTTCTCTTACTCTCAATAAACATAACCTTTTCTCAAACTTCGGAAATATATTTACAAACATTTGAAAATGATGCATTTTATATGGAAAACAGAAGTCTTCTCGGTGTCTCACGCCAAAGGGATACAACAATTTGTTTTCAAAGTACAATTACTCAGGAAGCCAAAGGCTATAGCTGGGATTTAAGTAATAAACATACTTCAATAGGAAAATCATTAAAACTGACTGTTCATAAGAATGATCATCCACAAATGGCTTGCTTTCCAAGATCTCGCTCTGAAGTTGCTTTTAACCTAGAAAATAAAAATCATAAAACTTACTTCTATAGTTGGGAAGTATTTATTCCAAGCGATCAAGAGTTTATTGAAGAAAGTGCAGGCTGGCATATAATTACACAAATCCTAAATAATAAGTATCTAAATGGAATTCCAAGTGCAACCGAAAGAAAGATTCTAACAATGTCTTATGCTCATAATCCTGAACTTCCAAATAGCTCCGCGAGAAATCTAGGAATGATTTTATATAATTCAAATACTATAAATGAAAGATATGCTAGAGTTGAAATTAGTGATGCCATAAAAAAGGGGCAATGGAATGAATTTATATTTAAATTAAATTGGTCTGAAAAGGAGAAAATTGGAAATAACCAGGATTATGGCTTTTTACAAATATGGATAAACAGAAACCCCATTGTTATTGATCAAAAAATAACTTATGGTGGAGAAAATTTTCCTACTTATAAATGTAGCATTGGTAATACTAATGATCAAGCTGGTAAATTAGAATCTCCTAATATAGCGTTTACAAATAATAATACACCTCCTGAACCTGTTTCGAATTCCATAAAATTTGGACACTATAGGTCGGGTCTCACCAATGATCATTCTATATATATAGATAATTTTAGAATCACTGAAGAATTTCCTCCTCAACAAAATAAAACTAAATTGATTGTTGAAGATTGTGATAGTATTTTGTTTGCAAATGATATGTCAATTAGATGTTATGAAATACCAAATGCGACAAGCTATATTTTTCAATTTGAGCATAATGGTAATAAACAATATGTCGGAAATGGTAATCCTACCATACTGAATTTAAACAACGTAGATTTTTTACAACGAGGTATCACTTATAATGTAAAAGTTAGATCTCAAGGTAATGGTTTTAGTTACGACTATGGAGATTCTTGTCAAATAACTATTTCACATAAAACTAAACTTCTACCTGAATACTGCAATTCAAATATTTTAATTGATGAAATGATTCTACAATGCTATGAGATTTTAAATGCTACAAGCTATATCTTTCAGTTTGAACATAATGGTAATAAACAATATGTTGGAAATGGTAATTCTACGATATTGAATTTAAACAATGTAGGCTTTTTACAACCAGGTATAACCTATAATGTAAAAGTAAGATCACAGGGTGATAATTTTAGCTTTGATTATGGTGAAACTTGTCAAATAACAATTCCTAGCAAAACTAAGATTGCGGAAGAATATTGTAATACCACAATACCAATTAACCAAATGACAATTGAGTGTTACAAAATTCCAAATGCAACAAATTATATTTTTCAATTTGAACATGATGGTGATAAGCAATATGTTGGTAATGGAAGTTCAACAATTCTGAATCTAAATAATGTCAGCTTTTTAAATTGGGGAACAACTTACAGTGTAAAAGCGAGATCTCAAGGAGATAACTTCAGTTTTGATTATGGAACTTCTTGTCAAATCACAATTCCCAATATTCCTTTTATATTATCAAAACAGAATAATAGTAAAAAACAGCAAACAGATCTAGATCGTCCTAGTGTTTATCCTAACCCATTTTCAACAAATTTGAACATTAATTATAATAACTTTAATTTGAATACTTATCAGATTTATAACATTAATGGCAGTCTTGTTGCAGAGGGCAATGTAAAAAATAAAATTTTAAATCTTGACTTTATACCCAGGGGGCTTTACTTCATATACTTAAATACAACAGAAAAATCTTTTAGTTATAAAATCATTAAAAAATAAAAACTTATGCTAACAATTTGTATAGTTCATTTGCTCCCTTCGGGAAGCAAACGCACCATACAAGAGACGTTAACACCAATTAAAACTGAATATCGAACCTTAAAATGAGCTTAAACAAATTATTCCCATTTTTTTATCTAGCTGTATGGTGTATAATACTCTTTATTCTACCAAAAGATATTTTCTATTCTGGAAGTGGAATAATGAGATGGGTTGTTTTCGGAGCTATATTCTTGATTTTACCATATTTTTTATATAAATCATTGGAATTAACTTCTCTTACCAAAAAAGTAAGAACTGGGATTACATATGTTTCAGTCTTTCTGGGAATTCCATTTGGCATATGGCTTGGAATGCAAAGCGATATGGAATTAAAAAACAACGGAAAACAGACTTACGGAATAATTGAAAAAGCTTGGTTGGTTAAGCGAAAAAGTAGAGCCGACGTTTGGTCTGTTAAGGCTAAGTATTTTGTTGATAATAAATTATATCACACATCAACTAAAGAGAATCCTGAAAAGACAATATCCTTGGGCGACACAATAACAATATTATATTCTAAAACGACTCCTCAAATGAGCGAAATTTTAGAATTGGAAAAATAAAAGGCGTTAACATCATATATGAAATCAGAGCAAAGTTTAGTGCTAGATCGAAAGGTCATTTCCTTTTTGCAATAGCGCTAGATTTTTATAAATTAAACAAGAAATAAAAATGCGCAGATAAATTTATTGGTTTAGGCTTTCTTGCCTTGCTCCGATTCATATATTTGGCGTTGTGTAG
Source organism: Aquimarina rhodophyticola (assembly GCF_042434915.1). Classification (GTDB taxonomy): domain Bacteria; phylum Bacteroidota; class Bacteroidia; order Flavobacteriales; family Flavobacteriaceae; genus Aquimarina. The sequence goes on from NZ_CP170198.1 coordinate 992,221, forward strand.
CATTAAACAAAACCACAAATGAGAAAAATAATCGGAATTATAATTTTATCAATAACTATTTTTTCATTCACTCAAATAAAAATGGATGGATATATAAGTCTTTTTGAAAATTCAAGGAGTGCCAAGTATTATAAATATGGAAAAAGTTACTATTTCGAATCTTTTGATAATGAAAAAGAAATTATAGCTGACCGAGAATATTACGTGAAATATAGAAAATATGGTTGGGGAGATGTTGATACGACATTTTATAGAAAAGGAACTGAAAACTACTATCATATTGATAAAAAAACTTTTGAAGAATCAATAGTTCTACCTGTAAACCCAAAACTTGGAGATAAATGGACAGAAAATGACAAAAGCTGGAGTTACGAAGTAATAGCAGAAAATCAGAAGTTCAAAACACCTTCAAAAAAATACATAAACTGTATAAAAGTTCATTGCAAACAATTAACCAATAAAGACAAAGAAAAAAGCAAAGAATATTTTCTTTATTACTCACCAGAATATGGATATGTCGGAAATGTAAACTCAAAAGGAAAAATATTGAGTTATTTAAGTGAAGTAAAGTTGAATGCCAAAGAAGGAGATAAAATAGGAGGAAAATAACGCTACACAACACGGTGTATAAAACATAGCTAATAAGTGCTTAACCGAAAGGTTTGTGTATATTTAGAAAGTCCGCCAAATTTTTAATTTGGCTTTTTAAAAGAGAAAAAATAAAAACAAAATATAAAAATTCGGCTCTGTGTTAATCCGAAAAGTTCGTGTCTTTTTGCACGCTACGTTCCATACACAAGTCCGTTGTGTGTCATTTCTGAAATAAATTATGGATGAATTAGATAAACTGGAAAAAGAACAAAACTTGACTTTTCCAGAGGTTTACAAAGAGTTTTATAAAAAATGTAAGAATTCTATTCCTCAAGGCTTGGTCGGAACTGACTTATTTAATAACAGAAAAGAATTAAAAGAATGGGCTTTGGATTTACTGAAAGAGGATAATGCGAGTAATTTCTTAACTGATAAGGATTTTGTTTTTATGATGCATCAAGGATATATGTTTTGGTATTTTAAAGCAGATGGAAATGAAAATCCAGATGTATACTTTTATCATGAAGAAGATCTACAACCAAGCAAAAAAACTGACTTAAAAAATTTCATAAAATCGTATCCAAAAATCTAAAATGAATTTAAATAAAATAATAGATAATAAATTCAGTTCATCATTTATGAGTGATTCTAAATGGGATAAACTAATGGAATCCTTAACAGAAAAATTTGATGAGATTTTTGTTAACTTTAAATTAGTCCATAGTGATGAAATTAAAAACACTTCTTTTATAACTACTGATTTTAAACCATTTTTTATTGAACCAATACTATATAAAGAAGTTGAATGGATTCAATTTCCAATTGAATATGAAATTATCAAAAATAAGCGAGCAACAAGGCAATTAATTAAAAAGTAGACACAAGACATAGATCAAATAGAAAAAGAAATCAATAATGTCGGAGTTTTTGAATTAGAGAAAAATAAATCTGACCTGAAACTCTATGCCTATAAATAAAACGAACACACAACAAGACCTATAATTAATGCGGGAGCCTGTAATAGCCGAAATGTTAGCTGATTTGCATCGTCGCAAAAGCTTTTTCCCTATTTTTATCCTAACAAACTAAAAACAGCTCAAAGCTTTTGCTTGTGCTGGCTCGAAATTCCCTGAATTTCCGCGCCGCACTAATCATAGCCGAGACGTTATGCCCAAGCATCAGAAGTGAAAACAGCACCTGAAAAGCAGAACGTAAGCAATACGTTTAACGGACGGGCTACACTGCAAAGACCTGAGTATTTTTTAAAAGATTTTTACCGATTCAAACGATAGGAGCTTTTCCTGGATTCGGACGCTGTACGCGGTAGCGAACTTGCATTGGTTAAGCCTATTCCAATAGTAACAAAGCGATCGAGAGAGTTAGAAAAGCAATACGCAAGGGTTTCGTAAGAAATTATCGCTTTGCTAAGCAAGTTTACAAAGAACAGGCTTCATAAAAGCCAGAGCATAACAAAATGTATAGATTAATAGCGGCTGAAATTCCTAACGGAATTTCACGCGCATTTGCTATCTTTGAGCTGTGCGGAACATTCTTTTTCGAGTTTGCCCGCTACGAAACTATACATTAAGCGTTATGCCCAAGCATCAGAAGTGGAAACAGCACCTGAAAAGCAGAACGTAAGCAATACGTTTAACGGACGGGCTACACTGCAAAGACCTGAGTATTTTTTCAAAGATTTTTACCGATTCAAAAGTTGGAGCTTTTCCCGATTCGGACGCTGTACGCGGTAGCGAACTTGCGTTGGTTAAGCCTATTGCAATAGTAACAAAGCGATCGCGAGAGTTAGAAAAGCAATACGTAAGGGTTTCGTAAGAAATTATCGCTTTGCTAAGCAAGTTTACAAAACACAGGCTTCATAAAAGCCAGAGCATAACAAAATGTATAAGTTCATAGCGGCGGAAATTCCTAACGGAATTTCACGCGCATTTGCTATCTTTGAGCTATGCGGAACATTTTTTTCGAGTTTGCCCGCTACGAAACTATACATTAAGCGTTAACTATAATTACCAAAAAAAATATGCTTCTACCAAGATTATTTAAATCAGAGGACTTTGAACTTCTTAAAGAAATTATTGAAGAAAATTCATTTTCTAACTTAATTATATTTAAAGATAAAATTATTTCAACTAAATCAATGATGCTCATAAATGGAATTGAAAAAGATGATTTCTTTATAGAAACTCATCTTAATAGAGCAAATCCAGTGGCAAGAAATATTAAAAAAACTGAGCAAGAAGTTTTATGTGACTTTACAGGAGCACATACTTATATCTCTTCTTCTTGGTACGACCATATAAATGTTTCAACTTGGAACTATGAAGCGGTTCAAATATATGGAACTGTAGAAATTATGTCTAATGACGAGTTATACAATCATTTAAAAAAATTAACCGATAAATATGAACCTTCTCAAAAATGTCCTATGACAGTTGAAAAAATGGGCAAAGAGTTTGTAGAAAAAGAAATGAAAGGTGCTTTAGGAATAAAAATTATACCTACAGAGATAAAAATTAAACAAAAAATGTCTCAAAATAAGGATGAAAACAATTTTAAAATGATAATTGAAAATCTAGAAAAGTCTGATTATTATATGGACAAAATTATGGCACAAAAAATGAAAAAACTATAGTTAACAATGTATATGACGATCATGCCCAGCAAAAGCTGGTCACGCCGCATATACTAGACGTTATGCCCAAGCATTAGAAGTGGAAACAGCACCTGAAAAGCAATATGCAAACAGACTCTACACGGACGGGCTACACTGCAAAGACCTGAGTATTTTTTGAAAGATTTTTACCGATTCAAAAGTTGGAGCTTTTCTTGGATTCGGACGCTGTACGCGGTAGCGAACTTGCGTTGGTTAAGCCTATTCCAATGGCAGCAAAGCGATCGCGAGAGTTAGAAAAGCAATACGCAAGGGTTTCGTAAGAAATTATCGCTTTGCTAAGCAAGTTTACAAAATACAGGCTTCATAAAAGCCAGAGCATAACAAAATGTATAAGTTCATAGCGGCTGAAATTCCTAACGGAATTTCACGCGCATTTGCTATCTTTGAGCTGTGCGGAACATTCTTTTTCGAGTTTGCCCGCTACGAAACTATACATTAACCGTTGTGTAGCATTAAACAAAACCACAAATGAGAAAAATAATCGGAATTATAATTTTATCAATAACTATTTTTTCATTCACTCAAATAAAAATGGATGGATATATAAGTCTTTTTGAAAATTCAAGGAGTGCCAAGTATTATAAATATGGAAAAAGTTACTATTTCGAATCTTTTGATAATGAAAAAGAAATTATAGCTGACCGAGAATATTACGTGAAATATAGAAAATATGGTTGGGGAGATGTTGATACGACATTTTATAGAAAAGGAACTGAAAACTACTATCATATTGATAAAAAAACTTTTGAAGAATCAATAGTTCTACCTGTAAACCCAAAACTTGGAGATAAATGGACAGAAAATGACAAAAGCTGGAGTTACGAAGTAATAGCAGAAAATCAGAAGTTCAAAACACCTTCAAAAAAATACATAAACTGTATAAAAGTTCATTGCAAACAATTAACCAATAAAGACAAAGAAAAAAGCAAAGAATATTTTCTTTATTACTCACCAGAATATGGATATGTCGGAAATGTAAACTCAAAAGGAAAAATATTGAGTTATTTAAGTGAAGTAAAGTTGAATGCCAAAGAAGGAGATAAAATAGGAGGAAAATAACGCTACACAACACGGTGTATAAAACATAGCTAATAAGTGCTTAACCGAAAGGTTTGTGTATATTTAGAAAGTCCGCCAAATTTTTAATTTGGCTTTTTAAAAGAGAAAAAATAAAAACAAAATATAAAAATTCGGCTCTGTGTTAATCCGAAAAGTTCGTGTCTTTTTGCACGCTACGTTCCATACACAAGTCCGTTGTAGTGCATCGCCAATATGAAAGAAAAAATCATCGAAAATATTGCCCGATTAAGTCTTCACGATTCTCACATTGAAAAAATTGAGATAACTAAAGATAAACTAATCTTGACTATAGATTGGGCTAAATTGGATAACTATCTAGAAAAAGAAATTGATGAAGGATTAATTCTTGGGAAATGTGAACTTGTGTTTGACGGAATTAATGAAGAGAAATTAAGGTTAGATTTCTCGGGAATTCCAGGCAAAGAAAACATTGAACCGAAAGAAATTCAGTTTGACATTGAATTATTTCATGATTGGTTGATTCTTGAAAACAAAGCCATCTCAAAAAACAAGTATTGTATAAGTGGTTTAATTGACCTTGACAATGGTTCTGCTTGGTTGGATTGGAGTTTTTTATTTTCCAACTTCAAATTGACTTGGAACAATTCAATTACTTGGATAGAATGGCAAAATGGAAAATTTGTAAATGAATAATAACGACACTACAACACTATCATATAGCAAATTGGCGATTAGTGTTTAATCCAAAGGTTGTTGTCTGTTTGCGAAGTCGCCAAATCTTGTGATTTGGTATTAAAGGAGAAAAATTAAAACAAAATACAAAATATTTGGCTTGTGGTTAAACCGAAAGTAATCGCTTATTTTCTGCTCAACTTGCCATATATTTAACGTTACCTGCAATTAAACACAACAGAACGTAAGAAATGAATCCAACAAATTTTCAACCGCCAACATATTTTGAGAATATCGTTTCATATGATAACAAATCCTATTTTAAAGGGATTGATAAAAATATTGAATGGAGAGGACAAATAAAATCACTTTCCGGAAATATAAAATTCCGAATAAAATTTTATGGAGAACTGATGACTGAAACATTCAAAGGACATAAAATTAGTGATACTGGTTTAATAGTAGGCACTGACTTTTCACAAACACTTGTAATTGCCGAAGAAATTGAAACAAAAGACAAAATTCTACTTTTCGATGGTTGTAGACACGGATATGATGCAATGTTTTGTGACGAATATACAGATGAGCAATTGAAAAATCGACCAACGGAAACTATTTACAAAGATGAGGAAGGAAATGAAATTTTTGAAATCATAGTCAAAGTTTATTATGGAATTGATTACGATGAAGAAATAGAAGATTTTAAAAATGAAAATGGAGAAATTGAACTGATATCAGGAGAAATCATTTCTGAAGAAAAGTTAAAACGAAATGGATTTGACTATTTAGAAATCAGAGTAATTAATTCTAAAGAAAAAGAAATTGAAATTATTTCGGAGGAATTGGCATAATAATAAAACAACTGCAGGTAACAATGTATAACCGCAATTACGGCGGATTGGCTACGTCCGAATCCACTCCCAATTGCTAACGTCTGTGCTAAACCGAAAAACAGCAACTTTAATCCCGTAACTTCGGTTATACGAACCGTTAGCCACAAGCTAAAACCAACGATGGGAAAAACGAGAAACTTAAATGGAATACCAGGAAATCTTGCCTTGAGTTATTTGAGTACACTTGGATATTATGATGGTGGATATATGGCTGATTGGTTAAACTACATTGCTCGTGAAAAAAATATAAAGGAAATCGAGATTGACATTTTAAATAGCAAAATTAAGCCGATTGAAACGGATATAAAGCCATTAAAAGCGGATTTGAGTAAATTGAGAGGAATTCTGAATAAAGAATTGTCTATCCACGGATTTGAAAAGAGTTTTATAAAAAAAGCAATTATGCAATTTGAAATACCGATTGACAATCCGAGATTTAAAAACACCATTTATTGTTACCCTTTTATCGAGGATGAAACTGGAAAAATCTATAAACCAAAAAAGAGGATAATTGAAACAGCATACGAAGTTGATTTTAACCCAATAAAGAAAGTAAAAATCAAAACGGAAAAAATGAAAAATGATTGGATTATTAGAATTAAGAAAATGCTGAACTAAAAAAAGGCAGTTGTTAACACGGTATAAAAAACATAGGGCATTTGTGCTAAACCAAAAGATTTGTGAATCGTTAACAAAGTCCTCTAAATATAAAACTTTGCTTTTATAGTAAAAATGATAAAAGCAAAATATAAATATTTTGCTAAATAATAAACCGAAACGATAGCACTTATTTATTGCCCAACGTTTCTTACACGGGACGTTGGCATTCATTATGACAAAACGAATGAGAATATATTTAACTGCATTAATCGGATTAATAATTTCGAGTTGTTCCAATGGACAAACAACTATTGCTGAAAATGGAATTAAAATCTCAAATGGAGGAATTACTAAAAAACAGTCTGAACTTCTATTTTTTAAAACCAAATCATTTCCAAATAACATTGAACTTTCGATTACTTTAATTAAAAATGGAAAAACTGATACAACTACGTTAATTGAAAATTACAAGAATACTTTTGAAATAGGTTCAATAACTAAAGTTTTTACAGCAAGATTATTGTCAAATTTAGTAAGCGACCAAGAACTAAAATTGAATGATAACGTCCAAGATTATCTTGACTTTAAAATTAAATCTGAAAACAGAATAACTTTCAAAGAACTTGCAAATCATACATCTGGACTTCCAAAATTACCGTCAAATTTAGATTTTTTGTTTGTTGACCAAGACAATCCTTATAAAAATTATGATAAAGAAAAGCTTGTAAGTTATTTAACAAAAGAGGTGGAACTAAATCAAGAGCCTGGAATTAAATATGAATACTCTAACCCTGACGCTGGAATTTTGGGATTTGAATTAGCAACTATTTCAAAATCCTATAATAAATCTCTACTACAAGAGAAAATATTTACAAAGTATAAAATGGTAAATTCTACAAGTACAAGAGAAAATATAAAAGTAAACTTGTTAAAAGATTAAAACCAAACGGAAATACAACTTCAAATTGGGATTTTGATGTTTTAGTTGGTGGTGGAGCGATTTTCTCCCGTGGAAGATTTATCCAAATTTGGTTTAGCTCAATTTGATAATACAAATAATGAATTAACTCTAACCCAAAAGCCAACTTTTAAAGTAAATGACAATATGCACATAGGACTTGGATGGCATATTTTAAAAAGGAAAAATGGAGGTGAATTGATTTGGCATAATGGAGGAACTGGAGGTTAGACTTCGTCAATGGCTTTAGATTTAGAAAATACAAATGGAATAATAATACTATCCAATGTTTCTGCATTTAATGAAAAAATGGGGAATATTGACCAATTATGTTTTGGTCTGATAAAAACTTTGGATGAAAAATAACGAAATGCTAACAATGGTAACCGTTTCACAAATCATTTAAAAAGATGAATTTGGTATAAATTTTTGAGTCTAAGCGCTAGTTTTCTATAATAATATACGGGAGTATCTCTTAACAAGGAAAAGACTAAAATACTACATACGAATAAGAGTGGTTTATATTTTCTAGGTTTTGAGTTTCGTGTGCTCCGATCCAAGTTCAGTTGGAACAAGAGAAGTTATACCAATGTTCGTCCTAGTATGAAATCCCGAAGTAAGTAATTTACCAAACTAAGCGAGTTGTTCAACCAACGACGTCATGGAGTATAGAGTGGATTTTTTGTAAACTGAATCAAACTCTGAGCGATTGGTTGAACAACTTTTCGATAGCTAAAACCACTCACATCTGGGAAACGGTGAAGATCCTCAAGAAGCATTTAGATTACAAGCTTTATAAATGGATGAAGGCAAAAGAAGAAAAGCGTATCGGGTGCTACGCCAGCGGCCCTATGAAACCTTAGTTACCTACTGTACATAGAGAAACTTGCGCGCTTAAAAATACTCTCGAAAGCGCAATGAAGAACGCTATCGGTAAGCCGTATGAGCGAAAAGTTCACGTACGGTTTGATGAAGGGGGTACTGATAGTTCTAAATTTTTTATATCTTTAACAGATAACAGATAACAGATAACAGATAACAGATAACAGATAACAGATAACAGATAACAGATAACAGATACAAATAGGAGTAGGACTATTAGGCGCTATTCTACTAAACAATTAAGCAATACACGATGAGATCATTTAAATATTTATTTCTTTTTTTAATTATTTCATGCAATTCAGACGAATCTGAAGAAGCTATAATTGATTACTCTAAAATACTTGTTCAAGAAAGTCCTTGGGTTCTAGATAGAGTTGAGATATATGAGATTGAAAGTAAAGATGGTCATGTCTTTACTCAATCAGAGATTGAAGAACTAGCTGAGATTATGAAAGATCTTTACTACGGTATTTTTGAATTTTACGAAGATGGTAGTGGTCTGTGGAATTCTGAAGGGTGGTGCCCAAATTGCGAAATTACTTGGTGGATTGAAGAATCGGGAGGAAATGAAATTCGTTGGACTCACAGGTCATATGTTCATTCTCATTATATCCGCTCGATTAATCAAATTAACGAAATGATTCGGAATATAAATAATGAAAATGGTTTTACGATTCAAAAACCAGATGGTACTTTTGTAGAAGGAAACCGTTTAATCGGAAACTATGTTTGGAATTAACTTTTTACTACCGTATCCTATAAAAAGCACTAGACTAGTTCCTTATAATTAATATTTATTTTTTAAATTATTTCATATTGTTAATGATTAGCTGTTAGAATGTTGATAATTCTAGTAGGATTATCAATATTTCAATAGCTTTTAAATAACTTGCTCGGCATCCTATATGTGATCCATTGTTTAATATGATGGTCACCAGCATCTGTATGATTATACGTTATAAACTACTGTACATAGAAAAGTATGCACGACTAAAACACTCTTGAAAGCGAAATGAAGAACGCTAAATGTAAGCCGTATGAGCAAAAAGTTTACGTATGGTTTGATGACGGGGGCACTGATAGTTCTAGAATAGTTATATCTTTAATAAATATAAATAGGAGTAGCGCTATCAGGCGCTACTCTATGCAACAACTATGAAAAAAATCATACTGTTATCAATAATTGGAATTTCTAATTTGACTTTTGCTCAAACTGGATCAAAGTTAAGCGGAAAAATAGTTGATGAAAAACTCAATTGCTTATTCGGCGTGAAAATTACAAATCTGAATAGCGGAACGGAATTTATATCTGACCAAGATGGTTGTTATAAAATAATAGTAACCGAAAATGACATCCTGGAATTTCAAATGATTGGACTAACAACGGACAAAATAAAAATTGAAAAATCGACTCAAACACTGAATTTAATAATGATGGATAAAGATGTAAATTGTTTAGGCGCAAATTGGACAGAAAAACAATACCGTAAAGTATCTCGTAAAATAGAAAAAGAACTAAAAAAATTATATAAGAAAGCGGAGAAACAGAATGTATGGAAAAATAGCAGTTGCTAACGCCAGTACCCGTTGCTTAAAAACAGTATTTTGAGCTTGTATAGGCTCTTTTTTAAGTAAAACAATAAGGCAAGCATTTCTGCTCCACTTTTTACTTTTCTTCCAATAATTTTGAACGTTATAGTGCTAAGCGAATCGATTCGTTGGTTTGATTCCCCCCAAGTTGGATAGATTTATAAAATCTGTTTTTGTAGTTGAGTAGCGTTGTTATAATAAAATATGTAGTTTAGGGACTTTCAAAACGCATTACTAATCCCACTTCGTACTTTTGTTTAGTGTATTGTAAATAAGGAGTATAGTTAGCAAAGGTGACTGGATAATGTTGTTTGCTAAAATTAAAAAGAAACCTATCAATAGATACATCAATGATTAAAATACATTTCATTACAGTGTTTTATATTCTGACAACAATACACCTAAATGCTCAGAAAGTCTTTTCAGCAGAACAGGTTGATAAGCTTGATTATCAAAATGGAATATATGAAACAAAAGAGGATTTTATTAGAAAGACCCCTTCCTTGCGTCATTCGGTTCGAGTAAAAAATAGATTTCCCAAAGACCACATTGACTCCATGATTAGAAGATGCTTTTTTATAGACTTGGTATTAGGAAAAAAAATTAAAAAAGCATTTGCTGTGGTTTATAATGGAAATTTGTATTTTAGAACAGGTGCTATCATCAAGAATAGGGATAGTAACGACAAATCATTGTCTTCAGCAACCTCTGCGAGCAGTCAGTTTGTTTTAGTTCTAAAAGGCGGGAATAATTATTTATATACAGAAGCAAGCATTATCAACCATTGGCAAATAGGATTAAGTGCTGGTTTAGCGCGTGGAGCGATTTATAAAATGAACGATAATGGGACGAGATATTATACAAATACAAAAGGATTAATTTGGGATTTTAAAAAATCAGAATTTAATATTTTTAGGGATTGTGCTGATTTTAAAGACTTTATTGATTCCCAAAACGTTAAATCCTTTGATTGTACTAATAATAGATTGACTTACGATAAAATAGTAGATTATATCGAGAAAATAAAATAATAGTAATTGCTAAAAGTGAGTAAGTAAAATTGTTAGCTATAATATAAAATAACTGAAAAATTTAAGATTAGTAAAAAAAGGAAAATAGTTAAGACTTATTAAAATGAGAAGCTTACAATATATATTGATACTACTTATAGTTATTGCTTGTCAACAAAACGGTAAAACGAAAAAGATAACGAGTGATTTGCAGACTGATTTGGAAGACGATAAAATCAATCGTTCAACCGAATTACTTCCAGAACCTGATAGGATGGAGAGACTAAAAGGTCAAAAAATACTTATTGATACACTGCGCGTACAAAACAAACTAACGATAGAAATTTTAGTCAAAGAGCCAAACAAAGAAAAATTGACAAGAGTACTTAATGAAAATTTGCCAGAAACTATAGAAACTTCATATAATATTTGGAGAAACGAAAACGGAAGCATTGTGCTAATTGGCGAAGTTCCCACAAGTCAAAGTGGACATTGGGATATTGAATATCTACATTATTTTGACAAAAACATGAAAACTTTTGCGTTTCAAAGAAATACAAATTTCTTGAACAGTAGCTGTACTGATGGAGTTGCTTATGAAAGGATCACGACATATTATAACTCTGATTTCAATAGTGTTGACCGTAAGTATTCTCTTACCGATAAAGACAAAAAGAAATTAAATAAGGATGATTGTGCTATGCATCATGATTATCCAGCTGAGGTTTTTGATAACCTTGAACTTTATTTACAAAAAATAAATTATGATAGCTAACATTAAACTAAGATAAAAAGCTCTAGCATTCGTTTGAGTAAAGTGAAATCGAGTGACAAGGCATAATATTAGTAATGGTATTTGTGAAGTATTGTATAGAAGTGTAATTTTTGGTTTTTCGATGAAAAGAATCTTAGAACGCAACAACAAGTGACAAAGATTGAAATTAATGTAGTGTATACCGCGTCTCTTAACAAACAGCTGAAAAATATGAAAACAATAACGATAATATAGGCTGACAAATATGATATCGAATGGGTGCTCAAAGTATGCTGAAATTGATTTTATTAAATCTAATTTTGATAACGAATATATTGTTATTGCTAAAGTGAAAAATAAAAATGCAGGACTTGGAAGATTAGTAAAGATTGATAATAAAAATATCGAGCTTGGAGGAATCTACACGTTTCCCGATTTCAGAGGTTTGGGAGTTGCTGAAAATATTGTGAAAAATCTATGAGACAAAAATCCTTGCAAAGAATCTACTGTTTGGTGCCTTACTTTTAAAAATCTACGGGACTTTTATTCTAAATTTGGATTCAAAAATTATCAAAAAGAAACGGTCCCCAAAGCGGTAGCGAAAAAACTTAAATGGTGCAATTCAGAGAGTACAAATGAAAAAAAGTAGTGTTTCTTTGTAAAGATTAATAAAAGGCAGCGTACAACATTATAGAAAGCAAAAGGGCGATTAGAAAATTTTTTGAAACTCTTTGCTATTAACCTATACTGTAGAACTGTTGATTTGACTTTGAGAATGATAGGATAAAAATAAAATACGAAATTTTTGACTTGTGATTAAAATGAAAGTTCATTGTTTTGTAACCCCGTATAAGCCATAGCCGAACAGTTCTATACAATTTGAAAAATGGAAATAATAATCACAAAAGGTAAGAACAGAAACACCTTAATTTGTAAAAGAAACGATGAAACACTAACAAGTGTGAATCTTGGGCCAGATATACCGCACCACGATATTGCTCACTATGTAGTTGAAAAAGAGTTCAAATTGGAAAATGGATTTTACGGTAAGATTAAATCTGGTATGACTGTAGAAGAATTATCAGACAAAGAAATAATCCAAAATCTGGGTTCTGAGACTTGGTTATCCGAAATTATGGCAAGAAATCTTCAATCTATGGGTTCTGGAGCCATCAAAATTGAGCAATTCATTGAATTAATACATTGGGAAGCTAAAACTACCGATAGAGTCAAAGTTCCGAATATGAACTTAACAGATATAAAAAGAATGAAATCGGAATTTGATCGACTTTGCAAAAAGTGGAATTCCACCCCTGAAAATGGAGAATTAACACTGGTTTTTGAATAAAAAACGATTATAACACCGAATTCTATGGATAACACTAGCTTGCAAATTCGAGTTGCTGAACTTCGGGTTTGAATCTATAGGTTTGAGAAGAATTTAATTTGATACAGACGAAGAGAATATAAGATCTCAAAAAGCAATCCAAAAGTTAGAAGCGAAAAAAGAAGGACTTTTTAGGAATAATTATGTTGACTCCACTGGAAAAAGTAAAAATGAGGTATACTTAAGTAGTATCAAATATGAATGGAATTCTATAAAAGAGGAAAAATTTAAAGAGTTTTTTTAAACACATTTTTACGGATATCGGTTACCATGGTACGATGATCCTTTAGTAGACCGAAATTAGATCGTAATAGTTTGGTTCTGGTAGATTTTGAGATGTAGGCTTGTCTATAAACAAAGAAACTCATAATGTAGTAGTTGAGAAAATGTTTTCTTGGCGGCCTAAACTCTCATAATCTAAGCAATATTGATAGATTAATTCGATTAATTTTAGGTATGATTTATCTATTGTGGTTCAAAAAGCCATGCTTATAACACATATACGTGATCATATTAGCAAAGCGACGAACCCGCTTAATTGTTATTTTTGGAAATATTCGAAGCTTGCAAAAAGTAAAAGTTAGTAGCTCATACAAAAAAATAAATCGAAAAGTAGGGTAACAATTTGCCCAGAGAAGATACATATACTTAATGGTATCCAATACTAAAGATCATAAATACTATAAACTAGTGTGAGCATTTTTAAGGATAATAATATTTATCTTGATTATTAAATCCAACTATAAGTATAATTTTATGAAAAATAAGTCAGTTTATATTATTTTACTATCTATGATCTTTTTGTGGGGTTCATTTGTCCTAATTAATTATTTGTCTAACCCCACTGGATTTATTTCATATCTAGGATTTGCAAGAAGTAATAGCGGGACTATTTTGAGTTGGGTTTTAGCTTTACTGATAGTTATTTTGTATTGTTTTAGTGCGGCAAAAATAGCAGAGGTAAAATACTATATGTTCAGAATGAATTCGCTAAAAGTACTTGCAATTCTTGCAGCAGTTTTTGCTGGGATAATGGAAGAAATAATTTATAGAAAGTGGATTATGGATTATCTTGATTCACATGAATTCTCAATTATACTACAGGTCATAGTATCTGGTTTAGCTTTTGGAATAATTCATCTTATATGGGGAGTAAAAAACATAAAGGCCGGAGTAAATGCTTTTATTTCTACATCGATATTGGGTTTTACCTTGGCCATCGTATATTCAGTATCCAATAACAGCTTGGCACCATGCATAGTTGCTCATTTTATGATTACAGCGCTTATAGAACCAGGTTTATTGATTGCTGCAAAAAATGATAAATTATCATACTGGTAACCAATTGTGGTATTATGATACATACATATCATGTAAAATTAATTAAACTAAATTAATGGTACTATAAGGACCAGACTATTTCAAAATCCTAATTATATAGATTAGGACCTTAAACTTAAGTATTTAATAATCATATGAATCACATATCATCGGACATAATATTAAAAGAAATAAATTTAAGTGACAGTAAAAAGTTGTACGAACTGATGTTCGAAATATATCCACCTGTGTATAAACATTTATGGTTAGATAAAGGTGAATCATATTTGAATGAATTATACTCAAAAGATAATCTTAAAAACGAACTTCAAAATCAAAATTCTAGATATTATTTTGTGGTGAGTAATAATATAAATATTGGAATTTTGCGAATTCTGCTGAATGAGCCGATAAACACTATAGAAAATGGTTTAGGCATCAAAATACATAGGATTTATCTTCACCCTTCAATTCATGGAAAGGGTTTTGGAAAAAGAATTTTTAATTGGATTGAGACCGAATTTGGCAAAATGGATTATTCATATTTTTGGTTGGAAGCTATGGATACTCAGGACAGCGCTATTAAGTTTTATGAAAAAATGGGGTTTAGTATAGTTAGTAGTTTTAAGTTAGATGCAAACTTAATGTTAGAGAATTATAAAGGTATGTACCGAATGGTAAAAGAGGTGTCGAAAGAGAAAAAGTAATACAATAAAAAACTGAGGTAAAAAAACGACTCTGTGTTGGGTAGATAGATGTAATAGTCTAATTCTTTACACTTTTTAATTTGATTTTAAACCTGTAGTACTAGAAGTATTGAGACTTGCTAGCCACCTATGAGGAATAAAAATAACAGGTTCGAGTCTACTTGTAAGATCCTAGTGGATATTCTATTCAGTTGGTATTTATTAAATTAGTACTTTAATACATAGCACCAACTATTGACAAATGCGTTAAAAATATTTGATGAAAAAAACAATTTTAATCCTACTTGTATTCTTGTTACCCTACGCTTTCTACGGACAAGAAATACGCTATGTTAAAGCTGATAATGGTTTAATCGTTAGAGAAGAACCTAATAAAAAGTCAAAGCGAATAGGTAAATATAAATACGCAGAGAAAGTTGAAGTTTTAGAAAAGACTGAAATTGAATTTTCAATAATTGACGCCGGTAAAAAGGTTAGCGGTGAGTGGTTCAAGATTTCAGGACTTATAGAGGGGACTTCAGTACAGGGATATGTTTTTAGTGGTTTTTTGACAGATCAGGTACTGAAAAAACGTATAGAAATAAAGTTTAATGATGTTATCGTAGCGTTAGATCATATGCGAATTATGGATTACTCCAAGGTTTTAACACAAAAGCAAAAAGATACTGCCAAAATTAGCATGGATTTATCTGGAACTCCAGAAGATAAATTTCTAAAAATTATAACTAAGAATTATAAGAAAATAGAAGTGTTTCAACGCCATGAAAATAGTATTACTATAATGAACGAAGGTCCTCATTGCGATCTTACAGAGTGGAAACATTTTTATTCTGGATGGAAAAAATTACCTTATGATAAAGTCAAAAACTCATTCAAAACATATAAATATTCTGAAAAGGATAGGGTTAAGTTTGATCCTGTAAATATTGATGAGCTCAAAAATGAAATAGACACGTATTGTGGAGAAGGCTGGTTGCACGTGTCAAAAAGTATTAAAGAAGTGAACGACTGTCCAAGCGGAGTATCCATAAGTAGCATATTCCTAAAAATTATTCTGACTGATAAAAATAATAAGATTACTGAAAAAATTATTCAGTTTAAAATTCCTATGGGCTGCTAAAATCCATGCGAACACGGCATGGGTTAATACAGCAGATCGCTAGTGCTAGGACTAATTAGGTTTTTCATTTTTTGGATAGTTTGCGATTTAGATAGGTGTACAATAGAATTACGTTATTAAAACATCATAAAGTTATTGTTTTTTTGTGAGTAAGTCATTTTCAAAAAGTTACCCTCATATATCTCAAATTACACAAGAATTAATTAAATTTAGTCTATGAAAAAATTGAAAAAAAAGGACATCAATCCCGAGGTATTTGATCTGTATGATGCATATGCCCATAATAAACTTGAGAGAAGACAATTTATTAAAAAATTATCGCTGTATGCAGTAGGGGGTATAACCGTGCCATCACTGCTTAGTTTTATCATGCCTAATTATATCGATAGTATTGTTGTACCACAGGACGATCAGCGTTTGGACTCAGAGTTTATCACGTATCAATCCTCAAAAGGAGGAGGAGAGATACGCGGTCTTTTGTCAAAACCTAAAAAAGAAAAGCATAAATTGCCAGGTATTATAGTTGTTCACGAAAATCGAGGTCTTAATCCTTATATTGAAGATGTAGCTAGAAGAGCAGCTTTAGAAGGATTTATTACCTTAGCACCTGATGCTTTGACACCTCTTGGGGGCTATCCTGGTAATGACGATGAGGGCAGGGTACTACAAAGAAAATTGGACAGAGGTAAAATGCTTGAGGATTTTATTGCAGCATATGATTATTTAAAATCGCATGAAGCTTGTACGGGTAAAGTAGGGGTTGTAGGGTTTTGTTTTGGTGGTTGGATATCAAATATGATGGCAGTCAAAGTACCAACACTATCAGCTGCAGTGCCTTATTATGGAGGTCAACCTGCTCAGGATGATATTTCAAAAATTAATGCACCCCTTATGATTCATAATGCAGGCTTAGATAAAAGAGTCAATGAAGGCTGGCCTGCGTACGAAGAAGGACTCAAAAAACATAATAAAAAGTACGAGGCGTTTATGTATCCCGATGTAAATCATGGATTCCATAATAATACGACACCCAGATATGATGAAGCGGCGGCCCAATTGTCGTGGAAGCGAACAATGGAGTTTTTCACTAAACAACTTGCTAACTAGGTTTATGTTTATTGCAAAAAAATATTCCTAGGTGTTTAAGTAACCGTTAGTAAAACGTACCATAATACAGTCAACATAATAATTATAAAACAAGTTTTATTTTGCAAATCAATGATTAGTATTGTGCTGTTATTTATTATCAATTCTTGTTAAGTTGAGCAAGAAGGGGATATAAAACACGAAGCCTTATTCAAATCAGTATTGGTAAAGCATCTTGATGCCGTTGCCAATAAAGATTTATCTGTTTTAAAATCTATACTGTCACCTAAAGGTACTATGAAATTAATTCAACCCATTTGTGAAACCGTATACTCGGTAGATGGATTTAAGAAATTTCATGAAGAATGGTTTAAAGTGCCCAACTGGACAGTAAGAACCAAAATACAAAGCACAAATATAGGCATTCGTATTGGTGCGGCTACCACAGAATTTCTATGCCAAGAGCCAGAAAGAAATGGAAAGCCTTATTTTAATAGACTTACGGTTAGTTATACTTTAGAAAAAAAATAAAAGGTAATTGGTATATCATAAAAAATCACGCAAGCTACATTGAAAAAACTACGGAGTAATGGACGTATAGTAATAGTATTGATTTTTATCTAATTGGCTGTTTGGTGTTGACATATAAAAAATATGCAGCAGAATTAGATGTAACGAAATATGGAAGGTAAGTAGGAGAAGAACAAATGAAAAATCATAAAAATGAATAAAACGACTTTTGGTGCTTAGCACATAGTAGTTTAAAAAGCTTAATCATTAAATAGGGTAGCATGTTTGTAGAAATAGAAGTGAAACTAGGGAGTATTGTCCACGGGTACGATACCAAAAATAAGGAAATAGAAGAGACCTTTAACGAATCAGATTTTATGAATAAAATTATAGCTCTCGAGCGAATTCAATCCATTAGTGAACGCTATATCTTAGTGAATTCATCTCATGGTAGAGTCATGTATTGGGAGTACAAAGGAACTATGAAAGCATTAAAGCAGCGACTTTTGAATATCGGTGTAAAGATAGCGTAATGATTTATACTTATTGCAATAACGCCTATTATGCATAATAAGTTTAAAGTTAAGAGAATTACAATACTTAGTAATACGTAAAAGCTATGTTAAACTATATTTTTCATAAAAGGCAAGCCGAGTCTACCCAATTAATCAAGATGTTTATAGTTCAATTTTTGAATGTTAGAAAACAACAAACCCCTTAAAAAGTTTAATTATTCTTAGATTGGCCTTTCCCATAGATTCCTACAAGTAGTAGATTCAACAAAATAGCAAAAATTAGATGTTTTACGCATTATAAATAATTCATAGTTACACCAAAATAGTATATAAATACATTATAACGTTCCGACGATTTTTTAGCATTAGCAATTAAAAACAACTACAAAAATCTCTGAAAATTAAGTATACTGAACTTCTAGTATATGGAAACATTATCTTAGAAGGAACAGTTTATAAGTGATTTTTAATATTCGTTTATTAATTGTACTTAAAAATATTTCTAAACTGATAAAAGACTCTTTCAATAATTTTTAGATCTTCGGTAACGATTCCAGCGGTACCTCTCATTTCTCTATTAAAAGCAAGATTTTTGCCATAAGTTGTTTCCAAATTTTGTGGAATATCAACTTCGATATAGTAATTACCATCATTATCGGGGGATAATGACATACTGATAACTTTACCTTCAACCATTCCAAATTCTTGATATGGATAGTTTTCTAGCTTAATTAAAACATTTTGATTAGGTTCTATCTTTCCTGTGTTTACGGCCGTGGTAATAATCTTTCCAACTAATGAAGAGCGAGAAGGTAATATGGTAAGTACATCATCGCCAGCACTTACAAATTGATTTTCACCCCAAAATTTCTGAAAGCTTACTTTGCCATCTATCGACGCTATCAATAGATAGTTTTGTTCCCATACTTTGATAGATCGTTTTAACTGCTTATAGGAGGATATTACATCTTTTAAAAATTTCGTTTCATTTTGAATTTTGGTTATGTTAGACCCTTGGATGCCTTTTTGCGTATTGTTTTTGGATTCCTTTATTTGAGACATATTGATCTTTGTATTCTCATAGTTACGCCGAGCTTGCAGGAACTCAAGCTCTTTATTCTCATATTCAACTTTACTAATTACTCCTTTATCGTACAAAATACGAGAGCGTGCAAAGTCTTTTTTGCGAACTTCGATCTCTCGTTTTTCAAGCTCTCTCTGTACTTCTAATACGCGTACTCTACTATTTAATTCTGATAAGGTTTGTTTACCCGATAAACTTTCAATAGCATAGGGTTGTAGGTTTTTATTGAGTAGATAATCAGAATATGATTTTTCGAACAAAGCATAATCTTGTTCTAATTCACCTAACGATAGGTGTTCGGTTTTAATAATGGGAAATTTAAAATTGTCATAGTCTGCATGTAATGTATCAATAATACTTTTTAGTTTTAAAACATGATCAAAATTTGCAGTATTTTCTATAACTGCTAAAATTTGTCCATGGGTAACTTGTTGTTGGTCTTCGATCAAAAACTTTACAATTCTCCCATTTGATTTGGCTTCAATTTTTTCTACAGGAATCTCTGTAGTAACCATTATTTTGGAAGTGATGATATCAGGATACGATACGAGACAACTTGCACCTATAATCAAGAGTATTACAAAAAAGATAACTGTAATACCCCAGCGTGTCATCCAGCTTGGCGGGTTACTCAATATTTCTTCAACTTCTTCTGAGCGTAATTCGAGATGTTCTAATGATTTTTTTTCTTTGTCAGTCATAAGGCTATTCTATTTATTTTTTATCAAGAACTACTGCTTGGTTTTCTAAATGCTTGATAAGCGCACCGTTTTTATTCGTTGCTTTTAACCGTTCTAATTCGAGTTGATTCTTTACTAGTTCGTAATAAGCACCTCCAAGGGCTATTAAGTGGTCATGAGTTCCTTTTTCGACAATTCGTCCTTTATCCATTACCAAAATTTGGTCAGCATTTTTAACTGTACTTAGACGATGCGCTATTACCACAGCGGTTCTACCTTTAAAAAAAGTATTTAAGTTTTGCATAATTATTTTCTCATTATTAGCATCGAGTGCGCTAGTAGCCTCATCAAAAAAAATGAAGTCTGGATTTTTATAAACAGCTCTGGCAATAAGTAATCGTTGTTTTTCTCCACCACTAATGCCTACACCTTCATTACCAATCTCGGTATTGTAGCTTAAGGGCAAGGATTCTATAAAGGGTCTTATATTTGCAACTTGAACTGCATTAGCAAGTTTATCTTTATCAATGGTACTTTCTCCCAAAGCAATATTGTTTGCTATCGTATCATTAAATATATATCCATCTTGCATAACAACTCCGCAACTAGCTCTCCATGCTTTTTGCGAGATATTTTCAAAATTTTGCTCTCCCAATTTTATAAGACCTTTGTTAGGTTTATAAAAACGCATTAGCATTTTCATCAAAGTAGTTTTTCCGCTTCCAGAAGCACCTACAATAGCTGTTGTTTTATTTCTCGGAATTAGTAGATCCAAGTTTTCGATTACGGGGTTTTCTGCCCCAATGTATTTAAAGGTTAAGTTCTCTATAATGATATCGCTATCTTTTGATATATCGTGTACTTTGGCATCAGCAAGCTTTTCTTCGTCTAATTGATCGTGTACTTCTTTTAAACGTTCCAAACTTATTTTTGCATCTTGTGTTTCTTGTATGAATTGTAGCAGTTGCGAGATAGGACTATTTAATTGGCCTATGATGTATTGAATTGATAACATCATCCCCAAAGAAATATCACCACTAAGTACCAAGGAGGCAGAGAAGAAGGTAATAAGAATGTTCTTAAACTGATTGATTGATGAGGATCCAATAGTTTGCATTTGCTCAAGGGTTAGTCCTTGCGTCGCAACTTTGAACAAACGTATTTGAATGAATTCCCACCCCCAGCGTTTTTGCTTTTCTGCATTGTGTAGTTTAATTTCCTGCATTCCCTCGATCAGTTCGATTGTTTTACTTTGTTCATCACTCATTTGAGAGAATCGCTTGTAGTCCAATTCTTTTCTTCTTTTCATAAAAAAGAAAATCCAACCGATCATTAAAGCGCTTCCAACTGCAAAAATCCCGAATATCTTAAGATTGTAATAGATTAAAACAGCGCTGAAAACAATAATATTGAAAAAGGAGAATAGAGTATTGAGGGAAGAATTGGTTAACAATTTTTCAATCCTTTGATGATCATTGATGCGTTGCATAAGATCACCAGTCATTCTAGTATCAAAATAGGAAATCGGAAGGTTCATGAGTTTAATAAAAAAATCAGAAACTAGGGAAATATTGATCCTAGTACTAAGATGCAACAATATCCAGCCTCGAATAGCTTCAATACTAATCTGTCCAATAAATAGCATTATTTGAGCCCCTAGTATTAAGTATATAAAATTAATATCTTGATTTTGAATTCCAATATCTACGATGCTTTGCGTTAAGAAAGGGAAGAGTAGTTGCAATAAACTACCAGCAAGCAGTCCAATTATAAGTTGACCTATTAGTTTTTTATATTTAAAAAGATAGCGTGATAGAAAAGAGAAACCCGATCTACCATCAACTTTTTCCCAGTCTGTAGTGTAAAATTTTGGAGTAGTATCCAAGAGTAGGGTGAGTCCTTCTTGAGTTTTTTCATCGGCATTATTTCCTATCCAAGATTTTATAAATTCTTCTTTGCTATACTCGATAAGGCCATACGATGGATCTGACACGTAAACAGTATCGTTTTTGATTTTATACACTACAACAAAGTGGTATTTGTTCCAATGTACAATACATGGTAACGGTACATCTTCTTTAAAAGTTTCAAAGTCTGTTTTAACACCTACAGATTTGAACCCTAAGTTTTCGGCTCCCTCTGCCAATCCCAAAAATGAACTTCCTGTTCTAGTGGTTTGACTTAAATTTCGTATCGTTTGTAGAGGTATGACTTTACCGTAATGCTTACTAATTATTCGTAAACATGTAGGACCACAATCTTTTGCGCCGGGTTGTTTGTAAAATGGAAAGTTTTTCAAAGCTTATATTTTTATACGATTAGCAACATCTTTTAGCAATTAAGATGCAGATAATTCGTAGGAGTTTTTTATAATTTCGGTATCACTGAGTAAATCTTGAATAAAATAATCCAAATGATCTATCGCATATATTTTTGGATAGAAATACCCATTAATAAATAGACCTGGAGTAAAATCAATTTGATTTTTTATACACCATTGTTTTTGTTGTATAAATGTTTTATCGACCTTTTGTTTATCAAAATTAATAGAGTAGGAAGCAAGCCATTGTGATTCATTTTCATTCGTGAACCAAGTGTGTAGTGCCTTGTTAAATTCATTAATGTCACCTTGTAATTGCATTGCCATCATATTTTGACAAATTAATTTATCATTATCATATTCATCAAGAATGTCTACATTAAGAATAGTGTTGTATGCTATTTGATCGCCATATCGCTGTACTATTTTTTGAAGGCTGCTGTGTGCTTTTTTGCAAAAATCACAAAAGGGATTGGTAATTACTGTAATGACTAATTGAGATCGGGTGATAGCACTACTACTTATCGTGAAAATACTAAAATCATATTTAGGTTGTTCTATCAATGTGTTTTTGAACAATGTGTAATTGCGAATAATCCTTGTACTTTCGATGGTACTCGTTTTAAGTTTATGTACCTGCTTTAAAATGTCTTTTAGGATATACCAACCAAATACTAATATTGCTTGAATAAAGGCATACAACAATAGGGGTTCTAAACTTATCGTAATACTATTATTTGAAGAGTAAAAGAGAAGTGTCATTTGTAAAATCAAGACACTGCTAATTACTAAGCAAAGAGGACACCATTTTTTTTCTGCAAATTTTTGATACAAGAGTGATGTAATTACAAATAGCATACTAGCTAAAAGCACCACTTTTTGTATAAAAAAATAGTCTTGCTCGTAGCTAGCAATATTCATAAGTAGGTATGATATGATTTGTGAAAGGAAGAAAAGAAAGCTAATGTCTGAAAAATTAACATACTTAAACAGCTTCCATTTTTTTGAATTGATAACCGAGTCGCAATTGTTTTGATTTGTTTTTTTACAAAATTTATCAAGGTTCGATATAGTAAATTGAAAGAGGGATTTAAGTGACAAAATTGAAACGATAAAACCTACTATAGATAACAGAGAAAAAATGCTTTTTATAACATTAGCTTGCAATAAGATGAAGGATAGAGCACTTAAAAGTAAGAGTGCAAATAAATTTTTCTTGGTTCTAGAAACTTTACTATACAATTTAGATTTTTCAACTGGTTCAAATAGTAGTACAATATTTTTCCAGCGTATCTTAAGGTATTCTAATGGAACTTTTTGAGAATCTATAAAAATTTGTCCGTTTTTTCTTTCTACTAAGTGTAAATCTTGTGTTCTATGTTTAGTCTTTAAAAAAGCTAAGAAGCTATCAGGTGTTTGATCAATCTCATCAAAAGCTACATTATAGACCGCATGCGGTATTTGAAAGTATTCTAGAGTTTCAATCACAGAAAGTAGATTAGGATAGCTAGGATGGCTTACTAATCTAAAACTAAAAGATTCTATATCTAAGACTATATTTTGTTTCTTAGCGTATGCCAGTATAGACTCTAAAAGATTGTGTTTATGATTCATAACTATATTTTATTTCACTTTAGATTAGCTGAGATTTTACTGAATACTCTATAAATTCAAGGTTTTAACCTGGCGTGTAATCGGATTTTATTTAATAGAGAAGAAATATTTCACTCCAATCAAATGTGTTATAGTGCAAGGATAGTAAGACTAGTCCTGTACCACACAATCCATTTAATATAGAAGCTTTGTCTAGGGTGTAGGTTTTCTCTTTGTCTTGACGATACCAGGGTAAGTAAATATCTCCTTCTAATGCTAGCTGTGTGTTAAGGTTTTTGAGTAATTCTTTTTTCCAAAAATCAATACGTTTTTCTATAATTGGACTATCAACTTTGTGGTTGATTTTTTGCATCATAAAAGCTATCCCACTTAAACCATGGCAAAAACCAGTATCTAAAAATGAATAGTCTTCAAAATGATCCAAACCAGAATTGCCAATACGTCTTGGTATGATCGTTCTTAGGAGCTTATAAGTCTTTTCTTTTAAGTCTTCTCTTTGTAGGATCTTTGTAGCATATAATAAAGTGTTTGTAATCCCTAAATCTCCATAACACCAACCTAAACGACTGTTTAAGTTGCGTTGATTAATATCGACTGTGTGGTAATCAGGGAAATTACTTATTCGCGAGATGTTATTTTTAAAATTGAAAAGACTTTTAATAATTCCATCGATTAAAATATCTAATAATTGGTGTTCGTATTTCAATTCTTTTAGGCGAATTAGGAACGCAAGTATACCAGGTAACCCATGTGCTAATCCTAAATTAATTAATCCTTTAGTTTCTTCATTTTCATCATACCAATAAATACCTTGTTCTGTTTCTTCTCTATTTTCATAAAGTGAAGTCAAAAATTGATGAATAAGATCATTGACTTTTTCTGAAGATTGTGTTTTAGAATTTATGTAGTAATGAAGTTTACCAATACTGCCATGTATAGGATCAAAATTATTAGTTTTAAAATCAATCTGTAAGGATTGTATCAGATAGTCCTCTAAACCTTCAAGCGAACTTTCATCTTCAATAATTTTACATGTTTGTAAATATTGGACAGTATAAAATATTCCTTCAAACCCTTCAAGAAATCCAGAACCCAACTCACGATCTCCAAACACTTTTATTAGGGTATTAAAGAGTTCGAGCGCTTTTTGTTTATAGATTTCTTCTTTAGAATAACGGTATAGTGTCGCCTCAAAAATTAAAACTCCTAAGTCATCATGTAGGGTTGGAATATTCATTGCCTTTGCTGATTCAAAAAGGATGGTTTCTATTTTTTTTAAACTGGGTTCAAACATTGTTAGTGGGATTGGTTTATAGTATTTTAAGCAAGGATAAGGTCTCTGTATTATTAAACATAAATTGTATCATCATCATAATCTCCATCGAGAGAATCATCATCACAACAGGATTTACCTCTTCGAGAACCATTTTTACAACTCTTGAGACAGATTCCTAATAAACCTCCATTTACACTTGCCATTTCGATCGTATCCATTTTTGAAATGGTTTCTTTATTAAGGATTAGTTTTTTCATATACTTTTAATAATTAGTTTGTTATACTTTAAAAGTAGGTGTCAAATACCTTAAAAAGTATTGTTGAGACACCTACTTTTTCAATTAAAACACAATACTTACGTCAATGATTACAGGTTTGCCATCACAGCATCTTTTACCTCTTCTGGTTCCATTAGCGCAGCTACGAACACATACATCTATCCCTCCTATGGTACTATTCATTTCATGGTTTTCCATTTGAGAAATAGTTTGCTTATTTATCTTGAGTTTATTCATGTTTCTTTTATAAATATTGTGAGTTAGGCAATTGTATAATCATCATACTCATCGGTCATACAACAAGCTTTTAGCTTTCTAGTTCCATTTGGACAACTTTTTAAACAAATGCTCAAAAAAGCCCCGCCGTTAGTTAGTATCATTTCATTTTTATCCATTTGTGAAATGGTTTCTTTGTTTAATTTTAATTTGTTCATGAGTTGAAATTTTATGACTTTGAAAAGTCCGTTCGAATTAGATTTAAAATCAACCGGTAACTCATTAGAGATACCGGTTAGATGAAAATATTTAGTAAATGCTGATTTCAAGACCGTGTGGGTCTCCATCACAACAAGCTTTTTTCTTTCTAGTTCCGTTAGCACAACTAACTAGGCAAATTTTTAATCCACCATTGATACTTGCCATTTCATTTCTATCCATTTGCGAAATGGTTTCTTTGTTTAATTGTAATTTATTCATTACTTTGTTTTTAATTGAGTATGTATATACTCGGTTATTATAAATTTGTTTTTTCCATTTTAAATGGATTCTACTAATTAGAGCTTTTGCCAGCCAATTTTAAGACGATTGCTGGTGAAAGTCTCTGATAAATTTAGTAATCCACTACAAGCGTAATAGGATAACTAGGGCAACAAGGTTTTCCTTTGCGGGAACCATTCTTACAGCTCTTTAGACATAGTTTTAGTCCACCATTTATACTAGCCATTTCATTTCTTTCCATTTGTGAAATGGTTTCTTTGTTTAACCGTAATTTATTCATTCTTCATTTTTAATTGAGTATGTCTATACTCGGTTATTGGAAATTTGTGTATTCCATTTTAAATGGACTTTACTAATTAGAGCTTTTACTAGCTATTTTAAGTTAATTGCTAGCAATTTTTCTAGCACTTTTTAGTAAATGCTGATTTCAAGTCCGTGTGGGTCTCCATCACAACAAGCTTTTTTCTTTCTAGTTCCGTTAGCGCAACTCACTAGGCAAATTTTCAATCCACCGTTGATACTTGCCATTTCATTTCTGTCCATTTGAGAAATGGTTTCTTTGTTTAACTGTAATTTATTCATTGTTAAAAAATTAAATTTTGCCTACTCTTTGAAAGGATTTTCGGCTTACTCCTGTCTTGTCAATATTTTTTCTTTTTTGTTTTCCATTTGTGCAGCTTTGCTTCGATAGTATTGATATAAATAATTATACAGTACCCATTCATTTAAGCGATGATTAGATTTGAATAGTCTATTACAATGCATGTGGATGTAGCTATTAAGAAGGTCAATTACTGTTAAGTTAGTATCTGATTCCTTTCTGTTGGCTATGATTTTTGCAACAACTTTTTGAGTGTCTTTTTTATAGTGTTGTAGAACAGTATCGAACTCTTCGTCTACAGGTTGCCCCATAATTGCATTGATATTGCTTCTGTTATTTCTAAATTTTAGCGATAACTGCCTATTAATTTCTGTTGTCGCTCCCATCTCTTCATCAAAACTTTTTTTAAGATTCTCAGAGATATTTTTCTTTTGGATCACATCCAAATTCCAAGCATCTAAAAAAGTATCGATCGTTTTCATACCCCATAACCATCGCTCGTTATCATTTTGAACGCGTGCTATGACGTAACTAATTAATTTGCTATTTTGAAAGAATATAGATTCTGATTCTTCGATAGTTTCTGGTCCATAGCGCTCAAGTTCTCTTTTATAGGTATCTACGACAATTTTATTAATGGTTTTAGCTTTAATATAAGGTTCAATTATGCTATGAAGTAATTCAATCACATAGGTTAAATTTTTGGGATCATTTATCTTAAACCTAAAGCGCGCATGTCGCTCAGGATCTTTATAATTTATAAAAAACCATTTTTCGATTATATTTGATTGTACTAATTGGTTTGCTACTGGTGTAAGTGTTGAGGTTAAAAAAATATCAGATATCCTTGAACCCATGTATACTTTATAATACAGCCATTCACTTCCTATAAAAAAATACCGTTGTGTTTTAGACATATTATTTATGTATTAATTTTGTTTTATAAATGAGAAGAATAGTTCGTTGCAAAATGCTTCTCCGTCTCTGGTTACCGATGCATTTTGTTCGTCAAATAGATACTCTACAAGTGTTACTTGACTGCGTTGCTTAATTAATGAGAAAAATGTTTTAATACTTAACGAATGATCCAAGTCGATTAATAATTCGTTATCAGCATCTTTGAGCATTATCCTTTGTGGCATATTCTTTTCTCTTCGCCATGCTGTTATATCCTTTTGTATTAGTAATTGTTCTATTTCTTCTCTTTGCAATGTCCATGTAGCTAACGATAGTACAATATTTTTGTAGCGTAATCGGGGTAAAAAATTACGACCTATAGCAGCGTTGCCCCAATCAAAACCTAAATTTTCTCTCAAATTTTGTGTTTGTATATCGCATAAGAATTGATAAATCGGAAGTGAATTATAAGAGAAATTATGGGCTGTAGCCATCTTAGGTAAAATTTCTTTACCATATTTTTTTGAAGTCAGAACAATACGATTGTACTCTAGGGACACCAAGATATCATCAATAGTAATTTGTTGATTTTTTGGAAGTGTACTTTTTGTTAAATATGGTATCTCATACTCGCGCAAATGATTTCTATTTAAAATATTTCCGATTCTGTTTTCTGGTAGATGGGCGATTTCGGCAAGTAGTTTATCATTATTCGCTTTCTCTTGCTCCGTTATCTTTTTTAATAAGCGATCAATATCTTGATCTGCTTGAGTAAATCTACCAAGTAGATAGGTTGCAGAGGGACCTCCTACATGAGACATATTAATTAATGGGTGTTCTGATTCATTATTTAATAGGTGTACGATGGCGGTAAAGGATGGTGGTAGGTTTTCCCAATTTTCTTCAAACTTTTCAAGATCTTGATCGGTCAATACAAGTTCTAATGCCTGAGTACCCAATGCAATTAATTTTGAGTTTAAAAACTCATCGGTTGGCGTCCATTTAATTTTTTTATGATACTGTTTATTAGAAGACAAGGATAAATTAAGATCATTTAAAAGTGGCGATACATCATAGTCGTCTTCTTTTAGAAATCCATAGCCTACTCCTGTTTCTACGTCCAAAGCTAATGAAAGCGGAATTTTTTCATCTTCGAATTTTGCATAAAAACGTTTTTTAAATTCTGTAAGTTTCTCATCCTCGGTATACGGAACTAATTTATTGAGTAGCCGAACACCTGATTGAATATCTTTGGCAACGCTAGTAGCTATTGTATTTTTTTTTGATGAGATTAAAAGATCTGTCTGAAAAAGATACTTTTTGTTATATACTATTCCAAAAGAATCTAATAAAGCTGTAAGCTCATCATAATAACCGAAACTTGACTCGTAGCCAGTACTATCTAATTTTAACAATAAGTTGTTGATCGCAATGAGCTTATCTTTTATCTCTTGTGATGGTACTGTAGTAATTAACAATGACAGATAATTTTCTCCCGTTACCGATGGAGCAATTGAACTTATCAAAATTTGATTATCTATAAGTTCATGTACAAAGGCCGTAGCGTCTTCTAAAGAAATTTCTGGTTCTACCAAAAATTGAGCTAATGTTTCTATAGAGGCTCCATTTTGTGATTTTTGTAATAATAATTCAATATACTCCGAATTGCTTATAGACATTGTGTAATGTCGTCTTTGGGTATTGTGATATTTATATTCTATATATCTTAATTTACTTCCTACTGGATACAAACTCGTATTTGGATAGTAACTCAGTTCTTTTCTTATCTCATGAGACTCTTCTAATTTTTGAACTAGTGAACAGATATAGCTCATGTCAATACGTGTAAATCTTTTGTGATTTTTTGAAGGCTCCAATTCAATAGCTGTCTGCGTATCAATCGTTCCCAAAGAACAACCACTAAATAATCCAAAAGGAGTACAGCGATGTCCCATTCGTAATAAGTATTTTAAGAGTGATTGTAGTAATCGTTCTTCATCTTTCATCTTTTTTCCATCAAGAAATTTTTTCATTTCTTGATACAAATCTGGCGAAGCTAAGAAAATAGCTTCTGCAACAATAGGAGTTGAGCAAAGCTGCTTTATACGCTCTACCGTCAAATCTGCTACTTCTGTTGAAGAAAGATTGTGCGTTCTCAAGATGTATTCGTTGGCTGGTAAATAAGGCGATGTCATGCTTCGATTTCTATATATTAATACTTGGGATTGCTTAGGAGTTAAAAACTATTTTTAATAATTCAAGATGTACTCAACAACTGCAATCAAAAAGTTAACTATGGTACGTATCATGTGTACTATGGTTTTTGATTTGTTCAAAGATAGAAGCAGCTGTAGGCTAATTACAAGCTAGGTAAGTCTTGATTCCTGAAAACAAGCACGGAATTCACGGAATTCAGATTTCAAATAATATAGTTTAGATATTGATAACAAGGAGTTTGCGGGTATTTTTCAAATTTTAGGGGATAATTTTTAAAGTGCTATATTTATGACTTTATAATCAGCCATTCTTAAGATATAATTTCTTGAAATCAATTATTCCATACACGTTTTTTGATCAGTACTGTCTTCGAACACCTATTTTATCGCTAAACTTTTATCATGCTTTTGTTAATCAAGAAAAAATAACTCCAATTCAATTTAAAACCCTTTGGGAAAATGAGATTATTAGAGAAGCTATTTTTTTAGCTTCGCCCGATTTATATAGAGAGTTAGATAAGTGGTTAGCTACTCCCGATAGGATATCTGATAAAAATGATCGTCTAGCAACTACATTATTAAAGTATGTGACTAGAATGAGTTCTCGTTGCACCCCCTTTGGGTTATTTGCAGGATGTAGTGTAGGTCATTTTGATAGTAATACGATTATCGAGTTAGCGCCAGACAGTCAACATGAGAGAGTAACTCATTTTGACATGAATTTTTTGGTTGCTTTTGCACAGAGTTTGTCTAAACAAGAAGATATAAGAGATTCACTAGTATGGTATCCAAACACGAGTATCTATCAAATAGCAGGGCAATATAGATATGTCGAGTATACATATAATGAAAAAAATAGGCGAATACATTCGATCGAAGCAATTACGCACACACCTTTTTTAGAAAAAGTTATTACACTTGCTCAAAAAGGGGCAAAGGTCAAGACACTAGCCAATTCTTTGGTAAGTAAAGAGATTACATACCAAGACGCAATTGGTTTTATAGAATTGTTAATAGCGAATCAAATATTGGTGAGTGAATTAGAACCTTCGGTTACGGGAGAGGATTTTTTAATACAATTACAAAAAAAGCTATCACATCGAGATAGTTGTAAAGAAATTCTGGAAGAGATTAAAGCATACCAATCTTTTCTTACAAAGATAGATACAAAACTGGGTAATACTATCAAAGTATATAAACGGCTACAAGCTTCTCTCAAAGAATCAAAAAGACCATTTGAGCATAAATTTTTATTTCAGACAGATCTTTATGTAAATACATCCTCCAATCAATTGCATAAAAGCTGGGCTTATAAACTTAAAAGAGCCCTTCCGTTTTTAAACAAAATTACTGTAGATAACTCAGATTCAGCTTTAACTCAATTCAAAAATGCCTTTGTAAAAAAATACGAAACCCAAGAAGTTGCACTTCCTATAGCCTTGGATACCGAGTTAGGTGTTGGCTATTTGCAATATCAAGATGCAAAGGATTCTACACCAATTTTGGACGATCTAAACATTCCGCTGAAAAGACAAAAAGGAAATAAAATCGCTTGGCATCCATTTCATGAAATTTTACAACAAAAGTTACAAGCCTTAGCTAGGGAATCATCAAAAATAGTTACGTTAACTGATAGTGATGTCGCCACGTTTCAAGAAAACTGGAATGATTTACCTAATACCATGTCTGCAATCACCGAAATAGTTGCTCTCCAAGAGGGCCCTGCAATGTATCTAGCATCGCTAGGAGGTTCATCGGCAGCTAATTTATTAGGAAGATTCTCTACAGGAAATTCTGAAATTTATAAGTATACAAAGGCAATAACAGACCTTGAAGAGCAATACGATAGTGACAAAATTTTGGTTGAGATAGTACATTTACCAGAGTCAAGAACAGGCAACATACTTAGGAGAGCAAAACTTAGAACGTACGAACTACCGTATCTAGCCAAGTCAAATTTGGAAACACATAAGCAAATACTTATTAATGATTTAATGATATCCGTGGTTGGAGACCAGATAATCTTGCGATCCAAATCGTTAAATAAACAGGTCAAGCCTTTTCTAACAAATGCACATAATTATAGCACAAATGCATTACCAATCTATCAATTTTTATGTGATCTTCAGTATCAAAATTTACGAACAGGATTAGGATTTAGGTGGGGAGAAATGCTAGAGAAACAACCGTATCTTCCAAGAGTAGTATATAAAGATTTTATACTTTCAAAAGCGAGATGGAAATTGGATCAAGAGGACTTTACAACTCTCAAATCTTATTATGATGCTCAAAATTTTGAAGAACTAAAACAATGGAGAGCTATCAAGAATCTGCCTCAATATGTGCAATTGATCGAAGGAGATAATACGTTGCTTGTTAATTTCGAAAATGAAAACTCAGTAGGAATGTTAGTACATGCTACCAAACGTAAAGCTCACATGATTTTAGAAGAATTTTTATTTGCCTTAGATGGAAAATCAATTACAAAAGAGCAAATTGTTAAAAAAGGAAATGAAGCGTTTGCAAATCAAATTATATTTTCTTTTTTTAACGAAGAAAAACTAAGGAAACAAAATTCGAAAACGGCTGAAGCTCATAAATAAATAATAACTTTCTACTTTTTAGCAATATTATAGTTAGCGAATTTAAACAACAAGGCAAAATTAAAAAACAAGCTAAGATAAACAATATCCAATGGGGTTAAAAAGAACGCATATTATAGGAGATGAATGGCTTTATTATAAACTATATTGTGGAGTACGTACCTCAGATCTATTACTTATCAATGCAATTAAGCCATTAGTTCACAAACTTCTTAAAGATAAACTTATTGATTCTTGGTTTTTTATTCGATACAAAGATCCAGATTATCATATACGTATACGCTTTCATTTAATAGATACAAAGGATGAAAATATAGGAGCTGTCATTAATGCTATTAATGCAGCTTTGAAACCCTATTTAGCACAGCACAGTATTTATAAAATACAGACCGACACATATAATAGAGAGATAGAACGCTATGGCTGCCAGAATATTGAAAATTCTGAGACAATATTTTTCTATAGTAGTGAACTATTATTGTCCGCCTTAGAACATTTTAAGAATGATGAATCCTACTTTTTATTTGTGCTGAGTGCTATCGATCAGTTTTTAACAAATTTTAATCTTGATTTAGTACAAAAAATAGATTTTACTAAAGCCAATATGTTGGCGTTTAAAAAGGAATTTGAAGCAGATAAAAAATTGAATAAACAGTTGGATAAGAAATATGCTAATCTTAGGAGTAAAATACATGATGCGATAGATAAAAAAGATTCTGACTACAAAATATTTAAAACAATCTTATCTCACCCAAAGTTTTGTAATCAAAGAATCATACAGCAAGTCATTACTGTAAAAACAACATATGCTATGGATGTTTCGTTAGAAGAATTACTAAGTAGTTATATACATATGCATGTAAACCGGGCTTTTAGATCGCAGCAACGTTTTTACGAATTAGTATGTTATGACCTTTTATATAAGTATTATAAAGCAAAAAGTTACAAAATCGCATGAAAAACATTATTTATCTCACCTTATTTTCTTTGAGCATACTTCATTTATTCTCACAAGATCAGAATATGGAGGGCAAGGTAGTAGATTCGTTGTTATCCAAATCATACGAAGTATTAGAATTGTCTTTTATTCAAAATATAAAAGATAGTCAAAAATCATCTCTATATGCCCATGCTATGTTAGAGAAAGCAAGATTAGCCAAAGATTCTCTTAACATACTTAAAGGATATACATTATTGTCATATATCAACGACAATAATAAATCAGTGATCAAATATGCAGATCAAATGATTAGTATTGCTCAAGTACTCAAGCATGATCGTTACTTATGTATTAGTTATTTAAACAAAGCAAATTATTATTTCTATAAAAGAAAATTTCAGGAAGCTTTGGACAATTATTTGAAAGCCAAAGAATTTTCGAGCAAATTTTCTAGACTAAACTATTTGATAATTCAAAATATTGGAGTTTTAAAAAGCCGACTAGGCGAGGATACCGAAGCATTAAAAATCTTTAAAGATAATTGGAAGTTTGTACGTCAAGAAAACTATGCAGTCAAAGACAATCCAAGTTATATAACGACTCTCTTTAGCTTGGCAGATAGCTATCGTAGGGTAGGGATTCATGATTCGGCCTCTTTTTACAATAAATTAGGAGTAAAGGAGTCTCTAGCATCCGAAAATAAAAATGAATTATATCATTTTATTTTAAACGAAGGAATTAATAAGTATGATATGGGACTAATTGAGATAGCTTCAGATAGCGTTTCTAAGGTTATTACATCATATAAAAAAGACATTGACAACCCCAATCTTATAGTTGCCTACTATTATTATGGCAAAATTTTATCAAAGAACAAAGTACCAGTAAAAGCAATACAATATTTTAAGAAAGTAGATTCTTTATTTACTATTACTCAGGATATAATACCAGAAGCAAGAGAATCATACGAGTATCTAATTAATTATTATAAAAAAACAGGCGATAGTGAAAATCAATTACGGTACGTAAAACGATTGCTTAAAGTCGATAGTGTTTTAAATGATAATTACCGCTATTTAAGTAAAAAAATTGCTCAGGAGTATGATACACCTAGGCTTTTAAAAGAGAAGGAAAGTATTATAGCTGATCTTAAGGATGAAAATAAATTTTTTTCAAATGGGATATTTTTGACCTCCATCTTTTTAAGTATTAGTATTATCGGCTTAATTTACTATTACAAACGTCAAAAAACAATAAAAAAGCGATTTGATGATCTCATAAATTCATCATCGCAAGAATTGTCAGATACACCCAAACCAATTTCTAAACCAAAATCTAAATCTAAAACCAAATCACTTGATATTTCTGATACTATAGTAGAAAGTATTTTGAATAATTTAAAAGATTTTGAAAACGCTGCCAACTATTTAAAACCTAACATAACCGTAGGATCTTTGGCAAAACAATTTGGGACAAATTCAAAATACTTATCTAAAGTGATTAATGATTTTAAAAATAAGAACTTTAGTGTATATATAAATGATTTGAGAATTCAATATGTGATACAAAAGTTGAAAGAAGACAGAAAATTTAGAATGTATACTATAAAAGCAATTTCATCAGAGATAGGATTTAATACAACAGAGGCTTTTTCTAAGGCATTTCATAAGAAAACTGGAATTTATCCTTCATATTTTATAAAGAACTTAGATAAACTATCAGATTAATGGGAGATAAGAGGGTGAAGTAAAATGTATTGATTTACAGGTTTTTACACTTTTTCAAATTATTAAATTGACCCTGTATTCCTGAAAACAGACTACCTCTAGATATAATAGGCTTGTAAATTTGAGGTAATTAAATACATTTGACAAATATCATTTAAAAACATAATCACATGAAGAATTCAAACATCCACACATCGTTAAGTATTGAGAAATTTCAAATCGCAAAATTAGACACTTTATCTTCGATACGCGGAGGAAATTTACTTTACGATGAAGAAGTAATAGGTACTCAAACAGATAAGAATATAGTTAAATCAAGTTTACCATGTATATTTGGAGGAGATAAATAAGAATCCAAAATAATTAAAAGTCATAGTCTCTATTTGAGTTTTTGAATAGAGACTATTAATTTTTTCAGAATGAATTATAAGCGCTCAATCTTATTTCTATTAACTGCTACTGTTATAATGAGCTGTGCACCTGTATCAAAAGAGTTACCAGTGTATACGACTCATATCTCCAAAATTTTATCTAAAAAAGAAAGTCTTGCCCCGCAAGATCAACATATCTGGCAACATAAAGATTATCTTAGAGACACTATTCCTGGTGTAAGCACAGAGAAAGCACTTGAATTATTGCGGGATAAAAAAGCAAATACTGTAATCATTGCGCTTTTAGATACCGAGGTGGATATACAACATCCAACTTTAAGAGATCAGATTTGGATAAATCAGGGTGAGATCCCAGATAATGGTATTGATGATGATACCAATGGTTATATCGACGATATACATGGATGGAATTTTCTTGGAAATACAGCGGGTGAAAATACATTTTATACGAATTATGAATATACTCGCATACTCAAAAAATACGCTTCAAAATTTCAAAATAAAAAAATAGAGGATATTGCAGATACTGATGTACAAGATTTTAGCACGTATCAAAAAGCAAAACAAACTTATGATGCTGAGCTTAAAGAAATAACCGAAAATACAGTCCAATACAATGCGATTTATGCTTCATATAAAAATGCTCAAACTCTTATAGGTAATTATATAAATGCAGATAGCATCACGCTAGAGCGATTAGATAGCCTAAAAATAGCACGACCAGATCTGGATCAGCAGATTACTCTCTTATCAAACTCTATACGGTATGAGGTAAAAGAGCAGGATATGTTAGATCAACTAGAATTTCTTGCCAACAGTACGAATAAGTATTTGAACCTATCTTTTGATGATAGAGGCATTATAGGAGATAATCCAGAGGATCTTACCGACACATTTTATGGTAATTCAAAAGTTTCCAATAATGTTGCTTCCCTTTATCATGGTACCTTGGTAGCGGGTGTCTTAGCGGCAAAGATGCATGCTAATAAATTTCGAGGTTTCTCAAAGAAATTTAAATTAATGCCTTTGGCAATTTCATCCAATGGAGACGAACATGATAAAGATATTGCCTTAGCAATTCGCTATGCTGTGGATAATGGAGCTAAAATTATTAATATGAGTTCTGGTAAAAATTTTTCCATGCATACTACATGGGTTAATGATGCCATTGCCTATGCAAACAAAAATGAAGTTTTAATCGTTACCTCTGCTGGTAATGATAATCAAAATATCGATCTCGCAGACCATATTTACTATCCAAATGATCATCAATTACCCGAAACTAATAACTTTATAAAGGTAGGCGCCATTTCACAGCGGCTCGATAGCGCACACTTTAAATTTGTAAATAGTAGCTACGGTAAGCTTAATGTAGATTTATTTGCACCCGGTGAAGATATATACACAACAGCAGTTACAAAAGATTTATATGACGTAGTAAGTGGCACCTCATTTGCTACACCAATGGTAGCAGGGGTAGCAGGTTTGTTATTTTCTTATTTCCCAGAATTAACAGTAGCCGAGGTTAAAGAGATACTTCTTAACTCTGGGACTTCTTACGAAATTGAGATAGCAATCAATGATGAAACCAAGGGCACTCCAAAAATGATTCCTTTTGCAGAACTTTCTAAATCAGGTAAAGTGGTAAATGCTTTTAATGCTGTGCGTATGGCCCAGCAGATTGCTGAGAAATAAATAAGAACCTACACCATTTTAAATAGTAAATTGATTACGAGCCATTGATTTTTAGTCAATAGAAAACAAAAGAGTCAATTCAAAATGGAGGTACCATAAAAGTATTGGTAATGTTGTATGTTGAAGAACTTCTGACCGTTTAATAAAAAATACTCATCTCTCTATTAAGTTTTTGATAGTCGTTTTATATAAATTACCTATCGGAATATAACTACCATTGATAAGTAACCTATTACCTTGGATGGATTGAATATGACTTGTAGAAACAATGAAGGATTTATGTACCCGTACAAACTGAGAAGATGAGAGGGTAGCTACTATATTTGATATCTTTTCTCGAACTAATAGTGTAGAATTCTTTTGTACTATTTTTGAATAATTTCCGGCAGCTTCGACATATAACATGTCTTTTATTTTAACTTGAATATGCTTTTTGTCGCTATAAAAAAAGATGTGATCTTTTTTAGAGGTATCCAGAGTGGGAGGGATTGCATTAGTGGCTTCTTTTATTTCAATAGTTTTATTCACAGCTTTCAAAAAACGTTCAAAACTAAAAGGTTTTAAAAGATAATCTATGATTTCTAATTCATAGCCCTCTAATGCATATTCTTTGTAAGCAGTAGTAACAATTACTTTTGGAGGATGCACTAGAGTTTTCAAAAAATCAAATCCCTTTAATTTAGGCATGGATAAGTCCAAAAAGATTAAATCAACAATATTTTCTTGTAAGTAATCTAAAGCGTCTAACGCATCGTAACAATTTTTCATTAGTTGCATAGTGGGCAACATGTCACAATATCCTTTGATAATGTCGTGTGCGATATATTCGTCATCTATGATAAGGTACCTTGTCATTTTTGGACTATTAAGTGTGAAATAAAAACATCCTCGTCGTTGATGATCGTGAGCTTGTGTTTTTCTGGATATGCTAATGCTAACCTTCGTTTTAAGTTTTTAAGGCCTATTCCTTTAGATTTTATCGGTTGGCTACCATCAAAGTTATTTTCAACTTTAAAATCCACAGTCTTTTTATTTGCCTGTATATCTATATAAATATAGGCACCTTCTCTTAAATTTTCGGCACCATGTTTAAAAGCATTTTCCAAAAGAATAATATATAGCAAAGGCATTATTTTTACATTATTAACCTTTATATCTGTTGTAAAACGTATGGCTATACTCTTATGATAGCGCATTTGATGTAATGCGATATAGTTTTTTAAGTAAGCAATTTCTTCTTCAAGCGATACCCACTTTTTTTCACCTTCATAAATACTATAACGCATTAGCTCTGATAATTTTAAAATAAGAGCTTTAGATTTATCAATATCCTTATCTACAATACCATATAGGTTGTTCAACATATTAAAAAAGAAATGAGGATTTACCTGACTTTGTAAATGCAACAGTTCGGCTTTATTCTTTTCTTTTCTAAGTATCAGTAATGATTTTAATTGCAAAATAATCCATCCTACTCCGCCAATAAGCAAAAGAACATAATAAAGAATTACCAGTATGCTCACTGCTTCGGGATACGCTGCTAAGAATACGATAGACTGCTTACCAAGGATCAGCAGCTCATAGGTTATATGAACTAACGGAATAGCAATTGTAGTCAAGACAATACTCTTGATCCATAGCCAATTTTTTCTATCTATAAGTGAGATCATAATACAAAAATAAGAGAATCGAACAGACAACTACAATAAAAGTGATCAACTCCCCGAGCTATGGTTTATAAATTGGTAGGATTGGGATAAAAAACATTGATACCCGAATATAGCGCATATAACCTTTATAAAACACATCTTATCACTAAATTTTGAATGCTTGTTAGTCTAAAGATACTTTTGGGATTCATCCGAAAAAAGAACATCATTCAATTAAAATTTACAAATATGAAAAAACAAGTCTTTAGATATTTAAAACATGTCACGTTTACTGGTATTGTATTAGCCCTATGTGCAATCTCAATTGGTCTCTATCATGGTGCCAGTTTGAGCTATGCACATGATGATAAACGATTCGCTTTTGATGGTGATGGACCGTACGCTTTTTATACAAATGATAGTATTGTACAAATCAATTATATTAAAGGAAATAAAGTAGATGGTTTTTACTTGGATCAAAAAGAATATCTCTCAACCACGGCAATCCCGGCCAAAACTTTTTTTGCTTTGGATTCTACTAGTTTTGATGTTACCATACACCCCGAGATTACAACACCCAAAACGGTGTACAACGATAATCATAAGATATTAGCAATTTCGGATATTGAGAGTGGGTATAAGACCTTTAGAGACTTTTTGATTAATAATAGAGTTGTTGATCAAAGCCTAAACTGGATATTTGGTCAAGGTCATTTGGTTTTGGTAGGAGATTTTGTTGATAGAGGATTCTCTACGACACAAGTATTATGGTTTATCTACAAATTAGAGCAAGATGCCAAAAAGCAAGGAGGTCACGTTCATTTTATTTTAGGGAATCACGAATTAAAGAACATGTATGGCGATCACGAGGCTTCGTCGCTTAAATACACATTTATTGCTTCTATGTTGGGAACAACACAAACAAATTTATATAGCTCAACTTCGATATTAGGTGTTTGGTTATCCAGTAAAAATGTAATAGAATCTATAAATGGTAATCTATTTGCACATGGCGGATTACACCCTGATATTGCTAAACTCGATATGACACTAGAGGAAATAAATAAATTTATGAGAACAACCTATTATACTGCACCATATCCCAAAAGGAACAAAAGTGAAACAGATGTATTGCTTTCGTCAAAAACAGGGATTTGTTGGTATCGTGGTTATTTTAAAGAAGATCTTACCATAGAGGATGTTACTACACCTTTAGAAAAGTTTAAAGCCAACACTATCATTGTAGGTCATACTCTACAGCCCAAAGTAAAGCGTTATTATGAAGGAAAAGTTATCGGAATTGACGTAAAACACGCTAATGATTATCATAAGAATTGGCCTAACCAAAAGTCGGAAGGCTTGTTGATAGATGGGGCTCATTATTATCGAGTTTTTGATAATGGTGAAAAGGTAAAAATATAGTCTATTACACCGCTATCCTAACTATTTAAACTAGTAAAAAACAACATAAACAACATATTGCATCACTATAAAGTAAATCACATATTTTGCTAAACCCTTGCTACCACTGCTTGGAAAGTTGCCGCACTTGTCAGGAAGGTTTCCCAGAGGTGGGAAATGTTGCCGCACTTGTCAGGAAGGTTTCCCGAAGGTGGGAAATGTTGCCGCACTTGTCAGGAAGGTTTCCCGGAGGTGGGAAATGTTGCCGCACTTGTCAGGAAGGTTTTAGAATCTGTTGGATCATTAAGTAGTTTATATATAATAAATTATGTAGTTTAGTACTAATAAAACCCACTACCAACCCCACTTAGTATCCCACGGGTAGTATTTGTAAAAGAGAAATATCGTTACCACAGGTGTCTATATATTGTTGTTGTGCCCAATTAAAAAAAACCGTTCTGAATTCAACATCAAAAGATATAAATGAAAGTGTTTTATGTGTCCTAAAGTATCAGGATAACAAAATCATTGTTGACTACGAGCCAATAGAAAAACACCTGATTCATGAATTGGAACACTTGGAAAACCTCTGTAATTCACCTAAAGATTCCATTCTTGAAATTTTATCATATTTAAACAGTTCCGAGAAATTAAAACCTCTTCAAACTCAATATAGATATTGTAAAAATTTAGATGGTTCATATCAACGATTTACAGCAAACTTTCAAGAAAAGACAAAGGAAATTACACAAAGAAGAGATTTGATTTATCTAAATGAAAAGCAAAACCCAGAAAATTATGATTTAGATAGTGAAATTAAACAACTACAATATAGTCTTTTAGAAGATTTCACACTTTGGGTAAAAGCCTTCAATATTTCAAAAACATATAGAAAATGTTTCGAGAACAAAGATATTTTGACTTTTTCACACAGAATTGACGGCTGGTCAAATCCTGAATATAAACTCAATAAAAATTTTAGTATTGAGTTAAAGACAAACTTTGGCTATGGAAGTTCGAGTTATTTCTATATAAAATTAAAGTATAAGAATATTGACATAACACCAGTTTCGGAGTGGATTAATTATGAACTCGCAAAGTTTTCAGAAATCGTAAGATATACAAAGTCATTCTCTTACAAATCGTATCGTGGAATATATAATGGTCGTAGAATTTTCCGAAAGGAAATTCAAAACTCATATTGGCAAAACGCAATGGAATTTGCAAAGGAGGCTTGCAATTGTTCTTTAAGAAGTGAAACTGAATTTATCCAAAAATATGTAATTGAAGAGTGCGAAAATATGGTAGTAGGTCTTACCGACATTATGACTAAATCAACATTTACATTTATTGGAGAAGGAGAAAAACATTATAGTGTAGATAAGAAAGGACATCGACTTATAGAGTTTCGGGGCGAAAAAGTTAGTGGAGCAATTGATTTCATTTCCAAAATTGTAGAATACAATCAAA
Source organism: Aquimarina rhodophyticola (assembly GCF_042434915.1). GTDB lineage: Bacteria > Bacteroidota > Bacteroidia > Flavobacteriales > Flavobacteriaceae > Aquimarina. Next base: position 1,034,112 of record NZ_CP170198.1, read on the forward strand.
TTACCGAAATTCAAAATTTCATAACCAAAATAGAAGAAATTAATAAGGAGATACAACCAATATTAATTTCCGAAATTGAGATTATAGCTAAAAAATTATTCAATCTTAATTCAGAATTAGAAAAACTCAAACCTGAATATGAACACCTGAAATCAAGGAATAAAGAATACGAAACGGATATCGGAAAATTAAGAATTGAAATGATAAATAATAAAGTTTTTGAATATAATAGTGTTGACTTGGAAAAACTAATGAAACAATTTAATCAACTAAACCCAGAATATTCGGACTTTAAAGATGAATACGAACTGATTAGTCAACAATATTCTACTTTAGTTCAGAAAATAGATATTTTGAAAAAACTGAAAGTCAATATAGTTAGTTATCAAGTTAAAATTAAGAATTACTTTGCGAAATAACTGGGCACAACAAGGTGTCCTATGAAAAGCACTCGCCTAGTTCCTTAAAATTAATATTTATTTTTTTAATTATTTCATATTGTTAATGATTAGCTGTTAGAATGTTGATAATTCCGGTAGGATTATCAATATTTCAATAGCTTTTAAATAACTTGCTCGGCATCCTATATGTGATCCATTGTTTGATATGATGGTCACCAGCATCTGTATGATTATACGTTATAAACTACTATAAATAGAAAAGTATGCACGACTAAAACACTCTTGAAAGCGCAATGAAGAACGCTATCTTTAAGCCTTATGAGCGACAAGTTTACGTATGGTTTGATGTCGCGGGGCACTGATAGTTCTAGAAAAGTTATATCTTTAATAGATACAAATAGGAGTACAATTATTAGGCGCTACTCACCTAAGCAATATGACAAACACGAAGACAAATGACAGAATTTTGGGAAACAGCATTTAATGACAAACAGGAAATGTGGGGTATGAACCCTGCAAAATCTGCTGAATTGACTAAAAACTTCTTTTTAGAAAAATCTGTGAAAAACATTCTAATTCCAGGAATTGGATATGGACGAAACGCCCAACCTTTTATCGAAAACGGAATAAATGTAAACGGAATTGAAATTTCTAAAACGGCTATTGAACTTGCTAAAAAGCATTATGGAAATGGAATGACTATTTTTCACGGTTCTGTGACTAAAATGCCTTTTGACGATAAAAAATATGATGGGATTTTTTGTTACGCTCTGATACATTTATTGGACAACGAGGAAAGGAGAAAACTAATCCAAGACTGCTACAATCAAATGACCGAAAACGGATTTATGGTTTTTACTGCCATAACCAAAGAAGCACCGAATTTTGGTAAAGGAAAACTAATAGAAAAAGACCGTTACGAATTTCACGAAGGAACCAAAATATTTTACTATGACCAAGAATCTGTAAAAGCTGAATTTAACGACTTTGGACTTTTTGAAATCAGCGAAGTGAATGAAAATCAACCGATGTACTTGATAAAAAGCAAAAAGTAATGAAAAAATACCGCACATAACAATGGTAACCGTTGCACAAGTCCTTTAAAAAGATAAATTCGGTATAAAATTTTGAATCTAAACGCTAGTTTTCTAAAACAATATATTAATAACTACTGCACTACAAAGTGCTCTAAACGCTTTATTTCAGGCCTTAAAAGGCATTTTAATCTGCAACTATAGGTCAAATACACTCCCGATTTACTTACCAGGTTTTTCTTGATGATTATTAAGTACTTCATAAAATTATATGCTATAGCGGATACATGCATACTTTTATTGGCCTGTTTTAGACCTATAGTATTGATTTTGCATAAACTCATACATTGTGTGAGTGTCCCAAGGACTGGCTCAACGGTGCTTTGTCGTTTGCCTTTGATATACTTGCTCTATGCTACCTCTAGTCCAATGCTATTAAGTTAAGAATTTAATTAATTACGAGTTTTTTAAGTTATTTTTAACTTGTAATTTTCGTATATTATAAGTGCTAAGCAACATTAAAGCAGAACATTAGTTTAAACAATTAATCAGGAGTATTCATGAAAGCTTATACTTGATGAGTATTATTAAAAAACCACAGAAAACAAAAAACCCACAATTTTCATTGTGGGTTTCTTTTTGCGGAGAATGAGGGATTCGAACCCCCGGAGGTGTGACCCTCAACAGTTTTCAAGACTGCCGCATTCGACCACTCTGCCAATTCTCCTTTGCGGGTGCAAATATAGGAGCTTTTTTCAATTTTGAAAGCCTTTTTTAAAAAATATTTAAAAGTTTTTTTAAAACATTTTTTTAGGTGTAGGGATATGCATCAAAATCAGTATCTTGCTCTCTGTTTTTGGGGAAATGTAAAAATGCATATTTTTTAAATAGCTTTTGCAAATGACGTGTCATGGACAAAATTTCAACGAATTCAATATTCGTAATTTCAGCAAAATCTAAAATAAATCGTATTAATTAAAATTTTTTATTGAGTGAAAAAAGTAATCGCAGCGCTAGCTATTTTAAGTATTGGTTCTTGTGGAACCTCTCAAAGTTCAAAACAAGCTTCTTCTACACAAATTGTCGATGTAAGTTCTTATGCGAGTCGGATAACCGCAAAAGACCTTAAAAAGTATCTATATGTATTTGCGGGTGATGATTTTGAGGGTAGAGATACTGGAGAAGAGGGACAAAAGAAAGCAGCTAATTATTTAAGAACACAGTATCGTAAAATGAACATTCCTGCTCCAAAAGGGGTTGAGAATTATTATCAAACGATTCCAAAAAGTTTTTTTAGAGGTGATATACAAGCTTCAGAAAATGTTTTAGCGTTTATAGAGGGATCAGAAAAACCAGAAGAGATACTTGTACTGTCGGCTCACTATGATCATGTGGGCATAGATAGTAAAGGTGAAATATACAACGGTGCCGATGATGATGGATCCGGTACGGTCAGCCTTTTAGAAATCGCAGAAGCATTTAAGAAATTAAAGGATGATGGTCATGGACCAAAACGTTCTATCTTATTCTTGCATGTTACAGGTGAAGAAAAAGGACTGTATGGATCCAAATACTATACAGAGAATCCTGTTTTTCCTTTGGCAAATACGATAGCTAATCTTAATATCGATATGGTAGGGCGTATTGATAAAGATCATCAAGGTGAAGATAAAGAGAATTATATTTACCTTATCGGAAGTGATCGTTTGAGTACAGAGCTTCATGAAATAAGTGAAAATGCAAATGCGACCTATACAAATCTGAATCTAGACTATACCTATAACGCACCGAATGATCCAAATCGTTTTTATTACAGAAGTGACCATTATAATTTTGCCAAAAATGGGGTGCCGATTATTTTTTACTTTAATGGAGTTCATGAAGATTATCACAAGCCTACCGACACTCCGGATAAAATAGTATATGACCTTATGGCAAAACGCGCACAGCTCGTTTTTTATACAGCTTATGAACTTGTAAATCGTGAGCAACGAATTGTTGTTGACGGAGAAGTTGAAGAAAAAGAGAAAAGCGAGTAATATTTTCGAAATATAATAGTAATCAAACAAAAAAAGACCTTGCAAAAGCAAGGTCTTTTTTACTATGGGGTGGAAGACGGGACTCGAACCCGCGACCCTTGGTACCACAAACCAATGCTCTAACCAACTGAGCTACAACCACCATTTAAATTCGGATGCAAAAATAAGTCATTTCAACCATTCTGCAAACTTTTTTTTCAATTAAATTAGATCAAAAACAGAATCCACTGCAGCATAGCGTTCTACGGTAAATCCTTCGGCATGGGATACACCTATGATACGTCCTAAATCTGCCGATCTATAAGTAATACTGTCCAAAAAATTGTTGCTGGATATAGGAGTACTAGGTTCTTTACTGTTTTTATCATAAAATTGGGAAGCATAAGCCATAACACTTTTTAATTTTATATCCATAAATCCTGTGATATCAACAACGATATCTGGAGTTGTCGATTTCCATTGAATATAATGTAAAACTAAACGTGGTCTCCAAGGTTCTTGCAATCCATGTTGATCAAAGGTCTCTATTTTACGAAGCCCTGATAAAAAACATGCGTCACTCACTAATTGACTACCTTTACCATGATCGATATGTCGGTCGTCAATAGCATTACATAATACAATATCTGGTTTGTATTTACGAATCTTTTCTATAACCTTAAGTTGATGATTCTTGTCGTTGACAAAAAAACCATCATTAAAACTTAAATTTTCTCTTACCGAAACGCCTAAAATCTCAGCAGCCTTTGAAGCTTCGTTAGCTCTTATTTCTTTACTACCCCTGGTACCCAATTCACCTTGGGTTAGGTCTAGAATACCAGCTATTTTTCCTTTTCTAATTTCTTTGGCAAGAGTGCCAGAACAGCTTAACTCAACATCATCGGGATGAGCACCTACTGCTAATATGTCTAATTTCATGACTAAGTTTTTATCAAAGATACTATTTAAACAAGGCTCTTGTTGAAAGTCTTGATACCCTTGATTAGGTTATGCGTACTGTTTTTTTATCGCTTGTAATGCGGTACTGATATCTTGTTTCAAATCCTCGGGTTCTTCGATACCTACGCTAAATCTTAAGAGACCATCATTGATACCTTGATCGGCTCTTTCTTGTTCTGATAAAAGTGCATGAGAGGTTAATGTAGGGGATAAGATAGTGCTTTCTACTCCTGCTAAGCTCATCGAACTTTTAATAAGACCTAGTTGTTTTTGAAATTCACTAGCATCCAAGCCTTTTTTTAGCTCAAAAGATACCATACCTCCAAATCCTCGCATCTGTTTTTTTGCAATAGCGTGGTTTGGATGAGAAGGAAGCCCTGGATAATAAACTCTTTCAATAGCATCGTTTTGTGATAGCCATTCGGCTAATTCTTGAGCATTTTGATTTTGCTGTTTAACGCGTATGCCCAAGGTTTTAATACTACGCTCAAGCATCCAAACCGTAAAATCACTTAGGCTACCACCAAAATTCTTGGCAACTTGAAATATCGTATCCATATTTTTTTCTGAAGCTACTACAGCTCCCGCAAGAATATCGCTATGGCCTCCTAAGTATTTTGTTGCAGAATGGATAACAATATCGATACCCATGGTAATTGGATTTTGATTTACCGGTGAGGCAAAGGTATTGTCTATTACAGTAATTAGGTTATGAGCTTTACCAACTTTGGCGATTGCTTCAATATCAATAATAGAGAGTAAAGGATTTGAAGGCGTTTCAATATAGAGTACTTTGGTGTTTTTCGTAATTGCATTGGTAACATTTTCGGCATTTGTTTCATCCAAATACGTATACGCTATACCATGTTTGTCAAACTCTTCATTGACAAGGTTAGCGGTTCCTCCATAAATATTACGTTGTAAAATTATATGATCACCCTGTTTTAGAAAAGCAAATAGGGTAGTGCTAACCGCTGCCATACCGCTCCCAAAGATCAATGCGGCTTCTCCATGTTCAAGTTTGGCAATTTTTTTGCAAAGAGCTTCTTGATTGGGAGTATTAAAGTACCTTGGATATCTTTTTACATCAACCTCGTCAAAAGCGTATGAGGTGGATAGATATATAGGAGAAATAGCACCTTTGAATTGTTTATCTTCAATTTCGCCGTAATGCGTACACACGGTATTAAAGCCCATATTTTTTGATTTCATAGTGATCTTTTAAATTTAAAATCTAAAATACTACATCACGATGAGAAATCTAGACAATTGATAGTGAATTCTTACGAGGTTTTTTAGTTTGATGAAAAGCTGTTGCCAATTATATGCTTTTAACTTTTGAAATATTTTTCATTATGGTTTGAAAAAACTGCTGTGTATCATAGGGTTTAACAATAACATCATTCATACCTACAGATAAGGCCTGTTGTCTAACTTCGCGTTCTTCGACAGCAGTAAGAGCGATGATTGGAATGGTAGAGTTGAAGGTTCGTATAACTTTGGTTGCTTCGAGACCATCTAATTCTGGCATATTAATATCCATTAACACAAGATCATATTCTCCCTTTTTTAGCATAGAAATAGCATCAATACCATTACTAGCTACATCACAGGTATAGCCTTTTTTCTTTAAAATATTTTGAGTTACAATTTGATTTATTCTATTGTCGTCAACGATCAAAATGTTGAAGTTGGTAGTTCCCACACTTAGATTAGCTCTGGTAGAGGCAGATATTTGTTCACTTTTGATTGCCTTTTTATAGCGTAAATCAAAATGAAATTTGGAGCCTAAGCCCTCTACACTTTCTACATATATTTCGCTTTGATGTAACTGAATCAATTTACGTACAATGGCTAATCCTAAACCTGTACCTTCGTATTCTTGATTTTGATTTTTGACTTGTGCAAAATTTTCAAAAATCGATTTTTGTTTGTTATCGGGAATCCCTATACCATCGTCTTTGACTATAAAACGTAATACATAATGTTTATCATCTTGCTCCATACACACTACTGAAACCCATATATTTCCATCCACAGTAAATTTTAAGGCATTACCAATAAGATTGATGAGTACTTGAGAAAGTCTAACAGAGTCACCTATGAGAGTAGTGGTAATTTTAGGGTCAATATTGATATGAACTGTATTTCTATTACTTTTTTGTTTAGTTCTAAGTGAGTTTGTTATGCCTTCGATTAGGGAGCGCAGATCAAATGTAACCTCTTCTAAGGTAACTTCGTTAGTTTCAATTTTGCTCAATTGCAGTACGTCGTTTATAAGCGCTAACAGATAATCTCCAGAAAATTTTAAAGACTCGAGATATTCGTTCTTTTTCTTTTCATCGGGATTTTCCATTAAAAGAGAAGTTAAGCCAATCACTCCATAGAGTGGCGTTCTTAACTCGTGACTTACGGTAGATATAAATTGCGATTTGAGTGTTGAAACTTGCTCGGCAGTTTCTTTTGCACTTTTAAGCTCTTTGTTTTTCTCTATTAGATCACGATTAAGCTTTTTCTTTTGAAAATTATTTCTGTTAGAACTAATCAAGAAAGCCAGTGATATTAAAATGAGTACAACTCCCAAGAAAATACTCATTTGCCATTTTACAATTTGAATTTCCCTCTCTGCTTTATCAAATTCTGCTTGCTTTATTTTGGCTTGATATTGATCAACTTCATATTTGATGTTTGCACGCTGTAATTCAATTAAGTTTTTGATATCAATAGCTCGTAATTTACTTCTATAATATTCTTCATTATAATTAATAGCACGTTTAAAATCCTCTTGTGCATAGTGTAATGCAGATTTTGATTTATAGAGAATAGCTAATTCTTCGTAAAAAGTAGATTGCGTTTGATTGGAGATCGTTTCTTTATTAATTTCTAATAAAGCATACGATATTGCCTCTTCAATATGTTCTTCGGCACGGTCATAGCGTTCTAGATGTAAAAAATACCGACCAAGTAAGCTATTGAGTTTTGTTTTATCCAAATTGGAGGTACTCTCATTGACCAATTTTCTAGCAGGCGATAGGTTAAAATAAGCTTCAGAATAGTTGCCCTTAGAAATATAAAAAGAACCCAAATTAAGTAGCGGGCGAATCATTCTTACAGTATCCTCTAATCGTATGGCTAATTTGTATGACTTGTCATAATATTCGATACCTTTTTTAATAGTAAATTCATGTCTAACATATAAGTTAGCCAAACTATTATAGATATCAATTTCTAAAATTTTATTTTTTGAAATTTGAGAAAATGTCAAAGCCTTTACATAATTGCGAATTGCTTTTTGATCATCTCCATTAATCTCATAATTTTTACCAATAATTTGATAAATATGAGCCTTACTTTGAGAGTCGTCATTATACAACGCATTTTGTAGGGCAGTCTTGGCAAGTTCCAAGGACTCCTCATATTTATATTGATCTTGTAGTTCTTCGGCTCTTTGTATATACCTTTGGACGCTATCAGAATTGAGAGTAGCTTGTGGGGTAACGTATTGAGTAGAACATAAGATAATAAATAAACTTATATGCTTTTTAAGGATAGCCAAATAGTGGTTAAAAAGTTTCTAATAATTAACGAAAATACAAAAATTGTGGTTACCACGTAAAGTTTCAGTATTTTAACATTAATTTTATCCGTAATCTCGTTACGGTAAAACATTACTTTAATGATTTTTGTTGCTTATTGATTTTTTAATTGTGATAACAAAAAACTATTATCAGATAAATAATAAAAATTAATCCTTTTATAAATCGGGATAACTAAAACTATATTTGCACCGAAATAATCGTTCAATAATAAAAAATAATAATTATGACAATTGTAGGAAAAAAATTTCCAAATTTAGATGTTGATGCCATGAATGATATGGGAGATACTTTTAAATTAAATGTTTTGGAAGAAGCAAAAAATAATAATAAAAAAGTATTACTTTTTTGGTATCCAAAAGATTTCACTTTTGTTTGTCCAACAGAACTACACGCTTTTCAGGAAGCGATAAAAGAGTTTGAGAAAAGAAATACAATTGTAATTGGAGCATCTTGTGATACACCAGAAGTTCATTTTGCATGGTTAAATACGTCAAAGGACAATGGCGGTATTGAAGGAGTTACTTATCCTATCTTGGCAGACTCAAACCGTAACTTAGCAAATGCATTAGGTATTTTAGATATTACCGACGAAAAATATAATGAAGAAACAGGTTTGGTTACTGTAGAAGGTGATAACGTTACTTATAGAGCAACATACCTTATTGATGAAGAGGGTACTGTATTTCACGAAGGTATCAACCACATGCCGGTAGGTAGAAATGTGAACGAATTTATGAGACTCATTGATGCGTATACGCATGTACAGAAGAATGGTGAGGTTTGTCCAGCAAACTGGGAAGAAGGTAAAGAGGCTATGTCTGCAAATAGAGACGGAGTATCTTCATACTTAGCAACTCACTAATTTTTTAAAAAAACTATACCCCTGCATTTTTTTATGTGGGGGTATTAAACTAAAAGATCGTTATGATACAAGAATTAAGTGAAGATAATTTAAGCAATATTATCAATGATAATGATACTGTTATCGTACAGTACTCAGCTACTTGGTGTGGAAATTGTAGAATTATGAAGCCTAAATTTAAAAAATTAGCTTCAGAGATGACAGCTGCAACTTTTGTAATTGCAGATGCCGAAAAATTTCCAGAATCTAGAAAAATGGCAACGGTGGATAACTTACCTACATTTGCTGTTTTTAAAAATGGAAACTTCGTAAATCAAGCACAAACTAATAAATTTGACGTTTTAAAAGATTTAGTAAATGAAGTTACCAGTAATTAAGCACCTCACTAACTTTATTGAGGAGAACGATGAAGATTATATTATTGAATCCATAGAAACGTTAGAAGCACTCACAGAGGTCCCTTCACTTAAAGACGCCGAACTAGACGTTATTGGAGAGCTCATTTCTAATATGTACGGAGCGCTAGAGGTAGATAAAATGACCAAAGAGGGAATGAGTAAAAAAGAAGCGTTAAATTCTTTTATGAAGAGAGTCTTAGGAGCTATTGATTCATAGCTTATAATAACCTTCCTAATCTCAGGGAGGTTATTTATTTTTTATCGTTTTAGTCTATATACCACATAATCTTAGTAATTTTAGCCTTCAAATACTAAAGTTTATCAAGATGGCGACAATAACATTACAAGGGAATAATTTACATACTGTTGGAGAACTTCCCAAAATAGGAGCACAAGCTCCAGATTTTAATTTAGTTACAAAGGATTTATCTACCACTACATTGAACGATTTTAAGGGGTCTAATGTAATTCTTAATATTTTCCCTTCGGTTGATACAGGTATATGTGCAGCTTCAGTTCGTGAGTTTAATAAGCAAGCTACATCTTTATCAAATACCAAAGTGTTGTGTATTTCTCGAGATCTTCCCTTTGCACAAGAACGATTTTGTGGTGCCGAAGGAATAACAAATGTAATTAACCTCTCAGATTTTAGAACGGGAAAATTTGGGCAAGATTATCAAGTAGAAATGATTGATGGACCTTTACAAGGTTTACACTCACGAGCAATCGTAGTTTTGAACAAAGAAGGTGTAGTTACGTATACAGAACAGGTGCCAGAAATTGCGCAAGAACCCAATTATGAGGCTGCCTTAAGTGTCTTGAAATAGTAACTTGATGAGTAAAGCTTTTAAATTTTTATCAGGACGAATTCGGGGAGGAGGTTATGCGCTCAAAGGTGCCTTTTTACTTTTAAAAACCGAAGCAAGTATTCAGGTCCAAATTACAATCGCTGTAATTATGACAATTTTGGGTATTTACTTTGATATATCCAGAGTGGATTGGATCTTACAAATATTTGCTATTGGTTTAGTGCTCAGTATCGAAGGTATCAATACGGCTATAGAAGCTATAGCAGATTTTATTCATCCTGATTTTCACAACAAAATTGGATTCATCAAAGATATTGCTGCTGGAGCAGTATTTTTTGCTGCTTTTGCTGCTTTTCTAATAGGTGTGATAATCTATATTCCGTATTTCAGCTAGAAAATTTTTTAGGCATTTCTGCGTTCCTATATAGATATTCGTACTTTTGCGAGCATATTTCCAAATAATGGCTAAAAAGAAAACAACAACCAAAAAAAAGGTTACAAATACCGCTACAAAAAGAACTAAAAAGAAGGTTTCCTTAAGCAAACAGCAAAAGGTTATTATTGGATCTTTTTTGTTTTTTTTAGGGATTGCTTTATTCTTTGCGTTTATTTCTTTTTTCTTTCATTGGAAAATTGATCAAAGTGAGGTAGCACAGTTCTCTAAAAGATCTGCAATTGCTAAGAACTGGCTTAGTAAATTTGGAGCCTCTGTGAGTCACTTTTTTATTTTTAGAGGATTTGGGATAGCAGCGCTTATTATACCAGTACTTACATCACTTACTGGGGTGTATTTGTTTTTTGATCTAAATAAAAAAAGACTTGCTGGTTTTTGGTTTTGGGGTACTTTAGTTATGCTATGGATCGCTATAGTTCTTGGTTTTGTAAAACAAGAAGGAGGTTTGTTGGCTGGAGTAATTGGATATGAGGTAAACGATTTTCTTAGAGATTATGTAGGTTTTATTGGTACAGTTCTTATTCTTACTTTTTTTGCGATTGTTTATATAGTGGTACGCTTACGTTATACACCAGAGAAGATTGCTGCCTCGATACAACAAGCACAACATACGGCTTCAAATACTTCAACTAAAAGTACAACTACAACTACGCAAACATTAGCCAATGACACAAACGAATCTTCGGTAACAAAACCTGAGGTTTCTAAAAACTTATTTAAACGCAAAGATCAAATAAAAGAGGATTTAGAAAAAGAAGATTCGAATACAGCTATTCCAAAAGTAGCTATAGTAGATGATTTATATTCAAAGGATGAGGACATAGTGATAAAAGAAGATTCGCTTCAAAAATTGATTATTAAATCTGAAGATAATCCCGAAGATCTAGAAATGGAAGTCGAGAGTGTGGTTGAGGAAGAATTATCAGAAAATTTAAGTGATAAATTAATAAAAGATTTTGGGGAGTTTGATCCTACGCTAGAATTAGGGAATTACCAATACCCATCTATAACATTACTCAAAGATTATACAGGTCAAACAGGCGGTATAACCATTGATCAAGGGGAGCTTGAAGAAAATAAAAATAGGATTGTTGAAACTCTCAAAAACTATAAAATTGAAATTGCTCAGATCAAGGCAACTGTTGGACCCACGGTTACTTTATATGAAATAGTACCAGAGGCAGGCGTTCGAATTTCAAAAATTAAAAACCTAGAAGATGATATAGCGTTGTCACTTGCTGCGCTAGGAATACGTATTATTGCTCCTATTCCAGGAAAAGGGACGATTGGTATCGAGGTGCCTAATAAAAAATCGACCATTGTATCGATGCGATCCGCAATCTCGTCTTCAAAATTTCAAAATGCAGAGATGGAACTGCCTTTATCATTAGGTAAAACGATATCTAATGAAACTTTTGTAGTTGATTTGGCCAAAATGCCTCACCTGCTTATGGCTGGAGCTACGGGTCAAGGTAAGTCGGTAGGATTAAATGCAATTCTTACATCGCTACTATACAAGAAACATCCAGCAGAGGTTAAATTTGTATTAGTGGATCCAAAGAAAGTAGAACTTACACTTTTCAATAAAATAGAGCGACATTATTTAGCCAAATTGCCAGATACCGAAGAGGCTATAATTACAGATAATACTAAGGTAATCAATACCTTAAACTCTCTTTGTATCGAAATGGATGCCAGATATGATTTGTTGAAATTAGCAATGGTGCGCAATATCAAGGAATACAATGCGAAGTTTAGAGCACGTAAACTGAATCCAGAGAATGGTCACAAATTTTTACCGTACATTGTACTGGTTGTAGATGAGTTTGCTGATTTGATTATGACGGCAGGAAAAGAAGTCGAAACTCCGATAGCTCGTTTAGCACAATTGGCCAGAGCTATTGGTATACATTTGATCATTGCAACACAGCGACCCTCTGTCAACGTTATTACTGGTATGATTAAAGCAAATTTTCCAGCTCGAATTGCGTTTAGAGTAACCTCAAAAATTGACTCACGCACCATTCTTGATACGGGGGGAGCAGATCAATTGATAGGTAGAGGAGATATGTTGTACACACAAGGCAATGATTTAATTCGTATACAATGTGCGTTTGTTGATACACCAGAGGTAGAGCGGGTTACTGATTTTATAGGTAGCCAAAAAGCATATCCTGATGCTTATTTATTACCCGAGTATACTGGAGAAGAAAGTGGCACAGGTCTTGATATAGATGTTAGCGAACGCGATAAGTTATTTAATGAAGCGGCAGAGGTTATTGTAACGGCACAACAAGGTTCTGCTTCTTTATTACAAAGAAAACTTAAACTAGGATACAATAGAGCAGGTAGGATTATTGATCAACTAGAAGCAGCTGGCATTGTAGGTCCTTTTGAAGGTAGTAAAGCAAGACAAGTTCTTGTCACCGATTTAGTTTCTTTAAAACAACTTTTGGATGGCGAATAATTTAAAAATAATTGACCGAAAATAAATTACAAGATGAAAAAATTAGTAGTATTTCTATTATTTGTTATTGCAATTAGTACCACACAAGCTCAAGATGCAAAGTCTCTTCTCGACCAAGTATCTCAAAAAGTGAAAGGTTATGATAATATTGTCATAGGTTTCAAATACGCTTTAAATAATCCTAAAGAGAAAGTTTCTCAAGAAACAAGAGGTGACGTTACCATCAAAGGCAATAAATACCTCCTTAATTTAATGGGTACCAAGCAGATTTATGACGGTAAAAAACTTCATTTAATTATCCCTGAGGACGAAGAAATTAGTATCTCTAATCAAGATGAAGACGATGATGCAAGTATTACTCCATCAAAAATGCTTACCTTTTACGAAGATGGTTATCGATATAGTTTGGACAATGTAAAAGATATTAATGGACGTAAAATCCAATTCATTAAATTGATTCCTATAGATTCTAACAGTGAATTAAAAGAAATTCTGCTTGGTATAGATAAAGAAACAAAGCATATTTACAAAATGATTCAGACGCAACATAATGGTACCAATGTTACCTTTACGGTAAATAGTTTTAAGACTAATCAACCCTTGTCAAAAACGTTATTTGTTTTTGATGAATCAAAATATGAAAATTACTATATCAACCGTTTAGATTAATCACTTCCATTGAAAATCTTAGATCGATACATTCTTACAACATTTTTAAAGACGTTTTTTCCGCTTTTTTTAATTATAATGTTTATCCTCTTACTGCAAACTATTTGGTTGTTTATATCAGAGTTAGCGGGTAAAGATTTGGATCTAAGCGTTATCTTAAAATTTTTGATGTTAGCCTCGCCAAGATTAATTCCTATGGTCTTGCCACTCACTATTTTGCTAAGTTCTATCATGATATTCGGAAACTTTGCAGAAAATTATGAATTTGCGGCAATGAAATCTTCTGGTATCTCACTTAAGAGAGCTATGAGAACCTTATCGGTTTTTATTATTTTAATTGGATTGGGTGCATTCTTCTTTTCGAATACAGTCATACCTGCTTCAGAAAGAAAGTTTATCAACCTTCGTAAAAATATAGTACAGGTTAAGCCTGCTATGGTGATAACCGCCAATCAATTTAATGATCTTGGAGATTTTAATATTAAGGTAGCCGAAAAGTATGGTAATAATGATCAATACTTACGGGATGTAATTATTCATCTTAAGGATGATAAACCTGGTAATTTTGTCGTTATCAAAGCTACAAATGGAGAGTTGAAGGGAAGTACAGAATCCGATTTGGTAACCTTAGTTCTTAAAGATGGTAACTATTACAATGAGGTTCAACCTACTTCTAGGAAAGATAAAAAGAAGTTACCCTTTGCAAAGGTTCAATTTGACGAATATGTTCTTAATATCGACTTATCAGAATTAGGTTCTGTTGATATGGATGCTCAAAATTATAGAAAAGGTCACAATATGCTCAATGTTAGGGATCTAAGAGCTGAGATCGATACACTTTCTACAAAGGTTAATAATGAAGTGAAATCAGTAAGAAATGAAGTTTCGAGGCGCAATGGAGTAGCTGATCTCAATAAAAATTTGGAAAAAGATAGTATTCATCATGTATCTTCAGAAATTTCTGATTTTTTACAATTGTTTGATACCCGTCAAAAAATGCAAATATCCAGTTTGGCACACTCTAATGTAGATGGTATTTTGAGAAAATTAAATAGTGTAGAAAATAGTTTTAAGGTAAAACGGAAATTTTTGAATAAGTATGAAATGTCTTTGCATGATAAGTATGCTTTAGGGATTGCTTGCGTAGTTCTCTTTTTTGTAGGTGCCCCGTTGGGAGCTATCATACGCAAAGGAGGCTTAGGACTTCCTATCGTTATGGGAGTAGCACTTTTTTTGACCTATCATTTTATTGGAGTCTTTTCAAAAAATAGTGCCGAAGAAGGAGGTATACCTCCATTTGTGGGATCATGGTTATCTACATTTATTATATTTCCCTTAAGTATTTTCTTGACCTATAAAGCCACGACAGATCAGCAACTATTCAATTTTGATAACTATATAGTACCGATAAAAAAAATCTTTACAAAACGAAACTCTAAAGTTAAATAATACCTGAGTTTAGGTATCTTTGTGAAGAATACATAAGATAAACAGTATGTCTCAAACTACAGAAAGTAAGCCCAAATTTAAATTGAATACTATACAAGAAGCGATTGATGATATTCGTCAAGGTAAAGTAATTATCGTTGTAGATGATGAAGATCGTGAAAATGAAGGAGATTTTTTGGCTGCAGCCGAAAAGGTTACACCCGAAATGATCAACTTTATGGCTACTCACGGTAGAGGGTTAATCTGTGCTCCTTTGACCGAAAAACGCTGTGAAGAACTTAAGCTTAACATGATGGTTGGAAATAATACGGACCCTCTTGAAACAGCGTTTACCATTTCTGTAGATTTAAAAGGAGAAGGTGTAACCACTGGTATTTCTGCTGGAGATCGTGCAAAAACTGTAAATGCGTTAACGAATCCAAATACAAAACCACATGAATTGGCTAGACCAGGTCATATTTTTCCTTTAAAAGCAAAACAGGGAGGGGTATTACGTCGTACCGGTCATACAGAAGCAGCTATTGATTTTGCTAGACTTGCAGGCTTAAAGCCCGCAGGAGTTATTGTTGAGATTATGAATGAGGATGGAACCATGGCGCGACTTCCTCAACTCGTAGAAGTAGCAAGAAAGTTTGATATTAAACTAGTATCCATAGAGGATTTGGTAGCTTACAGGATGCAACATGATTCATTGATCGAAAAAAAGGAAGACTTTGATATTGTGACACGTTTTGGCGAGTATCGATTAAGAGCATATAAACAAACTACAAATAATCAAATCCATATTGCATTAACCAAAGGGCAGTGGACCGATAATGAACCTGTACTAACGAGAGTAAATTCGACATTATTTAATAACGATATTTTAGGTACTTTGACTAATAATGCCGATAAACGATTGGACGCTATGTTTAAACGTATTAATACAGAAGGTAAGGGGGTTATTATTTTTATTAATCAAGAAAGTCAATCCCTTAATTTGCTAAACCGTCTTAAAGACTTAAAGGAATTACAGAACGCTACCGATGTAATTAAAGCTCCGGCAATTACTATGGATAGTAAAGATTTTGGAATTGGGGCTCAAATTTTACATGATCTAAATGTTCATAAACTTCGTTTAGTGTCTAATTCTGTTCAGCAAAAAAGAGTAGGTATGATTGGATATGGGCTTGAAATTATGGAGTACGTAACCTATTAATTTATAGCCTACATAATCTTGTTTAGTTTGATAAATGTTGACTTCTTCTCTGTTATTTGAGAAATGGTGTTTCTTAGATAGGGATATAAATAGTGCAAGTATCTTGAGTCATTTCTTGACAGTACGTTTTAAATGTAATTTCATGCTTAACGATTGTAATTCAAAATCATTAAGCTTTAATGTGTACAAATTCTTTTGAAATAGTTTAGTTAGTTTGGGTCAAAAACTATTTTTGTTACTTGACAATATTTAAATTACCTAAATTTGTACAACTCTCACTTTATGAATCACGTTGTATTTTTGCGGTAAAACCGCATCCTAGTTATAGGGTAATGTTACTATATTGCCCTACGAAACCTATAGTTTGGTATTCGATTACATAATGATAAATTCATGTTTGATTATCTTGTGATTAGTTGTTAATTGGTAAGTAAGATTGCTGTCAGTCAATAAGTTGCTTATATTCGTGTATATCTTAAATATATATGATTATGAAAACAATGACCGCACTTTTATGTCTAATTGCTTTAACAGCATTTACAAGTTGTTCTGACACAAGTTTACAGGATAATGAAGAAGTATTACAGCTCGAATCAACAGCTATCGAAAAAGATGAGTATGAAATTCCTACACACGGGTACCATACAGAGCAATACTTTATTACGACAGAAACGATTGAAAAAGACGAGTACGAAATTCCGACTAACGGGTAAAAGACATCGTAGATTTTTACAAGGTGTAGTTATTAGTTTGATTCTAATAGCTACGCCTTTTTTGTTCTATATATATCGATTTGCTCCAGCAGAGGATTCTTGGGATCTCGGTTTCTTTACACTATATAATGGTGGTTTTGGTACTGTAAAAACATTTGTCCACGCGCTTATGACCAAACTAATGTTTTTAGTATTTACTACTATTTGGTTTTTTACAGCTAGGCATTGGTGGCGTTTTTCGATACTCGTACCTTTTGGTCTATTCTTTTTTCAAACCATGGGAGTAATTAATCAAAATATTGAATATTCTGATAATTTCAATTTTTGGAAAGTAATGCCACTATTATTACCCATTGTTGTTATCATGATTTATATATCTGTTAAATTAAAGGATCAGACACAACTATTGGATCTGCGAGATCAGGTTGAAAAAGAAATTGAAACTATTAAAGCCAAAAGAGAAGCAAATGAATAAATTATCGACTTCTAAAATTTTAATGAGACTTATCTCTATCTCTATCAAAAAGCAAGAAGCTTCAGAAGAAGCATATTTTGATCAAATGAAAAATGAAATTAAAAATATTGACGCTTTATTAATTGATGATTATAATGAAGAACAATCAGTTTTAAAAGATGCCATGATTAACGAAATAATTAATCCTTCTTCTGCTTCTGATTAGTTTTGTCATTCATAGCTTTTTTTATATCAGATATACGATCCTCTGCAAACGCTTTTGCTAAT
This sequence comes from Aquimarina rhodophyticola, assembly GCF_042434915.1. Taxonomy (GTDB): domain Bacteria; phylum Bacteroidota; class Bacteroidia; order Flavobacteriales; family Flavobacteriaceae; genus Aquimarina. The sequence continues at coordinate 1,051,885 of NZ_CP170198.1, forward strand.
AACATTAATTCTTTGCGCACTTCACTTATCTCGTCGTGAACTCCATCGATCTTATGATCGATACGACTGTTGATCATCTCATCGATAGTCTCTTCTTTTGTACTGTCATCTTCTTGAATCATTTTACCCACACCAGTTATAAGCCATCTAGGATTTAATTCTGGATAGTTGGATATTATTCTTTCCAATTTATCAGATCCTATATTGTTTGATTTTCCTATTAAACTATGTGAAACACCTATTTTTTTAGCAAATTCTCTTTTACTAAGCGATTTGTATTCAATGAACTGTAAAATTCTATCTACAGTGTTGTAAATTTTTTTAGGCATTTTTAGAAGATTGATGGATAAAATATTTTACATTTGTGTGTATAATTATAGTACAGCTTTAACAAAAGTAAAAAGAAACCTGATAAAAACTACTACAACTCTTATAGAACTATGATTACTGCAAAAGAAAAAGAAAATATTGTAAAAATTTTAGGGCTTAATTATGATAAACGTATTACAAAACATTTAGCTCAAATTGGTCTTAAAAATGAACATGGTAAATGTCACACAAAAGCATATATCGGCTATATAATATCGGGAAGCTGCGAGAACCCAGAAATAGAGTCCTTGATTTTTAAGTTCGTGTATGATCAGTTTTTTAAGAACACAGCACCAACAACAACTTCAATAAATTTGTCAAAAGAGAGCAAAAAAAGTAATCATAATGAATAGATTTAGGATTTGTGATCTAGTTGTCAAAAGCTCTTTAAAAATTTTAGCCGTATTGATCATTGTCAATTTAATAATTTTACTAATTAATATTAAATTGTTTTTAGAAATGAACAATGCTCCAAGGTCATTATTGCATAAAGTAGAATATGGCAACTAATCCCAAACAATAAACATTTGATTTGTTTAAGACCAGTTGCTTTATCAAGTTACTAGAGTACACTCTTAATTGCTAAAACCATGCGATTGGCTCTGTCTTCAACCTCTTGTGCTGACCATCCTATTTTTATTAAGCATGACACTGTTCTACTCATCCATAGATCACTTTCATTAAAATCTTTTTTGTTATCCTTTAAACGATTGATAATAGTGTCAGAGAAACGAACCAAAGAATTTGGATTTAGTAGATGTTCCCATTTTTTATAATAATGCCAGTTATTATCAAACCAATAGAAACAAGCATCAATACTGTGTTTGCTTAAGGCTTTATGAGCTTTTCTTGCTAAATCCTCATCTGGTAAAAATATATTTAAAAAGGCATAACTTTCTTCTCCTTTTGAGGGAACTCTTCTAAATGTAACTTCGGGAATGCTACTTAAAGCATTACGTAATATTGTATAATTATGTTTTTGTATAGCAACGGTTTGATCTAATTTTTTTAATTGAGCAATTCCGACTGCTGCGTTTAATTCTGAAAGCCGATAGTTATAACCCAAAAACGGATGTGATTCAGCACCACGATCATTACCAACATGATCGTGTCCGTGATCTTGATACATGTGTGCACGCTCTGCATATTCCTTGGAGTTGGTAATTAGTCCACCACCTTCACCACAGGTTATGGTTTTTACATAATCAAAGCTAAAACATCCTAAATCACCTATGCTACCCAACGGCTTATTATCATAGGTACCACCGATAGCTTGGCAGGCATCTTCCAACAAAATTAGAGTATGTTTTTTACATATTTTTTGTAGCGCATCAAGGTTTGCCATAGAACCACACATGTGAACAGGCATTACGACTTTGGTTTTTTGGGTAATTGCAGCCTCAACTGCTTCAGGCTTTAAGGTTAATGTGTCATCGATATCACACAGAATAGGAACTGCACCAACAGACAAAACAGCCTCAAAACTTGCAACAAAAGTAAAAGTAGGCAAAATAACTTCATCACCATGCCCAATACCAGCACTCGCGAGCGCAACGGTAAGCGCTGCAGTACCACTTGAGACTACTTGTGCATGATTTACTTGCATCTTATCGGCCAGCGCTTTTTCTAATTCCAAAGCTTTATAATGACCGTTTCTCATGGCATCAAAGCCATATCGCATTAAAACACCATTGTCTAGTACATCGTGTACTTCTTTTTTTTCTTCGGCTCCAAATATTTCAAATCCTGGCATTCAGTTTTAGTTTAAAGTGATTATAATTATTTATACTGCGATGTTTAAAATGTTTGCATCTTCTATCGCTCATGACAAAAATACCTAAATACGGGTGATTCTCATCTGTAATTTTTTTTTTGGTTATCGTTGCTTAGTTTGTATTGGTATGATAAATCACAGTTTCATCTATAGCGCGTCTTACTTTTTTAAAATTCGAAAACATATCATCACTAGCTCTATAACCAACAGGTAGAACTAATACCGAAGAAAGCCCTATTTTTTGCAACTCCAAGAGCTCATCGTATTTGTTGGGTATAAAACCTTCCATTGGGCAAGCATCAATTTGTTCTGCAGCGCAAACCGTAAGTAAATTTCCCATAGCAAGGTATGCTTGTTTAGTTGCCCAATTTTTAATTTCGTCTTTGGATTTATTGCTGAATGAGTTTAATAATTGATTTTTAAAGGGGTCAAGGATTTTTGAGTCTGTATTTCGTATTGCCCTAACATTATCAAAATACTTAGTTATGAATTTTTCTTCTACATTATTTTCTATACATACAATAAGCACATGTGAGGCATCTGCTATTTGACTTTGATTCCATGAGTGCAGAGTAAGTTCTTGTTGCAAATTTTTATCTCGAACTATAACCAATCTAAGTGGTTGTAAACCATACGAAGTTGCTGTTAGATTGAAAGCTTGAGCCAAAACATTAATTTTATCGTTTGATAGGATTCGAGAAGGATCAAATTTTTTGGTAGCATAGCGCCATTGTAGACTCTCTATAATATTCATCTTAATATTTTTATGGTACTACAAATATAATGGGATAAAAGTATCTTTGAAGCGATAGTTAAAAAGATAAAAAATTATAATACTATGGCTTCTATTAAAGAACTTATCGAAATATCTGAAACAAGAATTTTTAAAGCTGTTTTTCCTAATACTACAAATCACTATGAAACACTATTTGGAGGTACCGCATTACAATTAATGGACGAAGTATCCTTTATATGTGCTACAAGATTTAGTAGAAAGAAAGTGGTAACAATATCAAGTGATAAAATTGATTTTGAAAAACCGATTCCAGCGGGATCAATTATAGAACTAGTAGCAAAGGTTAGTGAGGTTGGTAAGACGAGTTGCCTGGTAAAAGTCGATATTTACAAAGAGGACATGTATAGTTATGATCGCGAACTAGCAGTTTCTGGTAATTTTAAATTTGTAGCAATAGGTCATGATAAAAGACCTATACCAATTATTGATTAGCGCAGCAATTGCGGTATACCGAAAATAGCTTTAAGATATTCGTTTTAAATATCTTAAAGCTTAAAAATTATTCTACTACTCTTTATTTTGAAGTAACCAGTTTCTTGATTTTTATACTAAAAGCTGCAAAAAACAAAGTCATAAATGGGCTTAGCCAATTAAAAATTGCATACACAAAATACTCTGCAACTGGAACACCCAATACGCCACTTTGATAAGCTCCACACGTGTTATATGGGATTAATACCGAGGTTACAGTACCAGAATCTTCTAAGGTACGACTCAAGTTCTCTGGGGCGAGTCCTTTATCTTTAAAAGCTTTAGCATACATTCTTCCTGGCACGACAATAGCGAGATATTGGTCAGATGCGGTTGCATTAAGTACAATACAGCTTAAAGCAGTACTAGCAAATAACCCAAAGATAGAGTCAAAAAGACTAAGCAATGCTTTACTAATTCTAGCAAGCGCACCAATAGCATCCATGACACCCCCAAAAACCATGGCGCAAACAATAAGCCAAATGGTTCCAAGCATTCCTGCCATACCACCAGAAGCGAATAAATCATTAAGTTGAGTGCTAGTAGTTTCTACTGCCGTATCTACCGTTATAGCTTTCATCACACCAATATAGGCAGAATTAAAATCTAATACGTTACTTCCCGCAATGTTCATGACGATATCGGGTTGTGCAATGATTGCAGCAACTGCTCCTAACAAAGTTCCTGCTAATAGAGCAATTAAGGGAGGTGTTTTTTTTATAATTAAAATTATTACAATAGCAGGTACCAAAAATAACCAAGGTGTTATGGTAAAGGCTTCATTGATTGCGGCTAGTTGCCCGCTGATTTCTGGTGCTCCCGTAGTAGTGATAGTAAATCCTATAATAGTAAATACGATGAGTGTTATGATTATAGTTGGCACTGTCGTATACATCATGTATTTTATATGAGTAAACAAATCTGCTCCAGCCATAGCTGGGGCAAGATTGGTGGTATCAGACAAAGGAGACATTTTGTCGCCAAAATAAGCACCCGAAATAACAGCACCAGCAGTCATTCCTAATGAAATACCTAAGGTGTCACCAATTCCTATCAATGCAATACCAACTGTCGCCGAGGTAGTCCAAGAACTTCCTGTAGCAATGGAGATGATGGCACAGATAACTACACAGGCTGATAAAAATATAGTAGGATTAAGTATTTGTAAACCATAATAAATCATAGTCGGAATGATGCCACTAATTAACCAAGTACCAGCAAGTGATCCCACCATTAGTAAAATCAAAAGAGCGCTGGATGTTGATTTGATGTTTTTTGCAATTTCTTCCATCATCGAGCCATAAGAAACTTTATTTAAAAACCCAACGATAGCTGCCACCGCTGCTCCCAAAAGCAAAATAAATTGATTACTACCACTTAATGCATCATCGCCAAAGGCAAATGCTACATTATAAAACAGCATACCTACCAATAAAATGATAGGGAGTACTGCTTCCCAGATACTTAACTCTCTGTTTTCAATAATTTCTTCATTTTCTAGGGCAGATGAGGAATTAGCTTGACTTTTCATGAATGTATTTAGAAATTTAAATACGTAATGTTACGATAATATTAAAAAGTATGCAACGAAAGCAGGGGACTGAAAAACATTTTTTTTCGCCTAAAGATTAATAAAACAATTGAGAAATCACTTTGTCGATGATTATTGTATTTTAACGATTTTATCGCTTTATATTGATTTTCATTTTCTTCTAACTAGGAAGGGTGGTAGTATATTTGATTAAGGAAAAAGTAAGAGAAAAATTGTTATTGTTTTTTAGTTGTTTGTTTGAATTTTTTTGCCCCTTAAGTTTACATTATTTGTTACCCCAAAATTTAAAAAGCCTTTACCCCAAGAGGCTTTTTTTTTATGTCAATTTCTGATTGATAAATGTTATTAATTTTTCCAATGCTTTTGCACGGTGGCTTATTTTGTTTTTTACAGACCCAGCTAATTCTGCAAAAGTTTCTGTAAAACCATCTGGTACAAATATTGGATCGTATCCAAAACCTAGGGTTCCTTTTTGTTCTTTGCTTATAGCACCTTTACATATTCCTGTAAATACATGAGTAGTGTCACCTAGTTGCAGTGCAATCACTGTTTTAAATTGAGCTGATCGATTAGTAGATTCTTGAAGCCCCGTGAGTACTTTTACCATGTTTTTCTTCGAGTCTCTCTCTGGGCCTGCATAGCGTGCAGAATAAACACCCGGTTCGTTATTAAGTGATGGGACTTCGAGTCCTGTATCATCAGCAAAACAATCATAACCGTAATGTTCTTTTACATATTTTGCTTTTTGAATCGCATTTTTCTCAATTGTAGGGGATGTTTCGGGAATATCTTCAAAACAGCCAATATCCTTTAAACTTACAATAGTTAGAGTATCGGGTACGATGGCTTGTACCTCTTTTAACTTATTGATATTATTTGTTGCAAAAACAATTTTCATAGTAATAGGTGATTTTATTAAACCAATGGTTTCTTATTGTATTTAATCATAGTTAGCATCAAATTGGTTCATCCATTTACCCTGTACTCTTAAAACTTGCTCAATAACATCGCGTGCACAACCTTTACCTCCTTTTTTATTAGATATATATTTAGAAACTGCTTTTATCTCTGGTACCGCGTCTTGCGGACAGGTAGGTAAGCCTACTAGCTTCATTACAGGTAAATCTGGAATGTCGTCACCCATATACAAGACATTTTCTGCCTTGATATTATACACGTCAATATATTCATCTAATTGATCAATTTTATGATGTGCACCTAGATAGATATCGGTAATGCCTAATCCTCTTAGGCGTTGTCTTACACCTTCATTAGTACCGCCAGAGATGATACAGACATTAAACCCATTTTGTATTGCTGTTTTTAAGGCATATCCATCCTTGATGTTCATGGTTCGTAATAATTGACCGTCAGTATGAACGGTTACATTGCCATCGGTTAAGACACCATCTACATCAAAAATAAATGTAGTAATATGATTTAAATATTCTTTATAACTCTTTTCCATATGTATGCTGTATAGATTTAGTAATACTTTTATATAATTCTTTGTATATAGGATCTGTTAGAGATTCAATTTGTTGATTTAATGTTGTCGTATCATTTCGCTTGGCAGGACCAGTTTGAGCATCTTTGGGAGACATCGCTAATATTTTTGAGGATGTTTCTTGGATTAGTGGATGTAAGATATCAAATGGTATGTTTTTTTCAATACAAATCTCTTTTCCAATATGATATAAGTGATTTGTAAAATTATTCACAAAAACAGCTGCTAAATGTATTGTTTTACGTTGTTCTGATGAAATGGAATACACTTTTTTTGAAAGCGATCTAGCTAATTTTTCAAGTATAGCATAATCTTCTTTATATGTAGATTCTATACAAATAGGAACCGTTGAAAAGTCGACGTGATTATGAGAGCTAAAACTTTGTAAGGGATACAGTACACCTTTTCTTTGACTGTTATCGATCATAGACATATCAACACTTCCCGATGTATGCACTACTAAACGACCTGTAAACTGTAATTGTTTGGATACAGTGGCTATCGAGATATCGCTTACTGCAATGATATAAATGTCAGCCTCTTTTAATTTTGAAATATCCGAAGTAACTGAAGAAGATTTCTGATCAGGATGTAGCGTGCTATTACGTCGATTATAGCATTGAATTATATCAATAGTGTTTACAGCTTTCATAGCTCTGTATAAATGCATAGCAACATTACCAGAACCAATAATAATTACTCGTATCATGGCACAAAAATAAGGAAGTTATGACAAATGGATCTATCAAAAATCAACTTCTGTTAAAAGCAAATTTATAGTGTAGTTTCATGCCTTAAATTATTCTTAAAAACATTAAATTTGCCGAGCTAAAAAAGAAAAATTATTATGCAAAAAAAGTTATTTGGCATTTTGTTCTCCACACGTATAATGGCCCTTTTATTTATAGTATTTGCAATTTCTATGGGAGTAGGAACATTCTTAGAAGATGGTTATGGAACTACAGCTGCGCGTATTTGGGTTTATAATACTTGGTGGTTTGAAGCTATCATGGCTTTTTTTGTTATAAATTTTTGTGGCAATATAGTGCGCTATCAATTGTACAAAAGAGAAAAATGGGCAACACTTTTACTTCATTTATCATTTATTTTAATTTTATTAGGAGCTTTTGTGACTAGGTATATAAGCTTTGAAGGAGTAATGCCGATAAGAGAAGGAGAGACGACTTCTACCTTTTTATCAGAAAAGACATATTTAACAGTCTTTTTGGATGGTGAAATTAATGGAGAGCCTAGACGAAGAGTAGTATCAGAGGACTTAGAACTGGCAGCTGCAACCGCTAACAATTTTACTATAAACACAGATTATAACCAACAAGATGTTGTAATCCAATATAAAAATTACATTAATGGTGCCGAACTAGGACTAGTAGCAAGCGAAGATGGTACCGAGTACCTCAAAATTGTAGAGGCAGGCGATGGTAATCGACACGATCATTTTTTAGAGGCAGGAGAAGTTTCTAATATCCATAATGTTTTAATAGCTTTTAATAAACCTACAGAGGGCGCTATCAATATTACCTATGAAAATGATGCCTATTTTATTGAATCTCCCTTTGATGGAACCTTTATGCGTATGGCAGATCAACTGCAAGGAACGTTGGTTAAAGATGAGAAACAACCTTTGATGTTACGCTCATTGTATCAAACTGCCGGTATGCAGTTCGTTATACCAGATCCCGTAGTTAAAGGAATGTACGATATAGTACCTACAGAAATAAAAGCAAAAGGACAACAAGATGCTCTTATTATTAATGTTACAACCAAGGGAGAAACCAAAGAAGTTAAACTATTAGGAGGGAAGGGTTACGCTAATGATATGGAAAAAATTTCATTAGGTGGTCTTGACATGTATTTTAGTTATGGTTCTAAACGTTTAGAATTACCATTTGCATTAAAATTAAATGATTTTATAGCAGAAAAGTATCCAGGAACTGAAAAAGTGTATAAATCCTATAAAAGTAAAGTAGAAATAGTAGAAGGTACTAGTTCAACACCTTATGATATTTATATGAATCATATCTTAGATCATAAAGGCTATCGATTTTTTCAAGCCTCTTTTGATCCTGATGAGAAAGGGACTATTCTTTCAGTGAATCACGATTTTTGGGGAACGTATATAACGTATGCAGGGTATATGTTATTATACCTAGGTCTAATGCTTATTTTATTTACAAAAGGTTCACGTTTTAAAGACCTTGATGCGATGTTATCTAAAGTAAAGAATAAGAAAAAAACACTTACCACAATTCTGGCCTTGATAATTTCTACATTCTCATTTGCTCAGTCCGAACCAGGACATGTTGCTGGCCCCTTACAAACATTACCAAGTAAGGCAGAGTTAGATTCTGTAATTAAAGCAAATTTAGTGCCTAGAGAACATGCTGCAAAATTTGGAAGTATTGTTATTCAAGATGAGCGTGGACGTATGAAACCTGTCAATACATTTTCATCAGAATTACTAAGAAAATTAAGTAAAGATGATACTTATGAAGGTTTAAATGCTGATCAGGTCTTTGTTTCGATGCTCGAAAATCCTTTTATTTGGTATAGCGTACCTATTATCGAAATTAAGAAAGAGAACGATAGTATTCGTAAAATTTTGGGTGTACCAAAAACTGAAAAAAGAATTTCATTAATCGATTTATTTGAATCTGATGGTTCGTATAAATTGGATCCTTATTTAGAAGCAGCAAGTGCCACCAATACTCCTTCGAGTTTTGATAAGGACTTTTTAAAAACACATGAAAAGTTTTATTTATTGAATCAAGCTTTAGGCGGCGGAATTCTACGGGTGTTTCCGATTCCAAATGATGAGAATAAAAAATGGGTATCTGTGCCAGAATTAAATGAAGCTGGCTTTAAAGGAATGGATTCGGTATATACACGTCAAATTTTCGCAATATATCGTCAATCGTTACAAGAAGCGCGTAAGACTGGTGATTATAGTAAACCAGATCAGTATGTAGAGAGTATCAAAAGTTTCCAGCAAAAATTTGGAGGTGATATTCTTCCTTCTGATAGCAGGATCAAAACGGAAATAGCACTTAATAAATATGATATTTTTCGTTCGCTATATAAGTACTATATGGTGGTTGGATTGCTACTCATGCTTTTTGTAATTATAAGAATATTTAAAGATAATAAAGCGATACGCAGTACAATCTATACTATCATTGGGCTGACAATTTTATTATTTGCATTGCATACTACAGGTTTAATTATGCGTTGGTATGTATCTGGGCATGCTCCTTGGAGTGACGCTTATGAATCTATGATATATGTTGCTTGGGCTACCTTGGCACTAGGTTTAGCTTTTGGTAGAAAAAGTAATTTAACCATTGCAGCAACCACTTTTGTTGCTGCGATTATCTTGTTTTTTGCTCATGAAAATTGGACTGACCCTGCAATCGCTAATTTACAGCCAGTACTTGATTCGTATTGGGTTTTAATTCATGTATCCATTATTGTTGGTAGTTATGGTCCTTTCTTTGTGGGTGCTATTCTAGGAATATTAGCACTTCTATTAATGATATTAACCACTACTTCTAATAAAAAGAAAATGGAGCTTAACATTAGAGAAATTACTATCATTAATGAAATGGCTTTGACCATTGGTCTAGTGATGTTGACCATCGGAAATTTTTTGGGTGGTATGTGGGCTAATGAAAGTTGGGGTCGTTATTGGGGATGGGATCCCAAGGAGACTTGGGCTTTAATAAGTATCATGGTATATGCCTTTGTAATACACATGCGACTAGTTCCAGGATTGCGCAGTAAATGGTGGTATAATTTTGCTTCGATATTGGCGGTATATAGTATTTTAATGACATATTTTGGAGTTAATTTTTACTTAAAAGGACTCCATTCGTATGCAAGTGGTGATAAGGTAATTACTCCTAATTCGGTATACTATTCCATTGTGTTTTTGGCAATTTTGGGAGGACTTTCTTATTGGAGGTATCGGGTTCATTCAAAAAAATAAGTGAAATAGAAATAAAAAAGGTGGTTGTACTACTTTATACAACCACCTTTGTGTCGCTATTTCTATTTTTATTTGGCTTTCTTTTTTATATGAAATGCTAATGTCTTAGCAAGTTTTGCATAACTTTCTGATATCCTATATCCAGAGTTAAAATCATAACCCATTGCGCCATTACCTAGTGCTTTTATATAGTCAGCTTTGTATAATATTTTGTCTGGATTATCATTAGCATAAACACTTATTGTTGCATTTAATTTTGCTGGTTGGCGCATTACACCAACATTGTAACCAGGATAAATCCAAGTTGTTTTGATTTTCATCGTATGGGTTGCTTCCGTTAAATTTTTATCAGCTTTCATTTCTTTAGCATCAAAACGCTTATTAAAGGATTCAATAAATTTTGGTTCATAGCGATTCTCACGATCTGCAAACCAATTCTCTTTAAATTCAGTTCCTTTTCCAGCTTCTTTTTTTTCCCTCTTATCCATTTTATCTTTAAGAAACTCTTCTTCTGTATCAAATTTATCAACTTTGAGATTTTCATAGTCAAAAACTAAGTTGTAAGCACTGATGCCTTTTAGGTTTTTAATATCGCCTTCTTTATCTTTTCTCTTTTGTGCAGAAACGATAGTGGTTGTTAAAACTAGGACTAAGATTGCTATTTTTTTCATAAATAAAATGTTAAATTAGTAAGCTAAAGATATTTATATTTTTTAAACATAAAATAATGTCTACATTTTTTTATGTAGTAGCTAGTTGATTTTTTTTAATCATGTTAGAGATTACACAATTGATATGAATTAAAATTTTGGAACCGTGTAGTACTATCTCAATTATAAGGATAGTAGATCTCGTCTAATATTTACTCTTCATAAGGTGTTTAACGGAATTGTAAAGCCTACAGAACTATGATAATTGTCATAGTTCTGTAGGTATATGAATCGTAATTTTGGATGTAAATAGTAAACATTATGAAGAAAATACTTGTCCCTGTTGATTTTTCTAAATACTCTGAGTATGCATTAGAAGTAGCAGCAACCTTAGCCAAAAAGAACAATTCTGAAATCATAGTTCTACATATGATGGGATTATCCGAGGCTATTCTAACCAAAGATGAAGCGCAAGAAGCTACCGAAGCTCAATTTTACATGCGTCTAGCTCAAAAACGATTCGAAACTTTTTTAGATAAACCCTTCCTTAAGGATATCAGAACTACAGAAATGGTTCAAAACTACAAGATATTTAGTGAGATAAATACAGTTGTAAATGAAAATAATATAGATTTGATCGTCATGGGATCTCATGGCGCAAGTGGTCTTGAAGAAGTCTTTGTGGGATCTAATACAGAAAAAGTCGTTAGAACCTCTGATGTGCCTGTGCTAGTTATAAAAAATAAGCAAAAAGATTTTAAAATCAATGAGGTGGTTTTTGCCTGTGACTTTACGTTAGAAAATATTAACGTGTATCATAACGCTATGAAATTATTCAAGATGATAGGTGCCAACATTCATTTAGTATATGTCAATCTTCCTGGTGAACGTTTTAAAAGTACTTCTCAAATGGAAACCTTAGTAAGTGACTTTTTATTTAAAGCTGAAGCTGGAAACTTAAGTTTAATGGATAAAGTAGTATACTTAAATGATTACTCAATTGAAAGTGCCTTATTTGATTTTAGTAATAAAATATCTGCCGATATTATAGCACTTCCTACTCATGGTAGAAGAGGAATAGCACATTTTTTTAGCGGAAGCATAACGGAACGTATTGCAAATCATTCTGAGTTACCTGTGTTAACCTTCAAAATTTAATCAAATTAAGAGAATAAAAAAAGAGAAAGTCTTTATTAGATTTTCTCTTTTTTATAATAAATTCAAACAAAAGTCTTCACTTTTATAAAGCTTATTTCTCAATCCTTGATAATTGAGCTTCGATTTTGACCAGACAATCTCAAATTATTAAATTTAAAAGTACTTTTATATGGTGTTTGCTGAAATGGTGTTTTTTTCTTGAATATATAGGTCACTTTTAAAGTTCCTGCATTATAGATACACCAGACGAAGTTCCGATTCGGGAAACACCAAGATTAAGATAAGTCTTAATCGTTTCATAATCTTTGATACCTCCAGACGCTTTAATTTTTGCTTGACTTCCTATTTCTTTTCTCATTAATACTATGTCATCAATCGTTGCACCACCTGTTCCAAAACCAGTAGAGGTTTTTACAAAATCTGCCCCCGCATTAACACTAAGACGACATGCTTCAATTTTTTCGGTAATAGTTAAATAGCAGGTTTCGATAATCACCTTAAGTATTTTTGATCCAATTGCTTTTTTGATCTCTTTAATTTCGTTCGCTACTCTCTTATAAAGTCCAGATTTGATCCAACCAATAGTAAGAACCATATCGACTTCATCAGCACCATCAGCAATAGCTTGTTGCGCTTCAAAAATTTTGGCATTGTATGACATAGCGCCAAGTGGAAAACCTATAACCGCAACTACTTTGATAGTAGTGTTTTTAAGTATATTGTGAGCTAGAGACACGTAACAACTATTAATACATACTGCATAAAATTTGTAAGTAACAGCTTCCTGACATAGGTTGATAATATCATCTTGTGTAGCTTCAGGTTTGAGTAAGGTATGATCAATGAATTGATTGATTTTCAAAATAATTATTTGTGTGAGTTGATAACCTGTATAATATCATTTTTTTGAAGGACTCCTGATTGACGCCATACTTGTTTCCCATTTTTAAATAATAGCATGGTAGGAACGCCTCGAACTTGATATTGGGTAGCAAGATTTTGATTAGCATCAACATCTATTTTGATTATTTTAATTTGATCTCCTAAGTCTTTTTTTACTTCTTTAAGAATAGGGCCCAGCATTTTGCAGGGACCACACCAATCTGCAAAGAAATCTATGAGTACGGGAGTAGAGGAGTCTATAAGTTTATTAAAACTGCTTTTCATTGTAGTTTATTTTATCTGTGTATTTGAAAGATACATAAAATCAAATTTTTGTAAGGCAAATAAAACTATTAGAGAATTAATTATAACAAAAAATTATCCTTTTTAAGAAGAGTTTTAAAATTCTGTATAGGAATATCAATAGCATAGGTGCCAGTGAATGAAGGGCATACTATACAATCATCAAAATAGAATGTGAGTAAGGTATCATTAATTACAAAATTGTTTTTATAAACTTGAAAATCTCCTGATGAAAGCTCCCAGCATTCATAAAACAGTTCTCCATCTTTAATATTAGCAGTAATTGTTTTGTTAATAATTGACAGTACCTCTATCTCGGTATTAGATTGGAAGAAATTCTCGAATGTCATAAATTCTCCACCATTAGTGTCAAAATTAAGGCAATCAAAACCGTAATTAGAATGCACCGTACCCGAATAATAATTTTCTTTATATAGGACAACGCTTATCAAATTCTCTTTTGCCGAGAATAATTTGTAATCGATACTACGTTTATCCATTGATCTTTTGATATTAAGTGTATCGCATAGCAGCTCTTTGTCATCCAAAATTTCATTTTCAGTAGCGACAATGTTTAGGTAGTTTTCTTTAATATAGGTATTAAACTTTTTGTGAGATGGGTGACTAGCTTCTTTTAAATAAGGATATCGGTAGTCCAAAATATAATCATCGGTTTCTTTTAAAAACGTCTTTGTAGTTACCAAATCTCCCAATTGTTCTTTCTTATCTTTTATAGCTAACAACTTTTCTCTCTTACGTTGCTGGTTTTTATCATAATCTGCGGTTAATTTATCTTCAGAAAAAGATTGTTGATTGTCTAAAGTTTCTTCAACCTCTGGTTTGATGGGTAGTTTACTATCCTCATTTACGATCTTAGTTGGCTTATCATTTTTACAAGAAATAAGGAGTAGTATGAGTAGGAGCGATTGAATTTTCATAATAGTTAAGTTTAATGACAAATATAGATATTGAGTTTTTTATAATATATGATGTATATCATATATTGTTTACTCATTTAGCAAATAGTGTTTTGATCAATAAAATCATCTCAGCGTTATTATTTCGGGTGTATAAGTAAACAATAGCGGTAGCAGTTTTTTTATAACAGTTGTGTTATTATAATCATAAAGAGGGACTTATAGGAGTAAAGGTGTACTATTTAAAATCAATTATGCATTGATTAGGATCAGCATTGAATAAAATTATTTTTCTTCCTATCATAAAACTGAAAAGCATTCAATATATCAGTTATTTTAAGATTTATATCACTTCCTAGAGTTCGTGTAAATTCTTATTTTTGAAAGATGAAAGTCTTCGAAAAAAGTGACAATGTATTTACAATATTATCTGAAGCTGTACCAGAAGGAATAATTGTAGTTAACGAACAACAAATCATAGTAGCGACTAATGGATCGGCAGAACAGCTTTTTGGCTACTCAAAAGATGAACTAGTAGGAAAATCGCTTAATATTTTAATTCCCAAAGAGTATCATCATGTTCACGGTGATCATTTTGAACGTTTTGTAGGACATTCAGAAAAAAGGCAAATGGGACATGGTAGAGACTTGCATGGAGTGCGTAAAGATGGGTCGTTATTTGCTGTAGAGGCTGGGCTTAATCCCTTTACTATTTATGATACAAAGTATGTAATGGCATTAGTCATTGACATAACAGCTCGTAAAAAGCAAGAATTAGAAATTAAGGAGCTTAATAAAAATCTTGAACAAAAGGTAGCCGCTCGTACTCAAGATCTCAATATAACTATTAGTGCACTACAAGAAGAGGTGAAACTAAGAAAAGAGGCCGAAGAGAGGATCAAAGAATCCCTTAAAAAAGAACGGGATCTCAATGAATTAAAAACGAAGTTTTTATCTCTAGTTTCTCACGAATTTAAAACACCACTTAGCGGTATCTTAACATCTGCTACATTGGCAGGTAAATATACACAAGATGACCAACAAAGCAAACGTGATAAACATCTAGATACGATCAAAAGTAAGGTTAAGTATCTTGATAATATCCTTAACGACTTTTTATCTATTGAACGATTAGAGACAGGTAAGGTAAGTTATAAGTTTACTACGTTTCCACTTAGTAAGGTGATTAATGAGGTTATTTACAATGCCAATATGCTACTTAAAGATGGCCAAAAGATTGTGTATCCACAAAATGCCGACGAATTTAAAGTACATTTTGATGAGAAGATCTTAGAACTTATACTTTCAAACCTAGTGCATAACGCTGTAAAATACTCTGGAGAGCATAGTACGATAGAATTAAAAGTCACCAAACTCGACACATGCTTTAAATTCACCATTAAAGATGAAGGTATCGGAATTCCTGAAAAAGAACAAAAATTTATTTTTAAACGTTACTTTAGAGCCGAAAATGCATTGTTAGATCAAGGTACAGGTATCGGGCTTAATATAGTAAAGAGTCATCTTGAAAATTTGGGTGGGGCTATTTCTTTTACCAGCATCGAAAATTTAGGAACCACATTTAACATAAGTTTACCAATAAGCGCAAATCAAACAACCTTTTAATTATGAAAACAATTTTGCTTATCGAAGACGATGCAGCGTTACGTGAAAATACTGCAGAACTACTCGAATTATCAGCATACAAGGTAACAACCGCACCTAATGGCAAGATTGGAATACTCAAAGCAAAAGAAATCAATCCGGATATCGTATTGTGTGATATTATGATGCCAGAAATTGATGGATATGGTGTGTTAGAATCGTTATCTATGGATGCCCAAACTGCAAGTATCCCCTTTGTCTTTTTATCGGCAAAGACAGAACACAAAGAGATACGAAAAGGAATGGATCTTGGAGCAGATGATTACTTGACCAAACCCTTTGATGAAGAAGATTTGTTAAGTGCGATCGAAAGTCGACTTGCAAAGACCTTACTTCTTAAGCAACGTAAGGATACTATCGAAACTTTAAAGGAAGATACTCCTGAGGACAGTTTAAGAAACCTTAACGAGCTCAAGAATTTTTTTGATGATAATGGTCAAATCGTAAAAGTAGCCAAAGGCGATACTATATATAAAAAGGGACAGCATTCTAATAATATATTTTTAATACTTCAGGGTGTTGTAAAAACGCATACCATGGATGAGAACGGTAAAGATCTAATTACCGCTTTGTATAAAGCCGATGATTTCTTAGGATTCACGACCTTTCTCGAGACAACAAGTTATCAGGAAACTGCGACTGCTGTAGAGAATGTCGAAGTAGCTATGGTAACCAAAAAAGAGTTAAAAGAAATTCTAGAAAAAAATGCGACACTTTCTTTAGAATTGATGGAACTACTAACAGATAATTTGAGCGAAGTCAAAAATCAATTACTACAAATGGCATATAGTTCGGTTCGTAGAAAAACAGCCAATACTATACTCAAATTTGCAAATGTGATGAGCAAAACATCTAATGCTAACATCAAAATATCTCGCAACGATCTTGCAAGCGTTGCCGGAATAGCGACCGAAAGTTTAATTAGAACGTTGTCAGGATTTAAAAAAGAAGGTCTTATTGCGATCGAAGGTCGCAACATTCAAATTTTAAATTTATCGGGTCTGCAAATGATCGATTAATTATAGGTTTGATAACATAACCTGATTTTTATCATATTTTTAGCTCATTGCGCACTATACTTTTGTAATCAGACAAAGTATATCCAATGAAAAAGATATTAATACCCACCGATTTTTCTGAAAATTCATGGAGCGCCATTGTATATGCGGTGGCTTTTTTTAAGAAATCTACCTGTACCTTTTATTTGTTGCATATAACTCCAACAGAAGGTATCATCGTCGATGAACCACTTTTTACTGTTGAGAATAATAAGGACGCTATTCTTGTTGATAGTACAACAACCAATGCAAAAGCTAAGTTGGACGAATTACTTAAACGCATTGACAAATTACCACTTAATACAAAACATACCTTTAAACCATTAGTAGAATTTGTGTTTTTTGTAGATGGTATACGCAAGCATGTTGTTGATAAGCATATTGATTATATCGTGATGGGTACCAAAGGAGCATCCAATGCTTTACAACGCACGATTGGTAGTAATACTGGAGATGTTATTACTAAGGTTAAATGTCCGGTATTAATAATTCCAGAAAATGCACGATATAGTCGTCCTAAAGAAATAGCTTTTCCAACCGACTATAATATTAATTATAAAGCAAAAGTTGTTGATACCCTTACCCAGTTACTACTAGATAAAAAGGCAGCACTACGTGTTTTGCATGTAGCCAAAAAAGAAGAAAAACTATCTGATAATCAATTGATCAATAAAAATTTTCTAGATCAACAGTTGGGAAATGCTATTCCGCATAGCTTTCACTTTTTATCAAATCCAAATATAGAGCAAGCTGTTCAATGTTTTATAGAGAGTAGAGATATCAATATGATTACCATGGTTGCCAAAAATCTTAATTTTTTTCAACGTATTTTATTTCAACCACTTGTTGAAGAAATTAGTTATCATATCGATATCCCATTTTTAGTTCTTCACGAATAAAAATTGTTAACCTACCCATCTATTAAGTTATAGTTTAAAAAATTTCCTCAAGTATGTGTCAATCATTAGTCAATAAATATAATATACCAGGACCTCGTTATACAAGTTATCCAACAGTACCGTATTGGGATAATGAAACATTTTCTTTAACAGGATGGAAAAATAGTATTAGACAGTCTTATATTGAATCGAATAGGAGTGAAGGTATTAGTCTGTACATTCATTTACCATATTGCGAATCCTTGTGTACTTTTTGTGGTTGCAACAAGCGCATCACCAAACGACATGAAGTTGAGCTGCCGTATATTAACACATTGCTTAAAGAGTGGGACATGTACCTCAAACTATTTGTAACCAAACCTAGAATTAAAGAATTACATTTAGGTGGTGGTACACCAACCTTCTTTTCGGCGCCTAATTTGGAGTATTTAGTCAAAGGTATTTTAAGAACAGCCGAGCTAGCAGAAGATTTCGAATTTAGTTTTGAAGGACATCCTAATAACACAACCAAACTTCATTTACAAACGTTATACAATTTGGGCTTTAGTCGCGTAAGTTTTGGAGTACAAGATTACAATGAACAAGTACAAAACGCTATTCATCGCAAGCAAACTTTTAGTCAAGTGCGAAAAGTGACATCCTTGGCTAGAGAGATCGGTTATACATCAATTGGTCACGATATTATTTTTGGTTTACCTTTTCAAACTCAAAAAGATGTAGCATATACTATTTTAAAGACCAAAGAACTTTTACCAGATCGCTTGGCTTTTTATAGCTACGCACATGTACCATGGCTCAAAGGGAGTGGTCAACGTGGCTTTAAAGATAGTGATTTACCCAAAGCAACAGAGAAACGAGCTCAATATGAATTAGGTAAAAAATTGTTAGCAACTGCAGGATATGTTGAGGTAGGCATGGATCATTTTGCTTTGCCTACAGATGCACTTTATAAATCGATGAAGGATAAAAATTTACATCGTAATTTTATGGGATACACAGCATCCAAAACACAAGCTATGATTGGATTAGGAGTATCAGCCATAAGTGATAGCTGGTATGGATTCGCACAAAATGTAAAGGGAATTGAAGAGTACAAGCACTTGGTAGATGAACAAATTTTACCTGTATTTAAGGGGCATCTCTTAAGCGAAATCGACGTGATTGTTCGACAACATATATTAGATCTTATGTGCCGTATGCAAACTCGGTGGAATGAGAGCACTACAAAAATAACATCCCTGAATAAAATCATTCAACGATTGGCACCCATGCAGCATGATGGCTTATTACAATTGGATAGCGGTGGTATTACAGTTTTGGATAAAGGTAAACCTTACATTCGCAATATTTGTATGGCTTTTGATTTGCATTTGCAACAGCAGCAACCAACAACACAACTGTTCTCAATGACAATTTAAAAGCACCTGTTTCCAGTACTTCAGATAGCACTTCTTTTACCTATAAAGAAGTGTTTTTTTTGTTCAAATAATTGAAAGTTAATTTTGTACTTTTGAGTAAAATGATAAATTTATGGATCTACCATCAAGAAAAATTGTATTTGTTCAAGAATTCTTGAAGTTACAGGATGAAGAAATAATTAGCCGTCTCGAAAATGTTCTTAACAACGAAAACGCATTTGCTTTTGAAGAGATGTTAGTACCAATGTCAATGACTGCTTTGCACGATATGCTTGCTCAGGCCGAAAAAGATTTTCAAAGCGAAAATTATATATCGATGGGAGTATTAATTTCAAAATTTAAGTAATGATACATAAGATTATTTGGTCAGCTATGGCCGAGAGCCAATTAGAACAATTATATGAGCAGCATATAAAACGATCGAGTTTAAAAGCAGGTAAAAAAGTGGTTAGCCAGATTATTGGTGAAGTAAATATGCTTATCGAAGAACCCTACTTAGGAACGGTTGTAGAACCCTTAAAGCGTGATAAGATTGTATATCGTAAGCTCACTGCGAATCAATATAATCTGCTGTATACAGTAGATGAGACCAAAGATCTTATAAAAATTGCAACCGTTTTTAATTCTAGACGTTATCCTGTTATATAAGTAATTCATTATCGTGCGTATAGTAAGAGGAGGTATACGCAAGTTATGTGCTTATCAAACGATTCTTAATTCATGGCTTAGAGCATAGCGTTTCAGAGTTATTATAAGCTATTGATTTATTATTCTTTATAATCTTGTGTTTTCAAATTTTCTTTATTTTCTATATATCATATCTTTTAAAAAAAACGATTATTTTTTTCAAAAAAGGGTGTTTTTCCCCTTATTTGTCTCATAGAAAGATCATAGCTTTGGTTCAAGGAAAAACAATATAGTATTTACTTTCAAAAATTGAATAAGGTGAATTTTTCGGACAAAGAATTAAAAGAATTGGATGCTCATCTACATGAGATCGAAAAGATTATTAACGCAAAGACATTTGCATTATCATCAGATCAGCGTAAAAATTACAAGAGTATTGCTTCTCAAAATAATAAGGTTGTTGAGCAAGCCTTGCAATATATGGACCATCACCCAGAATGGGTGCCTAATTTTATTGATAAGGAAGAATTTGATCGTGATTTTCTCATAAGTAATCAGATAGATTCCCGTTTACAGTTGATACAAGACATTACCCAGCGACTTAAGGATACCAAAATATTATTGGATCATGATATTTATAATAATGTGTTGAGTTTTTATCGAATGGTACGGCATTTGGCAACCGAGAAAGAGCCAGGCGCCAATACGGTTTATCAAGACATTAAAAGAATTTTTGGCAGTAACGCTATACAAGAAAATATGTCGATTGTTAAATAAGGTTTTATCCTTTTACCCTTAGTTTCAAGAAAAGTCACATTATTGTGGCTTTTTTTGATCTTAAAAAATTATTGAAAAAAAAGGGTGTTTTTCCCCTGAAATAAATTCATTTTAAGTTTTTAGCTTTGTTACTTAACCAAATAAATATAACAATGGCTTTAGAAAACCTAATTAGTATCAGCTTCTCAGACAACGAATTAAAAGAACTTGATACCCATTTAAATTCCTTTAAAACAATTCTAAAAGGAAAAACAGTAAACCTATCACCAGATCAACGTCAACAATATGGACGTATTGCTAATCAAAACAAATTAATCGTCGATAAAGTTAAAAGTTATATGGAGCAAAATCCAGAATGGGTTCCTAACTTTATTGACAAAGAAGAGTTTGATAGAGATTATGCAGTGCGCAAACAAATTGAAGATCGTGTACATATGTTAGAAAATCTCACTCAACAATTAATTGATACTAAAACGTTATTGGATCATGATAACTATAATAATGCTCTAAGTTTTTATCGTAAGGTGCGTTACTTATCTGGAGAAAATGAGCCAGGCGCTAAAACAGTTTATGAGGATATGAAAAAACTTTTCAATCGAAATGTAGTTAATAGTACTACTAATTAAGAAAAAAGGTTACTATCCTATTATAAATGTTAAGAACGAAACCGCAGTGATGCGGTTTTTTTATGGGTGCTAATCTATATACAATTCTTTTGTAGGAAGCTACAACTGCTACGAGCCTTGCTCAAAGTGCTTTGATGTCTAGTGGCAGTGGCTATTACCCCAACATTAACTAACTATAGGCGTTATCAAGTGGGCTATGAGGCCTTATTTGACCCCCTAAACCCCTGCAACAATACCGTAAAATCCCTTACGATTGGGGGTAGACTCATTAAAAGCATCAATCGAAGCACTAGAAAGAGGGGGTGAGGGGGTATGGAGTAGGGGGTCACCCCCATACAAAGAGGGGGTGCCAAAATTTAGTCAGCATAATTTCTGTCTACTAGTATAATGGTATGGTTAATAACACTCCATATTAGCAGTAACTTGAACTAATGGAGGTTTTGGTGATAAGTACGGAATACCCAAACCTAAGCCTCGTAGAACAAAAAGAAGTCCGATGAGTATCACCAACATTGGTATTAACTTTTGTATGCGTAAGCGTTGTTTAGCACCAAGTAAACTTCCGGCGTAGACCGTTATAGTCATTAAGGGTATGGTACCAAGACCAAAAAATAGCATATACAAACCTCCATATATCAAAGAGCTACTTGCCATTGCTCCAAAAACAGCCATATATACTAGGCCGCAAGGTAAAAAACCATTAAGAAATCCAATTGTTAAAAAAGTATCTGGAGTTTTTTGTTTGAGTGCCATACCCAGAGAACTTTTAAGCTTGGATAGAACACGGTATATGGGTTTGGACAGGTTATTTTTGGCAAAAGTATGTTGCGGGATGAGTACGATTATTATCATAAGCACACCAATGATTATGGATAGTTTTTGCTGTAACCCAAAGAGATAAAGCTGTTTGCCAATAGCACCAAAAAACACACCCAATATACCGTATGCCACTAATCGCCCTATATGATACAGCGCTAGTTGCACTAATTTTTTAATGGAATTATGATGACTTAAGGGCAGCATAAATGCAATAGGACCACACATTCCGATACAATGAAAACTGCCTAGAAGCCCTAGTAGTATCGCCGAGAGAAACATAGTTTATAAATTAATTTGTTGTTTAAATAAGTACTCAGTTCCTTGATAGTACCAATTAACACTCACATTCCACCGACCTGGTATAAGATAGGAACTTTTAACTTGTAGTGTGGGCGTTACGAGTTTTATAGGGACCTCAAAATCTAATTTTTTATTTGAAGGTCGGTATAATGAAACAGTTCCAGTAATTTTTTTATATTGAGTGGTTTCTGGAAATTTGATAACCAAACCCTCTTTGGTTTTAATTAAGGATATATTGACATCAAGAGCATTGCCATTTTTTTGAGCATCTATCTCTTTTTGAAAAGCCAATTCTTTCTTGTAATACGCTTCGGTTACCAAATCATGTTGATAAGCTGTATTTGTATTCATACGAATAACAAAAAATAATATGAAAGCTATAAAAAATGCTATTGCTACTAGTATACTGATCGTTAATAAAACATAAATAACTCCCATAATTTTAATTTAGAGTTCAAAAATAGTTGTCCTGTAACTGCAAAGTATAATCCAATACAATTGTATAAAAATGAAAGAAGTATACTACTTTTGATTATGGTTATTGTTTTCTTGGATAAAGACATATAGGTGTCAATATTTTTAAATTGGGAGGCATCAAGAATGGCATCACACGCTGGTGAAAAAACAGCAATATCTTCAGAAATTGCAATACCTACATCACTCTGTGCTAAAGCTCCAGAATCATTAAGTCCGTCACCAATCATTCCTACTTTTTTTCCTTTATGTTGTAGTGCTTTAATAAAATCAAGTTTATCTTGAGGGGTTTGATCGAAGTGTAGCTTCGTTTTGTTAGGGAGTAATGTTTTTAAATGAGTGATTTCTCCCGAATTATCTCCAGATAGAACCATCAGGTCATACGTTTTGGATAGGGTATTAAAAACTCTTGATAAGGCTTTGCGATATGTGCTATGAAATGCATAATATCCCATATATTGATTATTGATAGCTATATGAACGACAGTATTTAAATAGGGAGAAGACGTGTTTTCTCTAACAAAAGAAGCTGATCCAATGCGTATGCTATTATTTTTGTAGTGTGCTTCAATACCTTTGCCAGCAATCTCTTTATATGTATCCAATGATAGTATGTCATGAGCCGTAAGGGTAGTATATATAGATCTACTCAACGGATGATTTGATGCTCTAAGAGCACTATTGAGCAAGTTAGATTGTTCTTTGTCTAGCGACGCACCTTTATAAGATGTAAGGTTACCTGTATTTGTAGTTATTGTACCGGTTTTATCAAAAATAAGAGTATCGAGATAAGCTAAACGCTCTACTACAGTACTATTTTTAAGAAAAAAACCATGTTTTCCAAAAATACGCACCATATTGCCTAATGCAAATGGTCTGGCAAGTGCTAATGC
This sequence comes from Aquimarina rhodophyticola, assembly GCF_042434915.1. Lineage (GTDB taxonomy): Bacteria > Bacteroidota > Bacteroidia > Flavobacteriales > Flavobacteriaceae > Aquimarina. The sequence continues at coordinate 1,075,823 of NZ_CP170198.1, forward strand.
ACAAGGACAGGCAATTATGAGAACCGCTGTACATACTTGAGCTGCTTGGCTTATATCTGTAAACATCCAATATATTGTTGATATGAGGGCAATACATAAAATACTTATTGTAAAATATTTACTTACTGTATCTGTAATGTTAATGTATTGAGAATCTTTATCTTGATTAAACACATCATTACTCCATAATTGAGTTAAATAACTTTGTTCGACTGACTCTAATGCTTCAATTTGTATAGGTCCTGACCCTTGACGTCCTCCCGCGTATAATTTTTCTCCAGAAGTTTTAAAAACCAATTTACTCTCTCCCGTAACAAAACTGTAGTCAATTTGGCCGTTACCATCGATAAGGACACTATCTACAGGAATAAGTTCTAGGTTACGTATAAGCAATCGATCTCCTTTTTTAATTTCATAAATTTGGATACTTTCTTCTCTCTTTAAAGAACCAGCATTAATTTTGGTAACAGCAATAGGAAAGTAGGACTTATAATCCCGCTCAAATGATAAAAAAGAATATGTTTTTTGTTGAAAGAATTTACCGAGTAATAAGAAAAAAATAAGTCCAGTTAAACTATCAAAAAAGCCTGTTCCCCAATCCATGATCACCTCGACAACGCTACGCATAAATAGTACGATAATACCTAAAGCAATAGGAATATCGATATTTAGCATACCAGAACGTATGCCTTTATAAGCAGAAATAAGATATTCTTGACCTGCATATATTACCACTGGTATAGAAAAGAGAAGCATTAGGAATCTAAAGATATATTTGTATTGATCTAACCAATACTCGGATACTTCAAAATATTCTGGAAATGATAAAAACATTACGTTTCCAAACGCAAAGCCTGCAACACCTAATTTGTAATATAAACTGCGATCAATATTTTTTTGAGATGTACTATAATCATCCAAACTTATGTATGGCTCATATCCTATAGAACTTAGTAAAATCACAACCTCTTTAAGAGAGAATTTAAGAGAATCGTATGTAATTCTAACTGTTTTTTTTGGAAAATCAATTTGAGAGTTTTTAATCTCACTTTTTAGTTTGTGTAAGTTCTCTAGAATCCAGATACATGAACTACAGTGAATTTGAGGTATGTGTAGTGTAACTATTTGTATAGTATCATCAGAGAAGTCTAAGAGTTTATGAACAATATCGGCTGTATCTAGAAACTCATACTTACCTTTAATATCACTAGGGGTTGATCCCGGTGCCTGCTGTAGATCATAATAGCATGTCAAATCATTATCAGAAAAAATTTCATATACAGTTTTACAACCAACGCAACAAAATAGCTTTTTATCAAATTTTATTGGACTAATCTCACAAGTATCTCCACAATGATAGCATATAGCATCTCCCATAAAAGAAGTTTTGATTGCAAAAATCTTAGGATATCATATAAAATTCTATGATATATATCAGTAATGTTTCAATATCATAGACTGCAATCTATTTTAAGCTTTAACGATTAAATAATTAGGTATGTAGAACTGATAAATATCATAGTTAGAAAGAATAGGGGGTAATAGATTTGTAGAGAACCTTTCACAACAAATCAATCGACTCGATGCAAAAAATTATAGTACCCACCGATTTTTCAGAGAATGCTTTAAATGCGCTGTACTATGCTGTAGAACTTTTTAAATACGAGTACTGTGAATTTTATATAATACATGCTTATGCCGATGAGGTTTATAATAACAATGATATGACTTCACGTAAACGTTTTGAAGAAAATAAAGCTTCAGTATTAAAACACTCTGAGGGGACGCTAACAAGTTTGCGTGATGATTTATTATTAGTTTCTCCTAATCCAAGACACACGTACATAACGTTATCATTATTTGGTAGTCTTGTAGATGAAACAAATGAACTGGTTGACAAGGAAAATATAGATAGTATTGTTATGGGAACTAGGGGAAAGACAGATGATCGTACCATAACTTTTGGTAGTTATACTCTTCAAGTTTTAAAGTACGTAAAGTGCCCTGTACTTGCTATACCTTCAGAATATAAATATACTCAGCCAAAAAACATCTTATTTCCCACAGATTTTAAATTACCCTACAAGCGCAGGGAATTAAAGATATTACATTGTTTGGCTAAAAGTTATCGATCTGTCATACATTTTCTATATGTTTCAAAATATGAAAGGCTAGCCTTTAGGCAAGATGATCATAAATTATTTTTGAGTGAGACATTGGCAGGCAATAAAATCGAATTTCATACTGTAAATTCTGATGATGTAACTATGTCAATTAATGAAAGTATTTCTCGGTATGAAGTCCAAATGTTGGTTATGATTAATTCTAGGCAATCTTATTTAGAGAGTTTACTGTATGAATCCAAAATTGATACCATAGGATTGCATTTAAAAGTACCTTTTTTGGTCATGCAAAATCTTAGTAGATAGTTACTTAATTTTTTAAATTTTGATAGATGAAAAATGTTTTGTTACCCACAGATTTTTCGGATAATGCTATGAATGCGATTCGATATACAATGCGTTTGTTTGAAAGGGAAAAAGTTACTTTCTATTTGTTAAATACATTTACGCCGATATCTTATCATACAGGGTATTTAATAGAGAATCCTACTATGTATGGTATGGAAGATGTAGCTATGATGAATTCGAAGCGTGATATTGAACGTACCGAAGATAAAATTAAAGAAGAGTTTGATACTTCTAATTTTACATTTGTACGATGTTCTACTTTTAATACCTTGATTGGTGAGATAAGGGAGATGGTTGTAAAAAAACATATAGACTTAATCATTATGGGCACCAAGGGTGCAACGGGTGCCAAAGAAGTTTTTATAGGTACCCATACGATGTATACAATAAAAAAAGCAAAATGTCCGGTTTTGGCAGTACCTGCCAATTTTAAATATGAAGCACCGTTTGAGATACTTTTTCCAACCGATTTCAAATTAGATAGTGCAAATGAGTTTTTACCAATTATCAAAACTATTTGTAAGACCCATGGATCTAGATTAAATATATTAAACGCTTACTACGGGGTTACTTTGGATAAAGATCAAGAAAAAGTAAAAACGTACTTGGACAAATATTTTAAAACAAATGCGCATATTTTTCACGTCGCAGAGGGCATGGATGTTTTGGAGGCTATAGACGATTTTCAAAAAAAGATTAAAATTAATTTACTGGTTATGATTCACAACCGTCATTCCTTCTTTGAAAATTTACTTTTTAAACCTGTTATTAATCAAATTGCATATCATACGAATGTTCCTTTTCTAGTAATTCCTTCAGAAAAGAGATTGTTATCTTAATTAAAAGTGCTATGCAAAAACCTCTTAAGATATTACTACCAACCGATTTTTCTGATAATGCGTGGAATGCCATACAATATGCTGTGCAAATGTATAAAGGAACGCCTTGTCAATTTGATATTGTTAATGTGTATGATGTTAGTCCAAGTCAACTAGCAACAACACTAAGTTCTCAACGTGTTGGTTACTATGAAGACTTATTAAAGCAGGAATCGGAAGCAGGCTTACATCGTGTAGTAAGTGATATCATAAAATTTGATTCAGATTGTGAACATATATTTACTGTACATTCAAGAAAAGGCACCCTTATCTCGGTCATCAAAGAAATGACTTGTAACACAAAATATGAGAATATTTGCATGGGTACCAAAGGTGCTACTGGCATTAAGACTCTCTTTTTGGGAAGTACTACCCATGCTGTTGTCAAAAACAATCAGGATTGTCCGATTCTTGTCATTCCAGAAGAAGCAAAGTATACCGATACAAATACTATTGCATTTGCAACTGATTTTGAAAGAATTTATTATAAAGCTGAAATAGATCCGATTAAGAAAATAGCAAAAAGAAATGTCGCAAAAATTTGCATGCTACATATTTATGATACCCCGTCATTATCCAATGTTCAAAACTATAATTCGGGAGCTTTGGATAATTACTTTAAAAATTTTGATTATGATTTTTATGTACTTCCAAATTTTGATGGAGTCGCCAAAGGTATTGAAAGCTTTATTGAAGAAGAGAAGATTACACTCCTAGCTATGATCTATTATAAGCATAGTTTTTTAGAAACTTTGATGAGAGAAGCAGTAGTAAAAAAAATAACTTTTGGTACCAAAGTTCCATTTCTAATAATTCCTTCAGATACCTGATCAATATCATAGTTCTGATGGTAGGATCCTTGTAGTTTTACATGAATAGTCATTAATATATAATTACAATGAAAACAATTTTAGTTCCTACCGATTTTTCTAATAATGCGTATAATGCTTTATTATATGCGACAAGACTTTTTAAAGAAAAAGCCTGTAAAATATACATTTTAAATACGTTTGAAGTTGAGACTCCAATATTAACGAGCAGGGTAGATACGACAAAAGGAACTTTATTATATACGCAATTAAGTAATACATCAAAGGAGGGATTAGAAAAAACATTGCATGCGATTAGACGAGATTGTGAGGGTTTGAATCATATGTTTGAGACTCTTTCGATTTCAAAAAATATTGTAGATACAATACAACAGACTATTAAGAATAAACAAATCGATCTTGTTGTAATGGGAACTCAAGGAGCTACAAGTGCAAAGCAATATCTTTTGGGAAGTAATACTATCCATGTTTTAAAGAGTAATACACTTTGTCCAACGCTTATAATACCTAACGAGTATGTTTTTACTAAACCAAAAGACATGGCCTTCTCGACAGATTTGAGACGCTTTTATAGTAAAAAAGAAGTCAATCCAATCAATACATTGATGACCATGTTTCACGCTCATTTGCATATCCTGCATATTAGAGAAGCTGGTGAGTTAGAAGATAGCCAACAATATAATTATGATACTTTATTGGCACATCTTGGAGACGATACTGAAGTGAGTTTACATTGGCTCACAAAAAAGAAAGAAAAAACAGAAAGTATAAGCAATTATATCAAGCACAATAATATACATCTGCTTTATATGGTTAATTATAAACATAGTTTTATAGAACGAATGACACGAGAATCTGTTATTAGGAAGATGGGGCTTAGCGTTGAGGTACCTTTTATGGTAATTCCCGAATCCTCCTGATTTACATCTTGTGAGTAAGTATGCGAGTTTATCTTTTTATTATAAATCGTACAGTATTTAATTATAAATGAAACGAAACTTATCGAATACGAATAATAAACCTTAACACATGAAAAAGAAAATATTATTACCAACCGATTTTTCCAGAAACTCATGGAATGCGATAATTTACGCAGTAGAACTTTATAAAAATCAAGAATGTGAATTTTATATTTTGAACACCTTCAATGCGACAGGATATGCTTTGGATAGTATGATGGTACCCGAACCAGGTGATAAGGTCTTTGAAGATTTAAAAGAAAAGTCTGATACAGGATTGACAAAAATTATTAAACAATTAGAGATAAGAGAAGAAAATACCAAACATACATTTATAGTAATCTCTCAATTTAATTCGTTGCTAGAAGCTATTTTGGATATAGTAGAAAAAAAGGATATTGAGATGCTTGTAATGGGAACGCAAGGCGCGAGTGACAATAACAATATTATATACGGCACCAATGCAGTATTGGTAATGGAGAAAGTTAGAAATTGTCCTGTACTTGCTATTCCTAAAGAAGTAACCTTTAAAGAACCTAAGGAAATTGTATTTCCTACAAGTTATAAAACGCATGTAAAGCGCAGAGAATTGGACTTTTTAATAAATATCGCTCAGTATAATAATTCTTCAATTCGAATTTTACATGTAACTAATAAAGAAGGACTAACCCCAGAACAAGAGAATAATAAACAATTGTACGCAGAATACTTTGATACATTAGATCATTCTTTTCATACCTTACATAATATGGATTTACAAAGCGCCCTAAATTGTTTTGTAGAGAGCAGAAATATAGATATGATCACTTTCATAAATAAAAAGCATTCTTTTTTTGACAGTATTTTATCAAAGCCTATGGTGAAAAATTTAGGATATTATTCTAAAGTTCCTGTATTGGCATTACATGATTTGAGAAATTGAAATTTTTTGAAAGCACAAGAATAAAGAATATAGGTGTTTTGGATACGGTAAAGTCATAAATTATTGACGTAAAAATGATATAGTATTTATGTGATTTTAGGATAATAAAAATTTTATAGTTATCAAGGATTTTCTACTCGGCTCAAAGAAGTGTCTTACGCTATAGAACAGGCCGGTAAAATTTAGAGGTAGAAAATCACCAAGCAAAAGCTTTTCTTTTAAAGAATCTATTTATAAGGAGTTACTTGTTCGCTGATGCTTACCTAGACAGTAACCAATGAGAAACTAGGAAAGCACGTAATTAAAATGATTTCAAACTAGATTAAAAACTTCAGGACACCCCAAGAATGATACTATATATAATGCTAAATGATACACTCGTATTGAATTAGTATCATACTTAGACTTTAATTTATTAATAACTAACTATGACAAGTCAAAATTTTGATGTTATAAAATCATCAGGTGACCGTGCTAAATTTTCGTTTACAAAGCTTAGAAAATCTTTATACAGTAGTGGTGCAAATAAAGAGGTTGTTCAAAAGATAATGGATACCGTTCGCGATGAGCTATATCAAGGAATTACAACCAAAGAAATTTATAATCGTGCATTTGCCATGCTCAAACAACATAAGTTAGTCTATGCTTCAAAATATAAATTAAAAAAGGCAATTTATGAGCTAGGACCAACGGGCTTTCCTTTTGAGCGTTTTGTAGCTGCCATTTTACAATTTTCGGGGTATACCGTTGAGGTTGGTAAAACTATACAAGGACATTGTGTAACACATGAAATAGATGTCATAGCCAAAAAGGAATCAAATCATTTACTGATCGAGTGCAAATATCACAGCGAAGAAGGTCGTAATTGTAATGTTAAAGTACCCTTATATATTTATTCTAGGTATAACGATATTTTGCAAAAGAATAGAATAGCAAAAGTATATACACCACAATTTTCAAAAGCATGGGTGGTTACTAATACGCGATTTACTCTTGATGCTATACAGTATGGGAATTGTGTAGGATTGCATTTATTGAGTTGGGACTATCCAAAAGGCAATGCACTTAAAGATCGTATAGATCGTTTAGGGTTGTATCCTATTACGACTTCTACGTTACTTACCGATAGCGAAAAACAATTTTTATTAAGCAGGGATGTGGTTTTATTTAGACAATTAATTAAAGATGCTTTTTATCTAGATCATCTTGGGATTTCAGATAAACGAAAAGAGAAAATTATGAATGAAGTCGATATGTTATGTACATTAAAGAATGACTAATGGAAGAGATTAAAATACACTTTTTAGGAGCAGCCGAAACCGTTACAGGATCAAAATTTTATATAGAAACCTCACAAAAAAAGATATTGGTAGATTGTGGTATGTTTCAAGGGATTAAAAAATTACGGGAACTTAATTGGAGTACTTTACCTATTGACCCTTCAACAATTGATATTGTATTGCTTACTCATGGTCATTTGGATCATACTGGTTATTTACCAAGGTTATTACAACAAGGATTTAAGGGAGAGATTATTGGGACGGCGCCAACATTAGCAATTACAGAAATTATTTTAAGAGATAGTGCAAAAATACATGAAGAAGAAGCGCAAAAAGCAAATAAAGAAGGCTATTCAAAACACGAATCAGCTCAGCCATTTTATACCATGACCCAAGCAGAGCAAACTATTAAACTTTTTAAGAAAAAAGAAGAAGGAATTTGGTATACATTATCCCCAAATATCAAATACAGATTGAATTACAATGGGCACATTATTGGAGCAACGTATATCGAATTGGATATCCATGGAAAATTATTAGTTTTTTCTGGAGATATCGGTCGCAAAAATGACATATTACTCAAAAACCCTAAACAGCCTCAATGGGCGGATTTTTTATTTTTGGAAAGTACGTATGGTAATAAATGTCATCCCGAAGAAAATATAGAAGAGAAATTAATAACACTTATAAAAGATACTATTACCAATCAAGGAACTTTGATAATACCATCCTTTGCGGTAGAACGATTGCAAACACTTATGTTTCTTTTATGGACACTGTACAAAAAAAATAAAATTCCTAACATCTCCATATATGTAGATAGTCCTATGGGCAACTCGGTTACATCTTTATTTGAGCGCTTTGCAGACTGGCATAAAATTCCTCTTTCAGAATTGCGTACTATTTTAGATCATATTCATATAGTAACTTCTTTTAGAGATACTTGGAAGGTAATTGATAATCCACATCCTAAAATTGTAATTGCAGGAAGTGGTATGGTTACAGGGGGCAGAGTGCTTACGTATTTAAAACAATTGATAGATAAACCTAATACATCGGTGCTTCTGGTAGGTTATCAAGCCGAAAGTACTAGAGGAAAACAATTACAAGATGGAGCTCATGAAATCAAAATATTTGGCAAATTTATACCTGTAAAAGCAAAAATTTTTCATGATCAAAGTTTATCTGCTCATGCAGATCAAGCCGAGCTATTAGATTGGATAAGTAACATAAAAAACATACCAGAACAAGTGTTTCTGGTACATGGGGAGGCAACGGCTTTAGACTCACTACGTGTCAAAATTAAAGATATATACAACTGGGAAGTTACCATACCAAGCCACAATCAGATTGTAACACTTAGGTAATATTTAAATTGAGAAGCACTGATTCTTAATCATGTTTACTTTGTAGCTGCACGGATATCATAGCTACACATGGTATACAGCGTATTCGCGAGCCAAGTATAATATAAATGTTATAATTATTAATACAATGGAAAAAGAAACACAGTTAGAAAATAAAGAAGTCAAATCCTTTCATGTAGATTTGATTAATTGGAAAACCAATCTCCAAAGATTAGACAATGAGTTGTACTTTTTAAAAAAGTTATTAAACTCGAATGCATTTGCTTCAAATATTCCCAATGTATATGAAATATTAACAAATTTTAAAATTCAACTTAAAGATATAGAAAAGTCAGCTTTGGTTCTTTATGAAGAACTACAGGTACATGAAAATCAATTAGGAGGTTTACTTGAATGTGATACCATTTATTGTGACCATTTTTATGTAAAAAGACACAAAGAAGTCCAGTATATGTATAAAAAATTCTGTGATATTTTTGCGCAAGAAAAAAATGACATGTACTTAAAACTTGCAACTATTTTGCGATTCTGATTTTTTGTTAAAAAATTGATAGTATGATTTTTATCATGTTTTAATATGTGCTTTAATGATACTTTTATACCATTAAACACAAATACTAACATCTTAAAAACTTCACATTATGTCATTAATTAATTTAAAAAACAAGCGCTTTCCCTGGATAAATGATAGTGTATCGAACTGGTTAGATACAAATGCATTTTTCTCTGATGATTTTTTTGTAAAAAATAGTAATGTACCTGCTATGAATGTCAAAGAGGGTAAAAAAGATTTTGAAATTGAACTGGCAGTTCCAGGATATTCTAAAGAGGATATTAAAGTTACCATGGAGGATGATGTACTGCATATAAGTGCTAAATCAAACAAAGAAGAAATAAAAGAAGATGCCAACTATACACGCCAAGAATTTACTTATCAAGAATTTGATAGAAAGTTGCAATTACCCACAACAATTGATCAACAAAAAGAAGTAAAAGCATCGTACAAAAATGGCATATTAAAATTTAAATTACTCAAAAAAGAGAATGCTCTAGAATTTCCCAAAAAAATATTCAGATAGGGTAAAACATACTAAAAACAGTTATAGGTAGGTATAGTGAAAATTGTATACAACCCTAATCACAAGGTATGGATTTTCTAAGTTATAATGGTCAAAATCTTACGAGAAGCATTTTTACTTGTAAACAAGGTAGTTTTAATTATTATCTAAAGAAATACGCTAATGAAAAGTAGAGTAGTTAACTCCAAATATGTGGAATGGCGAAGTGCAGAAGAAATGCATGAAATTGCGCTTACTTGGATTTCTGAATTAAAATTCATTAAAGATGAACAATACTTTTTTGATGAATTGCTAGATAATTTTTCTTTACAACTATTATCGGAGAAGAATTTTACAAAAAGTAAAAAAGTACATAATGCACTGGGCGAAATGCGAAAGTATCTAGAACCGTTGCTCAAATAAATAATTAATCATTATAACCAATTAACGATTCTTCTTGATGGTATCGATCAATTGGAAGAAGAGAAAAAGTATAAAGAGCAAAATATACAAATACATCACGAAATTTCTGGATATCTAAATGATTACAAATCTGTAAAAAAAGAAGTATTTAGTTTACTTAAAAATATCATGAAATTGGATAAACAAAGACGAATATCAGAATAAATTGATCTATAAATTGTATAAAGAAAATTCTTTGAAAAAAATTATCAGTTTAGGTATTATAATTTCTATGATGTCTATAGCTTTTTGGATATGGTATGATTATACTTACTCTATGGATACTGTAATTCCTTTTGAGATAAAATCCTCTAAGCTTCCTAATAAAGTGTTAATTGCTTCTCAAGGGAGTCGTTTTAAAGATTCTTTGGTACAACATATAATTAATCATTACAAAGAAGATCCAATTTATTTTAAAATTATAGATGCATATACACTTTTTACTGTAAACATTGATAAATGGGATGCTTTAATAATTATTAATTCGTGGGAATATGGGAACCCTCCCAAAAATGTAAAAAGGATTATAGTAAATCATCCCGATAAAATGAATAAGTTGATCATACTATCAACCATAGGGAGTTATAATTTTGACTTAAAAGATGTGGATATGATCTCTGGAGAGTCTATCATAGAGCATTTACCACGTTATACCGATCAAATTACGAGACGCTTAGATATAATTTTAGAAAATAAATAAGGAAGTATATATGATTAACTTTAAACAATTCTTTGGCTCTTTAGGCTTAATGTTTTTTAGCTTAGGTTGTAATTCTAGTGAACTTATAGAGAATTGGAAACATCCGGATATTGAAATCTTTGAAGCTCAGAAGGTTTTAGTAATTGGTATGACAAAAGATCAAAAGAGTCGACATACTTTTGAAAAAAAATTAGTAGCTCAATTGAAAAAAAATAACGTTAATGCCTATGAGAGTTATACAGTTTTAAACACCGAATATACAATAAACCCGAAAACAGAAAACGATTTACTAATCTTAGAATCAAATCTTATAACTCAAGGATTTGATGCTATTTTGGTGTCAAAGGTAGTTGGGGTAGAAGAAAAAGTTTCCTTGACTCAAGCATATAAAAACATGAACCGAATTTTTGATAGCTTTAGAGAGGATTATTACAATAATCAAAATATTTATCACAATGAGACATATTATGATGAATATAAAATTTATCATGTAGAGTCTACTTTATACTGTGTCTGTCCCGATCGAGAACGAGAAACCATATGGAAAGGTTCAATTGATATAACCGAACCACAACGCATAAATAAAGCTGTTAACGATTATATTAAAGTATTAGTGTGGGCGCTCAAAAGTCAAAAAATATTAATGATATCAGATATAGAAGGTGAAGGTGATGATAGTCTGTTTCCAACCGAGGAGTAAGAATTACTCCTACTAGCAGTAAATATAAAAATCCCATGAAAATTTTAATATATAGTGCCAAAGATTTTGAAATTCCTTATCTAGAAAAGGCTAATAATGATCATCATACACTACATTATGTAGCAGATCGACTTTCCGTTGATACTGCTATGATGGCTATAGGATTTGATGGCATTTCAATTTTTTCTGCAGATGATGGTTCTTCAAAAATATTAAAACTTTTAAAAGATTTCGGAGTCAAATTTGTTGCTTTACGTTCTGCAGGTAATGATAATGTAAACATTGCTTCGGCTACTAAGTTAGGATTGCGAATAACACATACTCCTAAATACTCCCCTAATGCAATAGCAGAACATGCTGTTGCTCTAACACTTGCACTTAATAGAAAGCTAACATTAGCAAATAAAAATGTTTCTGACTACAATTTTTCTTTAAGTGAATTAATTGGTTTTGATTTGTTCAAGAAAAAAGTTGGAATCATAGGAGCCGGTAGAATAGGAAAAGTATTGATTAAAATTTTCAAAGGTTTTGATTGCGAGGTGATAGTAAATGATTTAAAAAAAGAGGAAGCGTTATCTCAAAATTATGCTATTACTTTTACAGATATTGATACCTTATGTAGCAAATGTGACCTAATACTAATAAGTGTGCCTCTTACGACGGCTACGCATCATTTAATCGATGCTGTACAGATAGCGAAGATGAAAAAAGGTGTAATGCTTATTAATATAGCACGTGGTGCGATAGTCAATACTGCCCATGTAATTGATGCATTAGATACTAAGCAAATTGGATATTATGGCACAGATGTATATGAAAGGGAACATGGTATCTTTTTTTATAATCACAATCGTAATCGTCCAAATGATCCATTACTACAAAGACTATTAACACATCCAAATGTACTACTGACACCACATCAAGCTTTTGCAACCGATGAAGCACTAAAAAATATTGCCCACGATACAATTAATGCATTTACGTTACTAGAACAAGGAGAATCATTGCCGAATGAATTGACAGCTCTTATTGATAATAAAGGGTAAAATACCGAAGATGTCTTTAGTTAAAAGTTTCTTTTATGAAGGCTTTATAATTACAGTATACCCTAAGTAATACATACTTTTTGTTAATTTTACAGTTTACAGTTTACAGTTTTCAGATATCGATGGTGTAACATTTATTGTAAGGTTGAAGGGCATACATAAGCGGTCGTTTGGATACCAGTTTCTTTAATAGCCTTAAAACCTCCCGCGATATCAATTAAATTATGGATACCACGACTTTTTAAAATAGAAGCAGCAATAACCGAACGGTACCCACCTGCACAATGTATATAAAAATTGGTGTTTTCTGGAAAATCACTAAGATACTTATTGATTTCATCTAAAGGAGTATTTATTGCATGATCAATATGCTCGGCAGTAAATTCACCATCTTTGCGAACATCAAATATTGGAACCTCCTCTTTTTGCTTTATAGATTCAAATTCTTCAGCCGAAATTGAAGTTATAGTATCAAAATCTTTGCCTGCATTTTTCCATGCATCAAAACCTCCGTCAAGGTATCCTAAAGTATTATCAAATCCCACTCGCGATAAGCGTGTAATGGTTTCTTCAACTCTTCCTTCTGGTGTAACCAATAAAATAGGTTGTTCTACATCAGCAATTAACGCACCTACCCAAGGAGCAAAACCCCCATCAATACCAATAAATATAGAGCGAGGGATATGGCCTTTATTATAGTCAACCTGATGGCGTACATCTAGGACAATTGCATTAGTTTCATTCGCCATTGTTTCAAAAGCATCTGGTGTAAGAGCTGTTGTACCTCTTTTAATAACCTGATCTATATCCATGTAGCCTTCTTTATTCATTTTTACATTTAGCGGAAAATATTGAGGTGGAGGTAGTAGACCATCGGTAACCTCCTTTACAAACTCCTCTTTTGTCATATCAGCGCGTAGTGCGTAGTTCATTTTTTTTTGATTGCCGAGTGTATCAACAGTCTCTTTCATCATATTTTTACCACAGGCCGAACCAGCACCATGTGCAGGATACACTATAATATCATCGGCAAGTGGCATAATTTTTTGGCGTAAACTATCAAATAAAGTTTCGGCAAGCTGCTCTTGTGTCATGTGCGAGGCTTTCTGTGCGAGATCAGGTCTACCAACATCTCCTAAAAATAGTGTATCCCCGCTAAAGATAGCGTGATCTCTTCCATCCTTATCACGTAATAAATAGGTAGTGCTCTCCATCGTGTGACCTGGCGTATGTAGTGCAATTATAGTAATGTTTCCAAGTACAAACTCTTGACCATCCTTTGCGATGATTGCATCAAATGATGGGTTCGCATTAGGACCAAAAATGATAGAAGCCCCTGTTTCTTTGGATAGTGTAACATGACCACTTACAAAATCTGCATGAAAATGAGTTTCAAAGATATATTTAATTTTGGCGTTATCATTTTTAGCTTTGAGTATATATGGTTTTACTTCACGCAAAGGATCAATAATAGCTACTTCACCATTACTTTCTATATAGTAAGCACCTTGTGATAAACATCCTGTATAAATTTGTTCAATATTCATGATCGTGCATTTTAAGGTACTTCAATTAAGTATGATTTAAAGTACTGACTTTATATTTTGTTCCAAAAATACTATATCTCTTATGGATACAGAGTAATTTTATTACAAAACATCAACTATTTTTATAAAATAGGACTAAATATTTTGGCAATACCTTCTAATATTTTCTCTTTATTAGATCTTTTAACAAATTGTAGATAGTCCAACATATTACTTTTATTACAGTCGTTTATAAAATCATTTTTTAAACTTTTTGTAAAAAAATCGTCATAAATTATGGCATTTACTTCGTAATTTTGTTCAAAACTTCTAATATCCATGTTTGTAGTTCCAATTGAAGCTACGGTATCATCTGCAATAATTATTTTGCTATGTAAGAAGTGACCTGGATATAAATAGATCTTCACCTTAGCCATTAATAATTCTTCAAAATAAGAGCGAACACACCAACGTACCAATTGACTATCAGATGTATCAGATATTAATAATCTAACATCCACGCCACTAAGCGCCGCGACTTTTAAAGCATTTAGAATAGCCTCTCCAGGGATAATATAGGGGTTAGCAATATATAAATATTGTTGGGCATTATTGATTATAGAGAAATAGGATTGTTGTGTAGCACTCTGATCTGTATCTGGGCCGCTATAAACTATTTGTCCAGTAGCCTTACCAACAGGTTGCGCAGGTGAGAAATAGGAGGGGTGTAATAGTGTATCATTTTTGGTAACAAAGGACCAATCGGTGGCAAATATTGCGTGGATATTGTTTACGATAGGGCCTCTTAATTCAAGATGAATATCATGCCATATGCCTAATGAAGAAACATTTTTGATGTATTTATCGGATAAATTAATGCCGCCAGTAAATGCGATAGTGTTATCCACTACGATGATTTTTCTGTGATTTCGATAATTAATCGAAACAAGGAAATGACCAAATTTTGCTGGTAAAAAGCTGTAAACTTCTACTCCAAGATCTTTTAGCTGCTTAATATAGTTGTTACTAAGTGCTCGACTGCCAATAGCATCATACAGAATTCGTACTTGTACACCTTCTTTGATTTTTAATTTAAAAATTTCAATTAGTTCATTAGCAAGTTCACCATCTTCAAAAATATAATATTGAATATGAATGAAGGATGTAGCATTATGCAATGCTTCAAAAATTGCATCAAACGTAATGTTACCATTTTTTAAGTATCTGAAGGAATTTCCGGTAACGGGAAGAAAAGTGGTTGTAGAAATAACCAAATTAATTAATTTTTTATGCTCTTCATATTCAAACAATGAAACTGGCTCACAGTGTTGAATAGATTTTTCAACAAAAGCTTTAATCTTATCTGTGTGTTTGTAATGGATAAGTTTATTTTTTCTACGATTTCTGCCTAATATGTAATACAATAAAATTCCACCTACTGGAATGGTAAAAATAGCAAGCATCCAAGCTAGTGTTTTTGCAGGTCTAAGACCATTTAGAATTAATTGAATACCTATATAAAGAGCAGCTATAAAATAAAGAATAATAAATAGGTCGTATATCATACTTATGAATCTTTACCCTGTTTTAAAAATAGAAGTGGCGTTTTGGATTCGTAACTAATTTTAGTGATTTCAGATCCTCTAAAAAACCGTTCTAAAAAATGTTCTTTATGGAGTACAATAGCTGTAATATCAATATTTATAATTTGAGCAAAACTCTCAATAGCCAGTGCAGTCTGAATATTGGTTATGGTATGAAAAGTATGCCTAAAGTTGGCAAACGCTTTCTTCATCAATAATATATCATTTCTTTCTTTCTCGGTAACGGTTTCATCCTCTTTAACTTTAAGAATTCTTAAGGTACTTTGAAATTTTTTCAGAAGATCAACTAAGGGAGCAGTGCTATGTGAGTCAAAATTTTGAAAATAATCCAATGCATAAAGGATGGTATCAGGCTTTTTGAAAATTGTTTTTTCTGGGATGGCTAGAATAGGACAGTTAATAGAGTGAATTACTTTAATTGTATTGCTACCAAAGAGGGCTTCTTTAACATTTGTAACTCCATTTGTACCCATTATAATAAAATCAATTTGCTTTAGTTTCACCACTTGCTGTATAGCATTTGTAAACAAATCGTAATCTACGAGCGTTTCAAAGGAAAAATTTTTGGACGGATATTTTTTTTCTAAAACATCTTTAAGATTCGCTACTTTCTTTTTGGTTTTATCCAGTACAGAACTATAAATACTTGATGTAGCTTGTGAGACCATAAGATCGTCTGTGGTATAATTTGAAGATTTTTGAACATGCAAAATTATAAAGTGACAATGCGTACCCTCAAATAACTGTAAAGCATAATTAATTGCTGTCTCAGAATTTTTAGAAAAATCGGTGAGTAAAAGAATAGTTTTCATGATGCAATTTTAATAGTTCAAATGTATCGTATGTTATAGATGAAAACTATGAGGGATATCATATGTTTAATTTCAATAACATTTAGTATCCGTAACAGCGTAGCAAATTCAAAAGCACAAGTATTACGGTAAAAATTTTGCGGGTTTACCGTATGTGTTTAAGGGGCTAGCTGTTATATATTTGTAATAGTCTGATATTTATGTTAAAAATCGGCAAACATTCATGGCGGAATGATATTTTTAAGACAAATCTTAAAAATAAAAACCATGAAAAAAGTATTAGTAATACTCGTATTAGGAGTTGTATTTATCTCTTGTGAAAAACCAGAATTACATGAAGAAACTTCAGAAATTAATGAATTTGAAATTTATCAAGTTAATAGAAGTAAGATTAAAAAACCTGGTTCATGCTAATTTATCTAGTATAAATGAGGAGACTGTATTCAAAAGAATATTTGCTTCGTTAGTGGTGATTTTAGCTGGGTTAATACTATTCTCTGATAAAATTACCACTTTTGATCTAGAAAACACTTATGGATTTGCAGACGAACAAACTTTAATCTGGGTAGTCTGCCAAACGCTCTCACCAATGTTATTATGTGCAGCCGCAATGATGAATCCATATAAAATTACCTATTTCGCAACTATATACGTTTATTTTATACAAATGTATTGGATTTTTAATCCAGAAGCATATCAACTAGATGATGCCCTACTACATGTATATGCATTAGGTTTTTGTGTAGTAGTATTAGTTTTTACAGTTTTCACTATTAGACTTTTAAATCTAATTAATAATGAAAATAGATTATTAATCAATAATATTAAAAAGCTAACACGGCATATTGCAGTTACAATTAAAGGAAAATATATCAAAGAGGAGGATACAAAGGATTATACAATAGAGACGGTAAAAATAATTGATTCAATGGATTGAGGATGAAAAAGAAAATAGCTCAAAATAAACTCAAAAGTAAAAGTAAGTACTTAGAAGAAGACGTTCTCAAATCTTTGGAGCATGATGTAGAGTCTACTTTAGAGGATGAAATAAAACTTCAGGAAGGTTGCTTAAAGAGAAAGATAGATCGGCTTCAAAAATTAAGTATTGATTTGGATACGGTAAAGAACGTATTACTAACCCGTTATAATGCTCGAATGGTTCGAAAAAATCTTCTTAAAGCAGGTTAATCTTTTATATAGTATTTGTTTTTAAAGCTTTTTCAAAGATATCGTCAATATCGATATTAAGAGTCTGTGTTATCTTAAGGTAATAAAAAGCCTTAAAAGTTTCGTCTTCCATTAGCATCTCCCAGTTCTCAATACAATCCTTAGCTAATAGTTCAATTTTCGTTTTTTCGTTGGTCATAATAATAATTGTTTAAGCTAAAATAATGATTTATTTTTCTACCATTAGATCCTTAATTGTTAAAATGTAAATCAATTATTAGAAAGTGACTATACCTCTTTAAGGATAAAAATAATAGTATCTGTTAATACTATGGCATTATTGTTGACAGTTAATATCATGTTCAATTGTTTAAAGTTTAATTTTCATAATCATTTTTTATAGATCTGATATAAAAAATGTCGAAATAATGTTAATTTTGTTTAAACTTTGATTGTTCTAAGTGAACGATTTTGTATGTTTATTAAAAATTTGTGTGTGAGTTTAATAGAAAAAGCTTTAGAATTCGAAAGTCGAAGTATGAGCAATATGTCTACCAGTGATAGAGTATCAGCCTCAAGAGAGGCTAAGGACTTAATTTTAAGCCTTAACGATGTCTATAAAGAGAATAAGGATCCAGAAATAATGGAGCTAATGAAGCTTCTGACTGCTAAAAAGCGTAAGATCGAAAAACGTCTTAAGGGTTCTAGTGCAGTATAAGTGCGCGATAGTTTAATTTTGTAAAGATTTTAAAATCTTTTGAATGATAGTGCCCAGCTTATCTTAGCTGAGGCACTTTTAATGTAGAATATATGTTATTGTATATAAATAGTTTTGCTAATAGGAAAACTGAAAAAATAAATGAGTTGGTAGGCCCTCCGTTTTCATTCATCAAAAAACTAGTGTCTGGTAGTGTATTTTCTAAATATTTTGATATTGAACAATTGAGTCCAAACATTACAAAGATAGTTGGTAATACGCTAGTTACTACAAAGGCCAAAATTGAAATGAGACCCAGAGGTATTATTATAAAAATTAACAGTGTTAAGGGTCGATGTTTATGGGTAATACCATTTTATCAGTTATATTATTATGATAAAAAGACTATAAGCATCCATGCACAAGGTAGTTTTATCAATTTTGAAAAAGGCCAAAAATTAAATTCTAACCAAAATTTTCTAGAACATTTAATAGCTCAAAAACTTAAATACGATAGTAACCACCCCCATGTCGATAGTATTTGAATTGAAAAATCCGACCATAGGCTTAATGAGTTTTGATATTCTTTTATAAACAACTATCATGACTTACTATCATTAAGCAACTATATATTATTTATGCTACCGCCATATTGTCATATTATTGAGGTTTATTTCCTTCTCCGTATTCTATGTGAATTTTTTGTTTAATGAATTTAACTAAAGTTTAAACAATAAAATACCTTTTTGCTTAAGTTTTCAATTACTTTTATAAAAAAAAATAATAGTTATGAAAAATTTATTGACAACATTTACACTTAGTACTTTACTTTTTGCTTATTCCTATAGTAATGATACTGAAAAAAAGACCGCCAAAAACGATGAAAATCAAACAGAAGTAGTCCAGAAAGTGTCGTACAATCAAGAAAAGCCTACGATTGTTGGAGTAGCGGTTTCAAATGATAAATTCACAACGTTGGTTACCGCTGTAAAAGCGGCTAGTTTAGTTGATGTTTTAAGTGGCAAAGGACCTTTCACAGTTTTTGCTCCCCTTAATAGTGCTTTTGATAAACTACCAAAAGGAACAGTAGAAACCCTTCTTAAAAAAGAGAATAAGGAGAACTTATCAGATCTATTGACCTATCATGTTGTTGCAGGGAAAGTTAAAGCTGCTGATCTGTTAAAACTAATTAAGGATAATGACGGAAGTTATGCGATGAAAACTGTTCAGGGCAGTGAGTTAACAGCACGCCTTATTGATGGGAGTGTTGTGCTTACAGACAAAAAAGGAAATACCTCCAAAGTAGTTATGACAGATGTTGAAGCATCAAATGGTGTGATTCATGCAATTGACGCTGTAGTTATGCCGTAAGTTTTATTTCAAATTTTGTAATAATAAAGACACCTAATATAGGTGTCTTTTTAGTTTTAATTCTTGAGTTTTAGAAAATCGTTTGGAAGGATACGATTTGAAATAAACAAAAAAGCTTCACTAAATTAGTGAAGCTTTTTGTGAGCCCGATAGGATTCGAACCTATGACCGCCTCCTTAGAAGGGAGGTGCTCTATCCAGCTGAGCTACGAGCCCGTAACTACTTATAAAAGTCGGGGTGGCAGGATTCGAACCTGCGACCTCCGCGTCCCAAACGCGGCGCGATAACCGGGCTACGCTACACCCCGAATTTAAAATAAAAAAATTATTGCGGAGAGACAGGGATTCGAACCCTGGCAACACTTACGCGTTGACAGATTAGCAATCTGCTCCATTACCACTCTGGCACCTCTCCAATAATAATCTAATGAACGTCGCATTACTGTTTCAAATGCGGATGCAAATGTAGTTTTTATGAGAGTACAATGCAAGACTTTTAGTGCATTATTTTTAAGTTTATTTAATTTTTATTTTAATTAATTGAAAATCAGTTTTGTTTAAAATTCAAGTAAAGACGATTTCTAGACTGAAATAGCTTGTAGAGATATAATTCGACAGATCTTCTCAAATTGAATAAGTATTTTATATTTGTAAAACCTAAATCAAATATGAACCTTATTATGGACACTTTTAAATTTCTAATAAAATCTACCACTTTTTTTGTATTGTTGATAGTAACAACTAATAATCTGTTTGCACAAAAACCAATTTTGTCTGAAGATTTCAATTTCTCCATTGGAGAAAAATACAAACGTATAAAGAACACAAATACGTATTTTGTAACATTGGGTCAACGAATGGTTGCTATAAAAAAGGGTCGCAAAGATATGACCATTCAAAGGTTTTCTTTGAAAGATTTAAAAGAAGATCTCAAGAAAAGACAAATAATTGAAGATAAGGGTGATTTTCAATCAGTGATGGAATTGGATAGAGACGCAGTTGTTTTTTATACAATTAAAGATCGAGCTTATGCACAACAGATATCAGTATCTGGGGTCGCTGCTCAAAAACCTATACAGTTAGTAACTGATAAAGAAAATATAGATCGCGATTTTGGTTTTAAAAGTACGTATGGGTACGATGCGGGAGGAAGGATTAATAAATTCGTGTTTAAAAAGTCTTTTAACGGTACTAAGGTGCTCGTACTTTTTAGAGTAGAAACTGGTAACGATAAGGCAGATAAAATAGGAGTTGCCATTTATAACTCAGACTTATCATTGCTATGGAAACGTAAAATAAGTCTGCCTTATCCATCAGAGCATATGCTAAATGAGGATTTTGCTATCGATGACGAAGGCAATTTTTATATGACAGCTTCAATTTTTACAGCAGGGTCGTCTGACAAGGATAAATTAAAAAATAATTTTAGAACTGAAGTATTTAAAATTGGAGAAGAAGATAAAGAGTTTACCAAAAGTGAGATCACTTTAGGTAATAATTTTGTACAAGATGCTATAATATCTAAGGATATCACTGGATTGGTTAGAGTTTCTGGTTTTTACAGTGATGCATCAGATAAGGAGCAGGTAAAAGGGGTGTTTTCTACTCGATTGTCAGTAGATGGTACCTTAGAAAATACCATCAAAGCAGATTTTCCTAACAGTAAGTTGCAAGAGCTTGCAATGCAGCGAGAAACTCGTGTAAATGAAGGAACTCAAAAGGTTGATGACAAAAAAGATTTTGAAAA
Organism: Aquimarina rhodophyticola; assembly: GCF_042434915.1. Lineage (GTDB taxonomy): Bacteria > Bacteroidota > Bacteroidia > Flavobacteriales > Flavobacteriaceae > Aquimarina. The sequence continues at coordinate 1,097,419 of NZ_CP170198.1, forward strand.
TATTAAAGTAAATGATGTAATTTTTAACCCAGATGGTAGTTTTGTTATCCTAAGCGAACAACGTTATGTAACTTCTCAGACTACATCTAGTTCATCTGGATCTCGAACTACATACCGCTATTTTTATCGTGATATAACGGCATTTAAAGTATCCACTAGTTCAGAAATGGTGTGGATGCACAAATTGCCTAAGTATCAGATAGGAATTAATGGAAAAGCTAGTATGTCTTTTAAAAATTTTAAATTCAACGGTAAGCACTATTTATTTTTTGTGGATGATTTTACTAACTTAAAAAGAGCATTTGATGAGTTTCCGCAAAAATACTATGATGATAAAAAAGAGTTTTTGTATTTAACAGCATATATCATAGATGATGCTACTGGAGAGGTAGTAAAAGAACCAATTCTTACAGGAAGTGATATCAGAAATGCAAGACTTGAAACAATTTTGCTTACTAAAGCCCCTATGCTAAATAATGGCGACTTAATTCTCGAAGTATTTGATGGTAAGAAGAATAATTTGTTGGTTAAAATTGAGCGAGTTGTAGATAAGAAATAGTGGTTACTATACTTACGTATAATAATTCAGGAAAAAAAAGAGCGCTTTCCAAGCGCTCTTTTTTTGTATTATTACTTTTTTATCAATCTGCCATTTTTTCTTCCATTTCAATTAGCTTAGCTACATTGCGCACAAGTCGATTGTGCTTTTTAACAAAAGGGTTGGTCTCGTCCCATACATATCCTGCCAATACAGCACATATCTGCGCTTTTATAACCTCATTACTATTTTTATGAAAAATTATTTTTTGTAAATTTCCAGAATACCACTCTTTAACATACGTTGAAAAGACATCAACTCCTTTTTTCATATAAGTTACAAAATCCTCTTCCCAGTCTACATGCTCATTATTGAGTTCTTTAATAACCAGTTTTGCAGCTTTTAAACCCGATTCGGTTGCAAAAGATACACCAGATGAAAAAACTGGATCCAAAAACTCTGCACTATTACCTGTTAGAACGAAACCGTTACCATGCAATTTGGTAACATTTTTGGCAATGTTCTCTACTTTATAAGGTTCAAATAGATATGGGATATCTCTAAACTGCTCTTTATAATGTTTTGAAGTTTCCATCATTTGTAATAGAATCTCACTATTTGAACCTTTAAATGATTGTATCCATTCCATAGGTCCTACAAAACCAATACTGGTATTACCATTAGAAAAAGGTATGTACCAAAACCAAACTTCAGTGTCAATAATTTCAAAAGTAATAAGTGTACCTTCTGCGCCTTTTGGACGGTTTATATCGTTTACCTGAGTAAATATAGAGCCGTGTTGTGCAATTTTGGGAGTAGCTTCTAGACCTAGCTGTTTTGCAATTACACGACCAAAACCACTAGAATCAATAATGTATTTTGCTTTAATATCAGTCTCTGTACCATCCTTATGTTTGACACGAGTAATTGAATGCTGGTCAAAAAAATTAACATCTATAACTTCAGTTTCAAAATCGATAAGAACTCCTTTGGATAGTAATTCGTCGGTAAGAGTTTTGTCAAAATGATCTCTAGGTACTTGCCAAGTCCAGTCCCAACCTTCACCATGCTTTTTACTAAAATCAAAAATGCCTTCAGCATCATCTTTAATAAACCTAGCGCCATGTTTTTTTTGATACCCTTGCTTCTTTAAACAGGTTAAAAGTCCAGCTTCATCAAAGTTATCCATGCATCGAGGGATTAAGCTTTCTCCAACCTGATATCTTGGAAATTTACATTTTTCAATGACTTTTACCTTAATGTTATTTTTTTTTAGATAAGCTGCGCTAACACTTCCAGAAGGACCGGCACCAATTACAAGAACATCGACAATTTCTTTTTTCATGATTTTTTCAGCTACATTAAATACATTACATTTGGCTTCGTAAAAATAGAGAGTAATCTCGAAATTTTTACGCTTTATCGAAAAAAATTACCAAATAACGATGTTAGAACCCAATAAGAGATTAGAAATAGATGACTTTATTAAGGTCATTTTTGAAGACGAAAATGTAACAATACATGATGCAATTCTTAAGCAGGTTAGAGATAGTCATGAGTTTCTATTATCTTTTTCTGAAAATAAAGTTATTTATGGTGTCAATACTGGCTTTGGACCTATGGCTCAGTATAAAATTGATGATAAGGATAGGATTGAACTTCAATTCAATCTAATAAGAAGTCATTCTTCAGGCACAGGTAAACCAATGGAACCTGCTTATGTGAAGGCTTTGATGTTGGCAAGACTTAATACATTGTCTCTAGGTAAATCAGGAGTGCACCAATCGGTTGTTGAACGATTAACAGATTTAATTAATTTAAATATTACCCCCTTAATTTTTGAACATGGGGGAGTAGGTGCAAGTGGAGATTTGGTGCAATTAGCACATTTAGCATTAGTATTGATTGGCGAAGGAGAGGTTTTTTATAAAAATGAACGACGTGCCACAAAAGATGTTTATCAAGAACTAGGAATTGATACAATTCAAATCAAGGTTAGAGAAGGACTTGCCTTAATGAATGGAACTTCGGCAATGACCGGAATCGGAATCGTGAATGTAATCAATGCGCAAAAATTATTAGATTGGTCAATATGTTGTTCGGCAGCGATTAATGAAATCGTGCAAGCATATGATGATCATCTATCAATAGAGCTTAACCATAGTAAATTGCATATTGGACAGCAAGAAGTTGCAAAAAAAATGAGAAATCATCTTTCTGATAGTCAATTGACCCGGGATCGTACAGAGCATTTATACTCTGGTCAAACCGAGGATGTGTACTTTAAGGAAAAAGTACAAGAGTATTATTCACTTAGGTGTGTTCCCCAAATTTTAGGACCCGTTAGCGATACAATACAGCACGTAGGTAAAATTCTAATTGAAGAGCTAAACTCTGCCAATGACAACCCCATAATTGATGTTAAAACAAAGCATGTTTATCATGGCGGAAATTTTCATGGGGATTACGTATCATTAGAAATGGATAAATTAAAGTTAGTAACTACAAAGATGTCGATGTTAGCAGAACGGCAACTCAATTATTTGTTGAATTCAAAGCTCAATGATATTTTACCTCCTTTTGTGAATTTGGGGAAACTTGGTTTTAATTTTGGGATGCAAGGTGTGCAATTTACAGCAGTATCAACAACAGCAGAGAACCAAATGTTATCAAATTCTATGTATGTTCACAGTATACCGAATAACAATGATAACCAGGACATAGTGAGTATGGGAACTAATGCGGCAAATATCACTAAAACAGTAATCGAAAACACCTATGAGGTATTAGCTATCGAAGTAATGACAATTGTACAAGCACTAGAATTTTTAGATTTTGGTGATAAATTATCTTCTCAGACCCAAAAATTAGTTTTAGCAATAAAGAAAATTGTACCTCCCTTTACTAAAGATTACATCACTTATCCATTTGTTCGAGAGGTAAAGGATTATTTGAAAAATAATTCTGCTACTTAGTTAAAATACAATAAAGATATGCTAACTATATTATTTTATAAATCAACAAATGCCATTGGTTGTTAAATTTCCTTTTTTTTTGGTGGTTGTTAATTAAATCTTAAATTCAAATTATAAATAAGTTGGTGATGCTACTTATTTTAAAAATAATAAATAGACTGTATGAAATACGCTTTAGTTACTGGAGGATCACGAGGTATTGGCAGAGAGATTGCTATAAAATTGTCCGTTGATTTAAACTATCCGATTCTTCTCAATTATCAGTCTAATGATGATGCAGCTTTTGAGACCAAAAAGGATATTGAGGCTTCTGGGGGGTCGTGCACGCTTCTTAAATTCGATGTTTCTAATCAAGAAGCGGTTCATTTGACAATTGATACTTGGACAACCCAAAATCCAGATTCATTGATCGAAGTTTTGATTAATAATGCTGGGATTACACGAGATGGGTTATTTATGTGGATGAAACCCGAAGATTGGCATCAAGTGATAGATATAAGCCTTAATGGATTTTATAATGTAACTAATCATGTGATTCAAAAAATGCTCAGTAATCGATATGGTAGAATAATTAATGTAGTATCTGTATCTGGAGTAAAAGGGACCCCAGGGCAAACAAATTATTCGGCAGCAAAAGGGGCATTAGTAGGTGCTACAAAAGCATTAGCCCAAGAAGTAGCAAAACGCAAAATAACTGTGAATGCAGTTGCACCAGGTTTTATAAAAACTGATATGACTGCAGAGATGGATGAAAAAGAATTGAAAAAAATGATCCCTGCCAATCGTTTTGGTGAAGCAGAGGAAGTCGCAGACTTGGTTTCTTTTTTAGCATCCAAACGAGCTTCCTACATAACTGGAGAAATTGTTAATATTAACGGCGGAATCTATTCATAACATATGCGGAGAGTTGTAATCACAGGAATGGGTATTTATTCATGTATTGGTACTAATATCAACGAAGTAAAAGAATCTCTATACCAAGGTAAATCAGGTATTGTGTATGATCAAGCTCGCAAAGATTTTGGTTACCGCTCAGCATTAACTGGTACAGTACCCAAGCCAGATTTAAAAAAAGAATTAAGTCGAAGACAGCGAATAAGTTTTGGATCAGAATCAGAGTATGCATACATAGCTACTAAACAGGCTTTTGAACAAGCAGGTATAGATCAAGATTTTTTGGACTCTAAAGAAATAGGTATTTTGTTCGGTAATGATAGTACTGCAGAGTCTGTTATGGAGGCTATCGATAAGATTCGCGTTAAAAAAGACACTACGCTTGTAGGGTCTGGAGGTGTTTTTAAATCGATGAATTCTACCGTGACAATGAACTTATCTACAGTGTTCAAGTTAAAAGGTATAAATTTCACTATCAGTGCCGCTTGTGCAAGTGGTTCTCATTCTATAGGAATGGGCTATTTACTTATAAAACAAGGTCTTCAAGATTATGTGATTTGTGGCGGCGCACAAGAGATTAATGAATATGCTTTTGGTAGTTTTGATGGATTGGGTGTTTTCTCGGTAAATGAAGATAATCCTCAACAAGCATCAAGACCATTTGACATAGATCGTGATGGTCTGGTTCCTAGTGGTGGTGGAGCCTCGTTATTTTTAGAAAGTTATGAAAGTGCTATAGCTCGAGGGGCAACTATTTTGGGTGAAATTGTGGGTTACGGTTTTTCGTCTAATGGAGATCATATTTCTACTCCTAATCAAGAAGGGCCAGCTAGAGCGATGAAAAGAGCTGTTGAACAAGCAAATATAGATCCTAGTGCTGTAGACTACGTAAATGCTCATGCGACTTCAACACCTATTGGTGATGCAAATGAGGCTAAGGCTATTAATGAAGTGTTTGGCGAATCAAAACCCTATGTGAGCTCTACAAAATCTATGACTGGACATGAATGTTGGATGGCAGGTGCTAGTGAAATTGTATATTCATTGATAATGATGAATAATTCGTTTATCGCGCCTAATATAAATTTGAAACAACCAGATGAAGATTCGTCTAAGTTAAATCTTACAAACAAAACTATAAATAAAGAAATAAATGTATTTTTGTCGAATTCATTTGGATTTGGGGGAACAAATTCGGCAATTGTTATTAAAAAAGTTTAGGATAGGAAAAAAATACTAAGGATGATGGAAACGAGTATTATTGTTGAAAAGGTAGATGCATTTTTAATTGAAGAATTTGAAGTTTCATCCGATGAGATTTCATCAGAAGCAAATTTGAAAGAAACATTAGATCTTGATAGTCTTGATTATGTAGATTTAGTAGTTGCTATAGAAGCCACTTTTGGTGTAAAGTTAGTGGGTGAAGATTTTGTAGGTGTAGAGAGTTTTCAAGATTTCTATAATTTGATAGAAAGAAAAGTCAACGCTTAATTATGGCACAATGGCAGGGTAAGGCAAAAGGTACACCTTTGGGTTATAAAATTTTTATAACTTTAATTAAATATGGAGGTCTCAAAACTGCTTATTCTGTACTTGTTTTTGTAGCATTATATTATGTTTTCTTTTCATACGATACTACACGAGCAAATTATTATTATTTTAAAAAACGCTTAAATTTTTCACGATTCAAATCTATACTAAGTGTCTATCAAAACTATTTTGTCTTTGGACAGACCTTAATTGATCGTACTGCTATTTCTTTCGGTTTACGCAAAAAATTTGTTTTCAATCATGATGGTCGAGAACGTATGCAAAATTTATTGAAAGAAGGTAGAGGAGGTGTTATTTTTAGTGCACATATAGGGAGTTTTAATATAGCGCGTTATTTCTTCGACGATTTTAATTTGCGAGGAACTATGATCAATTTACTTGTCACTGATCAGGAAAATGAGCAGATAAAACAATACGTTGGAGCAGTATCAGAGGATACTAAAATGAATTTTATTGTTATTAAACCCGACATGTCGCATATCTTTAAAATGAATGATGCGTTATCAAATAAAGAGGTTATTATTTTTGCTTCTGACCGGTATGTAGAAGGCGTGCAGTTTTTAGATGAAGATTTATTGGGAAAAACAGTCAAATTTCCTGCTGGACCTTTTAAGCTAGCAGCAAGAAAAAAAATCCCTATTCTTTTTATGTATATCATGAAGGGGAAGGGTAAAAATTATAATTTATATGCCAGAGCACCTATTTTTAAGGACACCCCTGTTCGACCTCGACATGTTTTAAAAGAATATGTGCGTAATTTAGAAATTATGATAAACAAATATCCGCTTCAATGGTTTAATTTTTATGATTATTGGAATGATATAACTACTAAATAATGAAAAATGTTTTAATATTATATTATAGTCAAAGCGGTCAGCTCTATGACGTCTTGCGCAATATAGCTAAACCACTCATGGAAAGTGCGCATACTAATGTAGTTATTCAACCCATAGAACCCATTGAACCGTTTAATTTTCCGTGGAAAAAGAAAGATTTTTTTCAAGTATTTCCTGAAACATTTTTACAAAAATCTGTACCCATTAAACCACTACCAGATCATATTAAAAATGGGAATTTTGATTTGGTAATTTTGGGATATACCGTTTGGTATCTTTCGCCATCTTTACCAATAAATTCATTTTTAAAAAGTGAAGACGCTAACACATTATTGCAAAATACTCCAGTGGTTACCGTCAATGCTTCGCGTAATATGTGGATTATGGCTCAAGAAAAAATAAAAAAACTCTTGGTTGACGCCAATGCCAAATTGGTTGGTAATATTGCTTTTGTAGACAGACATATTAATCATATAAGTGTTATAACTATTGTGCACTGGATGATGGGAGGCAAAAAGACTAGATATTTAGGTGTTTTTCCTAAACCTGGAGTTTCTGACGAGGATATTAATTCTGCAGATAAGTTTGGTGAAATTATTAAAACTCATCTCGAGTCAAAAGAACTTGAGACTTTACAAAAACAGATTGTTACTGCTGGCGGTGTACTTATTAAACCATTTTTAATTCGTTCTGATCAAGGAGGCAATAGGGTTTTTAATAAATGGTCAAAAATTATATATAAAGCGGGTCAAAAATCTGATAAACGTAGAGCTCGCTTACTTAAATTTTTTAACTATTATCTGTTATTTGCTATATGGATAGTAGTACCTATTGTTTTTATTATATTTTTACTGACTTATTTACCTCTATATGGTAAAATAAAGAGAGATAAAGTATATTATCAATCGGTAATGTTAAGGTAGTAATACAATTTATGAAAGAAGTATACATAACAAAAACATCGCATTTTTTACCCAATGAACCAGTAACGAATGATCAGATGGAGTCCAAATTGGGATATGTTGATGGAAAAACCTCTAGAGCAAGAAGAATAGTCTTAAGGAATAATGGGATTATTACCCGGTACTATGCATTGGACAAAAACGGGAACAGTACTCATAATAATGCCGACCTAACTGCTGCTGCTATTCAAAGTATACTTAACGACACAAAAACACCCAAATCAGTCGAACTTTTATCCTGTGGTACATCCACTCCCGATAATTTATTACCTGCACATGCCTCTATGGTTCATGGTTTGTTGGATGTAAAAACGATAGAATTAAATACTGCATCTGGCGTCTGTTGCTCAGGTATGAGTGCACTCAAATATGGTTATTTGGCAATTAAAGCAGAAGATAAGAATAATGCGATTTGTACAGGTTCCGAACGTGTTTCTACTTGGATGCAAGGACATAAATTTGATAAGGAGGTAGAAAATTTAAAAAAGTTAGAGGAGCAACCCGTAGTAGGATTTAAAAAGGATTTTTTACGTTGGATGCTGTCTGATGGCGCAGGCGCTTTCTTACTAGAAAATGAGCCAAAAGGAGAAACACCTCTAAGAATAGAATGGATGCATGCATACTCTTATGCAAATGAATTAGAAGCTTGCATGTATGCTGGCGGAGATAAAGCGGAAGATGGATCTCTTAAACCTTGGAGTGAGTATAAACCAGAAAATTGGCTTAAAGAGTCTATATTTTCTTTAAAACAGGATGTTAAAATTCTAGATGAGTTTGTGTCCAAAAAAGGAGTTGAAAGTCTCAAAGATGTTTTAAAAAAGAAAGAGATCGACGTGGCTACAATTGATTATTTCCTTCCTCATATTTCTTCTTTTTATTTTGGTGATAGATTACAAGATGCAATGAAAGATGCAGGTATTTTTATACCTAAGGATAAATGGTTTACAAACTTAGCAGATGTTGGTAATATTGGTTCTGCCTCTATTTATTTAATTATAGATGCATTAGTTAACTCAGGCAAGCTAATTAAGGGAGACCGCTTACTTGTAGCAGTGCCAGAAAGCGGACGTTTTTCGTACTTTTATAGTTTATTGACCGTTTGCTAATGGATAACATGACCAAAACAAATCATAGTGCTGATCTCGAATTAATTAAAAAGTTAATTCCACAAAAGGATCCTTTTGTTATGATTGATAAAATGTTAAGCTATGCCGATAACGCTGTAGTCTCAGGTCTTACAATTAAATCTGATAATATTTTGTGTAATGCTTCTCATTTCACCGAAGGCGGATTGGTCGAAAACATGGCTCAATCGATAGCACTGCATAGAGGGTATAGAGGATACTTAAACAAGGGTAAGGATGAGAAACCAAAAACGGGCTTTATAGGATCTATCAAGCATGCTACAATTTACAAACTACCTAGAATCGGCGATAGTATCATTACTACCGTAAAAATTGTTGCAGAGATTATGCAAGTGACATTAGTTACAATAGAAGTGCATGACGAGGATAATGAGTTGTTAGCGTCATCAGAGATGAAAACAATTATTGTTGATCAATAAATTATATAACATGAAAAAGGATGAAGTACCACAGGATAAAAGTTGCTTGTCCAAAGCGAATATTAAAGAAGTTGTATATGCCGTTGATGAACAGGGTAACTATAATAAAGCATTAAGCTCTGGTTGGGAAGCCAAAAACACAGTGCTTAACGAATCGTTACACCTTATCGAAGAACGTTTATACGAAACCAAACAGGCTTTACAGCAGGGAGAGGTAAGTCCAATAGCCTACTATATGGAGTTACATAAAATGGATGTTACTATCCTAGCTAGTTATGTAGGGTTTTGGAAGTTTAAGGTAAAAAGACATTTGCGACCTAAAGTATTTGCAAGACTTAAAAAAAGTACCCTCAAAAAATATGCAGAAATTTTTGAAATTTCTGTTTCCGAATTAAAAAAACCTAAATTTTGAGAATAGATTTTAAGCATAATCAATCTGCACATTGTGAAAATGGTGTCGTGTCTAATTTACTGCTTCATAAAGGCTTAAAGTTAAGTGAGCCTATGGTTTTTGGTATAGGGTCTGGAGCATTCTTTATTTACTTACCATTTGTAAAGGTAAATTTTGCGCCAGCGTTTAGTTTTAGACCAGTTCCAGGTTTTATTTTTTCGAGAGTTAGTAAACGTTTAGGTTTTAAAATTAAAAGAATTAAATTTAAATCAAAACGGAAAGCACAACAAGCACTAGATAGTGAGTTAGCCCAAAATAATCCAGTAGGTTTGCAGGTCGGAGTCTATAATCTCACGTATTTTCCTGTAGAGTATCGATTCCACTTTAATGCTCACAATTTGGTAGTTTATGGTAAAGAGGAAGATACCTATTTTATAAGTGATCCCGTTATGCCAGAAGTAACTTCTTTATCTTCGATAGAATTGGAAAAAGTACGTTTTGCAAAAGGAGCATTTGCTCCCAAAGGGCATATTTACTATCCAACTCAACTTCCAAAAGAATTTAGATTAGAAAAAGCAATTATCAAGGGTATTAAACAAACCTGTAAACATATGTTGGCACCAGTTCCAATAGTTGGTGTGAATGGGATTCTTTATGTGTCAAAACAAATTAGAAAATGGCCTAATAAAATTGGTGTAAAAAAGACCAATCATTATTTGGGACAACTAGTTCGAATGCAGGAAGAAATAGGTACTGGCGGTGGCGGATTTCGTTTCATTTATGCTGCATTTTTACAAGAAGCGTCTGAGGTACTTAAGCTACCAAAGCTCAATGAACTTTCTAGCGAAATGACCAATATTGGAGATTTATGGCGTGATTTTGCCATCGATGCTTCAAGATTATATAAAAATAGAAGTAAAGAAACAGATGCGTATAATAAAATAGCAGACAAACTTGAGAGTATTGCTTTTAGAGAGAAAACTATCTATAAAGAATTAAAAAAAGTGGTTAGTACACTGTAAAATGGGAACACCAATCGTACATATAAAAGAGGTAACAAAATATTACCAGGGAGCGGATTTTAAATCACTAGATACTATTAATTTAGAAATCTATAAAAACGAAATATTCGGTTTATTGGGGCCTAATGGAGCAGGTAAAACAACTTTGTTATCAATAGTCTGTGGTTTGTTAACCCCTTCCTCTGGGACGATATCTATTAACGGCACCCCACTTAGTGTGCATACCAAATCCTTTAAAAGTTTTATAGGAGTTGTACCACAAGAATACGCCTTGTATCCTTCGCTTACAGCAAAAGAAAATTTATGGTATTTTGGAAGTATGTATGGGCTTTCAAAGAATGATTTAAAGCTGCGTATAGAATCTCAATTAGAAACGATGGGCTTGATGGCTTTTGCTAATAAAAAAGTGAAAACCTTTTCTGGAGGAATGAAAAGAAGAATAAACCTAATCGCTGGAATTTTACATAATCCTAAATTACTCTTTTTGGATGAGCCTACAGTTGGAGTAGACGTTCAATCCAAACAGGTAATCACGCAACAATTAAAGTCACTTAATGCTGATGGAACTACTATAATATACACTTCTCATCATCTTAGGGAAGCACAAGAGTTATGTACCCGTGTTGGTATTATTGATATGGGTAAGATTATTGCAGATAATACACCAACAAACTTAATAGCATCTACACACGAAGCTAGAAACCTAGAGGATGTCTTTATAACCTTAACAGGAAAAGAACTTAGAGATTATGCGTAAACTTGCAGCCTCGATATACAAAGAACTACTTTTATTAGGTAGAGATCCAGGCGGATTGATTATTCTGTTCGTAATGCCTATAGTTTTGGTGATAACCATAACCTTAATTCAAGATGCTACCTTTAAATCTGTGTCTGGGAGTACGATGGATATTTTATTAGTAGATCATGACAAGGGAGAACTCTCTGCCGAAATTAATATGCGTTTTGATAGTTTACCCTTTTTAAACCCTATTACAACGTTAAACAATAAGATACTTACAGAGTCTCAGGCAGAAGCATTAGTTGCCTCAGGAGATTACCAGTTAGCAATCGTTATTCCAGAAGGTTTAAGTAAAGACCTGAATCTTCAGATTGAGAAAAATATTGATAAAATCCTTGCCGAAGTTCAGGGGGATAAAACTTTAGAAAACTCAATCGAAGTTCCGAGCAAACTTTCAAAAAAAACAGTTCGTATTTATTTTGATCCCATTACTCAAGAAACCTTTCGCAGTTCTGTGATGTTTTCGATAGATAAACTTATTGCGACCCTAGAGACCAAAACTATTTACACTGCTTTTGAAGATGCATTGGGATTAAAACATAGCATTGGATCTTTTAAACGAGATAGCTTCGTTGCTTATCAGCAAATTAATCCTTCATTAAAAGGAACGATAGAATTACCAAATTCTGTACAACATAATATCCCAGCATGGACTCTGTTTGCGATATTTTTTATGATTTTACCTATTTCACTTAATTTGGTTCATGAAAAAGGGGAGGGAACATTCGTACGCTTGCGTACAACACCAATTTCTTATCATACTATAATTGCAGGTAAAGCAGTTGTATATATAATAGTAAGCCTTTTACAGTTTAGTATGATCTTGTTACTTGGGGTTTTTATTTTCCCTTATATGAGGCTACCAGAGCTAGAGATAGGTACTAATATTCTATTACTTTATATGGTCGCTTTTGCGGCAGGATTGGCAGCTATCGGCTTAGGAATTCTTTTAGGTACTTTATTTAATAGTCACGAACAGGCCGCGCCCTTTGGAGCAGTGCTAGTCGTTATATTAGCAGCTATAGGAGGTGTATGGGTTCCTGTATTTGCTATGCCAGATGCAATGCAACTTATGGCAAAAATATCTCCAATGAATTGGGGACTCGAAGCATTTTATGACTGTTTTTTAAGAAAAGGTGACTTTTTTCAAATTCTACCAGAACTAGGTTTGCTAATTGGTTTTTTTATTAGTACTATCGCAATTGCTATTTTTTATTATGAAAAGAAAAAATCGGTCTAAAGAACGCGTTACTAATCTCAAAAACATACATCAAGTTCGGGTTCGTTTTAACGATTGTGATCCTTTGAACATTGTATGGCATGGAATTTATGTTACGTATTTTGAGGAAGGTAGAGAGGCATTTGGTAGAAGTGAGAACATTTCATATTTGGACGTTAAATCCAACAATTTTGTAACGCCGATTGTTAATTTTAATTGTGATCATAAGCTGCCTCTTACCTATGGAGACATTGCTACGATTGAAACTATTTTTGTGGATAGTCCAGCTGCCAAAATGATTTTTAAATACAATGTATATAATCAACGTGAAGAGCTCGTATGTAGTGGTGAGACAACACAGGTATTTCTTGATATGAATGGTGTAATGTCATTAACTATTCCCGATTTTTTTATGGATTGGAAACGTAAAGTAGGATTAGTAGATTGAGTGGATCTGATAAAAAATAAAGTAAGATACAATGAAATCGGTATACATAGTTGATGATAGTATTATTTCCCCTTTAGGTTTTTCTGTAAAAGAAAACCTGAAAAATCTAAAAAGCAATACTACAGGTATTCACGAAATAGATGATACAACAATTCATTCTAGCAAATTTTGTGGTGGACGCATTGATACCAATAAATTAAATCAAGCATGGAACGCAATCTCTCAGGTTACTTCGTATACCAAATTAGAAAAAATGATGGTTCTGGCAATACAACGTATTTTAGATAAGAATCCACAACTTGATTTGAATACCTGTGGTGTACTAATCTCTACCACCAAAGGTAATATTGATCAACTAAAAGGAGAGAACACAGAAAAAGCTTATTTAAGTTCACTCTCTAATGCCATACAAAAATTTTACGATTTAACTACCTTACCACAAATTATATCAAACGCATGTATATCTGGCGGATTGGCAATAGCAATTGCCAAAAGAATGATTCAAGCAGGTCATTATGATGATGTCATAGTAGTTGGAGGTGATTTACTGTCAGAATTTACTTTATCTGGATTTTTCTCGTTTCAAGCAGTAAGTGATAAACCATGTAAACCGTTTAGTAAGAACAGGAGTGGTATTAGCCTTGGAGAGGCCGCAGCTGCGGCGTGGATTAGTAGTTCGGTAACAGCTGTTACTAAAAAAGAAAAGATCGAAGTAGTGGGTGATGCAATTGCCAACGATGCGAATCATATTTCGGGACCATCTAGAACTGGAGAAGGTTTATTTCTAAGTATTACACGTGCTCTTACCGAGGCAAAAGTTACATCTCAAGCTATAGATTATATCTCTGCACACGGCACAGCCACTCCCTTTAATGACGAGATGGAATCTATTGCATTTAATCGATGTGGGCTACAAGGTGTCCCTGTAAATAGTCTTAAAGGCTATTACGGTCATACTCTTGGGGCTTCAGCTTTGTTAGAAACTATTGTTGCAAAACATCATCTTTTGAGTAATCAAGTGATATATTCATTAGGTTTTGATACCCTAGGTGTTTCTCATGATATTAATGTTATTAAAGAGAATAAAAGTATACCCATGCAATATGTTTTAAAAACAGCTTCTGGTTTTGGAGGTTGTAATGTAGCTTTAATACTTAAAAAAACAGCTATATGAGTACAAAAGAGTATTACATAGCTTCCTTTTGTAGTATCAAGAATACCAAGGTTATAGTTGATAATAAAGTTGTTTATTCAAATAACGAAAAAAAAACAATTAAAGAGTTTACTAAAGCTGTTTATAAAAGCTTAGATATCAAATATCCTAAGTTTTATAAAATGGACGAATTATGCAAATTAGGGTTTTTGGCCGCCGAAGCTTTAGTAAGAACTACTGAAAAATTAGATGATAGAACAGCGTTGGTAGTATCCAATCGTGCATCAAGTTTAGCCACAGATAGGGTATATCAACAAAGTATAGAGGATAAAGAAAATTATTTTCCATCACCAGCAGTTTTTGTTTATACCTTACCCAATATCATTTTGGGCGAATTAAGTATTCGTCATCAATTTAAAGGAGAAAATGCTTTTTTTGTTTCAGAGCGTTTTGATGCAAAACTTTTAATACAATATTCAAAATTACTATTGGATACGAACAAAGCGAGCAATGTAATTTGCGGATGGGTCGATTTGGATACTAATAAATATGACGTATTTTTGGCTATCATATCCTCAAAAGGAAATACTATTTTAACCGAAGAACAATTAAACAAATTTTATCATACCTAAACATGGCAGATTTACAATTAGAATTAAAAGAAAAAATAATAGATCAACTAAGTCTAGAAGATATAGAGGTAAGTGATATTGATAATAATGATCCATTATTTGGTGAGGGATTAGGTTTAGATTCAATTGACGCTCTAGAACTTATTGTTTTGCTAGAAAAGGATTATGGTATCAAATTGAAAGACCCTAAAGAAGGAAAAGCTATTTTTGAATCAATACAGGTAATGGCAGATTATATTTCCAAAAACCGTACAAAATAATATGAAAAATGGCGTAGCCATCACGGGAATGGGAATAATTTCTTCTATTGGTACTACTGTAGAAGAAAATTTAAATGCCTTACGTTCAAAAGCTGGTGGTATTTCAAGAATTGAACACGTTCCTACCAGAAAGCGAGATGAGATTATGGTTGGTGAAATAAAAAAGACCAATGATGAACTTATCGAATTTTTGGAACTTGAAAAAACCAATAGTTTCTCAAGAACTGCTATGTTAGGTGCCATTGCGGCAAAAGAAGCGGTGAGGAATGCCGGGATCTCTGATACTATTACTTCTAGAACAGGTTTTATATCGGGTACGAGTGTTGGCGGTATGGATACTACCGAAAAATATTATTTGGACTATACCAAGACATCAACCTATCATCGCTATATCGAAGCGCAACATGCAGGTTTTACTACTCAATCAATAGCTAAATATTTGGGAATTAGAGGCTATGTGTCCACTATAAGTACAGCGTGCTCATCTGCTGCAAATGCTATTATGTTGGGAGCCAGGATGATTGAAGCTGGTCAACTTGATCGCGTTATTGTAGGAGGTACAGATGCGCTTTCAAAATTTACAATTAATGGTTTTGGGACCCTTATGATTTTATCGGATGCTGTGTGTACACCATTTGATAACAATCGTAAAGGGTTGAACCTTGGTGAGGCAGCAGCATATTTGGTTTTAGAAAGTGATGCCATGGTGTCTAAAGGAAATAAAGAGGTAATAGCAAGGGTTACTGGATGGGCCAATACAAATGATGCATTTCATCAAACAGCGTCTTCCTCAAATGGCGAAGGGGCTTTTTTAGCAATGAAAGAAGCATTAACTGTTGCACAATTAGATAGTAATGAGATAGATTATATAAATGCACATGGTACTGCAACACCTAATAATGATTTATCAGAAGGTATCGCGCTTACCCGTATTTTTGGCGAACAGCTTCCTGCTTTCAGTTCAACCAAAGCTTATACTGGTCATACATTGGCTGCAGCAGGTTCTGTCGAAGCGGTGTTTTCGATACTATCCATGCGAGAAGGTATGATTTTTCCGAACCTTAACTTTACTACAGCCATGGAGAGTTGTCCGATTGTACCGCATACAAATCTTAGTTCACAAACGATTCGTACGGTATTATCAAATTCTTTTGGATTTGGAGGTAACTGTTCAACTTTAATTTTCAAAAAATAATGAGCGGTAAATGTTATATTAATGGTATTGCAGGAATTTCTGCTCAGCACACCACTGCTATCGATGCTTTTTTTGAAGAGATAGTGGAGCATACAGAGCTTATTTTTAAAGCTATTGATCCAGAGTATAAAATATATATCAAACCTGCAGCCATGCGTCGTATGTCAAAATCTGTAAAGATGGGTGTTACAGCTTCGCAAATGGCTTTAGAACAAGCGGGTATTACGATGCCAGATGCTATTATAACAGGTACTGGAATGGGATGTAAACAAGATTCTGAAAAATTTCTTGAGAATATTTTACATAACGATGAGCAGTTTCTTACACCAATATTATTTATACAGTCTACTCACAATACGGTAGGAGGTCAAATAGCATTGGGATTAAATTGTAAAGCTTACAACGTTACTTATGTGCAAGCAGCGGCTTCTTTTGAGATCGCTTTGATGGATGCGCGTTTAAAACTTTTAGAAAAAGAGAAGCAACATATTTTGGTTGGAGGAATTGATGAAATCGCAAAAAATTCTTCTAGATTGCATACACTTGATGGTCATCTTAAAGCAAAATCATTCCCTATTATAGATCTATTTTCTTCGGATACACCAGGAACGATTGCTAGTGAAGGTGCTACTTTTATGTTGGTAACCAACCAAAAATCTCCTAAGAATATTGCACAAATCTTGGATGTGACAACATTAAATCAAGCAACATCCAATGAGGTAGAAAAGCAGATCGAACAGTTATTGCAACGTAATGATTTAACGCTATCAGATATTGATGCTGTTATTTTAGGTAATAACGGAGATAGTGAATTTGATGGATATTACCATTCCTTACAAAAGGGAGTCTTGAAGGATCTACAACATATAGGCTATAAACATCTTGTTGGTGAGCATCATACTGTTTCTTCATTTGCCTATTGGTTAGGATGTAGAATTTTTGATAAGCAATACGTGCCTAACGTTCTTAAAATAAATCAAAAGAGTACTACTTCTTTTAAAACCATACTTCTATACAACCAATATCGAGGTAAAAATCATAGCTTTGCAGTGATACAAAAAAGCTAATGCGGTTATTTATCAATATAGTATTCTCTGTTTTTACGATGTTTCTTGTTATAGCATTATATAATAACAAGGCTTCTTGGTGGATGCTTCTTGTAGTAGCTGTAGGATGGTTACTCATTACTGGCTACGGAGTGGTTAATATTCGTTCGGGTTATTTTTTGACTGCTTTGACCGCTAATAAGACGAATACAACTGGTGTTGTGGCTATAACTTTTGATGACGGACCCAATACAAATACCCTTGCCATTTTGGATATCTTGCAAAAATTTAATGTAAGGGCTACCTTTTTCTGTATTGGAAAACAAGTAGAAAAACATCCCGATATAGCAAAAAAAATTATAGAACAAGGACATATCATAGCAAATCATACACAAACGCATGCGCAGTGGATAGATTTGTATGGAACTCAACGATTTATTGATGAAATTGTAATGGCCGATCAGATTATTGAAAAATATACTGGTAAGATTCCCTTATTATTTAGACCACCCTATGGCGTTACCAATCCTCAAATAGCACGTGCTGTTAATTATACCCAGCATAAAGTAATTGGTTGGAACAAAAGATCATTTGATACGACAATACCATCAGCCAATGTGATACTCAAAAAAATAACCAAAAATTTAAAATCTGGGGACGTAATTTTATTACACGATACAAAATTAATAACTGTAGGTGTCTTGGAACAGTTATTGCTATTTATCAAAACTAATAACCTTACACCTGTAACGATTGATGAACTATTTGAAATTCCTGCGTATGCGTAACATTGTTACTACTGTTTTCTTCTTCATTTCGATAGCTGTAGTTGCCCAAGAAAAAGAGTTGTCTCCTACCCAGATTTCTCAGTTTAAAAAGCAGGTTCACGAGGCTGCCTTACAGACCAAATCGATTATTAATTCTTTTGTTCAATCAAAGCATATTCAATTTTTATCAAATCCTATTGTAAGTGATGGGACGTTGTATTTTAGCGCTCCAAATGTTATCAAATGGTCCTACGACAATCCTTATAGTTATAGTGTTATTTTTAAAGATAACACCTTATACATTAATGATGAGGGAAAGAAAAGTGATGTAAACTTGTCTTCGAGTAAGGTTTTTAAGAAATTAAATACGCTAGTCTCTAGAAGTGTAAGTGGTGATATGCTTAACGCATCAGAATTTAAAATGAAGTTTTACAAAAGTAGTTCACGGTATCGGGTAGAACTTGTACCAGTTGATACAGCTTTATCATCACTATTCAAACAAATAGAACTTAGTTTTGATACCAATACATTGTTGGTTTGCGCGGTAAAGTTGATAGAGCCCTCACAAGACTATACAGATATTAAGTTTACTAATCAATCCGTTAATAAGCCTATTCCTAATGCGGTTTTTACTAATTAGCTTCGTAGGTATTTTATGTTTGCAGTGTAAATCTGTAGTTCCCAAATCGACGCATTTACCAATCGCTATCGAGCATAGAGAGCTCGTTAACCCATATTTTATAGATCCAACTTTTGATTATATATATAAGATTACTATTAAAGTTTTTGGTAATGAAATGAGTGGTTTATTAATTATCAAACAAGTTGCCCAAGATACACATCGTATTGTGTGTACTTCTCAATTTGGTACAACTTTTTTTGATTTCGAGCTTAACAGAGAGGAGCAAAAAGTTCACACAGTTATAGCTGCATTAGATAAACGGATCATTATAAATACTTTGATGAGGGATTTTACTACGCTTATACAATCCAAAACTGAAATTAAAAAGGCTTATACAAACGGTGTAGAAAAAGTTCTTAAAACGGTGTCGAGTGGTCAAAAGAATTTTTATTTTTACACAGGTGATCAAGAACGGTTATCCCAAATTGTACGTAGTGGATTATTGGGCAAGCAGCTTTCTATAGATTTTAATACCACAGAAAATGCTAAGGCAACTGCCATCAAAATTAAGCATCACGATATTGCTTTGACAATGGATTTAAAACTTATTAAAAATTAAGTATGCTTATAGCAGATTTATATACGGTAGAGGAGATTACAATTGTAGATTCTGTGCAAACAGCCAAGGTACGTCTCAACCCAGCGAGTAATTTGTTTAAAGGCCATTTTCCTGATAATCCTGTTACACCTGGAGTTTGCATGCTTCAGATTATTAAAGAATTAACAGAACAGCGTGTTGGTGTTCCTTTGTTTATGAAAAAAGCATCAAACGTAAAATTTATGGCGGTGATTAATCCCAAGAAGCATCCCGACCTACTTATTACAAATTCATTTACAGATAGCGAAGAAGAAATTAAAGTCAAAAATACATTTATGTACGGTGATACTATCGCTTTAAAAGTGATCGTTACTTTTGAAAAATTATATTTATGATTACAAAACTTTTTATATGCTTATGGTGCCTCACAATTACGGTACATGTTCCCAATGAGTTGAAGACCATTCGTGATGCTTATCGTACCATTGATACAGATCAGGCGACCATCGATAATTTTCATAACTTAACGTTAGAGACCATGCCTACATCAAAACCAGTATATTTGGGATATCATGGGGCAGCACTTGCTCTTAAAGCTTCTATCGCAGGTAGTATAAAAGATAAATTAACTTTTTTTACAAAGGGAAAAAATTTGATAGAGAAAGCTATCGAGCAGGATCCAAACAATATCGAACTACGTATGATACGTTTAAGTATACAATCTAATGTACCCAAGATCGTAGGGTATCGCGGCAGTATTGAAGAGGATAAAGCATATATCAAAAATAACTTATCCAAGGTTACCGATGCTGGGCTTGCAAAGTTACTTACCGGGTTTATAGAAAACTCTGGAGTTTTTTTACACTAGCTACCTATTGCTTAGTATGTCATTAACTGCGCTTTGATATGCCTTAGGATTCCCAGCTTTCTTAATTTTTTTAAATGTTTTTTGAGGATTAGGGAATGTTTGCGAAAAGTATTCCCAAAAACCCTGCATTTTCATTTTGATAGGTGTAGGACCAGATAAGGCTGCATCGTACTGTTCATAAATAGTGTCGTGAAATGCCTTAAAAATTTCAAAACGATCCTTGGGATATTCGGTGCTATCTTTTTTGATCATTTGCGGTAAAAACGGATCTGCTATAAGTCCGCGTCCTATCATCCAATGATCGATCATAGGGAATCGTTCTTGCATGGCTTTAAATCCTGTTATCGATGTTATATCGCCATTATAATAAAGCGTGTGTTTTGTAGCATCAATGCATCGTGCAAAGGCTTCAAGATCTACGCCACCTTTATAGAGTTGTTTTCCGATTCTAGCGTGTATTGCTATGCTTTTAAGTGGGTATTTATCGAGAACAGGAAAAGCCTCCAAAATCTCATGACTATGTTCATATCCCATCCGCATTTTCATTGAAATAACTACATCTGTCTCGGTATGTGCTCTGTGTAGGATAGCATCTATTTTTTGAGGATCACAGATCAATCCAGAACCCATACCTCGCTTGGTAACCATGGGATATGGGCAACCCAAATTCCAATTAAGCTCTTTATAACCGAGTTCTTGTATGTATTTGATAACAAATAAAAATTCATCGGCATCATTTGTCATTACTTGTGGTATAACCTTTAATGTAGTGTTATTATCGGGTTGCAAATCTCGTTGATACGAGGATTTGATAACTAACTTACCGTTGAGTCGAATGTAAGGAGCATAAAAGGTATCGATACCTCCAAAATATTTTTGAAATGCATTGCGAAATCTAAAATCGGTAAAGCCTTGCAAAGGTGAAGAAAGTAGGGTAGTAGCCATTATTTTTTATAAACAGCAAATATAGTGTAAAGTGCGTACTAGTTGGTGCACTTGCTACATATTTAGAATACCAACAGTACAATCCTATGGATATCATTATTTATAACCACCGATTTAAAAAGGTACATAAAGTTCTTATTTATTTATCAAGTCCCATATAAAACCTAAATCGATTAGAGGTTAAGACTAATGTATCGGCCGCCAGGGTATCAATGGTAAAACGTTTGAGCTCATCTTTGGTTTTAATGATAAGTACCGAATCTTTTACTAACCATGAACCCGAAATTTTTGAGCCCGTTTGAGTAATAATATGTGCCATTTTGGTAGATTCAAGCTTATATGCCGCTTTTTTATGTACATCAATAGCAATAGGAGCTTCGCTATCAGCGGTAATGGAAATCATACGTTCGATTTTACGTACTTTCCAATCATTCGTTAGTTGATCTTCGGTAGTATTACATGCCCATAAAAAAAGTGCTAGTGTTGCTTTGATAACTAGCATTATGATTTTGGTGAGGGTTTGCATATTGTGGTAATTTAGATAATGTAATTAGTATTGTAATTATAATAAACAAGCCGAATCGGGGGAGATTCGGCTTTTTACAATTAGACATTTACGATTATTCTGGCGGCTTCATAACCATTATAAAAGTTACTGTCTGTACGTTTAAAACTTTTTAAGATTTTATCTAATTTGTTTGTTAGCAACTCTGTTAACTCATCAAATAGCTCTGATAAGCTCATGGTTGCTTGTTTGCTCTCAATTCGATACTGGCGTGGTTGACCGTGCAGTGTCAAAAATTTATCAAAACTTGTTTTAAGATCTGTAATTTGATCGGCAGTAACCCCGTAATCGGCTAGTTCACCTAGGTATTGCTCTAATAAAAGTATGGTTTCATTAATAACCAATATAAATTCTTGATTTCTTAGTTTATAGAGATCAGAAAATGATTTGGCAGCTTTTTGTCTTACATCTTTTTTATCCTCGATTGTTGCATAGGCTTCGAGGATATCGTTAAGGATATCTGCTTTATCGGCAACGACACGTTTTTGTGCTGCTTTGCTACTGCCTAAGTACAGTTTTGCTCCTTCTTGACTTTTACTATCCTCATGCAAACGAATAAGAAGTTGATCTAGGTCGTTTTTAAATTCTAGTATTTTTGGAATTCCACTCCATTTTTGGGTGTTAGTGTCTAGATAAGTTTGTACCGCTTGGTACATGTCCAACTTGTTGATCTGTTGTTTAGTCATATATATGTAAATAAATTGGTTACAATACAGTGTACGTACAACGTAACTAAGTGGGGTGGGTGTTTGCTCGTTAAGCAGGAGCAAAGTAGCAATTTATTAGAAAAAATTAAAATTTAATGTTACTAAATTATTGAAATCCAATAAAAAAAGCTGATAGGGCTTTACAGATTAGAGGTACTATACTATTAGTTTAGATTGTACAGCTAAAACTTTGATTTCTTGATCATGAGACTAAATTTCATTACTGCAATCTGAAATTTCGGCAGGTGAAGACTATATTTCCGTACCCAAAGATGACATTTCGGCACCTCAAGATGATATTTCTATACTGCAAGATGATATTTCTGTACGTAAAGATGACATTTCGGCACTTTAATCTGAAATTTCGGCAGATGAAGCTTATATTTCTGTTGTGTGAGACCTTATATCTGTGCTAACGCCAATTATTTTGTAGGATGCAGTATACATTCTTTTTACGCTAGTTGATATTTCTTTACATTATAGTGCGATTTCTTCAGCTTTATCAAATGATTTTAATTGAAATGCTTATAAAGATGTTTCAGCAATTAGACATATTTGTGTTATACCTTATTATAGAATGCATATTGACGGTTTTGGTGTATACTGTTCAAAAATTGGTTAGTGATTATTATATATAGATAGACTTTTACTTTCGCGAAAGCGTCTTAATACTTAAAGTTCTTAACAGTAAAAAGCTATTTTAACATTTACTTCTGTTAACTAGTATTAATAAGGGTTAAACAGCGTTAAACTCCTATTTGAGAACGGTGTTTGATAGTATCTTTACACTGTTGATTTGCTGAAAATAAGTGATTTACCAATCAAAGCAAGTCGATGTAAAGTAAACTATTAACTTAAAAATAAAATACTATGTCAAACAGAAGCAACACAGTTTTAGGAATATTATCAGCAGCAGCAGTAGGAACCGCAATCGGGATTTTATTTGCTCCAGATAAAGGAAAGAATACGAGAACAAAAATTCAAAAAAAAGCGGTAGATACCAAAGATGATATTATGGATAAGGCTAATGCTTTTTCTACCGAGATCAATTCTCGTTTTACTTCTAAAAAAGCTGAATTTGAGAATGAATTAGATGGATTAGTAAGTAATATGAGTGTGAAGGCTGATGATGTTATTACTTCTCTCGAAAAGAAATTAGATACGTTGAAAAAGCGTAACGAAGTTATATCTTCTAATTAATGTAGTACAGGGCAGATGTCCTACAAAATGATACTACTTAATACGAAAACAAGATATAACTATAAAAACCAAAAAATTATGAATATTAGTGCAGTAAAATTAATTGCCTTTGCTTTAACGTTGAATTTATTTTCGATTGCTAGTGCACAGGAGCAAGGAATGGAATTGACAAAAGAAACTATTGAAAAAACATATGAACTTGATCAAGGTAAAGAAAAGACACCGTATGTTGTAACGATTAAGAATAAGGAGACTAGCGTTGTAAAGCTAGATGAAAAGGATAAGAACAAAATTAATCAGGATCGTGTAGAGACACCAGAAATGGTAACCAAAGTAATTTCTATAAACGACGATGCCAATGATGCCTTTGATAATGTGATTGAATTATCGTATATAAAAGAAGCAGACAACGATTTTAATATATTTCCTGCAGAGAATGGCTTTTTAATAAGAGTTAAAGGAAGAGAGTTTAATTACTCTGTAGAGGATAAGAATTATATTATTGAAAAAGAGGACGAAGATTTTTTTAAAGTTGAGAAAGCAGTTAGCTCATTTTAATAGTTAGATAATAGTGTTACTAGCGGCGTGATCTTAGGATGACGTCGCTATTTTTTTGCAGTGTAGTATTATCTTAGTATCATGCAGATCTGTGGTAAAAAATAAATAGGTGTCACCGCCATCTTTTATCTTAAACCGTTTACGTATAGAAGCTACGGTATCGGGAAAATTGCGAGTGGTTATATTTGCCTTTTCTATATGTAAACGTTTTATATCCTTTTTTGAAAAAGATGATCTAGTTATAATTTTAAAAACTCTTCCTGGAAATGATAAAAGTGAGTCTGATGTATAGAGATGGCTATTGGGATGTAGTTTTTTGACCCCGTAGGCTTGTGCTACATCGGCAAAACCACCGCTTTTTAATATAGCCGAATTAGGTTCGTATAAGTAAGTGAGCGGTGTATGATATGTTGTTTCTTGCAGGGAATGTCGACCATATGTAAAGGAGAATATATCCTTTTGCTGCTTTTTGAGGTTAGCAGTGACAATGGTAACCTCTTTGGTATAGTCCTTTTGTAGTATCCATAAAAGTTCTTTTACCTCGTTGTTAACTGCGACTACATGAATTGCTACTACATTTTTTAAAACCGCCAATCCATGTTGTATATCGAGTAGTGGGGAGGTTTTGATCATAACATTTGCTGCTTTGTCCAAAAAAAGTTCTTGGTGAAGGGTAACATCGGGAAGACAATCATTTAAAAAGAAAACCTTGCCCTTGGTCGTAGATCGCCTAGATGGATCGATATATATCCAATCAAACTTTTTTGCATCTCTTACAACCGTTAAACCGTCTTGGCAAACTGTTTGGATGGTTGATGCTTGTCGTGTATTATAATTGTGTGCAGCTAGTGCACTTAAGGTAGGATTAAGTTCACAATGTGTTACTTTGTTGATATGTTGATTAAAAGCAAAGGCATCAACACCCCAACCGCCTGTTACATCAATAAGGGTATCACCACTTACTAGTGCGCTTTTGTAGGCTGCCGTTTGGTCAGACGAGGTTTGTTCGAGATTAAGCGTGGGTGGATATAGGATGTTGCGGTGTACTGTCCAAGAAGGCAATTTTTGTAATGCTTTTTGTCTTCCAGATATTTGTTCTGCAAGTTCTTGTGTAGTAATATCTTTAAACGGACTCCCAGCAAGAATTAACTTAGTAAGATCTGTGTGTTGATCTGATTTTTCAATAATAAAATCTTGAACTTCGGGATGCAATAACTTAGAATTCACTTACAAATCTTTTGTGAGTTTGGCTACAATTTTATACTCTGACCAAAATTCTTTGGCAATTACCTTTAATGAGGTATATGCGGGGATAGCTACAATCATACCTCCAATACCAAAAAGCAATCCACCTATAATGATTACCAAAAAGATTTCTAGTGGATGAGATTTTACACTATTACCAAATATGATAGGTTGGTTAAAAAAGTTATCAACCAGTTGAACAATCATATAGCCAATTACTATATAAACCAACTTTGGAAAAATTACTGTAGAGAAATCCATACCCAAATTACTTGTTGTGGCTAACACAATTATAAAGGCACCACCTACCAAGGGGCCGATGTAAGGGATGATATTAAAAATAGCAGCAATCAATGCAATGGCAATCGCATTGCTTATTCCAAAAACTAATAGTAAGATGGTATAGAGAACAAAAATGATGGTTATTTGCAATAATAGTCCTACAAAGTATCGTGATAAAAGATCTTTTATTTTGTTAAAGGCAGTTCTAAATTTGCCTTCGTCACCCTCTTGTGCAAAGGCTAATAGGCTACCCTCTAATATGCGGCTATCTTTTAAGAAAAAGAAGGAAATAAAGAGGATAGAAAAAATACCCAACATTACAGATCCAAAGATATTAAGAAAGGAGTTGACCATGTCTGGTATGGATTTGAAATTGATAAAATTCACCAAGTCAGAACGTTTTACAAGTTCGACAAAACTAAGTTGATTGATACCAAAAAACTCACTAATTTGATTGTTGAGTTGCTCTAAATCATCTCCTACATTTTCAATATTAATTTCTCCAATTAGTTGTGCTTGTTCAATTACAATAGGGATAAATAATGTAAAAATGCTAAAAAACAATATGGTGATAATGGATAGTGTACAGATTGCCGCTATTGTATTTCTAAAATTAAGTCGACGTTTAAAAAATACCACGAGGGGTCTACCCATTAGCGAGATAACTGCCGCAAATGCAATATATATAAGGACAGATTGGATTTTATATAAAAACCAAACTATTACAGCTATTGCTACGAGTATACCAACAGCTTTAAGGATGCCATAGGTAATGGCTCTAGAGTTTAAACGATTGTGCGAGTTAGACATGGTTGAGTTTTGTTGTGAGTTCATATAAAGCTATGCCTGTAGCCATAGCTACATTCATGCTACTATTATTGCCGTACATATTGATATGAAGTGCAGTATCTACCAATTGTAATAATTCTTGAGATACTCCTGTGTTCTCATCACCCAAGACCAGAGCTATAGGAACATTGGGTTGTAGTTTAAAGGTGTGTATTGGTATACTGCTGTCTGTTATTTCTAAGGCCAAAATGGCGTACGATTGATCCTTAAGATTCTTCAATACAATGTTGCTATCCACTACGACATCATAGGGAACAATTTTGTGTGTAGCCCGCGCCGTACGTTCCATGCGTTTGCTATCAATAGGGACTAGGTCTCCTATAAAATAAATATGAGCTACTCCAAAGCTATCTGCGAGTCTAAAGATGCTTCCAATATTTGCAGGCGAATTGATATGATCACAAACCAAAACGATGGGATGGGATCTTTTATAAAAAGTTGTGGTGGTGTGCTGTAATTGCTGCATTACCTTAGTAATTAAATGCGTATTTAATAATATTAGCACCCATTTGCAATGCCTTTAATCTTACAGATTCTGGATCATTATGTACCTGGGGACTCTCCCAACCATCACCAAGATCACTCTCAAAGGTAAATAACAAAATTACTCTGTTATTATCCAAAATAGCCAAAGCACGTGGCGGCTTACCATCGTGTTCATGTATTTTTGGGAGTCCATTATCAAAGGGATAGGCAGATGAAAAGATAGGATGTTCTTTGGATAACTCTACAAGTTGTTTGTCAGGAAAAATTTTTGTTAATTCTTTTCGTAAAAAGGGTTCCATACCATAATTATCATCGATATGAAGAAAACCACCGCTTAATAAATAGGCTCGCAAGTTTTGAGCATCTTCTTCACTAAAATAAACGTTTCCATGTCCCGTCATGTGAATATAAGGGTACCCAAAGAGATCGGAGCTATTGGGCTGTACGACGGCTGGTTTAGTGTTAATGACAGTACCGATAGTAGTATTACAGAACGAGATTAGATTGGGCAGAGCAGTAGGATTACTGTACCAATCCCCACCTCCTTTATAATGTAATACCGCTATTTCTTGTGCTTGTATACCGAGGCTAATTAAAAGTAAAAGGCTATATAGGATTTTCATAAGTTACTAAACTCTGATTAGTTGTTAAAAGTACTAAAAAAAATATGAGCAGTAAGAACGTTTAGATACTATTAACGTAGGTGTTGGTACTGCCAAAAATCCTCTGCAAAAAAGGATTATAAAGGTGTAGTATACACTACGAATTAATAAAAGCAATACTGTGAACGGCTACTATAGCAGCGGTTTCAGTGCGCAGTCGCGTGGTACCTAAGGTTATTGGGTTGTATCCTTGTTTTAAAGCCAAATTGATTTCGTTAGTAGAGAAGTCACCCTCGGGACCGATAAGAATTGTTACGTTTTGACCTGCGCTTATTAACTGTTTAGGATGCTGCTTTAAGCTATCCTGGCAATGCGCAATACATAAAATACCTTCTTGTGCGTTGGCAAGAAACTTTGAGAAGGGTATTAATGCATTAAGTTTGGGTAGATAGGTTTGATGCGACTGTTTCATGGCGCTTTGCAAAATTTTTTCATACCGCTCAATTTTAATCACTTTACGTTCACTATGATCACATAGTATAG
The DNA here is from genome assembly GCF_042434915.1 of Aquimarina rhodophyticola. GTDB lineage: Bacteria > Bacteroidota > Bacteroidia > Flavobacteriales > Flavobacteriaceae > Aquimarina. The sequence goes on from NZ_CP170198.1 coordinate 1,125,741, forward strand.
GGGTAATCTCATCAACACCTATCTCGGTAGCTTTTTCTAGAAACCATTCAAAACGATCATTCATTTTTACTGGAGCGACCACCATATGCAAACGATATGGACGTGCTGGCTTTTGAGATGATTCTTGAATAGCTATTTCACAACGTTGCGTACTAGCAAAAGTGATTACTCCTTTGGATAACAATCCTTTGCCATTTGTGACATGCAGCGTATCACCCTCTGATTTGCGAAGTACTTTGTGAATATGTTTACTTTCTTCTTTTGAGAATGTATAGGTAGTTGCACCGTGATCCAGATCCTTACTATAAAATAATTGCATGGTTAAAAGTTTCAATTAAAATTTCATTCTGGCTTTAGCAACAACACTCATATCGGCAAAATCATTATTTAAATATTTTAGATAGCCAACAATCCCTATCATAGCAGCATTATCAGTAGTATATTCAAACTTTGGTACAAACGTAGTCCAGCCCCAATGTTGTTCGGCTTTTTGTAAAGCTTCACGAATTCCAGAATTGGCAGAGACACCGCCTCCAATAGCAATTTGAGTAATACCAGTTTGTTTTACTGCTTTTTTAAGTTTATCGGTTAGTATATTAACTATAGTATATTGGATTGAAGCACAAATATCATCTCTATTTTTACCTATAAAATCTGGATCCTCTTTAAGGTTTTTCTGTATAAAATACAGGACAGCGGTTTTAAGTCCGCTAAAACTAAAATTAAGTCCGTCAACTTTTGGTTTGGTAAAGGGATAAGCCTTTGGGTTCCCTTGTTTGGCATAACGATCGATCAAAGGTCCACCGGGATACGGAAAACCGAGTATTTTGGCACTTTTATCAAAAGCTTCGCCAACAGCATCATCAATGGTTTCTCCAATAACTTTCATATCAAAATAATCTCGTACTTCGATAATTTGTGTATGCCCTCCACTAATTGTCATTGCAATAAAAGGAAAATCAGGTGTTTTATATCCCTCTTCTTTAATATAATGAGCCAAAATATGCGCTTGCATATGATTTACAGCAATCAAAGGAATGTTTAATGCTAGTGCCAATGATTTGGCAAACGAAGTGCCAACCAATAGCGAACCCATAAGTCCGGGACCTTTGGTAAAGGCAATTGCATGCAAATCTTTTTTGGTGATTCCTGCCTGTTTAATAGCTTGATCTATCACAGGCACAATATGTTGTTGATGTGCGCGGGATGCAAGCTCGGGTACTACACCTCCATATTGTTCGTGAATTTTTTGTGTCGCCACAACATTCGATAATACTTGATCGTTTTGTAGTACAGCAGCAGAGGTATCATCACAAGATGATTCAATTGCTAAGATGTATATATTTTGTGAACTCATTATGAGGAAAAGGGCATAGAAATTGTTAATATTGTCAGCAAAGTTAAAACAATAATACGTATCAAAAAATTCGGGAAGATATTGATTAGAACGCTTACTGTTCTAATTGCCATTTTTGCTATTCTAGTGATTCTATTTTCGATTCCTGGGATACAAACTTACTTTGGTGAAAAACTCACAAAGTATCTAAACGATACTTATGATGTGGATTTAAGCATTGGTAGAATTGGTTTAACCTATGCTGGTAATTTAGACTTGCAAGAAGTTTTAATAAAAGATCATCATAAAGACACTCTTATATACGCTCGAGCTATAGAAGGTTCTATTCTCAACCTTAACGAGATTACAAAAGGGCAACCCGAATTTGGTGCTGTGGCTATAGATAGTCTGGATTTTAACATGAAAATTTACGAAGGTGAATCTAGCGACAACCTAATGATTTTTGTGCGAAAATTTAATACCGAGGAAAAGAAAGAACGTTCTAGTTTTGTATTAACTGCGGCAGAAGTTTTTGTTGATAATGGGGCTTTTAGTTATACCAATGAAAATCTATCGAATCCACAGGTGCTTGATTTTACTAATATTACTATTGACGCCGAAGCGCTTAAGGTTGATGGACCTGATTTTTATATTACTACCAATACACTTTCGTTAAAAGAGAAAAGGGGGTTAGATATTCGCAATTTACAAACTGTGTTTTCAATGACAGAAACACAGATGCTGTTTAGAGAATTTGATTTAGAAACAAAAGATTCCAAAATTACTGGAGCAATAGCATTATCCTATACTAAAGATGATTTTTCAGATTTTGAGAATAAAGTAAACATTGCTGCCGATTTTGCCAAAGCAACCATATCTACAAATGATTTAATTCCTTTTTATAAAGAGTTTGGTGTGGATCACGCAATAACCTTTGATGCTACCATTTTAAGAGGAACGCTTAATGATTTTAAATTAAGTAATGCCAACATTATGGGGCTAGATCGTACAGTTATACGTGGAGATTTACATATTCAGAACGCCGTATCAGACCCAAAAAACTTTAAACTAAACGGTACATTTAATAATCTTACTACCAACTATTATGATTTAGTAAACTTATTACCTAATATTTTAGGTTCTTCATTACCAAAACAACTGTATCAATTTGGTAGTATTAGGGGCGTTGGCAATATAATGGTTACTCCAAATGCTGTGGATTTGGATATGGATTTTTATTCTCAGTTAGGTAAAATTTATGCATTTGTTTTATTGGGGGACTTAGAAAATGCTAAAAATGCTAAGTATAACGGAAACATTATTTCTGAGAGTTTTAATCTCGGGCAATTATTAGGTAAAGAATCATTAGGTAAAGCCGCGTTTAATATTGATGTTGATGGTAATGGTTTCACACTGGCTAATCTAGATACAAATATTGAAGGTGATATAAGTGTTTTAGAATTTAATGGATATACATACAATAATATATCGGTAATAGGAGGATTAAAAGATCCTGTTTTTGATGGTCGACTCATAATTGATGATCCTAACATTCAGCTAATTTTTAATGGGGTTGTAGATATGGACAAAACCATAAATAATTATGATTTTGTGGCAAATGTTGAATATTTAGATCTCAATACGCTCAATTTATTTACACGTGATAGTCTATCCATTTTTAAAGGTGATGTGATTATGGATATGAGAGGTTCTGGCATTAATGATGTTATTGGGACGATTAGCTTTCAAGAAACTTTATACAAAAATCAAAAAGCCGATTATTACTTCGAAGATTTTGAAATCACCTCTACTTTTGATACCGATAAGGTGCGTACCATTAGCATTAATAGTCCTGATATAATACAAGGGAGTGTACGAGGTAAGTTTAGATTTCAAAATGTTTATGATTTGTTTAGAAATTCGATTGCTAGTTTGTACACCAATTTTGAACCTGTAGCTATTACCGATGATGAGTTTATGGAGTTTAATTTTAATATTTATAATAAAATTGTAGATGTTTTCTTACCCGAAATTCAGTTTGCTCCAAACACTTTTATTAAAGGGAGAGTAGAAAGTAATGACTCCGAATTTAAACTTACATTTAAATCTCCATCCATTAAAGCTTATGATAATTTATTTGAAAAAGTAGATATTCAAGTAGATAATAAAAATCCAATTTTTAATACTTACGTAGCGATTGATAGTATTAACTCAAAATTTTACGATGCATCAGAGTTTAGTTTGATTAATGTAACCTTAAAGGATACGTTATTTATGCGTTCAGAATTTAAAGGGGGAGCAAATAATGAAGATACGTTTAATCTAGAATTTTATCATACGATAAATGAAGATAATAAATCGGTAGTTGGTCTTAGAAAATCAGATTTTACATTTAAAGGATACACTTGGTTTGCAAATCAAAATAAGACCAAGTCAGAGAATAAAGTAGTATTTGACAATCGTTTCGAGACAGTTACAATTAAACCAATCACCTTAACGCACGAAAAAGAAAAAATTCAAATAAGCGGACTTACAAAAGGAAGCAACTATAAAGACATTAAAGCCACATTTACCGATGTTGATTTATACAAGATAACCCCGAGTATCGACAGCTTAAAGTTTAATGGAGTTGTAGAAGGTAATTTAAGGATTTTTCAAGAAGAAGGTGTGTTTTTCCCTAGTTCTACAATTAATATTCGTGATCTACAAGTAAATACGTCAACATTAGGAGAGCTTAAACTTAATGTGGCGGGTAATGAATCTTTGACAGAGTATACTATAAATAGCAAATTAACCGATAGTTCGGGTGTTAAAACATTTTCGGCAATCGGAGGCATTGATGTAGGTGAAGATAATGCGAATATAAATCTTGATATTCGACTTAATGATCTCGATATGTCTGGCTTTGGTGCTTTAGGGGGGATTGTAATTAGCGATCTAAGAGGTAAAGCTTCAGGTCGTGCGTCGGTCACAGGAGATTATAGTAATCCAGAGATCAATGGTAATCTAGTATTAAATAATGTGGGATTGCGCATACCATACTTAAATGTTGATTTGGCCTTAGAAGATAAAGCCCGGATATCTCTCAATAAACAAAACTTTATATTTGAAAATATTGGGATAACAGATACAAAGTACAATTCAAAAGGTACTTTGGGAGGTTTTATACGGCACAAGCGATTCTCTAAGTGGTTTCTTGGATTAGAATTAGATGCAAATCGATTAGTCGTTCTTGATACAGAAGAGGATGAATTTTCTCTGTATTATGGAACCGCTTTTATAAGTGGTGATGCAAAAATAAGCGGGCCTAGTGACGAGTTAGTAATCGATGTTAATGCAACTACAGAAAAAGGAACTGTCTTTAAAATACCATTAAACGAATCAGAATCACTGGGAGATAATAGTTATATCCATTTTCTAAGTCCAAAAGAAAAACAAGCAAGGCTTGATGGAGAAGAAATAGTTATTGATGAAGTCAAAGGATTAGAACTTAATTTTGATCTTGATGTTAATCGCAATGCCGAAGTAGAGATCGTGATTGATAAAAATACAGGAAGTTCGTTAAAGGGTAGAGGAGCGGGTACGCTATTAATCGAGATTAACACAAATGGTAAGTTTAATATGTGGGGCGATTTTTACGCCTACGAGGGAGTTTATAATTTTAGGTACGGAGCGTTTGTTGAAAAAGTTTTTAATGTACGATCAGGCGGAAGTATTAACTGGGATGGTAGTCCAACACGTGCGGTATTAAACTTAAGTGCAGTCTATAAAACAGAGGCAAATCCAGCGGTTCTGCTAGAAAACGCTACCTTTAATAAGAAAATTCCTGTCGAAGTAGTAGTGGATCTTAAAGGTGAATTGGTACAACCAGATCTTGATTTTAATATAGAGTTTCCGTTTCTTAATTCGATTGTCAAAAGTGAATTAGAATATCGTTTAGAAAGTCAGTCAGCCAGAGAATTACAAGCACTATCCTTAGTAACACAAGGACAATTTTATAATGATTTTACACTGGGTCAGAATGCAATTACAGGTAATTTAGTAGAGCGAGCCTCAAGTTTGGTCAATGGTATTTTTTCTGGAGAAGATGATAAATTTCAAGTAGGTCTTAATTATACACAAGGAGATCGAGTACTTGATGAAGAAACTTCAGATCAATTTGGAGTCACCTTATCCACAAAAATTAACAATAGAATTCTTATTAATGGACAAGTAGGGGTTCCAGTGGGAGGCGTAAGTGAATCGGTTGTTGTGGGTAATGTAGAAGTTGAATACTTATTTAATGAACAAGGAACTTTAAGAGGCAAAATTTTTAATAGAGAAAACGACATTCAATATATTGGAAAAAATAATGGGTATACACAAGGGGTCGGACTCTCGTATTCTGTAGATTTTGATAATTTTAATGAATTGTGGAAGAAAATTTTTGCGACCCGTGAAGAACAAGAAAAATTGATAAAAAAAGATAGTCTCGAAGTAGAAAAACGTCCAGAGTATATAAACTTTACAAATCAAAAATCAACGAATTAAATCAATATTATCAATGGCTAAACCTATTAAAACGATTGGTGTAATGACATCTGGAGGTGATTCTCCAGGAATGAATGCTGCAATTAGAGCTGTAGCACGTGCTTGTGCATATTACGATGTACGTTGTATTGGTTTTTACAGAGGATATCAAGGAATGATTGAAGGTGATTGTACCGTGATGACGGCTCGTTCTGTACGTAATATAATTAGCCGTGGAGGTACAATTTTAAAATCTGCGAGATCCGAAGCCTTCAGAACTGTAGAAGGAAGAAAGCAAGCTGCCCAAAACTTGAAAGAAATTGGAGTAGATGCTATGATTTTGATTGGTGGAGATGGTACTTTTAAAGGAGGGAAGTTATTTAACGAAGAGTATAATATTCCGATTATAGGAGTTCCAGGAACAATAGATAATGATATCGCTGGCACTAACTTTACTATTGGTTATGATACCGCGCTTAATACGGTGGTTGAGGCAATTGATAAAATAAGAGATACTGCTAGTTCACATGATCGATTATTCTTTGTGGAAGTTATGGGACGTGATGCAGGGTTTATCGCTTTAAATAGTGGAGTAGGTGCAGGAGCAGAAGAAATATTAATTCCTGAAGAAGATTTAGGTTTGGATCGATTACTTGAATCTTTAAAGCGAAGTCGACGATCTGGTAAGTCATCGAGTATCGTGGTGGTAAGTGAAGGAGATAAGATTGGTAAAAACGTGTATGAACTAGCAGACTATGTAACCGAAAATCTACCAAATTATGATGTGCGTGTAACCGTTTTGGGTCATATGCAGCGCGGTGGTTCTCCTTCTTGTTTTGATCGAACATTGGCAAGTCGCCTTTGCGTACGTGCGGTAGAATTATTATTGGATGGAGAGAAAAATGTAATGGTTGGACTGTTAAATAACGAAATTACAACTACCGATTTCGACAAAGGTCTAAGAGAGGATCACGGTATCAATAAAGAGTTGCTTAGGATATCTGATATTTTGTCTACTTAAAAAGGGTTCACACTACGATTTAACCCTTGACTATAAAATGTTCTGTTTTATATGAGTGTTCAGTTTATTTAAGATAATTGTAGCGTATGAGTACCAACCAAACAGCGTAATCTATGGAGATAATAGCTCCACAGAGAAACGAAACTCCGAATAATGTTATCCAGAAAGCATTATTAAAAATTGTTTTTCGTAATTAATGAATAAAACAATACCAAAAATAATCAAAGACACCCATTTTTAAGCAGGTAGCAATCTAAAAGGGATATTTGGAAGTATAGTGTATAACTACTTAGAATCAAAAGTAACTACACCTAAAACAGTTTATTTTTTAAAACTCTTAGAATTACTATCGTATAAATAAGAAGAGTTATCGGTTTACTTTTACAGAACCGCTGCATTTGTCACTTTCATCGATTCCATTTAGCCATAACTGAAGCTGCTTTATGCGATCTTCGGTGAGTTCTTTTAAATAGTTGGCACGACACATTGGATGAATGGAGTTGTCATACGGTTCACGATAATTTGGATACTTCATTTCTAATTCAGCATCTCGAAACTTTATCCAAATTTTCTGGGATTTTTTTAAACTACTAATAAATTTAGAATCGCTTTTATAAGTAGCGAGGACTTCTTGGTAAATTTTATTTAATTCTTTGTCTGATTTTTGAAGATCAGCATATGCTTCATTGTTTATTTCAGTTTGTGTTTGAGCGAAAGTGTTGAAACTTGTTGTTAAAATTAGTGCATAAAAAATAATTCGAATCATGAGGGTAATTTTTAGGTTTTAAAGTAGATTGAGTTTGTAGTGCAAATACATTTGGTTAACGAATTTTCTTTTAAAGTTTGAGATAAATTCGGGAGATAAGTTATGAAAATAATAAATAATTAATAAATTTTTTGAGTAACGTTTTGAATTTATTTAAAAGAAAGGGAATATTGTTATAAGGGTATATGGTATGCTACTAATAAAGAATTATCGCGCACAAATATTTAAACTTATCTATAGTATTCATAAAAAGGTAGTTATGAAAACCTGTACTGTTTTAAAATCTGCTAGAGAATGATAATATAATGAATTTATATTCTAGATAGATTTTTAATACATTGTTCTCGTACTCTCCATACCTCGTCAAAAGTTAGTGTATTGATATCTTTTTGAGTGGTTAACCACTTTTTAATAAAATTTTGGTGATAGGTAATTTTATATATGCTAACTTGATCAGCGGTCATGTTAATTTCTTCCAATAGGCTTTCAGCAAACAAATGATTGTTGTGCATATTTGTAACATCTATAATTCTGTTCGATTTTTTAAGATAACAGTGCGCTTCGGGAATATAATTAAGATTATTGTCTTTTAAACATTTACCGATGCCTGGTGTGTTTTCTTCGGTCATCTTATATATTCCTACTACTAAATCAACAGTTATATCATTAAAATCTGCGATTTGTTTTAAGAATGCATGTTTGGAGCTACAAGTACCTTTTTGCTCTATCAGAATAAGGCTTGGATTAGACGAGTCTGTAATTCGTTCATAAGGTAATTGCCTGACATATTGGAGTAACTGTAACCAAGTAATGATCCCTTTTGATCGTACTATCTGTGTGAATCGATCATTAGCATGTAAGGGGTAATCATTTACATCCATACTACAATGTCAAGAAATTGAAACAAATAATTGGAGTCAAAAAGTTTAGCGTACCGCTATAACAGAAATCTCTACATTCACAAACTTTGGTAATGCTTTTACCGCAACCGTTTCTCGTGCGGGAGCAGTAGCTTCATGAAAATACTTACCATAGACCTCGTTAACAAGTGAGAAATTATTCATGTCGCTCAAGAAAATAGTAGTTTTTATAACATTCTCAAATGTGTATCCAGCTTCATCTAAAATAGCTTTTATATTTTTCATAACTTGTTCGGTCTCAGTTGTTATGTCATCCAACACCAATTGATCGGTTTTAGGATCTATAGCTATTTGACCAGATGTATAGAGTGTGTTTCCACTTTCTATAGCTTGGTTGTAAGGCCCAATAGGTGCTGGAGCATTTGTGGTAGTTATAATTTTTTTCATAATTAAAAGGAATGATATGTATGCGTTGTAAAAGTAAGGATACTTTTACGATTTAGATAAAAGCTTGTTTATAAATTTCTATCAGCTTCTCTTCGTTTATCGTACTTAATATCACTTAAAACAGATGATTTAATGCCGATAAAGAAGTTCCATGAGGTACGTTCACTAAACGGAATCCAGTTAAAGCTCATTTGCCAGCTTTCAAGATCACGTTGAAAACGCAAATTTGTAAATGTAAATCCTGGATTTTTTAAATCATATCCAGAAGATACTCCAACGGTCCAACGCGGAGCTAGTTCTATATCTCCCGAAAACATGAGTGAATGTGACGAAATTTCATTTTGTCTAGCATTATTTGAGTAATTTACGGTATAGGCAAGGCGTAAGGACCATGGGATTTTGTAACTATAGAAGGTAACATCAGTATCCCCTTCAGTTTCTTTCGTATCATAAACTCCTTCATTATCACTAAAATCTGTGGTACTTCCAAAAAGATTATCTGCTCGTCCACCATTGCGAAGCGTTTGATTTTCTAAAGGATCCGTTTCTTTAGTTTTACGTTGAAAATCTTTACTACTAAAAGAATAGCCAAAATTAGCACTAGCATTAGTTAATCTAAATAAACTACCTCCATTATCAATATTCCATACGTCGATTTTTCTATTATTATTATCCAACGCATAGGGGTCTAATTGCATACTAAAATTTATATCCAATTTATTCTGCACTATCGGAATATTTCCTCGTATAGATAAGGGACTTAATTTTAGAGAATCTCCTGCCAAGTTGTAAGCAGTAGATAAGGTTAGATTGTTAAGAATATTTACTTTTTTAGGTTCTGTTGCAGTAGTATCTCTACTGCGTACTTTGGCTTCAAGATTATTACTCAAAGAAAACCCAATATTACTCGAAAAAGTATTACTTGGGGCACCAAAATATCCTCCCTCAAAACGAGAATATTCAACAATTTCAGTTTCATTTATATCAACAGTATTTGGATCATCGGTTCTTACAAACGAGTCATAATATTGATCAAACTTTGGATTAATACTATAACTAACCGATGGACGCATTGTATGCCGTATTGCTTGTATTTTTTTGTCTTTTTTAAAATTAAATGTACCGTAAATAGTTGTACCAAGGCTAGTAGAAAAATTATAAGTTCTATACGCATCAAAACCACTAATAGTATCACGTACTATCTCGCCAGCACCCTCGTTTGCATTAGAATCGAATCGCTGTTCGATAGTTTCAAAGACCCAATTTTCTTGAAATGTTGTACCTGCAGAAGCGCTTAAATATTTAAATATTTTAAAATTTGTACTAATTGGGATTGAATGCTGCATACCTATTTGAGAATTATCAAACATAGCAGATGTGAATAAATCATCATCGTTGGTTTGTATTTTGTTCTCACCTCTAAAATTATACTGCGTATTAATATTGTGGATAATTCCTTTTTTAATTCCCTCTTTTGGAGCAAAAGGAAATATTCTAGAAATACTAGTCGAGATATTAGGTAGAGAGAGGTTTACATCTCCTGTATTGGTGTTAGAGTTATGCGTGGCGGCAACATTTACATTTACTTGTGGATCTCCAGGAAAGGTTTTTGCATAAGATATAGACGAACTTATTTGATTATTTAAAAAATTTCCTGTGTTTAATTGGTTTGTTGATTGTCTGTAAAAGTTACTGCTTCCAAAATTTACAGAAGCCGAAAATCTAGAATTTGGATTTGCTTTGGCATCCTGACTATGCGTCCATTGAATGTTGTAGGTAGTTGCCTTTGAAAAATCAGGAAAACCTCGCTCACTTGTAAGGTTGTTTTCATAGCGAAACCGTAAATTACCACGATAACGGTAACGTAGCGCATATGCAGATTCTACGGCAAAGGTATAACTTCCATTCGTATAATAATCACCCATCAATGTTAGATCTACATAATCACTTATAGCAAAATAATAGCCTCCATTCTGTAAAAAATATCCACGTCTGCTTTCTTCTCCTGGATTTGGAATAATAAAACCAGAAGTTCTTTCATCTGTAAGCGGAAAATATCCAAAAGGTAAACCTATTGGAGTTGGCACATCTGCTATAAACATATTAACGAGTCCAGTAATAATTTTCTTTTCGGGAACAAGCTTGATACGCCGTGCATAAAAATAATATTCGGGATCCTCGATATTATCTGATGTGGTGAATTTTACATTTTTCATGTAAATAACAGAATCATTCTCACGTTTTGAAACCTCATTTTTAATCTTAAAACCGTTTTGTTCGGTTCTTGAATTATAAATTAAAGCTTTTTGTGTATCAAAATTAAAGCGAATGGAGTCGGGTTCTACAACATTTTGTGCCTGCTCAAAAACGGGTGTTTGAGTATAGTCGCCCAAAGAATCTTTGATACCAAATGCATAGACTTCATTTTTATTATTATCCATGATAATCATGCCCGCATTTAGTTTCATATCGCCATATATAACTTCTGCATTATCGTAGAGATACATTTTATTTTCTCTACTGCTTAGTCTCATATAATCTGTTGCTTTATAGGCAACCTTATCTGTTAGCAATTGTTTTTCTGGTTGTATAGAGTCTTTTGTGATGGTATCCTGTAAAACTTCGGTTCGCTCTTTTTGTATATTATTGATGAGAGAGTCTTTGGATTGCTGCCCAATAATTTGAGAGGTATCTTTTTGAACAGGTATAGAAACTTCTGTCGATTTATTGGTTTCCTGCGCAGTTGCAAAAGATATACAAAGCAGTGTAAAACTTAGTGAATAAAGTATGTGTCGTACCGAGGTTTGCAATGGTTTAAATGCTATTTTTGTAAAACTGTGGCTTAGTTTTTGAAGTCCCAAAATTACATATATTTTTAATGTGCGTATCGTTATTAATAGAAAAATAAAACAATCGCGTTAAATGTAGTGTTTTATTTGAGCTCAACATACTGAATTATACGGATTGAGTTAAAAATAAATTTATACCAACGCTGTGTCAAAAATAACGAATAGCAAGAGTAAATGTTTCAAATTTGTTAAAGATTGAATAAAAGTGAAGATGAAAAGTTTGTATGGAGTAATAGTAGTATTACTAATTGTAGGGGTAAGTTTCTCTTTTAAGTCTCTTAGAAGTGATGAAATTAACAAAAAGAAATTTGTAGTAGTCCTAGATGCAGGCCATGGTGGTCATGATTCTGGAAATAGAGGTAATGGTTATTACGAAAAAGATATTGCACTTAATGTCGTATTACTCATCGGTCAAACTCTAGAGCAGGATGAACGTTTTAAAGTAATATATACACGAAAGACTGATAAGTTTATCGAATTACATGAGCGTGGTAAGATAGCCAATGAGGCCAAAGCAGATTTATTTGTTTCTGTGCATTGCAATTCTCATCGTTCACAAGCTTTGGGAACAGAAACCTTCGTACTAGGTTTACATGCTAATGATGAAAATTTTAATGTCGCAAAAAATGAAAACTCTGTAATTCTATTAGAAGATAACTATCAGGCAAATTATGATGGATTTGATCCTAATTCTCCTGAGTCTATTATTGGTTTAACCTTAATGCAAGAAGAATATCTTGAGCAGAGCCTTACATTGGCTAGTTTTGTTCAAAATAGATTTAAAAAACGTTTAGAACGAAAAAGTAGAGGTGTAAAACAAGCTGGTTTTGTTGTATTACATCAAACATATATGCCAAGTGTTTTGATTGAACTTGGCTTTTTAACAAACAATGGAGAAGGAAAGTACCTAAACTCTAGTAAGGGACAACAAGAAATGGCTACATCTATTGTAACATCAATTGTCGATTATAAAGAAAGTTTGGATGCCATTTATAATTTTCCAGAAACTCCTAATTTGTCTGATACTATAGATACTCCAGTAAACAGTGATCAAGAAATTTATGAAGGCATTACCTTTAAAGTTCAAATTGCGGCAGGATCTAGTGATATTGCTTTGCAATCTTATAATTTTAATGGTCTAGATAATCTAAGTAAAGAGCATACCGATAGGATTTATAAATATTATTTTGGGCAAACATCTGATTACAAAGAAATTAAACAACTTAAAGATATAGCCGTAGAAAAAGGTTACACCTCTAGTTTTGTCGTTGCTTTCAAAAATCAAAAAATGATTCCGTTGGCTGAGGCTTTGAAAGTCAATGGTTCTTCGAATTAATCTAAATAAATACTGTTAAAAGCTTTAGTAATAATCAGTAGAAGTACAATTTTTATTCTAAATTTGCGGCTAAAACAAATTTATTTTGAAATTTACTCGTGAAGTTAAAACAGGAATCTTAGCTGTATGTGCTATAGCGCTACTGATTTTTGGATATAGTTTTTTAAAAGGGAAGAATCTTTTAGAAAATGACCGTACATTTTATGCAATATATGAGAATGTAGAAGGATTAATACCATCTTCTCCTGTGACAATTAATGGTTTGGTGGTAGGTAAGGTAATTTCTATCAACTTTGCAAATAGTCAAGGAAATTTGGTAGTTGAATTTAATGTAGATAGTGAATTTCAATTTTCGCGCAATAGTCTAGCCAAAGTATATGGAGGGGGACTTATCGGTGGAAAGTCTTTGGCTATTATACCTAAATATGAAAAAGGGTTAGAAGCAAAGGACAAAGATACCTTACCAGGAAGGGTAGAAGAAGGATTGTTAGAATTAGTTAATGATCGATTAACGCCATTACAAGAAAAATTAGAAATTGCCATAGTAAGTGCCGATTCGGTATTAACCTCTGTAAACGGAATTTTGTCTCCAAAAACACAGCAAAACATTAATACTCTCGTAAGCGACCTTAGTACAACTGTTAGCAATTTTAAAGGTGCCTCTGGTTCTTTGAAAAATATCTTAAGTGGTAACGAAGAAAAATTGAATAGAACTTTCACGAATTTGGATGAAATGTCTACAGATTTGAATCAATTTACGACAAATTTATCTCGTGTAGATGTTGATAAACTGGCAAAAGATGTAGAATTAGTTCTCAACAATATCAATACAACAGTAAGTAAACTTGATCAAGGTACAATAGGTAAGTTGATCAAGGATGATAAATTATACGATAACCTAGAACGTACAACCAGACAACTAGAGCTTTTATTAGAAGATTTACGACTCAACCCAAAGCGATATGTACATATCTCGGTTTTCGGAAAAAAAGGTGAACCTTATGAGCAACCAGCAGACTCAATAAACTAATTTACTATGCAATACATTCCTAATATTTTATTTGTAATCGCGCTTTTGGCGGGTATAGGTTTTTTTTCAAACAATGTTCGTAAAATAGTACGTAACATAAAACTTGGAAAAGATATAGATCGTACTGACAATAAATCAGAACGTTTTAAAAATATGGCGATGATTGCCCTAGGTCAATCAAAGATGGTGCGTCGTCCTATAGCGGGAATATTACATATTATTGTTTATGTAGGTTTTATTATAATAAATATTGAAGTTTTAGAAATCATTATCGATGGAATAGCAGGAACACATCGAATTTTTTCGTTTTTGGGAGGCGTGTATGATTTCTTGATTGCTTCTTTCGAAATTCTTGCGTTTCTAGTGCTTATTGGGGTAATAATCTTTTGGACACGAAGAAACATAACTAAGATTAAGCGATTTTGGGCGAATGAGATGAAAGGTTGGCCAAAAAGTGATGCAAATATTATTTTATATTTTGAAGTAGTATTGATGCTTCTTTTTCTTACCATGAATGCGGCAGATGTACAACTTCAAAACATGGGAGCAGCGCATTATGTTAAAGCGGGATCTTTTCCTATTAGTTCTTTTATTGCACCTCTTTTTGAAGGTATGTCAATGTCGAGTCTAATTGTATTAGAACGAGCAGCATGGTGGCTCCATATTTTAGGAATTTTGCTATTCTTAAATTATTTATATTATTCGAAACATTTACATATTTTACTTGCCTTCCCTAATACGTATTTTGCCAATCTAAAACCAAAAGGACAATTTAAAAATTTAGATGCCGTAACGCAAGAAGTTAAATTAATGATGGATCCAAGCGCAGATCCGTTTGCTGCAGCGCCAGAAACAGATGTTGAAGAAGGAGAACCTGATAAATTTGGAGCAGCCGATGTAACAGATCTTAACTGGGTACAATTACTCAATGCCTATACGTGCACCGAGTGCGGTCGATGTACCAGTGAGTGTCCTGCAAATATTACAGGTAAAAAACTTTCTCCGCGTAAGATCATGATGGATACGCGTGATCGATTAGAAGAAGTAGGTAAAAACATCGATAAAAACGGAAGTTTTATTCCAGATGGAAAACAATTACTTAATGACCATATCACTCCAGAAGAGCTATGGGCATGTACAAGTTGTAACGCCTGTGTAGAAGCCTGTCCAATTGGTATAGATCCTTTATCTATAATTATCGATATGCGTCAATATTTAGTTATGGAAGAGAGCGCAGCACCATCAGATCTTAATACTATGATGTCAAATATCGAAAATAACGGCGCACCATGGCCTTTCAACCAAATGGATCGCATGAATTGGAACGAAGAAAAGTAAAATAGCCAACACTAGTAACCACCACAATTTTTGAAGTATGAACCAGAGAGATGTAGCAAAAATATTGCATGATAAAGTAGAAGAAGGAGAGCACATAAGTCCAGTGTTACCCGAGGGTATTAAAAATTACCTTATTGATATTGATGGAACGATAACCGAAGATGTTCCTAATGAAGAACCCGAGCGTATGGTAACCTGCAAACCATTTCCCGATGCGCTAGTTACACTTAACAATTGGTTTGACGAAGGGCATATCATATGTTTTTTTACTTCTAGAACCGAAGAACATAGAGAAGTGACTGAAACGTGGTTAAAAAAACATGGATTTAAATATCATAGTCTATTGATGGGCAAGCCAAGAGGAGGAAATTATCATTGGATCGATAATCATTTGGTAAAGGCAACACGTTATACGGGTAAGTTTACAGAACTGGTCGAACGTGTCGTTACCATCGAAGTTTTTGATGATGGTAAACACGATTAACAAATAAAACGAATTGAATTTGAAATTAGCGTTGCTAATTTCTTATAAATAGCTAATATATGAGCGAAGCAATTAAGGTGCCAACAATGGCAGAGTATATGGCTGAAGGTAAAAAACCCGAAGTATTATTTTGGGTAGGTTGTGCCGGAAGTTTTGATGATAGAGCAAAAAAAATAACCAAAGCCTTTGTAAAGTTGTTACACAGTGCAAACGTTGATTTTGCGGTATTAGGTACCGAGGAAAGTTGTACAGGTGATCCTGCAAAAAGAGCTGGTAATGAATTTTTATTTCAAATGCAGGCGGTTACTAACATAGAAGTAATGAATGCATACGAAATTAAAAAAGTAGTTACTGCTTGTCCGCATTGTTTTAATACCATAAAGAATGAATATCCTTCATTAGGTGGAGAGTACGAAGTAATGCATCATACACAGTTTTTAAAATCTCTTTTAGATGAAGGTAGATTAACTGTAGAAGGAGGTAAGTTTAAAGGGAAACGTATTACTTTTCATGATCCATGTTATTTGGGAAGAGCAAATAATGTATATGAAGCGCCCAGAGATTTACTGCGTAAACTTGAGGTTGAGTTAGTAGAAATGAAACGATGCAAGAAAAAAGGATTGTGTTGTGGAGCAGGTGGCGCGCAAATGTTTAAAGAACCCGAGCCTGGACGTAAGGATGTGAATATTGAACGTACCGAAGATGCAATGGAGGTAAAACCAGATATTATTGCTGCAGGATGCCCTTTTTGTAACACCATGATGACCGATGGCGTAAAAAGTAAAGAAAAAGAAGCAGAAGTTGATGTTATGGACATAGCAGAACTTATAGCAAATGCTCAGGATTTATAAAAAAAATCTTCAGTAAATTTAAGAAAGCGTTAAAAGAGTTAGTGTGAGCTTCATATTAACTCTTTTTTGTACAATAAAGAAAGTCATATTTAGTTACCTTAGTAAAAAATAGTAAATGCTAGTAGAATTTGATGCGCTACCTGGGAGTGCAAGAGTATGGATTTATCAAGCGAATCGTTCGTTTTCTGAACAAGAAATAATCGAAATAAAGCAAAAATTAGATACATTTTTAGCAGCGTGGACCGCACATGGTGCAGATTTAAATGCTGGATATGAAATCAAATACAAACGTTTTATAGTCTTAGGTCTCGATCAGGATCTAAATGCAGCTACGGGATGCTCAATTGATGCTTCAGTCCGTTTTATTTTGGAATTGCAAGACTGCTATAAGGTAGATTTATTAGATAAAATGAATGTATCTTATAAACAAGGAGAATTTATAGCTTATAAACCGTTGACAGATTTTAAAAAGATGGCAAAAAACCGTTCAGTTTCTGCTAATACTATAGTGTTTAATAATCTTGTAACGAACAAATCAGAATATCTAGAAAATTGGGAAGTCCCTGCAAAGGATAGCTGGCATAGTCGTTTTATAAAATAGAATTTCAATATTTATGCATAGCATAAAAATATACGTAACATTTTTACTTTGTTTTTTCAGTTTAGTACTCCATGCACAGCGTAAAAATCCTTTGTTTACAGAGGATTATATACAACAAAAGCAATGGGTGGATAGTGTGTACAACACGATGAACTTAAAAGAAAAAATTGGACAGCTTTTTATGGTAGATGTTTTTTCTTCGGATCCCAAAGAAAAGACAGATAAAATTAAACGACTGATCGCAGATTATCATATAGGTGGATTGATTTTTTCAAAAGGAGGACCACAACGTCAAGCAAAACTTACCAACCAATATCAAGAGCTAACAAAGATCCCTTTATTAGTAGCGATGGATGCAGAGTGGGGGTTAGCCATGCGTTTGGATTCTACACACGCTTTTCCGTGGAACATGACACTTGGTGCTATACAGGATAACAAACTCATAGAAAAAACAGGACAACAAATAGCAGAACATTGCAAGCGATTAGGCGTGCATATCAATTTTGCTCCTGTAGTCGATATCAATACTAATCCTGAAAACCCTATTATTGGTAATCGCTCTTTTGGTGAAACCAAAATGAACGTTACTCAAAAATCTTTGGCATTTATGAAGGGTATGCAAAAAGAAGGAGTTTTGGCTAGTGCCAAACATTTTCCTGGCCATGGCGACACCGATAGTGATTCTCATAAGACATTGCCAACCATTAATTTTGATGCAGCTCGTATTGATAGTATAGAATTATATCCATACCGAAGACTTATACAACATGGCTTATCAAGTGTGATGGTGGCACATTTAAACGTACCTAGCCTAGAACCTAGATCCAATTATCCATCTTCAATATCAGAACATATCGTTAGCGATTTGTTGAAAGACAGTCTGGGATTTGAAGGATTAATTTTTACTGATGCCTTAAATATGAAAGGTGCTTCAGATTTTAAAGAGCCAGGAGATATTGATTTAGCGGCCTTTAATGCAGGTAATGATATTTTATTAATATCAGAAAATGTACCCTTGGCAATTCAAAAAATGGTTTCGGCCTATTATGCTGGTTTTATAACAGAACAACGTTTGGCGCATTCTGTAAAAAAAATATTATTTGCAAAATACAAAGTGGGTCTTAATAGGTATAAACCTATAGATACACATTACCTATATCAAGAATTAAATACCGTACATAATAAAGTATTGCAGGAAGAGCTTTTTGAAAACGCTATAACCGTAATGAAGAATGATCGAGCGATACTTCCAGTTAAAAATTTGGATCTTAAAAAGATAGCCTACGTAGCCTTGGGAGATGATACAGGTGAGGAGTTTGTAGCCGAAATGAATAAATATGCAAAGGTAGATGTAATTAAAGGTACGTTACTTAGTGATATTTTAATTCAATTACGTGCGTATAATTATGTTATTGTAGGGTATCACAAATCAAATGCTTCTCCTTGGAAAGATTATAAATTTAAGGATAAAGAGTTAGTATGGTTGTATGAAATTGCTAGACTTAATACCACCGTACTTACTATGTTCTCTAGACCGTATGCGATGTTAGACCTTCAAACTACAACTAATTTTGAAGGGATTGTAATGGCATATCAAAACAGTGAAGTATCTCAACAAAAAGCTGCTCAGATTATTTTTGGAGGTATAGAGGCCAAAGGTAAATTACCAGTTGGTCTAGGAAAAAATTTTCCGGTAGGGACAGGTATAGATACAAAAGCTTTGGATCGTTTGTCTTATGGAGTACCAGAGCGAGTTGGAGTTAATTCCTATAAATTAAATAAAATAGATTCAATAGTAAATAATGCTTTAGTAGAAAAAATGACTCCTGGTTTACAACTAGTAATTGCACGTAAAGGAAAAGTTATTTATAATAAAAATTTTGGTTATCATACCTATGATAAAAAGAAGAAGGTACAATCTTCAGATATTTATGATTTGGCTTCACTTACCAAAATTTTGGCTACACTTCCGCTTACTATGGAGCTCAAAGATCAAGGCGTAATATCATTAGATACTAGAATAGGCGAGATGCTACCTTCATTTAAAGGATCTAACAAAGAACATATAACACTTAGATCTATGCTATCGCATTACGCAAAGTTGCGGGCATGGATTCCGTTCTATTTGCAAACCTTGGACTCGGTAACTTCAAAACCTTCACCTACGTATTATAGAAATAAATATTCTGATCAATTTAAAATTAAAGTGGCCCATAAACTGTATTTAAGAAGTGATATGAAGGATTCTCTAATGCTACAAATTAGGGATAGTGAATTAAGAAGTCGATTACAGTACAAATACAGCGATTTGCCTTATTATATGATTAAGGATTTTATAGAGAATCATTATGAGAATACGATGGATGCTCTTACTTTGCAGCATTTTTACAAACCTCTCGGGGCTTCAAATACTGGGTATTTACCCCTTAATAAATTTGATAAAAACCGAATTATACCGACAGAGGATGATCAATCCTTTAGACAACAAATTATACAAGGATATGTACATGACCAAGGAGCGGCAATGTTTGGAGGTATTGGTGGTCATGCTGGGCTTTTTGCAAATGCAAATGATGTTGCCAAGATTATGCAGATGTATTTAAATGGTGGTACATATGGCGGTAAGCGATATATCGGAAAAGAAACGCTAGACCAATTTAATACCTGCTACTATTGTGAAGATGATGTGAGGCGAGGTATAGGTTTTGATAAGCCACAACTTGGGGATGTAGGTCCTACTTGTGGATGCATATCAATGACAAGTTTTGGACACAGTGGATTTACGGGAACATTTACTTGGGCCGATCCAGAGCAAGAGATTGTTTATGTTTTTTTAAGTAATCGTACCTTTCCCGATGCTACAAATAGAAAACTCATTTCCAACGATATTCGTTCTGAGATACAACGGCTTATTTATGATGCGATTATTTATTGATAACTAAGAACCCTTTATGATTCCATTTAAAACGTCCGAGGTAGTAGCTGGCTGTATGAATTGGGGAAGATGGGGATCCGATCTGTCTGTAACTGCGACTCAAAAATTAATTGAAGAGTGTCTAGATCTAGATGTTACAACCTTTGATCATGCCGATATTTATGGAGATTATACCACAGAAAATCTTTTTGGAAGGGCTTTAAAAAAGCGTTCGTCGTTGCGAAATGACATGCAATTGATAACCAAATGTGGAATTCAATTAGTTACTCCTAACAGACCTGAGAATACTATCAAATATTACAATGTTTCAAAACCCTATATAATCGAATCTGTAGAACAGTCATTGAGAAATTTTAATACAGATTACATCGATATGTTTTTGATTCATAGGCCAAGTCCGTTGATGAATCCGTACGAGATAGCAGAAGCATTTACACAATTAAAAGCTGAGGGTAAAGTGCTTTATTTTGGTGTTTCTAATTTTACAACTTCTCAATATACCATGCTAAGTTCGTTATTTCCTTTGGTTACCAATCAAATTGAACTGTCTGCATTACACCTTGAACCTTTTATTGATGGAACTTTGGATCAATGCCTACAAGAAAAGATACGACCTATGGCGTATTCTGTATTGGCAGGAGGAAGTTTTTTCGCTAAAGAAAAGAAACCACGTGTGGCACGTATTTATGACGTAGCTCAGCATCTAGCAAAGGATTATAGTACTACGGTAGATCAGATTTTAATTGCTTGGTTATTTAAACACCCATCCAACATAATACCTATTGTTGGGTCAACTAAAATTAATCGAATAGAAATGGCGGTAAACGCGCATGCTCTGACTTTACAGGATGATGAGTGGTTTAAAATTTGGGAAGCATCTACAGGAGAGGAAGTAGCTTGATAAAAGTATATACATAGAAAGAATATCTGTTTATCCAAAAAACTAGACAATTAGTAATTCGTTTATAAAAACTTAGGAAAAGCAAACTTCCGATTATTATAATAGGAAGTTTGCTTTTTCTCTTCTTTTTCTATAAAAATGTTATGAATTATTACCATATGTCTAACTTTGCCGTCGAGGGAGTGGGAAAAACAACTTCTTTGAGTAGATCTGGTATAGCAGAGAAGATTCAATACAATTATTTTGTGGATGGAAAAAAATACAAAGGTTCAACTTTCTTAAACGGTAATTGCGGCGAATGCAAACTAAGCAAGTATTATCGGATCAAGTATTCGAGCAAAGACCCTGATTATAGTGAGATGTATTTGGATCAGGAGGTGATTAATGAGAGACTTATTATAAAAGCTGGATTTACGATCGATAATATCGATTAAAGATATCGTTTCACGACGCAACCACTGCTATCACTAAAGTGATTGTTCCTGCTAGTCTCTGACTAGTGGCGGTAAGATTTACTGTCCGCAACTGGGACAAGCGATATTAAATAAGGGATAGCGTGATGATCGTAGTGCGAATTTAAGCGGTTATATCACAATTGATAATATGACGATTACGATGATCGGTGGGGGCGTTACTAATAATAGTATTACCTTTGTACCCGACGTTCTTTCATATAGTGATTATTACCCATTTGGAATGTTACTACCAAACCGACATGGGAATAGTGGCGACTATCGTTACGGCTTCCAGGGACAGGAAATGGATAATGAATTAAAGGGTGAAGGGAATTCTATTAATTACAAATATAGATTGCATGATCCTAGAGTGGGTAGGTTCTTTGCGGTTGATCCGTTGGCTACTACTTATTCTTGGAACTCTCCTTATGCATTTAGTGAGAATAGAGTGATTGATGGTCTAGAGCTAGAAGGATTAGAGTTTATTATCCCAGAGGTTCCTATATTTAATCATGAAGAAGATGATAATAAAGCTATTTATGCAGGAAAAGTAGCAGGTAATGTAGGTGCAAAAGCATTAAACGGAATCATTGGGATTTGGAATTATGCTGGGAATCTGACACCAGATGGAGGTTATTTTAACTTACAATATGGAAGAGATCAACTAAGAACAGATGGGTCTGCAGCAATAAGTTACTTTAAAGAGATTAAAGATTTTTATTCTCAAGATGATCAAAAAGCGCATCGAGCTAAAATGTTTTTAACTTCTTTTAAATCCAATGTTAAAAACTTTGATACGGAAGATTTTGAGAATGTAAGTTCTAACCTTATTGATATTGGAGGAATATTAAAGTTTACAAAAGTTGGAAAATTACTTGATGTTAAATCCGATTCAAATATTGATATAAAAATTATTGGAGGTAGTAATAACTTTAGACATGTCATAGATTATGTAGATGATAATATATTTTATTCTGTAATAAAAAGTAGTGATGCTAGCTTACCAGATGTCCAATTAAGTGGTTTTGTAAATAAAACTTTAGATGGAGGAATAGAGTTAAGAATTGATATTACACCTCAAACAGTTGCTGACGGTTTGGAAACGTATGCGGAAGCGCATAAAAGGTTAAAAGGTAAATATGGTAGTTCAATTCATAGAGCTTTAAAAGAATTAGCTGCCGAAGCAGCTAAAGTAAATGGAGTTGATAAAGTTAGGGTTTCAAATGTAAGAGAAACAGGTGCTAGAAAAGGTAAGACACAGAGTGGGACAATTAAAATTGACAAAGGGAATAATTAAAATCAAATATCTAATGACATTCAGTGAAAGGTTACTATTGGTTAAAGATCTTGTCGATCAAAAAAAATATTCAAAAGAAATGATAATTCAATATATGGTTGATGAAAAAATTCATCATTCAATAGCAGTCATTATTTTGGCGAAAATATATAAACTTAATCAAGAAGATGCTGAAAAAATTATTTATAACAATAAATATTATGCCGAGTATGATAGTGAGAACAATCCATTTAATAAGGAATACTTATAATAAATTATACACCTGCTGTCGCTAGAGTGACACCCGATCGCGCGGAAATATTCCTTAAATCCGTATGTCTAGATAAATTTAGATTTGTTTCTGCTGATTTAATAGAAAATTATCCAAGATCTTTAGTTTCCCCGCTCCCGCTAGTCTGTGACTAGTGGCGGTAGAGATTTGCAGTTCTTAATTATTGAGAATAATAGTATTTTATAATTAGTCAGATAGTTTTCTATTTAGGTCTGATTAAGCAGTGATACCACTAGTCATAGACTAGCGGCAGCATCTAAAAATATAAACTAGCATCGAAATATTACTTGTTTTTGTATTATAACATCATGAGTAGAAATTACAAGTTTCATAATAAATCAGGAGTTTATTTTGTAAGTTTTGCAACAGTATATTGGATTGACGTTTTTACCAGGGAGCGATACGTATCGATATTGGCAGATAGCATTAGGTATTGTAGAAAAGTAAAAGGAATGGAAGTGTATGCCTATTGTTTTATGCCGAGTCATGTTCACTTAGTTTTTCGTTCACGCAATGAAGATCCATCTGGTTTACTAAGAGATTTTAAAAAACATACAGCGAAGAAAATAATAAAAGCTATAGAAGAAAACCCACAGGAAAGTAGAAAAGAATGGCTTTTGTCGATGTTCAAAAAAGCCGGTAAAAATAATGCAACGGTAACTAATCAACAATTTTGGCAGCAACATAATAAACCTATTGAGCTATGGACAGATAAGGTAATACAACAGAAAATAGATTATATTCATGATAATCCATTAGTAGCAGGTTTTGTAACAGACCCGGTTGATTGGAAATATAGCAGTGCCAGAAATTATCAAGAGGATCATACAATTTTAGAAATTGATAGTGATGGTTTCTGTTTAGGTCTGGTTAAATAATGATACCACTAGTCACAGACTAGCGGTAGCGGATGAATAAAAGATACTGTAATGATAGAAAAGTCAGGCTTTAAACTTAAGTACCCCCCCGCTCCCGCTAGTCTGTGACTAGTGGCGGTAGAGATTTGGCGTCTACAACTGGTATGAGTGATATTAAGTAAGGGATAGCGTGATGGTTGTGGTTGATGCGGTAGCAGATTAATGGTAAGTGTAAAAATATAGTTACAAAGTATAGGCTAATCTGTGAATAGTGGCGGTAAAATTTACTGTCCGCAACTGGTACGAGTGATATTAAGTAAGGGATAACGTGATGGTTGTGGTTCATGCGGTAGCAGATTAATGATAAGTGTAAAAATATAGTTACAAAGTATAGACTAGCGGCAGCCCCTGATGGCGCTAGTATCCCCTCTGGCGCTTGTATGAGCAAAGCAGATACGAGTGACGAAATAAAAAAAGAGCGTTTGTAACGCGATACGTAATAAAACGAATGACAACTATAAAATAACGGCTGTCTCAGTTGACAGCCGTTATTTGTTTGCATGATTAATCCTTTTTTACAAAAATCTACATCAAAATGATGCGTTTTGTCTCGGTAAAAGATCCAGCGCTTATTTTAACCAAATAAATACCACGTCCTAGCGCATCTATAGGAAGTTCAATATCAGATCCTTTGGTCATACTCATGTTTTGAGATACCACCCGAACTCCTTGAAGACTAAAAATTTCTACAGTACTCTTGCGTATGGTTGTGTTAGAGTTGATAAAAATTTTGCCTCTACTCATTGTTGGGTACACCACGACTTTTATAGCCTTGTCTATAGTATCATCTGCTATTACATCTTCTGCTTCGGCATTGATGGATCGAATCGCCCAGCCAAAGGAATTAAACAGTGGATCGGATACCAATCTAAAACGTATAGCAATGACATCACCTTCTTCAAAAAAGTCTAATAAATTTAATGTTTGTTCTTTAAATAATCCATCATTGATGGTTGGTGCAGGAGTTGTTTCAAAAACCTCTTGCCACTCGGGAAAACGCTCTGCATCATATTTGTCTAGTGTTATCCACTCGTCTAAATCTTTGCTGGCCTCGATAGTTACATAATCATAAAAAGCTCCCGGAGTAGGATTAAATTCGGTAAGTGCGACATCCTCATATCTAAAATTAGCAGCAGTAGCTGTAACGGTTATTGGACGCTTTAAAACGGTTCTATATTCTTTGCTATCTTGATAATTATGATCTGCATTATTTAGTACATTTTGACCCACGGTACTATTTACTTGATCAATAACAAACTCGTTGTTAAAGGTGTATACATCCTGTGGGGTAAAGGTGTTGATAACAACTATCTCTTCTGGAGCACTAAAATCAATAACATTTACATCGCTATAGGCGATAATAGAACTTTGATTCTCGGTCCCAACAGCTTTAAATCCTATGGTATGCAAACCTTCAGTTATGTTTTCGAATACATAGGTATTTTCTGCACCTTGCTCGATATCTTCTGTGATTTCGGCTACCTCTTCACCATCTAAGTATATTTTTACAGCAATAACACCTTGGTTAGCTTGCCTGTATACTGCCAAAATATTTTGGTTATCGATAGACTCTTGCTTTGCAGTAAGAATAGCTGGTGGTGTAAAATAGGTTGGTGGCTCGTAACCCGCTAGTTGCGGAATCTTAGCAGTCCAAACGCCTCGACCATGGGTAGCCAAAACTACTTGATCATTTACAATTCGCATTTGCCATACCGAAACTGCAGGTATAGCGGTGACCAAAGACCAGTTTAAACCACCATTTGTAGTTTCAAATATACCAATATCTGTACCTACCCAAATTATATTCTCATCATAAGGCATCTCTATAATACTATGTATAGCTACATCAGGAAAACCTCTATCTTCACCCAACGAGAAACCAGAAATGTCCTCCCACGTTTGTCCTAAGTCTTCGGTTTTTAAAACCTTGGCTGCTCCTTGTCCGCTAAAAAGTACATATGCTCGCTGATCATTAGTTGGAGAGGTTTCTACTGCTGACATAAAATAGTTATGAGCGCGATTAGCTCTAATATCGATAAAAGGCTTTGTCATTGTGTACGAAACACCATTATCGGTAGAGACATGAAGTGCAAAACTACCACTCTCTGTCATAGCACTACCAGCCCAAATAATATCTGGATTAGCAATAGATACCGATACATCCAACGAACTTGTAGCAGTTACCCCTACGTTGTAAGCCGTAGGTATTGTGGTTAACTCCCAAGTTTCGGCAAAATCTGTAGATCTCCAAACCCCACTAACCGAGGGACTAAATAACACATCTGGATTGTTATTAGCATTCACAATTTTTGAGTAAAAGGGAGAGGTACCCGCTCCAGATTCGGGATGTCTAGCATTAGATGCTTGTCCATTTACATAGCGTACATAACCATTGTATTGTGAGCCTCCGATAAATTTATTGGGGTCGTTATAGTTCCATACATTTTCAAAACCATCACCACCAATAGCTCTTATATAAGATGAAGTCTCATTGGCAGCACCACCCGTAAATGATACCCAGGTACCATTATCTTGTGCTCCGGCAATATAATCATCTGCACCATTTCGCTTATCGGCTCCATAAAATTGGGTGTTGTTAAGTCCTAATGCGGCTTGTGACCAATCGCCCTCTGTAGTACCGGGATCTTTTAAATAAGCTGTCGTGTAAATACCTCCATCATTACCCAAAATAAGCCTGAATTTTTTTTCGGGTTCGTCGACTTGAAAAAAGAGACTGTGTTGATCTACATGTACATAGTCGTTACGTTCGTCATTGTATCCTGCAGCAATGGGTTCAAAGGTATAATTGGCTTTACCTTTACTACTTGGTACTATAGTTATTTTGTACATAACTACACCGCCAGCATAAAAAATATTTCTATCAAATGGGTGGGCAGCAATAACATTGTCATACCATCCTTGTGCTGTTATTAAATTTCCGCTTGACGGGTCGCCTTCAAATCCTAAAAGTTGAAAGGTGTTTCCTGCGTCTTTGGAAACATAAAAGTCGGTATTTACGGCAGTTGTAGCACCACTACTTGTCGAGTATACCGAGACATATAGTACATTGGGATCTACGGGAGAGATAGCTAGCTCAAACCTTGAATGATTTGTATTATAATCTTCCTTATCAAAAACAAGACTCCAAGTAAGTCCACCATCTATACTTTTAATAATTCCCACTTGATTAACACCTGCGTATTGAATAGCAAAGTTACCTGGTGCATACTTTAAATCTTGAGCGTTACCACCATCATAGGCTTGTACAAATGTTTTGCCTCTATCTTTGGTAACATAAATCCCGTTATCACTGGCAACCACCAGATGATTGCAGTTTTTTGGATTTGCAGCTAACCGTCCAACACTCCCAAAGTCTTTTGTAGTCTCAAGGTATTTCCAAGTTTGTCCGGCATCCTCTGATTTAAGTAATCCAATACCACCTACAGCATCTAGGTTGCCAAAGGGTTCACCCGTACCTACATAAATAGTTTCTGGACTTGCATTACTAATAGCAATGGTAGATGTTGACAAACTAGGGATTTTATAGTCTGTGAGATTATTAAAGGTGGTACCCGCATCATCGGTGACCCAAATCCCACCTCCTACAGTACCAATATACCATCGGTCTTTGTTATTGGGCGCTGCAACCACACTACGTATACGTCCAGGTACGTTCACAGGTCCTCGTTCTCTCCACTCTATAGTTGCGGTTGCTCTGTTAGAGTTTCGTTTATTTCTTGCAGTGTTTTTTAAAGCTTTTTGATGTTCGGTCATCAAATATCCATCTTTATAGGTGGATTGGATAGCGTTAATAGGCTTCATCAAATTAGCTTGATACTCAGCCATAATCTCGATGCCTTTTTTCTTGGCGTGATCTTTTTTTTGTTTCTTTTGTTGTAAAACCTCTATAGGTTCAATTGTGGTTTGCTGCTGTTTTTCTGATTGATTGCAGGATGCAAATATGAAAAGAGTTGTAACAAGGATAAGCCAAAAAAAGTAAAATTTGTGTTTCATAAAGAATCTAGTTTTAAAATTAATATGTGTGATTGTGTGTTATTTTTTGCATTGAGAAGGTCTTCTGGGTTTTCTGAAACAGGTTGCTGCTCTATACCTATATAGGGTACTAATTTGAGAGATGTAGCATCATTCCAACCTACCAGTTGCCCCCTAAAAGAGCCTTCTTTTATAAGTTTTTGATCTGTAGCTCTGTACACTTTATAAATAAAATGGGAAGCAGGATCCCCTGTTTTTTGCACCTGTGTTAAATCTAATCGTAAAGATTTATCTCTATTATACGTTGTGGTTTTCAAAGAGTCTTGGTCGTTTATAGTGTAAGGATGTATTGTGGCAAGCGTGGGGGATGTTCTTTTTACAGAAGATTTACATCCAAATAAAAGAAAAGTACTACTTAGTAAGAGTACAAATAGTTTTGATACAACAGCAATCATGAATAGTTGACTATTAGCAGGAAATTCATTCCTATAATATCCATTGCATAGATCGATACGTATGTATAGTAGTTGGGGTAGGTGAGGCGGTGCTAATAAATGATTAAAGCTCTAGCATTTACCGTGTATGAATATAGCTATAAATATTTGATTAGAACTAGTAAATCACGTTAAAAAAATTCAGAAATTATTTTGAATAGTCACAGGTATATAAAAATGTATAAGGATGAGATGGTGATATTATTGTAGGATACTAGTAGCGATCGCATACAACAAGTACACGAGAACACTTTTCTATTTCAATAAATTTTATGAAATTATCAATGAACTTGGTGTAAACTATAGAATTTCATTAGAAGGTCTTAAAAAACTGGTGCAATAATAAGAATAGTTCAACCGTTATCCATCGATAGTAATCAACTAAACCCCAAAATAATGAAAATTTTAACAAGTAAAATCAAAAGAAAGGGACAAAGAAGTCTCACCGTACTAGCATGTCTATTAATTTTAATTAGTTGTCAAAAAGATGACAACAACGATGTTCAATCTGATATTGGCGAACCTCAATTAAATGAAGCTATACTTACTGAAAATACTGATATAATAGATTGTACTACAATAGCAAATTGGGACCAATTTGCGGTGTATAAAGATGGTGACCAAGTAAACTATAAAGATCAAGTTTTTGAAGTAGATGGAGACGAATGGATTCACCTAGGTGCGTGTTCCAAAACATCAGAAAAAGGAATAGCTGTATATTCGTTTGACAATGATAGTAACTCTGATCTTATGTTTCAGGATGGTGAAAAGCAGGAAACCATAATTTCTGAGACCAGAAGATTTTCTATTGGTAATATGATACGTTTACAAGTTGTGGATGCCAAAACCATTGAAGTTGCCAATTTTGCGCCCATGGATTTAAAAGATATAACGGTTATGGCTACTATCCAAGGTTTTGATAATCCCATAGCATTGTTTAAGATTGATAAATTACGGGCACATGCTATTCAAACTGTCGAATACCCATTTCTCAAGGGAGATTTTTTATATCTCGATAGTAAAGGGGAAGCGACAGATCTTACCCAATTTATAGAGAATGGCATTCCTACAGATCAAATTAAACTCGACTTTACAGGAGATGATAAAATTATACAAACTCTACTTAGTTTTAGACAATTAAACTGGAGTATCAAGTTTTATGATTTTGATCCCGAAAATGATCCGAATGACGATGAGCAAGACGATATTAAGGCCATAGATGCCCGCAAATATACGGCGATGTTTATAAATTATGCATACCTTCAATTAAGACCAGAGTTTAAAGAAGGTTTTATGAATCAACCTATTACCGAAAATGATGAATCCCTAATGTCAAACGATAGAAAGATTGAAGTTTTTGATCAATTAATTAATCGTAAGTATTATAGTGCACTTAAGGTTTTGGACGGTGGTTCTGTATTAGGACTTGGTGGAGGTAATAGATTTGGTGTAAACAATTTTACTCTAAATGGTCATTTTGAAGGAAAAGGCTATTATGTAATGATACATGAGGCGAGTCATGGACTCAGTTTTAATCATTCATCCAATATGACGTATCCAGACAGTGAAGGTTTTGGAATAACTCCAGTAGCAGATCGCCTTGCTGAGATCATAACTGATACTAATGAATGGCCAATTACCAAAGAAACCTATTATTTACAAAGTGATTTTACGCAGTTAAGAATAGTGTCTAATAGCTTAGTTTGTGCAAACAAAATTTAAATGAGTGTAACTTTTTAAAGTTAAAACCATTTTTGAGTACGGTAAAGACTTATAGACGCTGCTTACAGATAAGTGGCGTCTAAACTCGTATGTTTGGAGCATATAAGTAGTAAGACGCTACTCTAGCTAGAGATCATTTGTAATAAATACTGGCATTGTAGCAAATGCTACTCTCACTAATTTGTAATTAAGTAAGGGAGCGTTTTGCAGATCATAAATAGAATAGTAAATAATGCTAGTATTAGTAGCAGACTAACAACAGCTACTTTCTTTTATGGTTCCTACTGTTCTATACTATTCTTGTAGGGATTCCAAACTAACTCGAGCCATGTTTTAACTAACTCGAGCCCTCATATCTAGGTCTATAACCCCTATTGTGAACTCAAAAGGAGGTATCAAATGGGGTTGAGGGCCTTAATGTATGGCACAGACCTTTGCTTTTAGGGCAAATAGCCCTTTTGCTATGGGGTGATAGTTATCAAAACCATACATCGAATCACTTGGTCGAGGGGTCAAGGGGGTAGGTGATAGGGGGTACCCCCCCCTTACCAAGAGGGGGTTCAATAGTGTTATTCTTCTTTAAAAAGTTTATAGATTACAAACTTAATACAAGTATAGGTTGACAAATACTATTCAATTCTATTGTAAAATCACAACAACAACAACAAATTGACTGTTTGTTGATGCACCTTTGTGATAAATGCCATTAGTCAGCGATAACAAGCCTGTTATCTGCTAATCTGGGACTAATTGAGATAAGATTTGCAGACCCAGATAATGAATACTTATAAAAGAAACATTTTCTTTGAAACCTATTTCTCAAAAAAACTAAACACAGAACCACCATATTTACGAGCGTGGTTAAAATGTGGAGAAGTACTAAGATCTGTATGCTTGGAGTGTTCGATAATTAATACGCCATTATCGAGTAGAAGCTCATTTTGAAACACCAAGTCGGCAATACGCAAAAATTGTTCGGTAGTAAAATCGTATGGAGGATCCGCAAAAATCAAATTAACTTTAGTTTTTACTTTTTCCAAATAGGTATAAACATCACTTTTGATAGCATGGATAGGCAATTCTAATATTTCGCTTGTTTTTTTTATATAGCCTACACAGCCATAGTTAGTATCAACAGCAGTAATAGTTAGCGATCCCCGAGATCCAAATTCGTAACTAATATTACCCGTACCAGCAAATAAGTCCAACACTGTAAGTTGAGAGAAGTTGTAGGTGTTATTAATAATATTAAACAAGGCTTCTTTTGACATATCTGTCGTAGGGCGAACAGGTAATTTTTTTGGTGCTTGTAAACGTCTTCCTTTATGTATTCCCGAGATAATACGCATAATTTAAGAATTAAGTAAAGTGAAATAACGATTGGAGTGATCGGTGTTTGAACTATCTTCTTTTGAGATATTTTGTGGATAGCCAATACTTATATTACGAATGTATTGATAAGCCAACGTATAATAAGGATGTGTTGATGTAATATCACCCAAAAAGATTAAATCAAATACCTCTGGATTAAAACCAAGTTGTTCGACCACAAACATAAGGTAATACAAAAAATCTTCCTTTGTTTGCGAAGTAAAAGTATTACATAGCAAAAATTTGCTGTGGTCAAAGGCTATACAATCAAATGATGCATTATTGATATGAACATATATGGATTGCTTCATATTATGTTTTTCAACATGAGATAGCGTATTTACCAGAATCGATGTAGTGTGTTTATATGTAAAACTTCCAAAATTCTCAAAAAAGTAATTATTGATATTTGCATACGGAATATAAACAACCACAATATCACACAAGGGCAACTCATCATATGCAATAAAGTCGTTATCAAACACTTTTATATTGGTACTCAAATATTCTTTGAGCATGTTTGCGTCAAATAATGCCGAAGGTACAAGGGTATAAAGATCATTTTGATACACCACCTCGATAGTTTTGAAATCGTATTGTAATTCTGTCAAAGTATCAAAACAAAATTTGATTTTGTCCAAAACTAGCTCGGGAGATAGTTGCATGTCAAAATTCTTATAAACAACGTGTATTATCGCGTTCTCGGTATTTTTTATGCAAAAAGAAAGTCCATTCAGGCTTACCTGAATGGACACTATATAGACAGTATCGTCTGTTATCTTATTGATCGTTTGCGCCATAGGTCTTTGGCCAGTTACCAATAGTTTTTACATCTTCCATAGAACCAACCGATAAGTAAGGTCCATTCACACCATCAGCAGAAAGTACTTCTTTCTCTTGAAGAACTAGATCTCTATCTTGATCATGCAATAAAACATCTTTGGAAACCTTAGCTTCAAAAACTGCTATGTTTAAGCCATTTTTGTTAAGATATCCAGCATCAAGCTCATACATTGCATCGGTACCTTCAACAGGAACTTTCATCATGTTTTTGTAACGATCTGTACCACCAAATAAAGAATCTTTAACAGAAGCGTACCCTAAGGTATCTATCACTACAGTATCTTTAGGCTCATCAATACGTAATACTTTGTTGTAACGAATAAAACTTGAATCTCTTCGTTGTGTTAACGTAAATTTGGCTGTGTCTACAAAAGCGATTAATTTGGCAGGATCTTTCTGGAACTTACCAACAACAGTTTTATGAGCCAATTCAGCATTTCGAATATCTTTAAGATTTTCAATTGCTTTAGCGTATCTCGCCTGTTTAATTTTATTGAACTTTACAGGACCATTTATCGAATTGAATACCAAGTATCCTAAAAATCCGATAACCACCCATAGAACTAATTGAATAACAATTTTCATTTTATGATATAGCTTTTAAACATTAGTGTATACGCAAATCTACAATTTTTTTTCAATCGTAAAAGTTTATAGCCAAAAAATCATTAGTATCTTTGAATTATTAATTGAAACAAGAAACGATCACTCATAATTATTCAATGCGGGAAACAGAATTTTATCAAGAATTAATTAACGATTTCCCTTTCGAACCCACTCTAAAACAGGATATTGTTCTTCAAAAATTATCTTCATTCTTACTAAGTGGTACAAGAGATGAGCTATTTTTATTAAAAGGTTATGCAGGAACGGGAAAAACAACTTTAATCGGTACAGTTGTCAAAAATTTATGGAAAGCAAAGTTAAATGCCATTTTATTGGCGCCAACTGGTCGTGCTGCAAAGGTAATTAGCAACTATTCTGGTAAGCAAGCCCAAACGATCCACCGTGCCATTTATTATCCAAAAAAGTCTGGAAATGGGGCATTAGCTTTTCAGCTAAAACAAAATAAGAGTCGTAATACTCTTTTTATTATTGACGAGGCATCGATGATCTCTGATACGGCTACCGATAGTAAACTTTTTGAAAATGGCTCTTTGTTAGATGATTTGATGCAATATGTATATGCTGGCCATAATTGTAAGATATTGTTTATAGGCGATACTGCGCAGTTACCACCTGTTAAACTAGAGGTGAGCCCAGCGTTGGATCCAGATACCTTATCACTAGGTTTTAATAAAGAGGTAACACAAATAGAATTAGACGAAGTGGTTCGCCAAGCAGAGGATAGTGGTATTTTAATGAATGCAACACGTTTGAGAGAAGCTATTAACGAAGGGTTTTTTGATTCATTTCAATTTGAGATAGGCGGTTTTCCTGATATTGTACGATTGGTCGATGGGCATGAGATTATGGACGCGCTTAATGATGCTTATGCAAATTCGGGTCATGAAGAGTCTGTTATTATTTTACGATCCAACAAAAGAGCCAATCTTTATAATCAGCAAATTAGAACACGAATACTTTTTCAAGAAGAAGAATTGTCTGCGGGAGATTATTTAATGGTGGTAAAGAACAATTATTTTTGGTTGGATACCAAAAGTGAAGCTGGTTTTATTGCTAACGGTGATATCATTAAAATTTTAGAAATTTTTGCTATTAAAGAGCTATACGGTTTTCGTTTTGCAGAGGTACAGGTAAGTATGGTGGATTATCCAGATCAAAAACCATTTGAGACTGTCCTTATATTAGATACCTTAATCACAGAAACACCGTCACTATCGTATGACGAATCCAACCGATTGTATCAAGAAGTACTCAAGGATTATGCTCATGAAACCTCAAAGTATAAGAAATTTATGGGTGTCAAGAACAATAAATTTTATAACGGGCTACAGGTAAAATTTTCTTATGCAGTTACTTGTCATAAATCTCAAGGTGGACAATGGGATCAAGTATTTATAGAACAACCATATTTACCAGATGGTGTAACCAAAGATTATTTGCGATGGTTATATACAGCAGTTACTCGCGCAAAGCAAAAACTATTTTTAATTGGATTTAAAAATGAGTCTTTTATAGAATAACTAAAAGCGTACGTAGTTTGAGAACCACATAAATCGCCGTAAGATTTTAACTAAGTATACAACTATATAGAACCGTTCAATTACTAGAAACAAAGGATTAAAGCCTAAATTACTCGAATAAATAACTTATTTTTGACAGTACAAAAAGCAAAACTTGTGAACAAAAATAAACTTAGAACCATCGCCATGATTCCGGCTAGGTTTGCGGCTACCCGTTTCCCGGGAAAATTAATGAAAGACTTGGAGGGAACCTCTGTTATTCTGCGAACCTATCAAGCAGCTGTTCAATCGGATCTCTTTGAAGCAGTGTATGTGGTTACAGATAGTACAATCATTTATGACGAAATAACCTCTAATGGAGGTGATGCCATTATGAGTATTAAAGAGCATGAATGCGGTAGTGATCGTATTGCAGAGGCTGTAGCAGATATGGACATAGATATTGTTGTAAATGTACAGGGGGATGAACCTTTTACAGATCGTGAAAGTCTAGAAAAAGTACTCAATGTTTTTTATGAAGATGACGCAGATAGAATCGATCTGGCCAGTGTAATGAAACCCATGACAGATTGGGATGATATTCTTAATCCCAATAGTGTAAAAGTTATTGTTGATAAAGATAATTATGCCTTGTACTTTTCAAGAGCACCCATTCCATATCCCAGAGATAAAGATGTAAACACAACATATTATAAGCATAAAGGTATTTATGCCTTTAGAAAAAAAGCTATTTTGGATTTTTATAACCTTCCTATGCGAACTCTTGAAGCTGCCGAAAAAGTAGAGTGTATTCGTTACTTGGAGTATGGTAAGAATATAAAAATGGTTATTACACATCATGAAGGTGTAGAAATTGATACCCCAGAAGATTTAGAAAAAGCAAAACGAATTATTAAAAAAGAAAATCTTTTGAGTACTACTATTAAAACCAAACCCAGTGCGAATACAGCAGTTCATAAGAACTTTCCGATGGTGCCACGCGTTGTTTTCGGAAACGGATCTTTTGAACAAATCGATACTATTTTATCCAACGAACGCAAAGGGTTGTCTCCTTTTGTATTTTTGATAGATAATGTTTTTGAGAATAATACAGCGCAGATAGCAGATCGTTTAGCCCTAGGCAATGGCGATAAAATTATATATGTATCTACAAAAGAAGAACCTAAAACCTCACAAGTAGATGCCTTAGTTCAAGAAATTAAAGAAAAATATATATTGCCAAGTGGTATTATTGGTATTGGTGGTGGATCGGTGTTAGATTTGGCAAAGGCCGTATCCATCATGCTAGCAAATCCTGGAAGTGCAGCAGATTATCAAGGCTGGGATTTAGTTAAGAATAAAGCTGTTTATCATGTTGGTGTTCCAACAATTTCGGGCACAGGAGCCGAGGTATCTCGTACTACAGTACTTACAGGTCCCGAACGTAAATTAGGTATAAATTCTGATTATACGCCTTTTGATCAAGTAATATTGGATCCCGAATTAATTAGAGATGTTCCTAAGGATCAATGGTTTTATACAGGTATGGATTGTTATATTCACTGTGTCGAATCATTAAATGGTACATATCTCAATGCTTTTAGCCAAAGTTATGGAGAGAAGGCACTGGATTTGTGCAAAGAAATTTTTTTAAATGGAACATTGGATAAAAATGAAGCAGATGCAAAATTAATGATGGCCTCATGGCATGGAGGAATGAGCATTGCCTATTCTCAAGTAGGTGTCGCACATGCTATGAGTTACGGGTTGGCTTATGTTTTAGGTACTAAACACGGAATTGGGAACTGTATTGTTTTTGATAAATTAGAAGCGTATTATCCTGAAGGTGTTGCGCTATTTAAAGAAATGAAAGCTGTTCATAATATCAATTTACCCACTGGTGTTTGTGCAAATGTTACCGAAGAACAATTAGATACAATGACCCAAGTAGCCTTGAGTCTTGATCCCTTATGGGAAAATGCGTTGGGATTGAACTGGAAGGATAAAGTTGATGCAAATGTACTAAAAGCCATATATCGTAAATTATAAGTTTAGTAAAACGGAAGAATAAAAGTCTATGAAAAAAGTTTCTTCATTTATTTACCATAAAATATTGGGCTGGAAGATTATAGGTGATTTTAGTGCAGATACTGTAAAAAAATGTGTCGTTATTGCAGTACCACATACCAGTTGGCATGATTTTTATATAGGTCTTTTATTGCGGCAGATCTGCGGAATAAAAATTAGTTTTATGGCCAAAAAAGAATTATTTAGATGGCCACTGGGAGTATATTTTAGAAAAGTAGGAGGGATTGCATTGGATCGAACACCCGGACAAAATAAGGTAGAAGCCATCGCAAAAGAATTTGAGAAGCGTGATGAGCTTCGTTTGACCTTGGCACCAGAGGGGACCCGAAAAAAAGTAACAGAATGGAAAACGGGTTTTTACTTTATTGCCAAAGCTGCAAATGTACCCATCATTATGGTTACCTTTGACTTTGAAAAAAAACAAAATCATATATCCAAACCATTTTACCCAACTGATGATATGGAAGAAGATTTGGCTTTGATGTATAAATTTTTTGAAGGGGTTCAAGGAAAAGTAAAGGCTTATAGTTTTGATCCAAATTAATATTGATTTTAAAAAATAAAAAAAGCGCAGAATCAATTGGATTCTGCGCTTTTTATTTTATAGCATGTGTTGTTATGCTGATTCTTCCATTGTGTGATACACATTTTGAACATCTTCGTCCTCTTCTATTTTTTCAAGAAGCTTTTCTACATCCGCGACTTGTTCCTCAGTTAATTTTTTAGTCACTTGCGGAATTCTCTCAAAACCAGAAGATAATATCTCAATCTCCCTGCGCTCTAGTTCTTTTTGGATCGCTCCAAAACTTTCAAACGGAGCATAAATTAAGATACCATCATCATCCTTAAAAACTTCTTCAGCACCAAAATCAATAAATTCTAATTCTAATTCTTCTGGATCGATACCATCGGCCGCAACTCTAAAGTTACACGTATGATCAAACATAAACTCTACAGAGCCAGAGGTACCCAAATTGCCATCACATTTGTTAAAATACGAACGTATGTTTGCTACAGTACGATTATTATTATCGGTAGCAGTTTCAACTAAAATAGCAATGCCATGGGGTGCATACCCTTCAAAAAGCACTTCTTTATAATCTCCTTGATCTTTATCAGAAGCTCTTTTGATAGCGCGTTCAACATTATCCTTTGGCATATTTACTGCCTTGGCATTTTGAATGACAGCACGTAATTTTGAATTAGAATCAGGATCTGGACCACCTTCTTTGACAGCCATTACAATATCTTTTCCAATACGTGTAAACGCTTTTGCCATAGCAGACCAACGTTTCATTTTTCGTGCTTTTCTAAATTCAAAAGCTCTTCCCATATGCTAAATTTTAATTAGTACTACAAACATAAGCAGAATGCTGTTTTTTAACAAGCGCTTATCAATGATTTTAACTATGCCTATTGCGTCTTTAAAAATGAATACTACTCTTATTCATCCCCTTCAATAATTTGATCAATAGTCTTTGCTAAAATGATATCTTTTTCGGTAACACCATTAGCATCATGGGTTGTGAGGGTGATCATTAACTTGTTATAGACATTGGACCAGTCGGGGTGGTGGTTTTGCGCTTCTGCTTCAAAAGCAATACGCGTCATTACAGAGAAAGCATCTTTAAAATCGTTAAACTCAAAAGTGGTATGAATAGCATTTTCATGATATTCCCATTCTTTTAAATCTTTTAAAGCATTTTTTATTTCTAATTCAGTCATCCTTATGTATATAATTAATTATTATAATCAGTTTAGTTTAAGTGTATCACGTAATCCGTTATATTGAGTACTGTTTTTACTCCAATAATCAGATTTGATAGTTTTAATGCGTTTGGCACTAGTAACTAATTTGGTAGGTGAATCATCTAAGCTGTAATGCTCAGTCCATGAATCTATTTGATGTGGAAATTTAGTATCAAAAGTAATGGATAAGCTTCTTTTAAGTTCTGGATAGGATAGTGTATATGTTGTTAAGCTATCTTCCTGTTTTAAATGGGTTGTCGCTGTATATGCTTTAATCTCTTTGTGAAACAATCTACAGTATTCAAAGGATGGAACTATTTGTCTTGTGCCTTGGGGTAGGCTCATAGGATCGATACGTAACTTGGTCCATAGTTCATTTTCTAACAATGTTTTTTCTATTTGATATGCTTGATCGCCTTCTCCTTGAAAATAGGAATGTGATATAATATCAAACTTTTCTTTAGAATTTAATTGTGCATATACTTGACCACACCATTCTTGTATAGAGCTAGTAACTTTAAGTGCATGTTGATTATTAGCTACAGGATAAAACGTACTCTGCATGATAGCATATGGATAAATGCCAGTAGTAAATTTTTTGGTAGCATTAAGTTTTAAAACCGATATATTCGAGGGTTTTTTTTGATTAGCTTTGACTTGAATGTCGGGTAAGAAATCCTCGGTAACATATATCAGCACGGCAGATCCTTTACGGAGTTCGCCATAGCGAACTTGGTTTAAGCTATAAGAAGTTATTTCGGCCTCACCTGCATACCAATAGTCTTTAAATTTCGTAGTAAGAGGTTTTTCCTCCCTTAAAGAGCTATTTTGAGGAGTTATTGAAGCTAGTTGGCTCTCATTTTTAATAGCTGAACCGTCATTACAGCTCATCAAAATTAAACCAATCCAGAGTAGAGTAGATACTCGCATGTGTATAGAGTTAAGAATTGAATTTCAAAATACGATAATCTTAGGATTTGGCAAGTTCAATTAACGTTTCATAAACCATATGGGTTGGTAATCCCATAACCGTAAAAAAACTTCCGGTTATCGAGGTGATTCCTACAAGCCCAATCCATTCTTGTATTCCGTAGGCACCTGCTTTATCAAGGGGTTTATACGTATTTACATAGTAGTCGATTTCTTGTTCGGTTAGTTTTTTAAAAGTAACCTGAGTAGCGTGATGAATAGTGCGAACCGTGTTAATCGTTTTAAAACATACCGAAGTAATCACCTCATGGGTTTGATTGGACATGGATCGTAGCATTTGCTTTGCTTCATCCAAATTTTTAGGTTTTCCTAGGGCTATTTCGTTATGCCAAACAATAGTATCACTCGTGATTACAATTTCATTTTTGGCTATATGATTAAATGCTTTCGCTTTTAATGCAGCCAGATAATTAGATATTTCTTCACGTTTAAGATGATTAGGGTAAACCTCTTCAACCTCTCTTACGTCAATTTTATAATCAATAGCAAGCTCTTTAAAAAACTGTTGTCTTCTTGGAGATCCAGAAGCAAGAATGATTGAATGATTATTTAAAAGTTGTTGTAGCATATTATAAAATAATAAATTGGTAAACAAATAACGAAAGAATAGTCATAAGAAGAATATATGTTAAGATCCAAACCAATTGTTCTAAACCTTTTTTGGATTCGATTAGCCAAGCTTTAATCATAACATATAATAAGGGAGCTATTAAGGTTAATAGTATTAAAAAAACGGCAAGTGTATTAGAAAAAAGATAGGTATACAAATAGTAAATTATACCTGCTATAGGAAATAAGGTAAGTACGCCAACTATCTTTAGTGTACGATCTCTACCCAATAGGATAGATACAGTTGCGACACCAGCACGATGATCTAAATCCATCGTGGTACAACCAACGATCATTTGTCTTATAACTACAATAAAAAATCCAAAAATTGCGTAATCAAACAATATAGAAAACATTACCCGTTGTAAAGCCTGATTTGTAGAGTTTAAAACTGGAATTAAATCAAAAATTCCAATAATAAGTATGGGTAGCATACTTAAAAAGCCTACTACTAATAAATTGGCGATAGCAATGGTTCTTAAGTAAATACTATAACTATATAGAACCCCAGAAGCAATAATAAAAATAGCAGCAAATCCGGGTTTACCTACAATGTTGGCTAAATAAAAACCGAGTCCAACGCCTATAACGTTAAGGAGTATAAATAATCGGTTACTCAAATGTTCTGAAAATACAGGGGTTTTGTAGCTCGAAGATTGAAATAATAGTGCGTTACCACCAGCAGCAATCGATAACGTAGCTATAAGTAAGAGCAAAAAACCATATTTATTAAGTGTAATAGCCACCCCAAAAGGCTCGAATAACCCAAATTTTACTACTATTTGAACTAACGCGATAAGAAGTAAATTTTTAACATTTAATAATTTTAAGTAGTCTCTCATGATGTTTATTTAAGTAGGGGGTTGTTGGTATATTACCTATGATGATAAGGCTCGTTTTTTAAAATTGTAAAAGCTCGGTAAATTTGTTCAATAAAGAATAAACGAATCATTTGATGAGAAAAAGTCATTTTGGATAATGAGAGTTTACCGTTGGCTCTCTCATAAATAGCATTACTAAAACCATAAGGGCCGCCTATAATAAAAACAAGTTGTTTGATGCCGCTATTCATATGCTTTTGCAAATATCCTGAAAATGCTATGGAACTGTAACTTTTACCACCTTCATCCAAAAGAATCAATGTATCACTAGATGTTACTTTATCTAGCAACAATAGTCCTTCTTTATCCTTTTGTTGAGTTTCGCTCAAATTTTTTACTTTTTTAAGATCAGGAATGATCTCCAAAGAAAACTTTACATAAAACCCTAAACGTTTTATATACTCTGATATTAATTGGTTTAATGCTGTATCATCTGTCTTGCCGATGGCCAAAATTTTAATTTGCATACTGTCTTTTAAGCAATAATCGATTATTTATATGAAACTTATGGTATCGTAAATATTATGAAAAACACGCATTAGAGCGCAGCTACTGTTCGTATCTTTTTTTACTTTAGCAAAAATAACTATTCATTATGATTAGCAAAGCGCAATTTGAGAAAGAAATCCAATTAATCATTAGTAATGCTATAAGAGAGGATGTTGGTGAGGGGGATCATAGTTCTTTGGCGTGTATCCCAGAATCTGCCAAGGGAAGAGCCAAACTGCTGGTAAAGGACGAAGGTATTCTTGCGGGCGTTGAGTTTGCGAAACAAGTTTTTAAATATGTTGATCCTACACTCAATGTAGAAGTATTACTACAAGATGGATCCAAAATTGCGTATGGTGATGTAGCTTTTTATGTAAGTGGTAGTTCACAATCAATCTTAAAATCAGAGCGTTTAGTTTTGAATGCTATGCAACGTATGAGTGCTATTGCAACAAAAACTAACGCATTCGTATCTTTATTAGAAGGAACAAAAACTAAGATTCTAGATACACGCAAAACTACACCTGGTATTAGAGCCTTAGAAAAATGGGCCGTTACTATAGGTGGGGGTGTTAATCATAGATTTGCATTGTATGATATGATAATGTTAA
This sequence comes from Aquimarina rhodophyticola, assembly GCF_042434915.1. Classification (GTDB taxonomy): domain Bacteria; phylum Bacteroidota; class Bacteroidia; order Flavobacteriales; family Flavobacteriaceae; genus Aquimarina. The sequence goes on from NZ_CP170198.1 coordinate 1,167,911, forward strand.
AAGACAATCATATTGATTTTGCTGGAGGAATAACAAAGGCAATAGCTTTAACTAAAGCATATCTACAAGAAAAAAATCTAGATCTCAAAATTATTGTAGAGGCCAGAGATTTAGATGAAATTGAAACAATTTTAAAGTCTGATGGCGTCTATAGGATTTTAATTGACAACTTTAATTATGAGGATACAAAAAAGGCAGTAAAACTAATTGGCAATAGGTGTTTGACAGAATCGAGTGGAGGTATTAATGAAAAGACGATTCGTAAATATGCAGAATGCGGAGTCGATTTTATTAGTAGTGGGGCGCTAACTCATTCGGTATACAATCTAGACCTTAGTTTGAAAGCTGTATAAATAACATATGTCAAAAACTGTAGAAGATAGATTAGAAAAATTACCGGGAATCAATTTTTTGGTCAAAACAGGTAAAAAGATTATTCTTCCTGGTTTTGAAGGATTATCACTCTATGACCTTTTTGAAATTTACTTTTTAGGAATTTTAAAAGGGACATTTTCTGCACGAGCTAGTGCTATCTCATGGAGTTTTTTTTTGTCGCTATTCCCATTTTTACTTTTTCTTTTAAACCTGATTCCTTATTTACAGATTGAAAATTTTCAGGAAAATCTGTTTGAATTTATCAATGGAGCATTACCAAGACAGTCTGCTATATTTTTTAAAAGTATTTTTGATGATATAGCTTCCAATCCAAGAGGAGGGTTGTTATCTACGGTATTTATACTTTCTCTTTTTTTAATGACAAATGGAATTAATGCTGTTTTTTCTGGATTTGAATATTCATATCATGTTACATTGAATCGTAGTTTTGTAAGACAGTATTTAGTTGCTTTAGGAGTATCTTTAATAGTGGCATTATTGTTGTTAGTTACTGTAGTAGGAACACTTTATCTAACCTATATGGTAGATAATTTAAGTAGATTAGGAATGGTAAACGATACATTATTTTGGTTGACGATTGGTAAGTACTCTTTATTAGTGAGCATGATTTTTTTGATCATAGCCACACTGTTTTATTATGGAACTACCGAAGGAAAAATGAATAGATTCTTTTCTCCAGGTGCATTTTTAACAACAATACTTATCATTATTACAACCTATTTATTTGGTGTGTATATCGATAACTTTTCCAACTATAATCAGCTATACGGCTCTATTGGTGCTATGTTGATTTTGATGATTTATATATGGCTTAATGCAAATCTTTTACTTCTAGGTTTTGAGCTTAACGCATCTTTGATTAAATTACGTAAGAATTTTTAATATTTATATATACTTAAACATGAAAAAAGTTACTATCCTTTTAGTTTTATTTTTATCCTTTACTTATACCAATGCACAAATTAGCGTTGGTGACGCCACATTACCCGAAAAAGTAACTTTTAATAATGAAGAATTAGTTATGAACGGAGCAGGACTCCGTGAAAAATTCTTTTTTGATATTTATGCAGGAGCACTCTACGTTAAGAAAAAGAATAAATCAGCTGCAAGTATCGCGAGCGCTGATGAGACTATGGCGATTAAATTATATATCTTATCAGGTATGATGTCGCGCAGTAAAATGGAAGATGCTTTAAGAGAGGGGTTTGATAGAGCAACGAACAGTAATACCAAAGCATTAGATGCGAGAATAGACAAATTTGTTGGTTTCGTATCAGATGAGATAGAGGTGGGGCAGACTTATGATCTGGTTTATGAACAAGGAAAAGGAAGCGTCATTTATAAAAATGGACAAGAAAAAGGTTTTGTGGAAGGATTAGATTTTAAAAAAGCATTATTTGATATATGGATCGGACAAAAACCAGCAGACAAAGGTTTGAAAGCTGAACTTTTGGGAGTTTTTTAACCCCTTTATGCTGCTTAGTCACCTAAACCTAGTTGATTATAAGCATCTGTCGTAGCTCCGATTCTCGTATATCTGTTTAAACATTTTGTATAATACCCCCAATAAATTTAAAATTAGTATGAAAAAAATTACTCTTTTGATTGTTGCATTGGTATCATTATCAAATGCTACAGCACAAATTAAAATCGGAAAAGCTATTTTGCCTTATGAAGAAACAAGGGGCGATGTAACCCTTAAATTAAATGGGGCAGGTATGCGTGAAATGCTATGGATTGATCTATACGCTGGAGGACTCTATTTGCAAAACAAGACGAAGGATCCCAAAGTTGTTTTAGATTTGGATGAAACCATGTCAATTAAATTAAACATCGTATCTGGTTTTGTAACGCAAGAAAAAATGATCAAAGCAGTACAAGAAGGTTTTGAGAAAGCAACCTTTGGTAATACAAAACCTCTGGAAGATAGAATCAATAAGTTTATAAAATTCTTTAATGAAGCGATCGTCAAGAACGATGTTTTTGATTTAGTTTATTTCAAAGATGTAGGTGTAAAAGCGTATAAGAATGGGAAAGAACTTGGAGTCGTAGAAGGAAGAGATTTTAAATATGCGTTGTTTAAAATATGGTTAGGAGATGAGCCTGCTAGCGAGGGTGTTAAAAACGGAATGCTAGGTTTACAATAAACGCTATATAATTTATAAAGTTTAAAACGATCTAATTTACTTTAGATCGTTTTTTATATTTTGATATTTCAGTATCTTTTCCCTTTAAATATAAAACAACTTCAATACGATGCATTATAAAACATTCATTTTCTTTTTTCTAACAATCCTTACCGCGACTTCACAATCTTCTATCATAGGAAAATGGAGAACTATTGATGATCAATCAGGTCAGGCAAGATCTATTGTTGAAATTTATAAAAAAGGAGATCAGTTATATGGAAAAATTGATCGTGTTTTAAAAGAATCTGACCGCTCAAAGACTTGTATTTATTGTAGTGGAAGCGACTATAATAAACCAATAGAAGGTCTGGAAATTATTAAAGGCATGAAAAAAGACGGCAGTACCTATGAGGATGGTACAATTACTGATCCCGAAAATGGTAAAACCTATCGTTGTAAACTTTGGATTGATGAGGAAGATCCAACCATCTTAAATGTTCGTGGTTATATAGCCTTTTTCTACAGAACACAGCAATGGCAACGATTATAATACTATACTAAATCTTTTTGCTCAAAGGTTTTAAATTTTAACAAAGCTACCTACCTTTACCAATAAGATGGTTAATAAATCTTTTTTACCTGCGTATGTTATTTTTTGTTGATGTAATTCTCCCTATTCCCGTTTCTAATAATTTTACGTATCAAGTTTCACAAAAAGAGTTTAATTTTTTGAAATTAGGTATGCGTGTAGGCGTGCAATTTGGTAAAAGTAAAATCTATGCAGCCCTCGTGGTTAGTAAACATAATAATGCTCCGCAGGTTTATGAAGCCAAAGAGATTGAACATATTTTGGATGATAAACCTATCGTCACAGAGAAACAATTGAAATTATGGAAATGGATTGCCGAATATTATATGTGCGCTCCAGGCGAAGTGATGCGTGCTGCGCTGCCTAGTGCTTTTTTATTAGAAAGTGAGACGCTAGTGCTAAAAAACGATAAATTTATTGGTGACGAAAAAGAATTAAACGATAATGAATTTTTGATTTATGAAGCATTACAGTATCAAAGTTTGCTCAAAATTGATGAAATTGTAAAAATTACAGGTAAAAAAACGGTACTTCCTTTGATTAATGGTTTAATAGAAAAGGGGGTGGTGCTTATAAAAGAAGAAATGTATGAACAATATAAGCCAAAACTTGTAAAATTTGTTCGTTTACAAAGTAAATATGAGGACGAAACAATACTTAGGAATTTGCTGGATCAACTGTCTACGGCTCCTAAGCAACGAGAAATTATTTTAAATTTATTTTCTCTTACAGCAAAAACCAACAAACCAATAAAATTAAAAGAATTATTGCAGAAAGCGAGTACAACAGTTACGGTTGTAAAAAGCTTAGTAAAAAAAGAAGTTTTAGATATTTATGAGTTACGTCAAGATAGAATATCCTATGAGGAAGAAGATCAAAAATCAATTAAAAAACTAAGCGCATCACAAAATCAAGCTTTTGAAGCAATCAAAAAAGAGTTTACAACTAAATCGGTTTGTTTACTTCATGGAGTTACATCATCTGGGAAAACCGAGGTATATGTAAAATTAATAAAAGAAGAATTAGCTAAAGGAAAACAAGTACTATATCTACTACCAGAAATAGCCTTAACAACTCAATTAATAACTAGATTACAAAACTTTTTTGGTACTTCTTTAAGTGTTTACCATTCCAAATTTACAGTTCACGAGCGCATAGAAGTTTGGCATAATGTGAAGAATAATTCCGAAAAGGCAAAAGTGATAATTGGTGCACGCTCATCTATATTTTTGCCCTTTGCAGATCTTGGATTAATTATAGTAGATGAGGAGCATGAAACCAGTTTTAAACAGCATGATCCAGCACCACGATATCACGCTAGGGACACAGCTATTGTTATAGGGCAAATTTTTAAAGCTAAAATAGTATTGGGTTCTGCAACTCCTTCAATAGAAACATATTATAATGCTTTACAGCAAAAATATGGCTTGGTTATCTTGGATAGAAGGTATGGGGATGTTTTAATGCCAGAAATGAACTTAGTAGATCTAAAAGTCAAATATAAGAAAAAACAAATGACAGGGCATTTTAGTGATACACTAATTAATGCAATAGAACATACATTAAACGATGGATTTCAAGTCATTTTATTTCAAAATAGACGAGGGTATTCACCCGTGGTTGAATGTAATACCTGTGGGCATTCTCCACAATGTCCCAATTGTGATGTGAGTCTCACATTTCATAATTTCAAAAATCAATTGCGATGTCATTATTGTGGCTATCATATGGCAATGCTACTGCAATGTTTAGCATGTGGCAGTTCAGAATTATCTACAAAAGGCTTTGGAACCGAGCAAATAGAAAAAGAATTACAAGAAGTATTTCCCGAGCGTGTCATTGCCAGAATGGATCAAGATACTACCAGAGGTAAACATGGCTACCAAAAAATTATTACACGTTTTGAACAAGAAGAAATAGATGTTTTGGTGGGAACGCAAATGCTATCCAAAGGTTTGGATTTTAGAAAAGTACAATTAGTTGGTATTATGAACGCCGATAACTTACTTAATTTTCCTGACTTCAGGGCTTATGAAAGAAGTTTTCAATTAATTCAACAAGTAGCGGGTAGGGCAGGAAGAACTAAGCAAAGGGGAAAAGTACTTATTCAAACCTACAATCCATATCATCAGATATTACAGCAAGTGACAGTCAATGATTATAGTAATATGTATCGCGATCAAATAGAAGAACGTAAACAATATAAGTATCCCCCGTTTTATAGACTTATTAAAATTACAGCTAGACATAAAGATTATAATCGTGTTAATACCAGTATGCAGTGGTTGGGAACATCGTTAACGACTATATTTAAAGAAAATGTTTTAGGTCCCGAGTTTCCACCAATAGCAAGAATAAGAAATCAGTATCATAAACATGTTTTGATAAAAATCCCATCGGGTCAATCTCTACAAAAAACTAAAAGTGTACTTCAAAAAGTACTGATAACCTTTCAAAGCATCAAAGAATTCTCTGGAGTACGTTTAATTATAAATGTAGACGTATACTAATATTACTATTAAGCAAAAGTATATTAAATATAGTTGAATTAGGCTAAAAAAAAATTAACCGTTTAAAGCTTCTATAAGTGAATGCTTTTTATGTCTACTTAAAGGTATTTTCTCATCAGCAATTTCGATATTTCTAGAATTGTACCGTTCTACCTTATCCAAATTTACAATATACGATTTGTGAATTCTTAAAAATCGTTCACTAGGTAACTCTGCTTCAAATGATTTCATAGTTGCAAGTACGACGATTGGATCACCGTCTTCCATGATGAGTTTAACGTAATCACCAAGAGCTTCAACATATTTTAGTTGACTCAAATAAATTTTACGCTTTTTAAGATTGCTTTTTACAAAAATATAATCATCATCTTCGACCACAGCTTGCTCAGTATTGATACGAGTCATACTTAAAGCTTTTTCTACAGCTGCATTAAAACGATCCTTTTTTAAAGGTTTACGCAAGTAATCCACCGCATCATAATCAAAAGCTTTAAAGGCATACTTTGTTTTACCTGTAACAAATATTATATGAGGTTTGTTTTCTAAATCATCAAGTAGATCGAAACCAGTTAGAATAGGCATTTCAATATCAAGAAACAAAAGGTCTACAGTTATATCTAATAAACCATTTTTTGTTTCGATAGCATTGTTCCATTCTGCTACCAATTCTAGTGAAGGATGTTCATCTATCAGTTTAACGATAGCAAGTCTCTGAAGGCGCGAGTCGTCTACAACAGCGCATTTTAATTGGGTTTGTTCCACTTGTCTTAGTTAATTTCAATACAATATTAAGCAATATATCTTATTTGGGCAAACAATTCTCGCATTTAACCGATAAAAAGAGTGTTTCATCGAAGTGCAAAAATTGTTTGAATATATTAAAAATAACCTTACTTTTGCAGCAAATTAATTAAAACATATTTTTATGAATCATTATGAAACTGTTTTCATCTTGAATCCCGTTTTATCTGATGAACAGATAAAGGAAACAGTTAAGAAGTACGAAGATATTCTTATTTCTAACGGCGCCAAGATGATATCAAAAGAGGACTGGGGGCTTAAAAAGCTTGCTTACGCTATTCAACACAAGAAAAGTGGTTTTTATCACTTATTTGAATATACTGTACCAGGTGAGGCTATCAATACTCTGGAAGTTGAGTATAGAAGAGATGAGCGTGTAATGCGTTATTTGACTGTACGTCTAGACAAGCATGCAATTGCTTGGGCTGAAAAAGAAGAAATAGAAACAAACAAAAAGCGTAATTCGTATGGCATCTATAGAACAACAAGCTAAAGGAAAGAAGGACGGAGAAATTAGATATCTTACTCCTCTTAATATAGATACAACAAAAGCTAAAAAATATTGTCGTTTCAAAAAATCTGGTATCAAGTATATCGATTATAAAGATCCAGACTTTTTAATGGCTTTTGTAAATGAACAAGGTAAACTTTTACCTCGTAGATTAACTGGTACTTCTTTGAAATATCAGCGTAAAGTAAGTGTAGCAGTAAAAAGAGCTCGTCATTTGGCATTAATGCCTTATGTTGGAGATTTATTAAAATAAAAATCGTCATAACATTATGGAACTTATATTAAAGAAAGACGTTGAGAATCTAGGATTCGTTGACGATATAGTAGAAGTGAAAAATGGTTATGGTCGTAACTATTTAATACCTCAAGGTTTGGCTGTTTTAGCTACTCCTTCATCAAGAAAAGTACTTTCTGAAACGTTAAAGCAACGTGCATTTAAAGAAAAGAAAGAAGTTGAAGAAGCAGAGAAAATTGCTAAAAAATTAGGAAATCTTGAAGTAAAACTAACTGCAAAAGTTGGTGGAGGAGATAAATTGTTTGGATCTATTTCTAACGCTGATGTTGCAGAAGCTTTTGCAAAAGAAGGAATAGATATAGAAAAGAAATTTATTACCATACCAGGGGGTACTATAAAACGACTTGGTCAATATGAAGCTGCTGTGCGATTGCATAGAGCTGTAATAACATCGGTAGCTTTTGAAGTAATTCCTCAAGCATAAATTACTTGAAATATCAAAATCACATATCAAAAAATCGCTCGTTAGAGCGATTTTTTGTGTTTTAATTATAGGCTATTATTTAATTTATTAATTTTTCACATGAAGAAGGGGATCATTTTATTTGTTTTGTTATTTGGAATTGTTACGACGCTAAGTGCGCAGGTAACTACGTCCAATATATCGGGTGTTGTTTACGATAATGCTAAGCAACTTTTACCTGGCGCCAATATTACTGTACAACACATGCCTACGGGGACTAACTATGGCGGTGTTACTAACTTTGATGGGAGATTTAATCTCATCAATATGCGTGTTGGAGGTCCATATCAAATTACAGTTAGTTATATAGGGTTTCAAAAGCAAACTATAACTGATGTATATCTTCAATTAGGTGAGACTTCTAACTTTGATATTTATTTGGTAGAAGATAGTAACCAATTAGAAGAGGTTGTCATCACGTCTAATAAAAATGCAACCTTTAGTAGCGAACGTACGGGTGCAGAAACAAGTGTTGGACGACGTGAGTTAACTACCTTACCAACTATTTCTAGATCTGCTGCAGATTTTACACGATTAGAGCCAACTGCTAGCGGTAATTCTTTTGGAGGTCGCAATGATCAGTATAATAATTTTAGTCTAGACGGTGCAGTTTTTAATAATCCATTTGGATTGGATGCAGCCACACCTGGTGGGCAAACAGATTCTCAACCCATATCGCTAGATGCCATAGAGCAAATCCAAGTTTCTACCGCACCTTATGACGTTACCTTATCTGGTTTTACAGGAGCTTCTGTAAATGCGGTTACCAAGAGTGGTACAAATGAATTTAAAGGTACAGCATACGGTTTCTTTAGAAATGAAGACCTAACGGGCGGCGAAGTAAAAGGAAATGAAGTTTTTAAAGCAGATTTAGAGCAAATACAATATGGTTTTAGTATTGGGGGACCAATTATCAAAAATAAGTTATTCTTTTTTGCTAATGCAGAGAGAGATCAAAGAACAGATTTAGGGTCATCTTGGGTTCCAAATACAAACAGTGGCGCAGTAAATGAGTCTAGAGTGTTAGAATCTGATTTAATAGCAGTGAGCAATGCATTACAATCTTTAGGTTACGATCCAGGTGCATTTAGAGGGTTCACTTATGATTCTGAATCTACAAAGGGAATTTTTAAATTAGATTGGAATATCAATGATAAGCACCGTGCAGCGCTAATTTATAATTTCTTAACGGCTTCGAAGGAAAAGCCAGCACATCCAACAGCTTTAGGTATTAGGGGACCAAATTTTCAAACATTACAATTTGAAAATTCTGGATATGAAATTAATAACCGTATTAACTCGTTTCAATTAGAGGTAAATTCTACTTTTTCAAATAGAGTTTCTAATAAATTTCAAGCAGGCTATACACATTTTGATGATTTTAGAAATCCGTTATCAAGTCCAGCTCCAACGATTACAATACAAGATGGAAGTAGATCCAATTATATCATTGCTGGACACGAGCCTTTCTCCATTAATAATAAATTAGATCAAAAAGTGATTCAGGCAACTAATAACTTGACCATTTTTATTGGGGATCATACAATTACAGCAGGAGCTTCTTTTGAAATGTTTCGATTTAAGAATTCTTTCAACTTAGCCGGGTATGGTGGCCGTGGAGTTTTCTTTCCAACATCTGATAATGTTCAGGATTTTATAGATGAAGTTAATGATCCTAATGGACAAATACGAACGGATTTTATAGATGCTCAGAATGCATTTATAAATAATAATGCGGCAGGTGAGGGTAATGATGGAGGATGGAAATTGGCAGAGTTAAATGTTGGTCAACTAGCGGTTTACTTGCAGGAAGAGTGGAATTTAACCGAGGATTTTAAACTTAGTTATGGACTGCGAGTGGATAAGCCTTTATATTTTGATACGTCTGACCTGATT